>NZ_JBEZLL010000010.1:0-275489 GCF_040652135.1 Streptomyces sp. NPDC048295
AAACGCCCGGTTACATTCCGAACCCGGAAGCTAAGCCTTTCAGCGCCGATGGTACTGCAGGGGGGACCCTGTGGGAGAGTAGGACGCCGCCGAACTCCTTTTACGGGAAAGCCCCGTGCCCTTGTGGCACGGGGCTTTTCTGCGTTTATGAGGAGATGGCAAGCCCTTTCCCCAATGAAGGCTTGATAGTTCGTGGCCGTGGGTTGCGTCAGAGCCGCCCTGCGCCCTTGAGGGCGAGGTAGGCATCGGCAAGGGCAGGAGCGAGGTTGCCCGGAGTGGCGTCGACAACCACCGCGCCGTGCCGTTGGAGCTGCTCGGCAGTGCGGATCCGCCTCGCCTGTGCCTGTTCCCCCGCGGCAGCTTCGTAGATCGCGTCCACTGTGCCCCTCGCACTTGCCATCTGCTCGACGTGCGGATCCGCCACCGAAGCCACCAGCACGGTATGGCGCTGGGTCAGACGACGGAGTACAGGGAGCAGACCTTCTTCGACCGGGGCTGCATCCAGGCCCGTGAGAAGCACGATGAGGGAGCGACGAGGCGCACCGGCGAGCACGGCGGCGGAGAGACCTCGGGCATCGGTCTCCACGAGTGCCGGCTCGATGGGCGCCAGGGCGTTCACCATGGCCGCCAGGACCTCTCCTGCCGACCGGCCCTGGACCTGTGCGCGGATGCGGCGGTCGTAAGCGAGTAGATCCACGCGGTCGCCCGCGCGAGTGGCAAGGGCGGTGAGCAGCAGGGCCGCGTCCAGAGAGGCATCGAGACGGGGCACGTCACCGACACGCCCCGCCGAGGTACGGCCGGTGTCCAAGACGACGAGGATGTGACGGTCCCGCTCGGGACGCCACGTACGTACCGCTACGGCGGATTGACGCGCGGTGGCTCGCCAGTCGATGGAGCGGGTGTCGTCACCCGGCACATAGGCACGCAGGCTGTCGAATTCCGTGCCTTCGCCACGGGTGAGGACACTGGTGCGGCCGTCGAGCTCGCGGAGTCTGGCGAGGCGGGACGGCAGATGCTTCCGGCTGGTGAAGGGAGGCAGGACCCGAACCGACCACGGGACCTCGTGATTCCCTTGCCGTGCAGCAAGCCCGAGAGGGCCGAACGAGCGGACGGTGACGCGTTCGGCCCGGCGGTCGCCCCGCCGTGTCGGTCTCAGGATGGTGGTCAGCCGACGGCGTTCTCCCGCCGGGACCGAAAGCGCGTGGCGCGAGGAAGCCTGGTCCGTGCCGGTGGGCCAGCTGCTGGGAGGCCAGGCATCGCGAAGGTGTGCTCGCAGCTTGCGGCGGGAAGGATTGGTTACGGTGAGTTGCACTTCGGCAGTTTCGCCAAGTCGAACGCTTGTGTCACCGGATCGAGTGAACTGAAGCGTTCGCACTGGTGCTGCCAGGGCGTAGTCGCACAGAATTGCCAAAGAGAGCGGTGCGTTGACTGCCAGCATCCCGGTCCAGCTGGGAGCCAGGATGCCTACAGGGAGTGACCCCAGGGCGGCCAGCAAGGCGGTGCGTCCAGTGAGGGCCACGGTCACCGCCTCATCGGGGTACGGGGACGTGGGCGAGGACGGCTGTGATGACGGAGTCGGGGGTGACACCCTCCATCTCCGCCTCGGGCCGCAACTGGATGCGATGACGAAGCGTGGGGAGCGCCAGGGCTTTGACGTCATCCGGAATGACGTAGTCACGGCCGGTGAGCCAGGCCCAGGCACGGGCGGTCGACAGCAGGGCGGTGGCGCCTCGGGGAGAGACTCCGAGGGAGAGCGAGGGGGATTCACGCGTGGCACGGCAGATATCGACGACGTAGCCGGCGATCTCGGGAGAGACCTTGGTCCGGGCGACTGCGTTGCGGGCGGCCTCCAGATCGGACGGGCCTGCGACGGGACGTATGCCGGCCGACTTGAGGTCGCGGGGATCGAAGCCCTCGGAATGACGGGTGAGGACGTTGATCTCTTCTTCCCGTGAGGGCAGGGGCACTGTCAGTTTGAGGAGGAACCGGTCCAGTTGGGCCTCGGGGAGAGGGTAGGTGCCCTCGTACTCGACGGGGTTCTGTGTGGCGGCGACGAGGAAGGGGTCGGGCAGCTGCCGGGGGGTGCCATCGACGGTGACCTGGCGCTCTTCCATGGCCTCCAGGAGGGAGGACTGCGTCTTGGGAGGGGTGCGGTTGATCTCGTCGGCGAGAAGCAGATTGGTGAAGACGGGACCGGGCTGGAACGAGAACTCGGCCGTCCGGGCGTCGTAGACCAGTGAGCCGGTGACGTCGCTGGGCATCAGATCGGGGGTGAACTGGACGCGCTTGGTGTCGAGCTCGAGCGATGCGGCGAGTGCCCGGACCAAGAGGGTCTTGGCTACTCCGGGGACGCCTTCGAGGAGGACGTGGCCGCGGCAGAGCAGAGCGACGACGAGTCCGGTGACGGCAGGGTCCTGACCGACCACCGCCTTGGCGATCTCTGAGCGCAGCGCTTCCAGAGACGCGCGGGCTGCGTCGCCGTTCCCGAGGGACTCGGTGGTCTCGGCGGGGACGGGGGGCGGGGCGCTCATGACGTGCGTACCTCTCTTTCGAGGGTGTCGAGTTGGTCTGCCAGTTGGACGAGAGCGGTGTCGTCGGACGGGGCTGGTCCGAAGAGCAATGTCTGGAGGCTGTCGTCAGTGCTGTTCAGACGGGTGCAAACGGCAGGGACGAGTGTTGAGGAGGAGTGGGCGTCGCGCGGGGAGACGCCGATGAGCGGGGCGATGCGGTTGCGGGTTGCGGAGCGCAGTGAGTCGGCGGCCCGGTCGCGGGCGTTCGCCTTGCGGTAGAGGCGGGCACGGCCCTCGGCGGATTCAGAGGCCCGGATGGCCACGGGCAGCCGTTCGGTCACCAGGGGGCCGAGACGACGGGCGCGCCAGATGGCGGCGAGCACGGCGGCCAGCGCGAGTTGCAGCGCGCCCCACAACCAGCCCCGGGGGATCAAGTCGCCGAAGCTGCGGTCGTCGGAGGTGCCGTCGCCAACGGTGCCCCCGTTCTCGGCGGTGGCTGATGCATCAGCGAGTGAGGGGAGGTACCAGATCAGATGAGGACGGGAACCGAGAAGCTGCAGGGCCAGGGATGCGTTGCCCTGGTTGGCGAGTCTGTCGTTGTGGAGAAGGTCGGGGGAACCGAGGAGCACGGTCTCGCCCGCGCCCCTTTCGACCAGGAGCACGGTGGGAAGGCCGCCGCTCGGGAAACAGCCGACGGTGTCGAGTCCGGACGAGGCGTAGCGGAAGCCTCCCGTTTCGACGGCGCCGGCGCTGCGGGCGGCGGGCAGGGAGCACTCGGGGGCGCGGGGGGCTACCGGTCCGGCGGACTCTGCCGTGACACCTGGGACCAGCCTGTGCACGGAGGGCGGGCCCGGTGCGAGCAGGACGGTGCGGCCGGCCGCGCTGTCGGTCGCGGCACGGAGTTCGCTCTGCCGGCGCGGTACCAGCAGATTGGGGGAGGTGACGAGCAACGTGGTGTCGGGGCCGAGCTCGGCGGTGGCGTCGTCCAGCGTGGTGACCACGTCAACGGAGACGCCGCGTTCCTTGAGGAGCTCGGCGACGGCCCGGCTGCCGAAGCGGTCGGCGGAACGAGGGTCGAGGCGGCCGTGCTGGTCGCCGGAGCGGACGGTTGCGAGGGCGATCCCGGCGACGACGAGTACCAGGAGGGCGAGGAGCAGACCGCGGACGCGGACCCAGATCTGGTGAGGGGTGAGGGCCGCAGAGGTGGGGGCGGCGGCGACCTCGGTCATTCGGCTGCTCCCCGGGCCGCGGCTGTCAGGAGAGGCTTGGCGGTTTCGAGATCGAGGTCGAGAACTCGTACGGCCAGATACGCCTGCTGGTCGGCGGTGCGGCCGCCGTATGTGACGTCGTCGAATTCTCTGGCGGCGGCGTGGAGGCGTGTTGCGTGTGCGGGCAGTGGGTGGCCTGCTTCTGCGGCGGCCTCGTCGGCGGTGCGTCCGGGGCGGGGGTCGAGCAGGGCGCGTTCCTCCAGGGAGCGGACGATGGCACGCATCCGTTCCTGGACCGCCTCGTTCCAACGTCGGGCGGCGGCGTGCGCCTCGGCTGCCTTACGGTGTTCGGCCGCGCTGCGGGGGCTGTCGTCGAAAAGCGCGTCCGCGGGACGCACGGTGCGGCGCGGAGTGCCCAGTCGCCACCAGAGCGCGGCGAGCAGGCCGATGACGAGCAGTACGAGCACGATCAGTCCGATCGGTCCACCCGGTGCGGCGCCGGAGGCCGTGTCGAGAAGGTCGCCGATCCAGCCCCAGAGCCGGTCGAGGCCCCGCTGGAGAAGGTTGGGATCGTTCTCGTGGTACATCGGTTTGGACAGTTCGTGCTTCGCTGCCTCGCGGGCGGGGACACGTGGAGTGTCCACGGGTATGTCGCTGCTCGCGTGGATCAGTAGTTGTACTGCTGTGACGCCCCCCGCCCCCGACACGGCATCAGCTCCTGGTGTCGTATCCCGGCAGACCTGCTGCCCGGGCGAGTTCGAGGTCGAGTGCCTCACGGCGGATGCGCTGGTCGATGTAGAGCAGTGCCATCACGCCGGCGGAGAGCGGGTACGTGATCGTCGCGACGATCACCTCGCCGATGCCGGAGACGATCAGGAAGGGCCAGCCGAAGTCCGCGGAGCCGTTCGTGAGGGCGGAGTCGATTCCCTCGCCGTCCACGGCCATCCCGATGACACCGAACGGGATGGCAATGATCAAGGCCACGACGAAGGTCAGCAGCCCGGTCAGCGCCAGGACGCCGAAGGTCCGCCACCAGGCGCCCTGGACGAGCTTCGCCGAACGGCGCATGGAGGTCGTGATCGACTGCCGCTCCAGCATCAGGGCCGGCGAAGCGAGGCAGAAGCGGACCATCAGCCAGATGACGACGACGAACGCGATCATGAACCCGATGAGGGCGAGTCCGGCACCCGCGGCGGAGCCGATGAGCATGCCCGGCAGCAGGCCCACCGCCATGATGGCGGCGCTGATCAGGGCCAGCAGCAGGGTCAGCCCCAGCAGCTGAGGAAGCCGGGACCGTGCCTCGGCCCAGGCTTCGGAAAGCGTCACGGTCCGGCCCAGCACCGAGCGGCTGATCACCACGGTCAGCACAGACGTCGTGATCAGCGTGGCGATCATGGTGATGAGCATGGACGGCACGCTGTTGAACACGGTCGACTGGGCCGAGTCGGCAGCCTGCCGCAGTACTTCCGCGCCGGTGGCGTTCGGATCGATCTGTGCAGGTTTCGGCAGCAGGAAGCGTTCCACAAGGATGGTTGCTACCTGGGCGATCACGGACACGGTGAGTGTGATGCCGAGGACCGTGCGCCAGTGGGCGCGCATCGTGGAGACCGCGCCGTCGAGGATCTCACCGACGCCGAGCGGCCGGAGCGGGATGACACCGGGCTTGGCCGCAAGAGGTGGCTGTCCCCAGCCGGGTCCCTGAGGCCCGCCACCCCAGCCCGTGGTGGAGGGCGGTGTGCCAGGACCTGTGCCGGGAGCGCTCGGTGGGGACCACTGCCCTGGGGGCGGCTGCGTGGGAGACCAGTTCCCTGCCGGGCCGCTGCCGTCGACGGGCTCGGAGGGCCGGGGTACACCGGCGCCCTGGTCCTCGGAGGGGGCAGATCCGGGCGAGGCCCAGCCCGGAGTGTCGTTCATTCTCGCTCCTTCATGGTCCTGTCCGCTCATCGGCGCGGCTCATCGGCGCGGCAGGTTGGCAGCCATCGTGCCACGCGTCGCTCCGCTATGGGCCAGGCGCTCCATCTCCTTCGTACCTTCATTTGTGGGCGGCTCACCGGGCAGACTGGGCAGATGGCTGATCAGGACGCGCAACCGCCGGTGGGCATCGAGCCTCCCCCGCTTCCCGTGCTTCGCTGGGTCGAGCCTCCGGAAGGTCCCGCGCTGGTGCTCCTCGACCAGACGCGGCTGCCGGCGGAGGAGGCCGAGTTCGTGTGCACCGATGTGCCCGCTCTGGTGCGGGCGATCCGGACGCTCGCGGTGCGAGGCGCCCCGTTGCTGGGTATCGCGGGTGCCTATGGCGTGGCGCTCGCGGCCCTGCGGGGGGACGAGGTGGCGGCGACCGCGCAGCTGCTGGAGCGGGCGCGGCCCACCGCGGTGAATCTCGGTTACGGGGTGAGGCGGGCCGCCGGGGCGTATCGGGAGGCAGTAGGGAAGGGCGCGGACCGGGAGCGGGCCGCGGCAGTGGCACTGGCCGAGGCCAGGGCGCTGCACCGGGAGGACGCCGAGGCCAGTGGGCGCATGGCGCGGTATGGCCGTGCCCTGTTGGACGAGTTGCTGCCCGATGGCGGTGGGTATCGCCTGCTGACGCACTGCAATACCGGGGCACTCGTCTCCGGTGGTGAGGGCACAGCCTTCGCGGTGGCACTCGGGGCGCACCGGGAGGGGCGGCTGCGGCGGCTGTGGGTGGACGAGACGCGTCCGCTGCTTCAAGGAGCCCGGCTGACGGCGTACGAGGCGTCGCGCCACGGAATGCCGCACAGCCTGCTCACGGACAACGCCGCGGGGTCGCTGTTCGCCGCGGGGGAGGTGGACGCCGTGCTCATCGGGGCGGACCGCATCGCTGCCGACGGGGCGGTGGCGAACAAGGTGGGGAGCTATCCGCTGGCGGTGCTCGCGAAGTACCACCACGTACCGTTCATCGTGGTCGCGCCGACGACGACCGTGGATCTGGACACCGCGGACGGTGCGTCGATCGTCGTTGAGCAGCGGCCGGGCGCCGAAGTGACGGAGCTCACATCGCCCCGGGGCGGGGCGGTGGGTGCCGGTGGACTGCTGGTGGCACCGGTGGGAACCACCGCGTACAACCCCGCGTTCGACGTCACGCCGCCGGAGCTGGTCACGGCGATCGTCACGGAAGAGGGCGCGATTTCCCCGGTCACAGGGGTCGGGCTGGCAGAGCTGTGTGCCAGATCATCGCAGGTAACGATTAGCTAATGGGATGATGTCGATTATGAAGGGACGCGTCCTTGTCGTCGACGACGACACCGCACTGGCCGAGATGCTCGGGATTGTGCTGCGTGGTGAAGGGTTCGAGCCGTCGTTCGTAGCGGACGGCGACAAGGCACTTGCCGCATTTCGTGAGGCCAAGCCGGACCTGGTCCTGCTGGATCTCATGCTGCCCGGTAGGGACGGCATCGAGGTCTGCAGGCTGATCAGGGCCGAGTCGGGTGTGCCGATCGTCATGCTCACTGCCAAGAGCGACACGGTTGACGTAGTGGTGGGCCTGGAGTCCGGGGCCGACGACTACATCGTCAAGCCGTTCAAACCTAAGGAGTTGGTCGCCCGGATCAGGGCACGTCTGCGGAGGTCCGAGGAACCGGCGCCGGAGCAGCTGGCCATCGGGGACCTGGTCATCGATGTGGCCGGTCACTCGGTGAAGCGGGAGGGGCAGTCGATCGCCCTCACCCCGCTGGAGTTCGACCTGCTGGTCGCGCTCGCCCGCAAGCCGTGGCAGGTCTTCACCCGTGAAGTGCTGCTCGAGCAGGTGTGGGGATACCGCCACGCCGCCGACACCCGGCTGGTGAATGTGCATGTCCAGCGACTGCGCTCCAAGGTCGAGAAGGACCCGGAGCGGCCGGAGATCGTGGTGACCGTCCGAGGGGTCGGTTACAAGGCCGGACCGAGCTGACATGCCTCCGAGTAGCGCTGCTCCGCAGCCCGGGGAGCCGGGAGCCCGTGCGGAGCGGGCTGCCGGTCCGGCACACAGGGCGTTCCGGATCGGGCGCTTCCTGCAGGGCGGCCGGTTGTTCCACGACCGGGCGCCCGGCGGACCTGTGCCGCGATTGCTGATGCGCTGGGTGCGGCGTCCGCTGCTGCCCGCCGTACGGCTCTGGCGGCGCAATCTCCAGCTGCGGGTTGTCGCGGGCACGCTGCTCATGTCGCTCGGTGTGGTGCTGCTCCTCGGGCTGGTCGTGATCGGGCAGGTGCGGAACGGTCTGCTCGAGGCCAAGGGCAAGGCCGCCCAGACGCAGGCGGCCGGCGGTTTCGCCGCTGCGCAGGAGAAGGCGAACGCTCCACTCACCCCAGGTGGTCAGGGCGGCGACACGACGGACGGCACCACTGCCAACAATTCCTGGCGGACGGAGCTCGTCGACCAGCTCGCCAGCGGCGGGAAGAACGCTTTCAACGTGGTGGCGCTCAGCGCAGACGAGGGAACGCGTGCCCCGCGCGGCTCGGGCAGCGTGGAGGCGGTGAGCATTCCGCAGCGCCTGCGGGATGCGGTGAACAAGGGGTCCGGGGCGTTCCAGACGTACTCCGAGATCCAGTACGCGAACGGTCAGGACCCGCAGCCCGGACTTGTCGTGGGCAAGCGGCTCTACGACATCGACCACAATCCGTACCAGCTCTACTACCTCTTCCCGCTGACGCAGGA
Source organism: Streptomyces sp. NPDC048295 (assembly GCF_040652135.1). Taxonomy (NCBI): domain Bacteria; kingdom Bacillati; phylum Actinomycetota; class Actinomycetes; order Kitasatosporales; family Streptomycetaceae; genus Streptomyces; species Streptomyces sp. NPDC048295. The sequence continues at coordinate 8,367 of NZ_JBEZLL010000010.1, forward strand.
GGAGAAGTCGCTGACGCTGATCAAGACCACGCTGGCGACCGCGGGACTCTTCGTGGTCGTGCTGCTCGGGGCCATCGCCTGGTTCGTGGTGAGGCAGGTCGTCACGCCCGTGCGCATGGCGGCCAGTATCGCGGAGCGGCTCTCCGCCGGCAGGCTCCAGGAGCGGATGAAGGTCACCGGCGAGGACGACATCGCCCGGCTCGGCGAGGCCTTCAACAAGATGGCGCAGAACCTGCAGCTGAAGATCCAGCAGCTGGAGGAGCTCTCCCGGATGCAGCGGCGCTTCGTCTCCGACGTCTCCCACGAGCTGAGGACCCCGCTGACGACCGTACGGATGGCCGCTGATGTCATCCACGAGGCCCGCAGCGACTTCGATCCCGTGACGGCGCGCTCCGCGGAGCTGCTCGGGGACCAGCTCGACCGGTTCGAGTCGCTGCTCTCCGATCTGCTGGAGATCAGCCGCTTCGACGCGGGGGCCGCGGCTCTGGAGGCGGAGCCGATAGATCTGCGGCAGGTCGTACGACGGGTGATCGGTGGGGCCGAGCCGCTGGCCGAGCGCAAGGGCACCCGGATCCGGGTGGTCGGCGACGAGCAGCCGGTGATCGCGGAGGCCGACGCGCGGCGTGTCGAGCGCGTCCTGCGCAACCTCGTGGTCAACGCCGTCGAGCACGGTGAGGGCCGGGACGTCGTGGTGCGGATGGGAGTGGCCGGAGGTGCGGTCGCCGTGGCCGTCCGGGACTACGGAGTGGGGCTCAAGCCGGGCGAGGCGACGCGGGTGTTCAACCGTTTCTGGCGGGCGGACCCGGCTCGTGCGCGGACGACCGGCGGTACGGGGCTCGGGCTCTCCATCGCTGTGGAGGACGCCCGGCTGCACGGCGGGTGGCTGCAGGCATGGGGTGAGCCCGGTGGCGGTTCGCAGTTCCGGCTGACTCTGCCGCGTACGGCGGACGAGCCGCTGCGCGGATCGCCGATACCGCTGGAACCCGAGGACTCCCGTCGTAACCGGGAGAGCCGTGAGCGGGCCCCGGCCGTGTCGAAGACCGGGAGCGGGCACCGGCTGGCGGCTGTGCCGGCCCAGCCCGTCGGCAGTGACCGGCCCGCACTGCCCGTGACGTCCCGTGCTTCCGTGGCTCCGCGGACGGCGCCGGCCTCGGTGCATCCGGCGGCCCTTCCGGGGAGCGGCGCACGGGTGGTCGCGCGTTCCGACGAGGACCGGCCGGGCGGCGAATTCGACACCGGGGCGCAGGACCCGGAGCGGGGGGACACGAATCGTGGGCACTGACCGTCGCAGGGACGGCCATGGGCGGGTGCCGGGGCTGCTCGCACTGCTCGGATGCGGCATGGTGCTGCTGTCCGCGTGCGGCTCGATGCCCGTCACCGGGGACGTCAAGGCCGTCGACGCCTCGCAGCCCGGCGATTCCCAGGTGCAGGTGTATGCCGTGGCGCCGCGTGACAACTCCACGCCCGACGAGGTGGTCGACGGCTTCCTGGAATCCATGACCAGTGATGACCCGCGCTTCAGGACGACCCGTCAGTACCTGACGAAGAAGGCGGCCGAGACGTGGAAGCCGAACGCGTTCACCACCGTGCTGACCAAGGCGCCGAACAGGAACGACCGCCCTCTGCGCGACAGCGACCGCAACGTCACCGAGGTCACCTACACCCTGACCGGTGAGAAGGTGGCGACGGTCGACGACCAGAGCGCCTATCAGCCGCTCGCGCCCACCGACTACAACCAGACCCTGCATCTGGTGAAGGAGAACGGACCGGACGGCAAGGAGTGGCGGATCGACCAGGTGCCGGACGGTCTTCTGCTCGGGCAGTCCGACTTCAAGCGCCTCTACCGCTCCGTCAACAAGTACTACTTCGCGGCGGGGCGGCCCGAGGTGCAGTCGACCCTGGTCGCCGACCCCGTCTATCTCCGCAGCCGGACGGACCCCGTCACGGGGATGGACACCGTGACGCAGTCCGTACGCAGCCTCCTCGCGGGGCCGACCAGTTGGCTGCGGCCGGTGGTCGCGTCCAGGTTCCCTCCCGGCACGGCGCTGAAGAAGGGGGTCACTTCGCTGGCGCCCGACGACCGCAGCGTGCTGAAGGTTCCGCTCGACAAGAAGGCGGACGGAGTCGGGCAGCGTTCCTGCCGCATGATGGCCTCGCAGATCCTCTACACCCTCAGGGATCTGACGTCCGCACGGGTCGAGCAGGTCGAGCTGCAGCGCTCCGACGGCTCCCCGTTGTGCCTGCTCGGGGCGGACCAGGCGGAGGAGTTCGCGCCTGACGGTTCGTCGAGCGGTCCGGACAGCCAGTACTTCATCGATGACAAGGGGCATGTGGAACGAATTCCCGGCAGCACCAAGAGCAGTGGAGCCCCGGAGGCGGTGACCGGCCCGTTCGGTGACGGGCCGGTGCGAATGGGCACGGTCGGTGTGGCCAGGGACGAGCAGTCGGCGGCGGCGGTCTCGCGCGACGGGGTGTCTCTCTATGTGTCGTCCATCGTCTCGGACGGCGAGCTTCCCACGGCGTCGGTGACCAGCGGGGCCCACGATGCGAAGAACCGTCTGTCGACACCGAGCTGGGACGGCCGGGGAGACCTGTGGGTGGCCGACCGGGATCCCGACAACACCAGACTGCTGCGACTGGCCGGTGGTACCGGCAAGCCGCAGGAGGTCGCCGTGCCCGACCTGGGCGGCGGGCGGATCGAGGCGCTGCGCATGTCCGCGGACGGAGTGCGGATAGCCCTGCTGGTGGACCAGGACAACCGCACCACGCTGAAGATCGGCCGCATCGAGCGGCGCGGGCCGGCGTCGGAGCAGCGGGTGTCGGTGGTGGAGCTGCGTCAGGCGGCGCCGCAACTGGCGGATGTGACGGCGATGTCGTGGTCGGGCCGCAGCCGCCTCGTGGTGGTCGGCAAGGAGCAGGGGGGCGTCCAGCAGGTGCGTTATGTGCAGGCGGACGGTTCGACGTCCGCGTCGGGCGTGCTGCCCGGTGTGAACCAGGTGTCGTCGGTCGCGGCGGCGGACGACGAGCAGCTTCCGCTGATGGCGGCCACGTCCAGTGACGGGATCGTGAAGCTGTCGCCCGGCGACAACTGGCAGACGGTGGTCAAGCAGGGCTCTTCGCTGGTCTACCCGGGCTGAGCGCCGCCAGGCCTGTTCCGCGCTTTCCGTGAGGGCCGTTCCGCGCTTTCCGCAGGGGTGGCCCGCCGTTTTCCACAGGGGTGGCCCGCTCGCGCCGGGAAGAGCACAGTGGAGTGATGCGGGGGTGGTGGCGGGAGATCTCCGGCCTGGTGCTGCCGGTGTCCTGCGGCGGCTGCGGCAGGCCGCGTGTGCAGCTGTGCGCGGAATGCCGTGCGGAGCTCCACGGCGGGGTGGCGCGCCGGGTGCGGCCCGTCCCGGAGCCCCGGGGCCTGCCGGTGGTGTACGCGGCCGCCGCGTACGAGAACGCGGTGCGCGCCGCGCTGCTGGCCCACAAGGAGCGGGGTGAGCTGGGACTGGCCGGGGCGCTCGGCAAGGCGCTGGCGGGGGCCGTGCGGGCCGGGACGGGGCATGCGGGTGGTGCAGGGCCGCTGCTGCTGGTGCCCGTGCCGTCGGCGCGGCGGGCGGTGGCGGCACGAGGCCATGATCCGACGCGCCGGATCGCGCTGGCCGCGGCGGGAGAGCTGAGGCGCGGCGGCATCCGGGCCCAGGTGGTCGCGGTGCTCCGGCAGCGGCGCGCGGTGGCCGACCAGGCGGGGCTGGGCGCCCGTCAGAGGCAGGCGAATCTGGCGGGGGCGCTGGAGGTCGTGGCCGGGGGCGAGCGGCTGCTCGCGGCCGGACAGGTGGTGCTGGTGGACGACCTTCTGACGACGGGGGCCTCGCTCGCCGAGGCGGCCCGTGCGGTGGGGACGGCATGCGGTCACGCGGGCGCTCGGGGCAGCGGGCAGGCGGCCGTTGTCGCAGTATCTCCCTCGGCCTTCGAAATAAACCGGAACTGTCAGTGAACTTGCATCGTTGCAGGTAATGAGTGACGAAAACAGCCCGAACGGAGGTACGCGCGAGTAGCGGGTGCCGACATCCGGCCAGGCAGGCTATGTTCGGTTGTGAGGAATGGTGAATGCCAGACCTCGATGAATGCACCGCCAGGTTTCGGGCAGGCAACACACCAGTGGTCCAGAGACTGGAAATTCGGTGGGGTGGAGACCTCACCGATGGGGGAGGAGGAGGTGGAAGTCACCGAGTCCGCGGCTCCGGTTGTCACCGGGGCCTGGTGCAAAAGGGAGATGCTCCGCCCCTGAGCGGAGCGATCCGGGAACGGAGTTCTGCGTGGACATCGTCGTCAAGGGCCGCAAGACCGAGGTGCCCGAGCGGTTCCGCAAGCACGTGGCCGAGAAGCTGAAGCTGGACAAGATCCAGAAGTTCGACGGCAAGGTGATCAGCCTCGATGTCGAGGTGTCCAAGGAGCCGAATCCCCGTCAGGCCGACCGTTCCGACCGGGTGGAGATCACGCTCCGCTCGCGTGGCCCGGTCATCCGGGCGGAAGCGGCCGCAGGCGACCCGTACGCAGCGCTGGACCTGGCCACCGGCAAGCTGGAGGCGCGGCTGCGCAAGCAGCACGACAAGCGCTACAGCCGCCGCGGCAATGGCCGGATTCCCGCTGCCGAGGTCGCCGAGACCGTGCCGGGCGCGGCGTCGTTCAACGGCGAGGGCGACCTGATCGCCAATGAGTCGGCCGAGTCCGTGCCCACCACCAGGTTCGGCTCGCTGGAGATTCAGGGCGAGGGTCCGCTGGTGATGCGCGAGAAGACGCATGTCGCGGCACCGATGTCGCTCGACCAGGCGCTCTACGAGATGGAGCTGGTCGGGCACGACTTCTATCTGTTCGTCGACTCCGAGACCAAGGAACCCAGTGTCGTCTACCGACGGCATGCCTATGACTACGGTGTCATCCACTTGAGGACCGACCCGCTGGCCGCCGACGAGGCGGGCGGCGCAGGCGGTGCGCTCGGCGGCTGACGCCACCCTTCCGCGGTGCCCCTGGAGTGTCTGTGCGCCCCCAGGGGCACCCGCGTGCGACCACGGGATCACCGCTTCGTCGTCCAGGCATGGAATCATGGCGTCCCAAGCCAACCGGTGCTCTGTGAACTGCCGTTGGTGGACAGTGTGTGAACTTCAGGCCACGGCCTTCAGGGGGAGGAACGATGGCGGACACCTTCGGGCCCATGCGCGATGCGAATGATTCCGACGAGATCGCCGGAGCCGGCACCGGCGCGGACATGGACAGTGGTTTCCGCAAGGAGCCGATCAGGGTCCTCGTGGTCGACGACCACGCGCTCTTCCGCAGAGGCCTGGAGATCGTCCTCGCCCAGGAGGAGGACATCCAGGTCGTCGGTGAGGCGGGTGACGGGTCGGAGGCGGTCGACAAGGCCGCCGATCTGCTTCCCGACATCGTGCTGATGGACGTACGGATGCCCAAGCGCGGTGGCATCGAGGCCTGCACATCCATCAAGGAGGTGGCCCCCAGCGCGAAGATCATCATGCTGACGATCAGCGACGAGGAGGCCGACCTCTACGACGCGATCAAGGCCGGCGCCACCGGCTATCTCCTCAAGGAGATCTCCACGGACGAAGTGGCCACGGCCATTCGCGCGGTCGCCGACGGGCAGTCCCAGATCAGCCCCTCCATGGCGTCCAAGCTGCTCACCGAGTTCAAGTCGATGATCCAGCGGACCGACGAGCGCCGACTGGTACCCGCGCCCCGGCTCACCGACCGGGAACTCGAAGTCCTCAAACTCGTTGCAACGGGCATGAACAATCGTGATATCGCGAAGGAACTGTTCATTTCCGAGAACACCGTGAAGAACCACGTCCGCAACATTCTGGAGAAGCTGCAGCTGCATTCCAGGATGGAGGCCGTGGTCTATGCCATGCGGGAGAAGATCCTCGAGATCAGGTGAGGGCGGGCGAACCCGGGCTCAGGCCAGGGCGCGGGCGATTTCCTGAGTGAGCGGCCCGCGCAGTTCCGGTGCGTCGACCCGCTCCAGCCGGACATCCGTACAGCCGACCCAGGAGGCGGCTTCCACCAGCGCCTCGGCCATCGGCGCCACGGCCTTCCTGCCCGCCAGGGACACCTGCCGGGCGACCAGCGTGCTGCCCTCGCGCGCCGGGTCGACGCGGCCCTGCAGCTTTCCGCCCGCCAGCAGCGGCATCGCGAAGTATCCGTGGACCCGCTTGGGCTTGGGGACGTAGGCCTCCAGGCGGTGGGTGAAACCGAAGATCCGCTCGGTGCGCGCACGCTCCCAGACCAGTGAGTCGAACGGCGACAGCAGCGTCGTACGATGCCGCCCGCGCGGCTCCGAGGCCAGCGCCGCGGGGTCCGCCCAGGCCGGTTTCGCCCAGCCCCGTACCGTCACCGGCACCAGTCCGGAGTCCGCCACCACCGCGTCGAACTGCTCGCCCTTCAGCCGGTGGTAGTCCGCGATGTCCGCCCGGGTGCCCACCCCCAGGGACTGCCCGGCGAGGGCGACCAGCCGGCGCAGGCACTCGGTGTCGTCCAGATCGTCGTGCAGCACGGCATCGGGCAGGGCCCGCTCCGCGAGGTCGTACACCCGCTTCCAGCTGCGGCGCTCGGTGCACACCACCTCGCCGTACATCAGGGCGCGCTCGACGGCGACCTTCGACGCCGACCAGTCCCACCACTCGCCGCCGTTCTTCGCGCCGCCCAGCTCCGTCGCCGTCAGCGGGCCCTCGGCGCGCAGCTGCTTGATCACCGTCTCGTACGCGCCGTCCGGCAGGTCGTGGTGCCAGTGCGGACGCGAGCGGTAGGCGCGGCGGCGGAAGGCGAAGTGCGGCCACTCCTCGACCGGCAGGATGCAGGCCGCGTGCGACCAGTACTCGAAGGTGCGGCCGCCCGACCAGTACGCCTCCTCGACGGGGCGCCGGCCGACCGCGCCGAGGCGCGCGTAAGGAATCAGCTCGTGCGATCGCGCGAGCACCGAGATCGTGTCGAGCTGTACGGCGCCGAGATGCCGCAGCACACCGGGAACCCCGGCCCGGCGGTCCGGAGCGCCGAGGAAACCCTGGGCGCGCAGGGCGATCCTGCGCGCCTGGTCGGCGGAGAGTTCAACGGCGGGAGGCGGCACAGACGTCATGCCCCGCACCCTAGAGGCAGCCACTGACATCCGGCCGGGGAGCCCGTGGAGTCCGTCAGGGGGCGGGCAGATAGGCGTGGGTGCCCGGCAGGCCGAGGTCGGAGGGGAGCAGCGCGCCGATCCAGGAGTCTCGCCGTACTCCCTTGTTGAGCAGGCCCGACCGCTGCTCGCCCTCCATCCGGAACCCCGTCCTCAGGGCCACGGCACGCGAGGGGATGTTGCCCACCTCGGCGCGCCACTCCAGCCGGTCACCGCCGAGGACGGTGAAGGTCCAGCGGGCGGCGGTCAGTACCGCCTCCGTCATGTAGCCGCGGCCCCGGTGCTCCTCGGCGGTCCAGAAGCCCACCTCGTACGTGCCGGGGAGGTTGCGGCGGTTGATGCCGAGGGCGCCGGTCAGGGCCCCGCTCCCGCGCAGGACCACCGCGAAGTTGTACATGGAGTCGTCGTGCCAGCCGTCGGGGCAGAGCTTCTCCGTGAAGAGTTCCGCGTCGGCGCGGCCGTACGGGGAGGGCACCACCGTCCACCGCTGGATGTCCGGGTCCTGACAGGCGACGTGGATCGCGTCCGTGTCGCCGCCGGTGAAGGGGCGCAGCAGCAGACGGTCGCTGGTGAGGGTGATCGGCTCCATGTACGGATTCTGGTGAGGTGCCGTGTGTGAAGCGAACACTTTTCGGACTTCCCGGCACCTTCGGCGCTCTCCGGCCGTTGACTCGGAGGGGATGGCGGGGCCGACGGGGCGGCAGCCCTCCCGGCGCGGCGGGGTCCTCGCTTACGATGGCCGTTGCGGTGGGGCCCACCTGCCGTGCCCGCGCCAGAGTCCATAACACGACCCAGTGCCAGGCCCGACCGGCAAGGAGACCAGCCTCAGTGTCCGTCTTCAACAAGCTCATGCGTGCAGGCGAAGGCAAGATCCTGCGCAAACTGCACCGCATCGCGGACCAGGTCAGCTCCATCGAAGAGGACTTCGTCAACCTCTCCGACGCCGAGCTGCGGGCGCTCACCGACGAGTACAAGGAACGGTACGCGGACGGCGAGAGCCTGGACGACCTGCTCCCCGAGGCATTCGCGACCGTCCGTGAGGCCGCCAAGCGGGTCCTCGGACAGCGCCACTACGACGTCCAGATGATGGGCGGCGCAGCCCTCCACCTCGGCTACGTGGCCGAGATGAAGACCGGCGAGGGCAAGACCCTGGTCGGCACCCTGCCGGCGTACCTCAACGCGCTCTCCGGCAAGGGCGTGCACCTGATCACGGTCAACGACTACCTGGCCGAGCGCGACTCCGAACTGATGGGTCGCGTCCACAAGTTCCTGGGCCTGACCGTCGGCTGCATCATCGCCAACATGACGCCGGCCCAGCGCCGTGAGCAGTACGCCTGCGACATCACGTACGGCACGAACAACGAGTTCGGCTTCGACTACCTCCGCGACAACATGGCGTGGTCGGCCGACGAGCTCGTCCAGCGCGGTCACAACTTCGCCGTGGTCGACGAGGTCGACTCGATCCTCGTCGACGAGGCCCGTACGCCGCTGATCATCTCCGGCCCGGCCGACCAGGCCACCAAGTGGTACGGCGACTTCGCCAAGCTGGTCACGCGGCTGACCAAGGGCGAGGCGGGCAACCCGCTCAAGGGCATCGAGGAGACCGGCGACTACGAGGTCGACGAGAAGAAGCGGACCGTCGCCATCCACGAGCCCGGTGTCTCGAAGGTCGAGGACTGGCTCGGTATCGAGAACCTCTACGAGTCGGTGAACACGCCGCTCGTCGGGTACCTCAACAACGCCATCAAGGCGAAGGAACTCTTCAAGAAGGACAAGGACTACGTCGTCATCGACGGCGAAGTCATGATCGTCGACGAGCACACCGGCCGTATCCTCGCCGGCCGCCGCTACAACGAGGGCATGCACCAGGCGATCGAGGCGAAGGAAGGGGTGGACATCAAGGACGAGAACCAGACCCTCGCCACGATCACCCTGCAGAACTTCTTCCGCCTCTACAGCAAGCTCTCCGGCATGACCGGTACGGCGATGACCGAGGCCGCCGAGTTCCACCAGATCTACAAGCTCGGCGTGGTGCCGATCCCGACCAACCGGCCGATGGTCCGTGCCGACCAGTCGGACCTGATCTACCGCACCGAGGTCGCGAAGTTCGCCGCGGTCGTCGACGACATCGCCGAGAAGCACGAGAAGGGCCAGCCGATCCTGGTGGGCACCACCTCGGTCGAGAAGTCCGAGTACCTCTCGCAGCAGCTCTCCAAGCGCGGTGTCCAGCACGAGGTCCTCAACGCCAAGCAGCACGACCGTGAGGCGACGATCGTCGCCCAGGCCGGCCGCAAGGGCGCGGTCACGGTCGCGACGAACATGGCCGGACGAGGCACCGACATCAAGCTCGGCGGCAACCCCGACGACCTCGCCGAGGCGGAGCTGCGCCAGCGCGGTCTCGACCCCGTCGAGCACGTCGAGGAGTGGGCGGCCGCGCTGCCCGCCGCGCTGGAGAAGGCCGAGCAGTCCGTCAAGGCGGAGTTCGAAGAGGTCAAGGAGCTCGGCGGGCTGTACGTCCTGGGTACCGAGCGGCACGAGTCGCGGCGTATCGACAACCAGCTGCGCGGTCGTTCCGGCCGTCAGGGCGACCCGGGCGAGTCCCGCTTCTACCTGTCGCTCGGCGACGACCTGATGCGGCTGTTCAAGGCGCAGATGGTCGAGCGTGTCATGTCGATGGCCAATGTGCCGGACGATGTGCCGATCGAGAACAAGATGGTGACGCGGGCGATCGCGTCGGCGCAGTCGCAGGTCGAGCAGCAGAACTTCGAGACGCGGAAGAACGTCCTGAAGTACGACGAGGTGCTCAACCGGCAGCGTGAGGTCATCTACGGCGAGCGTCGCCGGGTCCTGGAGGGCGAGGATCTGCAGGACCAGATCCGCCACTTCATGGACGACACGATCGACGACTACATCCGCCAGGAGACCGCCGAGGGCTTCGCGGAGGAGTGGGACCTGGACCGGCTGTGGGGTGCGTTCAAGCAGCTCTACCCGGTGAAGGTCACCGTCGACGAGCTGGAGGAGGCGGCCGGCGACCGGGCCGGGATCACGGCCGAGTTCATCGGCGAGTCGATCAAGGACGACATCCACGAGCAGTACGACGAGCGCGAGAAGCAGCTCGGCTCGGACATCATGCGTGAGCTGGAGCGGCGTGTGGTGCTGTCCGTCCTGGACCGCAAGTGGCGTGAGCACCTCTACGAGATGGACTATCTCCAGGAGGGCATCGGCCTCCGTGCCATGGCGCAGAAGGACCCGCTGGTCGAGTACCAGCGCGAGGGCTTCGACATGTTCAACGCCATGATGGAGGGCATCAAGGAGGAGTCCGTCGGCTACCTGTTCAACCTGGAGGTCCAGGTCGAGCAGCAGGTCGAGGAAGTGCCGGTGCAGGACGAGGCGGCCGAGCGGACCTCGCTGGCCAAGGAGGACGCCGTTCCGGCGGCGCGTCCGGAGATCCGGGCCAAGGGGCTCGATGCTCCGCAGCGTCCGGACCGGCTGCACTTCTCCGCTCCCACGGTGGACGGGGAGGGCGGGGTCGTCGAGGGCGACTTCTCCAATGGGGACGGTGCGACGGGGTCCGAGTCCGACGGGCTGACCCGGGCGGAGCGGCGCAAGGCCCAGAAGAACGGTGGGGGCGGCCGACGTCGCAAGAAGTAGCCGGAGCGGTAGCGACGGCGGTAGGTGGCGCGGCTGCCGGTGACGTCTTTGGACGCTGGTGCGGTGGTCGGGCTGTAGTTGGGCTGTAGCCGGGGTCGGGCGCGTGGTGTGGGCGTCCGGCCCCGGTGTTTTGGGGACACTGTTGGCGAATCCAGGGCCGAACGTGTCGTCGGCCTTCATGACCCGTTGTGGTCGTGAAGGCCGACGTTGCGTTTGGGGAGGGTGCCGGTGTCGTTGCACGCCAGGAAGGTCGGCGGGGTTCCTGAGGGGGCGGCTCGGGTGGCGCGGGCTGCGTTTCCGAAGGGCAGCCTGGCCATGCGGATTCGTGATGAGCCGGGCGACCCGGGCGCCCCTGCGTCCCTGAGGCTGCTCGAACGGGTCCGGACGCTGAGGCAGATGTGGAACCAGCAGGACTTCGTCGACGATGGGCAGGTCCGTCGCCGGGGCCCCAGGACCGCCCGCCGGGCGCGCGGAACGGCTGGTGACGCCCTACGACACCGACGCGCGAGGCAGCGTGAAGCGCGGCACCTTCCGGGACGGGTACAAGGTCACCTCACCGAGACCTGCGAGCCGGACCGCCCGAACTTGATCACGCACGTCGCCACCACCGACTCCACCGTCCAGGACGTGCGGATGGTTGCCCCGATCCGCGCTCATCTCGCCGAGTGCGACCTGCTGCCAGACCGGTACCTGGTCGACGCGGGCTACGCGACGGCCCGCGAAGTGGTCACCGCCCGCCGGGACCACAAGATCGACGTAATGGGGCCGGTCCTCGCGTCGACCAGCTGGCGGACCAAGGACGGCGGCGGCTTCTCCCAGGCCGACTTCACCATCGACTGGGACAACCAGCAGGTGACCTGCCCCAACGGCATCACCACCAGCAACTGGGGGGGGGAAAGACCGCTCCCCGTACGGGGCGGCCGTGGTCCGGGCACGGGTTCCGACGGCTGCCTGCCGGCCCTGCACGGCACGAGAGCAGTGCACTCGTTCCAACAACAAGTCGGACATGGGCCGCCGGATCACCCTCCGCCCGCGGGCGGAGCAGGAGGTGATCCAGCAGGCACGGGCCCAGGAAGGCACCCCGGAGTGGAAGGAGCAGTACGCACACCGGGCCGGTGGCGAAGGCACGATCTCCCAGAGAGTGCGAGCCTTCGGCCTGCGGCGATGCCGGTATCACGGCCTGGCCAAGGCCCGGCTGCTACACCAGATCACCGCCACCGCGATGGACTTCCACCGCCTCGACGCGTGGTGGGCCGACCCCCTGGAAGCCCGGACCCGCACATCCCATCTGGCAGCCCTCCGGCCTGCCCATTGGTTGCGGCAGACCTGCGTCCGACAGAGGCCGGGGCCAGCCATCAGTCCCATGAGTTGAAGAGTGTCGCGCCAAGGGTCTCCGGCCGCCAGTGCTTGATCTGACGCCACTCCGCCGCAGACAGAGCAGAGGTGTCCGACTCCGTCAACGGCGACAGGAGCTGTGCTGCGCCCAAGACGACAAAGCCGACGTCGGTGAGGACGGTGGCCCAAGCGGGAGGTTCCTGGAACTCGTCGGTGTACCAGTAGCGCCGGTCTCCGACGAAAGCAATCAGCGGGTAGTGAGCGTGGAACAGCGCGATGTGTGTGCCGTCCCGATCGCTGATCGTGGCGCTGCGGAAGCTCTGCGGGTACTCCTGCTCCGTGAAGTCCTCGACCTGCCCGCCCGCAGCCCGCGCCGCGGCATACCAGGCGGCGTGGCATGTCCTGGGATCAGTACTCGGCAGGGGCGGGTCACTCCAGTCGCGGAACCCGGTTGCACCCAGCCCCAAGCGGAAGGTGACCTGCGAGTCCGCCACGTTCACCCCTCCGAGCAGGCCGTTTCAACCTCGATGGCACAAACCTAGTGATCATCAACCTCCGTTGGCACAGGAAATTCGCCAACAGTGTCTTTTGGGTTGGGGGGCTGTGGCTTGTGGCCTGTGTGGATGGGCTGTGGGCTGCGGGGCTGGTGTGGGTGGGCTTGCTTGGCGTGCGTGGGTGGGCCGCTGCGCGGGGTCTGTCCCCTGCCCGCCCCTTCCCGGAACCGGGGCTCTGCCCCGGCCCCCGCTCCTCGAACGCCGGAGGGGTTGAGGGGGCGAGGTGGAGCCCGGTGGCCAGGAGTGGCCCGTGGGCAGTGGGCGGGACGGGGAGGGCGGGGCGGGAGCGCGGGACTGCGCGGGCTGGTCTGGACGGGGGTCGGGGAAGGGGCTGGAGGGTGGCGGGGGTGGTCGGGGAAGGGGCTGGAGGGTGGCGGGGGCGGTTGGGGAAGGGGCTGGAAGGCGGGTGGGGTGGGCGGGCTGTAGTTGGGGTCGGGCGCGTGGTGTGGGCGTCCTGCCCCGGTGTTTTGGGCTGAGGTATGTGGCCTGTGGGGGTGGACGAGCAGGGCCTCGAAGGGGACCGGGGTGGACGTGCAGGGCCCGTAAGGGGGCTGGGGTGGACCGGCCCGGGCTGGGGACCCAGGTGGCCGGGGGAGGGCTGGAACGGGTTGGGGTGTTTGTAAGCACTTCTTCGGGCTTCACCGCACGGAATGAAAGTGGCTCCAGGGCGTAAGAAGTTGATCTGGCTCCACTCTGCGCTCATAGTGATGCGCGCGAATCTTGGACGTTGGACAGGGGGGCGGGGGATGAGTTTCCGGCTTGCGGCGTACGCCGTGTGCGTCGAGGACGGGCGTGTGCTGCTCGCCCGTTGCGTACAACCGAAGGGTGAGAGCATCTGGACCCTTCCGGGCGGTCGGGTCGAGCACGGGGAGGATCCGTTCGATGCGGTGATTCGGGAGGTCGCCGAGGAGACCGGTTGCGACGCGGTGGTTGAACGCTTGCTGGGCGTGGACTCGAGAGTGATCCCCGCGGTCGCCGCGCGTGGGGGAGTCGAGCACCAGAACGTGGGCATCTTCTACCGGGTCCGTATCACCGGTGGCCAACTGCGGCCTGAGCCGAACGGCGATATCGCCGAGTCCGTCTGGACTCCGATCCCCGATGTCGCTTGCCTGCGCCGGTCATCGCTGGTCGATGTCGGCCTAGACCTGGCACAGACCGTTCCGGCGACCGGCCACGTCGCTCCTGTCCCGGTCGGCGGCCTGATCCAGAACTGAGGCACCACTGTTCGCGAGTGGGCCGGAGGACAGGTCTGAGACCTGCTCAAGGCCAGCGGAACCACTCGGTCGAAGTGGAGCCACATCACCTTGCTACAGGGGCGTGAATCACGCCGCCTCACGCCCCTCCAGCCTGCCCATGGAGCCCAAACAGATCCGTGAACTGGAGCCAGAACAAGTGCTTACAGACAGGTTGGGGTGTGGGAGTGGTCGGGAGTGCTGAGGAGGGTCGGGGAGAGCCGGAAGGGTCGGAGCGGACGGGCAGGTCCGGATGGCTGGGGTGGGCACAGGTGCAGAGGGGCTGGGGTGGGCTGAGACGGGGCTGGGGCAAACCTGTGTGTTCGGGCCAGCGCTGTGGCTCACAATGCGGGCATGGACAGCCAGGGTGGGGACTCGGTTTCGGTGTGGCGGGTGGGCGGGATGGCTCGTGTGGCGGGCTATGGGATCCCGGCTCTTGTGGGGGCGGGGGCGCTCTTCGACTGGGCGGGGTGGGTTTCTGCTCCCAGAGCGGAGACGGCGTGGTCGGCCGGGGCGTGGTCGGGGCTGACCGTCGGCGTTGCCTTGTTCTTCTGGTGGGTGATCCTCAGGGTCCGCCTCGAGGTCGGCCCTGACGGGATCGTGGCGGTCAATCCATGGGGCACCCATCGCCTGGGTCTGGATGAGGTGACTGCGGTGCGGCTCGGTGCGTGGGGAGCGGAGTTCCATCACGGGGACGGCTTCAAGACCACGGCCTATGCGCTGAGCGAGCTGGCTGCGGGAACCTCGCAGGACCGGCGTTTCGCGGAGCTGCTGGCTGTTCTGGAGTCGGCCCCGCCTTCTCATCGCGACGACGCCTGAGGAGACGGCAGTCAGGAGCCGGCCGTGAAGCCGGTGCTCCAGGCCCTCGTCAGCGCTCTGGGAAGCCTCTGGGGCTGAGTGATGCCCGTCCCCCGCAGGGAGGGGCTGAGAGCGGGTCTGGAGGGGCTTGAAGTGGTGGGGAGGGGTGATGGGGGGGCCGGGGTGGTGCTGAGAGGGGCCTGGAGGGGGGGGGAAGAGGTGCGGTGCGGGTCTCTGTCCTCCCCGGAGGTCTGCTTTCTACGTGGTGGCTGAGAACGGGAGGCCGGGCCCGGCCTCCCGTTCTCGTTGTCGCTCGCACTCCTTCTCCTGGTGCGGGAGCGGTTGGGTCGGGCCTGTGCCGTCCTACCTCGCCCTCCGGGTGGCGGGAGGCGGGGCGGGGCGGGCGGGGCGGCGTGTCAGCGGGTCGGGGACGGGCGCAGGTATTCGTCGCCGAGTTCCACTGCCGCGCAGCGCCAGCGGAGGTCGGTGCCCTGTTCCAGGCGGAAGGCCATGGCCCGTACCTGTTCGCCCGCCGCGATGCTGGCGCATGCCTCCACCACCCCGGGGGCCGGCTGGGCGCCGTGGCACATCCGGATGACGGGGCGGGCACCGCGGGCCCTCAGCGGGGTGCGGGGGGCCAGTTCGGCCAGCTGGTCGTAGGCCTCGCCGATGGTGTGGCCGAGCATCCAGTGAACCGGGCGCTGGCCGCTGAGGACCGCCAGGAGGCGCTCGGCGAACCAGTGGTGCGGGCGTACGCGCCGGGGCGTCCGTGTGCGCTGCGGTGGTACGGCTTCGGGCCTGCGCTGGTCGCGTCGTCCAGCGGGCCGGGTCCTGTTCGTGCTCATCGATCATCGCCCCCGTGCTTCAGAGGCCCGGTTTATACCGGGCGGTAACTTCTGCTGTGGACCTTCTACGGCGACGGCCGAGGCGGCCGCAAGCGCCGGCGGGGTGCCGGGGGTGACCGGGAGGAATCACCTATCCGGGTGATGCGCCGGGCACCGGGCGGGGCGTGAGACGGGCGCAGGGAGGGTGAGGGGTGGTTGCCGGGTGGACGGAGCGGTATCGGTGCACGTGACCCCAAAGGGGGACGTCACACGTATCCTGAGGGCGTTTCCGACTACGAAAGCGACCCGGCCATGCGCGTGTACGTCCCTCTGACCCTGTCCGGTCTCGCAGCGGCGCACCGGGCGGGCGAGATCGGCCCCGGTCCGCTCACCGCCTACGCGGTGACCCCCGCACTGCGCGAGTGGTACGTCTCGGACGACATCGAGGAGCTGGAGTACGCGGCGCTCAACCGGGCCGCCTCCGCCTCGCTCCGCATGATCGCGCAGAACCCCGACGCGGTCCGCAGGCGCGTCGTCGTGGCCGTCGAGGTGCCGGACGGCGCGGCCGTCGCGGACCCGGACCACAGCTTCGACCCGTCCTCGCTCGGCGAGGTGCGGATCGCCGCTCCCGTGGCGCTCGCCAAGGCCGCCGCGGTGCATGTCGACGCGGACGACGCGACGAAGGACGTCACGGCCGCGGCCGCGGCGCTGGGCGCGGCGGATCTCGGGGACGACGACGCGCAGTTCACCGTGGACGGCGCCGAGGACCACGAGCTGCTGTGGTTCGGTATCCAGGAGATTCCGAACCTGATCGGCTGAAGCAAAAGCAGAAGCAGAAGCCGAAGTCGGCGGACAGGCCGAAGGCGACGGAGAAGCCGAAGCCGAAGCCGAAGCCGAAGCCGAGAGTTCGAACGGATGTCGGAGGCGGCGGGTACTTTCTACGCATGGGGAAGCACGGGAAGCACCGCACTCATCTGGTCTGGGACTGGAACGGCACGCTGCTCGACGACAACGAAGCGGTCGTCGGCGCGACGAACGCCGCGTTCGGCGAGGTCGGCCTGGAGCCGATCACGCTGGAGCAGTACCGAGAGATGTACTGCATACCGATCCCCCGCTTCTACGAACGGCTGATGGGCAGGCTGCCCACGGAGGCCGAGTGGGAGCGGATGGACGGGATCTTCCACCGGTACTACACCGAGCAGCGGGCCGCCTGCGGACTCACCGAGGGGGCCGAGGAACTGCTCACGCAGTGGCAGCTGGGCGGGCGCAGCCAGTCCCTCCTGAGCATGTACGGGCACGAGCAGCTGGTCCCCGTGGTGCGGGGGTACGGCATAGAGCGGCGCTTCGTACGGGTCGACGGGCGCACCGGGCCGTCCGGCGGCAGCAAGGCCCGGCACATGGAGCGGCACATCGCCGCACTGGACGGGATATCCGCCGAGTACACGGTGGTCATCGGCGATGCGGTGGACGACGCCGTGGCCGCGGCCCACGTCGGTGCGAAGGCGGTGCTCTACACCGGCGGGTCGCACAGCCGGGCCAGCCTGGAGGCGGCAGGGGTGCCGGTGGTGGACAGTCTGGCCGAGGCCGCGCAGCTCGCCGAGCAGATCGCCGGGTGAGGGAGGACCCGGCGAGGGAGCGTCAGGTGGTCACCGGGGCCTTCGTGCGGAGGATCTTCAGGAATTCGCGCATCCACGCCGAGTGGTCCGGCCACGCCCGGGCCGAGACCAGGGTGCCGTCGACCACCGCCTCGTGGTCCTCGAAGGTGGCGCCCGCCGTCTGCATGTCGAGTTCCAGCGCGGGATAGGCGGTGACATGCCGGCCGGCCAGCGCGCCGACCGCCGCCGTCATCAGCGGGCCGTGGCAGATCTGGGCCACCGGCCGGTCCGAGTCGAAGAAGGCCTTGAGGAGCTTGCGCAGCTCGGGGTCGTTGCGCAGGTACTCGGGCGCCCGGCCGCCGGGGACGACCAGCGCCACGTAGTCCCCGGGGTCGACCTCGGAGAAGGCCAGGTCGGCGGGCCAGGTGTACCCGGGCTTCTCGGTGTACGTGTCGAAGCCGGGCTCGAAGTCGTGGACCACGAAGCGGAGCGTCTTGCGGGCGGGGGCCGCGATATGGACCTCGTACCCCTCTTCGCGCAGCCGCTGATAGGGATAGAGGACCTCCAGGGACTCGGCGGCGTCGCCGGTGACGATCAGGATCTTCGGTGCCATGGCGGGGCTCCCACGGTTCGTCGGCCTGTTCCGCTACCAGAGTGCGGCAATACGGACCCGCGCGCTGTCCAGAGTGTCAAAGTTCGGGCTCATCTTTTTACACAAACGGCTCGTGACGGTCACGGGGGCGGGCGATATAGCCTGGACCCCGTGATCAGCGCGATACGCCTCGGGGGCAGTGAAGCCCCCGGCCTGCGCCCGGAGTGCCACCGCACCCGGGCCTTCGCTGATTCCCGCAGCCCGGACCGACTGCCAAAAATGGCCAATATGGTCCCGGGCGTCTCTCATAGCGGCATAGCGTCGACTCAGACCGGAAACCCCGTGTCGTGGCGGTACGTCGTCTTTTTCACCTACGTCTCGCAACGGCGCGCGACAGGAGCCAGAGGACATGCAGACCAAGCTGGACGAAGCCAAGGCCGAGCTGCTCGCACGGGCCGCCAAGGTAGCTGACAACAGCCCGGGCGGTGGTGTCGGTGGCCCGGGAGGTACCTCCCGGGTGCGTGTTGCGGCCGCCGGGGCCGAGCAGGAGCGTCCCGGACAGGACGTGCTCCTCTCCTACCTCCAGCGCTACTACCTGCACACCGCTCCGGAGGACATCGCGGGCCGCGACCCGGTGGACGTCTTCGGTGCTGCCTCCTCCCACTACCGGCTCGCCGAGACGCGCCCGCAGGGCACGGCGAACGTCCGGGTGCACACCCCGACCGTCGAGGAGAACGGCTGGACGTGCAGCCACACCGTCGTCGAGGTCGTCACCGACGACATGCCGTTCCTGGTCGACTCCGTCACCAATGAGCTGTCCCGGCAGGGGCGCGGCATCCATGTCGTGATCCACCCGCAGGTCGTCGTACGCCGCGACGTGACCGGCAAGCTCATCGAGGTCCTCGCCGAGGGCAACGGCATCGCCGCAGGCCGCAAGAGCGCCGAGGACAAGAAGAGCGAGCTGCCGCACGACGCGCTCATCGAGTCCTGGATCCACGTCGAGATCGACCGCGAGACCGACCGCGCCGACCTCCAGCAGATCGCCGCCGACCTGCTGCGCGTGCTGTCCGACGTACGGGAGACCGTCGAGGACTGGGACAAGATGCGCGAGGCCGCGCTGCGCATCGGCGACGACCTGCCCGGCGAGCCGCTCGACGGCCTCGGCGACGAAGAGGTGAACGAGGCCAGGGAGCTGCTGCGCTGGCTCGCCGCCGACCACTTCACCTTCCTCGGCTACCGCGAGTACGAGCTGAAGGACGGCGACTCGCTGGCCGCCGTCCCGGGCACCGGCCTCGGCATCCTGCGCTCCGACCCGCACCACAGCGTCGACGAGGCGCACCCCGTCAGCCCGTCCTTCGACCGGCTGCCCGCCGACGCCCGGGCCAAGGCCCGCGAGCGCAAGCTCCTCGTCCTCACCAAGGCCAACAGCCGCTCGACCGTCCACCGCCCCAGCTACCTCGACTACGTCGGCGTGAAGAAGTTCGACGCGGACGGCAACGTCGTCGGTGAGCGCCGCTTCCTCGGACTGTTCTCCTCCGCCGCCTACACCGAGTCCGTGCGCCGGGTGCCCGTCATCCGCCGCAAGGTCGCCGAGGTGCTGGAGGGCGCGGGCTTCTCGCCCAACAGCCACGACGGCCGCGACCTGCTGCAGATCCTGGAGACGTACCCGCGCGACGAGCTCTTCCAGACGCCCGTCGACCAGCTGCGCTCCGTCGTCACCTCCGTGCTGTACCTCCAGGAGCGCCGCCGGCTGCGGCTCTACCTGCGCCAGGACGAGTACGGGCGCTACTACTCCGCGATCGTCTACCTGCCGCGCGACCGCTACACCACCGGTGTGCGGCTGCGTCTGATCGACATCCTCAAGGAGGAGCTGGGCGGCACCAGCGTCGACTTCACCGCCTGGAACACCGAGTCGATCCTCTCCCGGCTGCACTTCGTCGTCCGCGTCGCGCCCGGCACCGAGCTGCCCGACCTCACCGACGCCGAGGCCGACCGCATCGAGGCCCGCCTCGTCGAGGCCGCCCGCTCCTGGGCCGACGGCTTCCAGGAGGCCCTGGGCGCCGAGTGCGGCGAGGAACGCGCCGCCGAGCTGCTGCGCCAGTACGGCCACTCCTTCCCCGAGGGCTACAAGGCCGACCACACGCCGCGCTCCGCCGTGGCCGACCTGGTCCACCTCGAAGCGCTCAAGCAGGACGAGACCGACTTCGCCCTCAGCCTGTACGAGCCGGTCGGCGCCGCCCCCGGCGAGCGCCGCTTCAAGATCTACCGGACCGGCGAGCAGGTCTCCCTCTCCGCCGTGCTCCCGGCGCTCCAGCGGCTCGGCGTCGAGGTCGTCGACGAGCGTCCGTACGAGCTGCGCTGCGCGGACCGTACGCACGCCTGGATCTACGACTTCGGGCTCCGGATGCCGCAGACCAACGGCAACGGCAACTACCTCGCCGACGACGCCCGCGACCGCTTCCAGGACGCCTTCGCCGCCGTGTGGACCGGTGAGGCCGAGAACGACGGCTTCAACTCGCTGGTGCTGGGCGCCGGTCTGAGCTGGCGCCAGGCGATGGTGCTGCGCGCCTACGCGAAGTACTTGCGCCAGGCCGGGTCGACGTTCAGCCAGGACTACATGGAGAGCACGCTCCGCAACAACGTCCACACCACCCGGCTGCTGGTCTCCCTCTTCGAGGCCCGGATGTCCCCGGAGCGGCAGCACGCGGGCACCGAGCTGATCGACGGCCTCCTCGAAGAGCTCGACGGTGCCCTGGACCAGGTCGCCTCGCTCGACGAGGACCGCATCCTGCGGTCCTTCCTCACCGTCATCAAGGCCACCCTGCGCACCAACTTCTTCCAGCGCGCGGACAGCGGCAAGCCGCACGGCTACGTCTCGATGAAGTTCGACCCGCAGTCCATCCCGGACCTGCCGGCGCCCCGCCCGGCCTTCGAGATCTGGGTCTACTCGCCGCGCGTCGAGGGCGTGCACCTGCGCTTCGGCAAGGTCGCCCGAGGCGGTCTGCGCTGGTCGGACCGGCGCGAGGACTTCCGTACGGAGATCCTCGGCCTGGTCAAGGCGCAGATGGTGAAGAACACCGTCATCGTGCCGGTCGGCGCCAAGGGCGGCTTCGTCGCCAAGCAGCTCCCGGACCCGGCCGCCGACCGTGACGCCTGGATGGCGGAGGGCATCGCCTCGTACCGCACCTTCATCTCGGCGCTGCTCGACATCACCGACAACATGGTGGCCGGCGAGGTCGTGCCGCCCACGGACGTCGTCCGGCACGACGAGGACGACACCTACCTGGTCGTCGCCGCCGACAAGGGCACCGCGAGCTTCTCCGACATCGCCAACGAGGTCGCCGTCGGGTACGGCTTCTGGCTCGGCGACGCCTTCGCCTCCGGCGGCTCCGCGGGCTACGACCACAAGGGCATGGGCATCACCGCCCGCGGTGCCTGGGAGTCCGTCAAGCGGCACTTCCGCGAGCTGGGCCACGACACCCAGACCGAGGACTTCACCGTCGTCGGCGTCGGCGACATGTCCGGTGACGTGTTCGGCAACGGCATGCTGCTCTCCGAGCACATCCGGCTCGTCGCGGCCTTCGACCACCGGCACATCTTCATCGACCCGTCCCCGGACGCCGCCAGCTCGTACGCCGAGCGCCGCCGTCTGTTCGAGCTGCCCCGCAGCTCCTGGGCCGACTACAACAAGGACCTGCTCTCCGCGGGCGGCGGTGTCCACCCGCGCAGCGCCAAGTCCATCCCGATCAACGCGCACATCCGCGAGGCGCTCGGCATCGAGCCGGGTGTCACCAAGATGACGCCCGCCGACCTGATGCAGACCATCCTCAAGGCCCCCGTGGACCTGCTGTGGAACGGCGGCATCGGCACGTACATCAAGTCCTCCGCCGAGTCGAACGCGGACGTCGGCGACAAGGCCAACGACGCGATCCGGGTCAACGGCGAGGACCTGCGGGCCAAGGTCGTCGGCGAGGGCGGCAACCTCGGTGCCACCCAGCTCGGCCGGATCGAGTTCGCCCGGGGCGGCGGCCACATCAACACCGACGCGATCGACAACAGCGCCGGGGTGGACACCTCCGACCACGAGGTGAACATCAAGATCCTGCTCAACGGCCTGGTCCGGGACGGCGACATGACCGTCAAGCAGCGCAACAAGCTGCTTGCCGAGATGACCGACGAGATCGGCCGTCTGGTGCTGCGCAACAACTACGCGCAGAACGTCGCGCTCGCCAACGCCACCGCCCAGTCCCCCTCGCTGCTCCACGCCCACCAGCGCTTCATGCGCCGGCTGGGCCGGGACGGTGACCTCGACCGCGGTCTGGAGTTCCTGCCCAACGACCGCCAGATCCGTGAGCTGCTCAACGCCGGCAAGGGGCTCAGCCAGCCCGAGCTGGCCGTGCTGCTCGCGTACACGAAGATCACCTCGGCCCGGGAGCTGATCCGGACCAGCCTGCCGGACGACCCGCACCTGCAGAAGCTGCTGCACGCCTACTTCCCGGAGCAGCTGCGCGAGCAGTTCCCCGAGGCGGTCGACGGGCACGCGCTGCGGCGCGAGATCATCACCACGGTCCTGGTCAACGACACCGTGAACAGCGGTGGTTCGACCTTCCTGCACCGGCTGCGGGAGGAGACCGGCGCCTCGATCGAGGAGATCGTGCGGGCGCAGTTCGTGGCCCGCGAGATCTTCGGTCTCGGCCAGGTGTGGGACGCCGTCGAGGCGCTCGACAACAAGGTCGCCGCCGATGTGCAGACCCGGATCCGGCTGCATTCGCGCCGGCTCGTCGAGCGCGGTTCGCGCTGGCTGCTCGGCAACCGGCCGCAGCCGCTGGAGATCGCCGCGACGATCGACTTCTTCAAGGCGGGCGTCGACCAGGTCTGGGCCGAACTGCCCAAGATGCTGATGGGCGCCGACCTGGAGTGGTACCAGTCGATCCTGGACGAGCTCACCGAGGCGGGCGTGCCGGGCGAGCTGGCCCAGCGGGTCGCCGGATTCTCCTCCGCCTTCCCGGCGCTGGACATCGTGGCGATCGCGGAGCGCACGGGGAAGGACCCGCTCTCCGTCGCCGAGGTGTACTACGACCTCGCGGACCGGCTGGGCATCACCCAGCTGATGGACCGGATCATCGAGCTGCCGCGGGCCGACCGCTGGCAGTCCATGGCCCGCGCCTCCATCCGCGAGGACCTGTACGCCGCGCACGCCGCGCTCACCGCGGACGTGCTGGCGGTGGGCAACGGCACCTCGACGCCCCAGGAGCGGTTCCAGGCCTGGGAGGAGAAGAACGCGGCGATCCTGACGCGGTCCCGCTCCACCCTCGATGAGATCCAGGGCTCGGACGCCTTCGACCTGGCGAACCTGTCGGTCGCGATGAGGACGATGCGCACGCTGCTCCGCACGCACGCCTAGGGTCTTTCGTCCGGATCGGGCCGGATCAGGGAGCGGGGTCCGGTGCGTGCGATCGCAGGGCGGAGGAGGGAGTCGACGCGGAGCGTCGGCGACCGACGACAACGCGGCGAGCGTGCGTGCCGGACCCCGTGAGCCCGGCATGATCCGGATGAGAGGTCCTGGCCGGTAGGGAGGGGAGGCGGTCGCCGGGTTCTCCGGTGGCCGTCTCCCCTTCGCGTTGCCGGGGGCGCGCGGCCCCGCGTCAGTACATGCGGGTCTCGCCCGCCGCGTCCGGCGGGGGCGTCCGGCGGCGCTGCCATTCCTGGGCCAGCTCGGTCGGGAAGCGGCGGCCGCTGCGGGCCAGGACCACGCCCTCGACCAGTTCGAGCTCGTCCCCGCCGTGATACTGCCGCTCGGCCCTGCCGAGCCTCTTCCACGGGCCCGGCCCGGACTTTCCGGCCGTCGCACGCCACCGGGTGCCGTAGGTGCTGTGGTCGCGTACGTGGACGATGCCGCCGGTCACCCGCAGCTCGACATGGGCGCGGCTGAGACCGGCGGTGCGGTGCTCCGGGACCAGGCCGTGCAGGGCTATGCCGCCCTCGCCGGGCGCCCTGCCCACCGTGACCCGCGTACCGTCCTCCAGGGTGAAGCGGGCCTTCACGTCGCCCTCCACCAGGAGCTTGAGCTGGACGGTGCCGGTGCGCGGACCGTCGTCGGCCAGCGGGGTGCCGTGGCTCTGGCAGTGGGGCACGCCCCTGATGACGCGCGGCAGCAGGGCGGCGGTACCCCGGTGGGTGTCGTAGAGGGTGCAACGCCGGTCCTCGCAGCGCCAGTTGCGGCTGACCACGTCGAAGCGGGGGGTGCGGTGCGGGCCCAGCAGTCCCATCTTCTTCAGTACGTCCTCCTCCATCTTCCTGGAGATGTCCAGCGCGCTGGCCACCTCCATGTCGACGGGGACCAGCCCGACCGTGCCGCCACGGGCCGGGACCGGCTTCAGGAAGTCGTCCGTATTGCCCTGGAGCCAGGGGTGCGACTCGCGGTGGCCGCGGAAACGGTCGCCGGTGATGACGGGGATGCCGGTGTACGCGCACAGTTCGAGCAGGCGGTCGTCGGCGTCCGGCAGCTCCTCGACGAGGCCGCGCTCCACCCAGCGGCCGAGCAGCCGGATGTCGGCGGGATCGGTGAACTCCCGCCGTCCGCCGAGCCGCAGGCTGGCGTCGGCGACCAGATACAGCTTGACGTCCGGATCCCGGGCGAGCTCCTTCGCGGCTTCCACGAGGAGCCGCAGCCGCCGCAGCGAGCGGCCACCGGGCTCGCCCAGCGTGCGGTTGCGCACGACGTTGGACAGATCCACCAGGAAGCAGGCTTCGCCGAAGTCCGTGGTGAGGTGGTCTTCCATCGGAGGTCGCCTTCCCGGAAGTGCCTGAACGGGAGCCGACGGCATGTGAATCCCGTTGCGGTGCAACTATATTGACGTCCTCGGTGGCCCCGGAGTTCCGGCAGGGAAGCGGCAGCGGGCGCCCCGTGGGACGGCAGGGACGAGAACGTGGGGGCGTTTGCGTGTCGGAGTGGGGTTCGTTCATCGACGAGACGCCCTCGGGGCAGTCTCCGCCGCCACCGCCCGACCACCCCCCGTCCGGGGCGGGCGCCGTCGACGACGGCTGGGGCAGCTTCGCCGACGAGGCACCGGCGACAGGAGGCGCACCGCCGCCACCGCCCTCCGTGCCACCGGCCACACCGCGACCGTACGGGGTTCCGGTCCCCTCCCCGGAGGTCGCCGCCTCGCTGCTGACCGCCGGCGAGACCCTGTGGGCGCAGGTCGACGGGGCACAGGCGGTGCTCGGCTCGGGCTGCCGGGTGGCCGTGGTGCGGGAGGACGACGGGGACGGGGAAGCGGCCGCGGACGGGTTCGGCGGCTGGCGGCCGGTGACGGTGGTCGATCCGGCCGCGCTCACCGTACGGCTCGTACCGCTGGCGCTCGCCGAGCCGCCCGTCGGGACCGCGACCCCCGTGGCCGAGCTGTACGCGGACCCCGAGCCGTACAGCGCCGCCGCCCCCGAAAGGGCCGGGGTGTTCCCGGTCGGGCAGGGCCCCGATCTCGACGCGTTGCTGCACCGCGCGCAGGCGGAGGAGCGCGCCCGGGTCCGGGCCGGTGCCGAGGCCGATGCCCGGCGCGCCGAGCGGGAACTCGCCGACGCCAAAGCGGAGTTGCGGGAGCGGGCCGAGGCCGCCGAACAGCGGGCGGCCCGGCACGAGCAGCGGGCGCAGGAGGCCGCGCAGCGCGCCCAGGAGTATGCCGAGCAGCGGATCGGGGCGGCGCGTGACGAGGTCGCCCGGGCGGTGTGGCAGTGGCAGGAGCGCGCCCAGCGGGCCGAGGCGGAGGTCGCCCGGCTGAGCGGGGAGCTGGCGAGGGCGGAGCAGGCGGGCGTCCTGCGGCATGTACTGGACCGCCGTCGGCGCGCCGGCGGCGGGAGTGACCAAGGGGGCCAGAGGGGGACATGAGCGTGGAACTGCCCGCAGGCGCGACGGAGTCCGGCGCGGTCGCGCTGCCGGAGATCAGAGTGGAATGGCCGCAGGCGCTGGCCCCGACCCTCCGCGACAGCGTGGTCGAGGCGCACAGCCTGGACCGCGAGGAGCTCGTCGAGGCCCTGCCCGGACTGTGGCGGGCGGTGGACGCGGCGCTCGATCTGGCGGGGCCCGGAAGCCTGGTCGCCGAGTCCGTGCGGCATGACGCGTACGAGGGGTGGCAGGTGGCCGCGCTGCCCCGGTACGACCTCGACGGGCGGATCCGCCCGCGCGAGCGCAGGGAAGGCGCACCGCACGGGGCGCCGCAACTGCGGGACCGGCGAGCGCTGGTCAGGGCCCTGGTGGACGCCGTCGCCGAACGGCCGTGCCTGGACCTGCGGGACGCGCTCCAGATGCTCGACGTGTTCGCGGGGAACTTCCCGCCGGGGCTGGACGCGGTCTGCCGCCGGCTCCTCGGGAACGAACTGCGCAACGGTGTCGCCGCCGGGCTCGCGCCGCTGCACGAGGCGCTCGACCGGCGTGCGCCCGGCGGGGTGTCCACGCTCTGCTACCGGGAGAGCGCGGTCGGCTCGCGGAAGGCCAAGGGCGATCCGGCCACCGACAACGAGGACACCGCGGGCGCGCTGACCGGGCCGAGCGGGGTGCTGCGGTGCGCGGTCTTCGACGGCGTGACCGGCGACGGCGACGGCTCGGGCGGCACGGCCGCACGCGCGGCGCTGGAACAGGCGGTACGGCGGTGGCGGCTGGAGGAGGCGGCCACAGGGGACGCTCCCCCGGACGACACCCTCGTCGACCCCGGCACCGATGCCTTCGCCGGAGCCGAATCGCCCGCCGAGCTGATCGCCGAGCTGGACGCCGCCGTCGGACGGGCCACCACCGTCGGCAGCGCGGCCGCGGTCCTCGCCACCGTACGGCCCGACGGCACGGCGTCCGTGGTGTCGGTGGGCGACACCGAGGCCTGGCTGATCCGGCCCGTACGCGTACCCGCGGGTGAGATCCCGTACGCCGCGTGGAAGGTGACCCCGGCCCACACCGGGTTCGCGGAGCGGCTGCGGGTCACCGCCGATGCCGAGGGCGAGGAGTCGCAGCTGGTCTCCTTCCTCGGCGGCGGGACGGCCCGCTGGGCCCACCGGACGTTCCGGGTCGCCCCCGGGGATCTGCTGCTGCTCGCCTCGGACGGGGCGACCGAGCCGGAGCGGGACCGGTGGTTCGGCGCCGTGCTCGCGGAACTGACCGCGCAGCTCGACGCGTCCGGCAGACCGACCGCACCCGCGCTCGCCGCCGCGCTGGTGCAAAGGGCCGAGGCACTCGGCGGCTGGGACAACGCGACCGCGCTGGTGTGCGCGGTGGGGGAGGCGAAGGACCGATGACCACCGAGGACATCAAGATCACCGCGGACCGGCAGGAGGTGCACCTCGGCGAGGAGTTCACCGTCCTGATCGCCCCGCGCGAGCTGGGCCGCGGCGACCGTGTCGTCGAGGGCGTCGCCTATGTCATCGCCATCGACGACAGCTACTCCATGGAGATCAGGGCCGATTCGAGCACCGACGAGTTCGCCGACCCGGGCAACCCCGACGACCCGAGCCGCAAACAGGTCGCCGAGGCCGGGGTGCGGGAGCTGGTCGCCGCGCTGCCGCGCGGTGCCCACGTCGATGTCCTGACCTTCGCGCAGAACACCGGACTGCGCTTCTCCGGCACGGCGGGGGAGCTCCAGCGCCGCGGCCGGTGGAACGGCAACATCGAGGACGAGCGCCGCTGGACCAACATCGAGGGCGCGCTGCAACGCGCGTACCAGCAGCTCGACCAGCAGCGGGCCGCCTCGCGCCGCGTGGTGCTGTTCAGCGACGGCATTCCGAACTTCGGCGAGACCGACCCGGGCCGGCTCGCCGCCCTCGCGCGCGGCGCCGCCGACCGCGAGCTGCACACCGATGTGATCGGCATCGGCGCGGGCGCCGACTTCGGGCTCCTCGAACGCCTCGCGCCGACCGGGCTGCCCGAGCACGTCGCCTCCCGCGCGGGCGCGGCCGAGGCGATGAAGCAGATCACGGCCAGGTTCGCGGCCTTCGGCAGGGACGTGGTGGCGGGCAGCGGCGAACTCTCCCTGGAGATCAACCCGAACTTCCCCGTGCTCGGCGTCTACCAGATCGACCCGACCCGCCGCCGGGTCGACGGCGCGCTCGCGGACGGCGGGGGGCGGCGGCCCAGCCGGGTGCGGCTGAAGCTCGGCGCGATCGGAGCGGGAGAGGAGGGGCAGCCGCTGTACGCGCTGAAGCTGCGTGCGCCCGAGCGGATCAGCGCCGGTCCGATGCCCGTCCTGAAGGCGACCGGCTCCATCGGAACGGGACGCGACGCCCGGCAGCTCGCGCCCGGCCAGATAGCGCTGCGCACGGTCGACAACCCCATGTCGCCGATCCTGCAGCCCGACCTCAAGCGGCAGATCGACGCCATCGAACTGGACCGGGAGATCAGCGGCCGGATCGCGGCGGCAGCCTCGAAGGCCGAGCGTGAGCGGATCTACCAGGAGGGCGTGGAGCGCGCCCGGCGCATCCCCGACCCCGACCTGGCCGCCGCCTACCAGCGGGCCGGCGGCGGCCTGCGGGACGGGCTCGACCCGAAGGACGTGGCCAACGAGGCACGGGCGGCCTCCAGCCGCAGCTCCACGAAGTCCAAGCGGGACTGGTTCCAGCAGATCCCGGTCGAGACACCGGACGAGATCCGGGCCCGGCGCAGGCAGCAGAGCCTGGACGACGACGATGACGACGACGAGGGCCGGTTCGGGACCACGTACGGAAGCAGCGCGCACAGCGGCGGCACGTACAGCGGTGGCGCGTACGACAGCGGTACGTACAGCAGCGGCGGCCACGGAAGCGATGCGTACGGCAGCAGCGGTACGTACGGCCCCCCGCCCACCCTTCCGCCCGGCGCCCCCACCGGACCGCCGCCCGGCCGGGGCCCGCGGTGAGTGTGCCCGGCGTCATCATCGACGCCTCGAACGTCGCCGCGACCAGGAAGCGGCCCTGGCCCTTCTCCCGGGTCGTCGAGGTGCGGGACGCCTGGCTGCGCGACCACCCGGGCGCCACCGCGATCGCCGTGCTCGACGCCACCGTCCGCCCGTTCCTCGACGAACAGCACCTGGTGCGGCAGGCCGAGCGCGAGCAGTGGCTCGAAGTCCACCAGGGGGACGCGGACGACCGGATCCTCGCGCTCGCCGCGCGGTTCGGGGCCGCGATCGTCTCCAGCGACAACTTCCGCTTCGCCCGCCGCGAGCACGCCTGGCTGCAGGGCAACAACTCCCGGGTCTGGTCGGCGCGGCGGGTGCACGGCCGGGTCCTGCTCAGCCCGCGCCACCTCGGGATCGCCACCGACGAGGAGATCGAGCGCGACCGGCTCCACAAGCTCGACAAGGCCGGGCTGCTGCGCGAGGACGCCGAGGAACGCTTCCGCTGCACCGACCCGGCGGGCACCTGTCTGCGCCGCGGCACGGTGCTGCTGCCGCGCCAGGTCAACAAGGACGGCAACCGCTGGTTCTGCCGCTCCTGCGGCTACGAGGCGGTCGAGGTCGTCGAACCGCCGGTGCCCGAGGGGGTGGACGCCGGGCCCGTCCTGGTCACCGTCCAGCACGGCTACACCGTCCGCGCCACGGTCGCCGTGGGGCCGCAGGGGCTGACACTGGGCCGGGCCTCCCGCAGCCGCCCCGGGACCACCGATGTCACCGAAGGGCTCGGCGCCGACCGGGCGGCCGAGATCAGCCGGGCCCATCTGCGGATCTCCCTCGACGACGACGGCAGACCGCTCGCCGAGCACCTCCCCGAGAACAACGCCTCCTTCCTCAACCCCGAGCTGGACTTCGAGGGACTGCCCCGCACCGCCCGGCTGGCCGCCGGGACGCCGTACGCGCTGGAGGACGGCGACGAACTCCACCTGGGCCCCGGCACCGTACGGCTGCGCATCAGCAGCGGGGCCCGGGCCGGTGACGAGCCCGGAAGCGAGTACACCGGATGACCGATTTCCAGCCCGGCTGGGTGCACGCCGAGCACCCCGACGCCCTGGGCTCGCCCCGGCTGGCCTGGCTCCCCGGGAGCTACGGCGAGGACGGCCGCTTCCGCACCCTGCACCTGCTCGCCGGAGCCGGCCAGGGCTACGCCGTACTCGCCGAGGACCGCTGGTCCGGCGGCGACGTGGTGATCAAGGGCATGTGGTGGTCGCAGTCCGACCTCGACGACCCGCGCAGTGTCCATGGCGCGCTGGGCGAGCAGAAGAAACAGCGCGACCAGGGACTGCGGGCCGCCCGGCAGGCCGCGCAGCTCACCCAGCAGTGCCCGGTCGTGATCAGCGTCGAGTCCCAGCCCTCGCCCTCCCTGCTCGCCGACGGCAGGCACGGCGCACCGGGCGGCGGCGACGTGCCGTACGAGAGCTTCCTCGTGCAGCAGTTCATCGGCCACCACGGCGGCGTCTCGCGCACCCTCCAGGCGGAGATCGACGACCGGGCCGCCTCGCACCGCCGATTCAAGCCCGACCAACTCCTGGACCTGGCAGAGCAGTTGTGCAACACCCTCGCCGCGCTCCACGCCGACCGGCACCACGGGGACGAGCACGCCAAGGGCTGGATCCACGCCGACATCAAACCGGAGAACATCCTCGTCCTCGGCCCGCCCGCCCGGTACGTGCTCATCGACTACGACGCCGCCGTCCAGATCGGCGACCGCATCCGCACCACCACCAGCGCCTATGCCCCGCCCGCCGCCGAAGGCACCGACGAGCCCTCCGAACTCGCCCCGGCCTCGGAGCGGTTCGACATCTACATGCTCGGTGCCACCCTCGCCCACGCCGCCGCGCTGCGCAGACTCACCGACCGTCAGGCCCGCGAGCTGTACGCGGAGGACTTCGACGTCAGCGCCCCGGCCCGCCGTTTCATCGCCAATCTGCGCTACGGGCCGATCCTCACCAACGCCCTCACCACCTGCCTGTCGGCGAAGAAATTCCGGCTGGCCACCGTCGACCGGGTCCGGACCGACCTCGCCCGCGCCCGCAGCGCCACGGCCCTGAAGTCCGCACTCCGCACCCTGGGAGAGCCCCGATGAACCAGCAGGGAGACGCGACGCACCGGCAGGAAGCCGCGCCGTCCCGCCGTCCCGGAGCCAACCCCACGCTCACCGGGTTGCTCACCCGCGTCCCCGGCCGCTCCGGGCGGGTCTGGGAGCCGCACACCGTCCAGCTGCGCCCCGGCCATCTGCGTTCCTCGGGCGCCGCCGCCGTCCGGGCCACCCGGCTGGTGAAGGACGAGGACGCCGACGCGTACGGTGCGCTGCGGGTCTTCCCCAACCGCAGGCAACGCGGCCGGGCCGCGGCGCTCCTCGCGGCCGGCAGCCCCGTCACCCCCGCCCTCCTGGACATCGTCGACCACCCCGAGCTGCCGCCCGCCCTCGTCACCGCCTGGTCGCCCGGCGCCTCCTCCGTACCGCTGCACGCGCTGCGCGAGCGCGACGACCTCGACACCATGCTCGCCGCCGGCCACCGCTGGACCCCCGCCGAGGCCCTGCACACCCTCGTCCCGCTGGGCCGCGCCCTGGACGACATGGCGGGCGTCGGATTCACCCCGCTGGAGCTCTCCCCGGACCATCTCGTCCTCAACTCCGGCTCGCTCGCCCTCGTCGGCCTCGGCCGGCACGGCTACGTACCGTCCGAGGGCCGGATGCCGGGGCCGCAGGGCATGTCGCTGCCCAGCTCGTTGCTCCTCGGCGAGGACCTGCCGCCCGCCTCCGCCACCGGCCAGGACCTCGCGGTGCGCTGGCGGGAGGTGCAGCTGCGCGCCCTGACCCGGCTGGCGGGCTGGATGGCCTGCGGACTGCCGCCCGCCGCCTGGGGACCGGTGCACGGCCCCGCCGACCTCGGCGGCTATCTGTCGGCCGCCGGATTCCAGCGGGTGCCCGCGCTGCGCCCCGGACACCTCGCCGCCACCCTGGCCCGCGCCGCCCGGAACGAGGAGGAGGCCCGTGCCCTGCGCGACTTCGCCGAGGCCGAGGCGCTGCTGGTGTACGACGACGCCGCCCAGGGCTCCGGCGGCGGTGACCGGCTCGACATCAACCCCGAGGTGCTGCGTCTGGGCCTGCTGCACGACCACGGGCCCAAGGTGATCGCGCTCGCCGCGTTCGAGCAGCGGCGCCTGGGCACCCGCACCGCCACCCTGCTCTCCGGCGCCGGCTGGGTGCTGCTGGAACCCAAGGACTTCGCCGCCCAGGTCTGCCGGGCCGCCGCCGCCGCGCCCCGGGCCCGGCTCGTCGTCGCGGGCCGGATCGGGGGTGAGGACCTGAGGCGGATCGAGGCGGTGCGCGGCGGGCGCGCCCAGCGCGTCGACCCGGACGACCTCGCGGGCGCCGTGCCGCGCATCGCGGGCCGCCCCGCCGACCAGCTGCCCTACCTCACCGACCGGGACATGGACGCCTACTCCGCCGAACTCCTCGGCGGCGTCGGCGGCCAGGCGATGCGGCGGCGGACCTTCGCGGCGGGCTGGACCCTGGCGCTGGGCGGCGCCGACCAGATGCCGCCCCGCCAGCGCGGCAAGCTCCTGGACCAGATGACCGACTGCTTCGGCACCAACACCGAACTGCTCGTCGCGGTGCGCGCCCGGCAGAACGCCCCCGGCATGCGCAAGCAGAACCGGCTGCTCGACGAGGCCCGGATGCGGCGCCTGGTCGCCGCCCTGTCGGGTGTCCCCGGCTCCGTCTTCCGCGACTGCCTGATGTCCGCGCTGCTGGGCCCGGCCGCCGAGGACCTCTACGACGAGGCCGCCCGCCGACTGCTCCCCGTCGCCACCCGGCTCGCGACGGTCTTCGACCCGGACCTCCCGGTCGCGGCCGGCGCGCTGCCGATGGAGGACGCCCTGCGCGAGCGCCCCGGTATCCGCCGGGTCGGACTGTACGGACGGCTGTGCACCGCCGTCCCCGGGGTCGACCCGGCCAGGCTCGCCGCCGCCGTCGCCTCGATGGACGACACCCTCGTCGCGGTGCTCTCCGAGATCCCGGCGCCCAGTCTCCAGTTCCTCGCCGGCCGGCTGGAGGACCCCGAGCTGCTCGGACTGCTCGGCCCGCATCTCCAGGGCGACGACCTCGACCTCCTCAGCCGCTACACCCCGCAGATGTGGCGGATGCTCCTCGACGGGCTGCGCCAGCCCGAACATCTCGGCACCCTGGGCCTGGGCTGGGTCCAGATCGCCGTCCAGGACCGGGCAGGGGCCGTCGACGCGCGGGTGCTGCTGCAGATCGCCGCCGACGCCGAGGTCCCGAGGCCCGACGCGGTACGCGCCCTGCTCGGCACCGGTCCCGAGCACTGGGCCACCGTCTGCGCACACCCGCAGCTCGCCGCCCGCTGGCTCGCCGAACAGGGCGACCTCGACATCGCCGAGATCGTCGCCGCCTTCCCCGACCCGGCGGCCGCCCTCGCCGAACTGGGCACCGAGGGACTCCGGCACGCCCATGAACTCGGCCTGGACCAGCGGGCGATGAGCACCCTCGGCGGATACGCGCAGGGGGTGCGGCGCCCGCTCGACGAGGTGCTCGTCGCCTTCCAGGAGCGGGGTTACGAGAGCGAGCAGGCGGACCCGTTCGCCACCGCGGCGGCCGTCGAGTGGTCACGGCTCCAACTGGGCCGGGGCAAGGCGCTCGGCTGGATCGTCGGCAATGTGGTGGAGCGCCCCGGCAAGATCCGTGACTGGGCGGTGGACGGCACGGGGCTGGGGCGCCGGGTCACCGAGGCGGTGCTGGGCGCGCCCGGCACCGCCGCCCCCGCGCTGGAGTCGCTGCTGGCCACCCCCGCCCTGCTGCCCCTGCTGGCCGGACTCGGCAGCCCGGGCCGGCGCGCCGCGCTCCTGGAGCTGTACGCCGCCGAGCCCGAAGCCGTGCTCGACCCGCGGGCCCGTCGCGAACTCCCGATGATCCTCGCCGCCCCGGACCCGGGCGAGGCCCTGCGGACCCTGCTGCGCGAAGGGCTCGGGGTGATCGCCCAGCAGTTCGCCGACCGGCTGCGGCTCAGCCCCGAACAGCGCCGCGCCCTCGCCGGGCTCGCCCCGCTCGCCGGAGTGCTGGCACCGCCCTCGCTGGAGGCCGTACTGACCGCCGGAGTCCGGTTCGGGCCACGCGTCGCCGTCACCGCGGCCGTCGTCGAGCAACGGCTGCCGGGCGCGGCCGACGCCCTCACCGCGTGGGGCCCGCGCTGGCTGCCGCTGCTCGCCGGCCCGGCGGGGGAGCGGGTGCTGCGGCTGCTGGTGGAGCAGCGGGAGCGGCACGGCGGGCAGAGCGGCCGGCTCACCCCGTGGCTGCTCGCGGCGGGCGAGGACGGGCTGGCGCTGGTGGAGCGCTTCGGCTCGGACGCGCTCGACCTGGTCCTGGCCACCGACGCGCCGCCCGCCGACGCCCGGCTGCTCGGCGAGCTGCTGATGCTGCCCGGCCCCTCATCCGTGCTCCACCGGCTGATCACCGCTCATGGGCTGCCCGCCGCCACCTGGTCGCGGGCGGCGGCGCTGCTGGCGGGCGGGGAGCCGGAGGAGCGGGTGCTGCTGCGGCTGTGGAGCCGTGGCAGCGGTGCGCCTACCGCTGCCACAGGGTGAGTTCGGTGAAGTAGTCCGGCAGATCGTTGGTGGCGCGCTTCTCCACCTTGGTGATCTTCAGCATGGCGAGATTGCCGTCGGACGTCACCGTGCACAGGCGGGTGCCGACGGGAAGCGTCTGGCCGCGCTGGAGTTCCTTCTCCCTGATCTCGGACGGCAGCACGTCGGACTGCGAGCCCTGGAGGCACTGTTCGGGGGTGGCTCCGGTGCTCTTGCCCATCGGCGTACGGAAGGTCCAGCTGCCGCCCGACACCTCGCTCAGCTCCAGTTCGTCGTCGCCGTCGGTGAACTCGCCGGGGCCCGAGACCCGTGGTTCGTCGAGATCGACTCCGATGACGCTCGGTTCGGCGGGTGCCCGCAGTGCGAACGGCCGGTCCTTGAAGATGACCTTGTAGCTGCTCTGCTGCGCGGGCGGCCCGGACGATCCGGAGTCCGTTGCCTCCGGATCGGGGCCCGGCGTCGAGGGCCGGTCGCTGTGCCTGTCGTCGGCGTTCGTGGTGTCGCCGCCCTTGTCGTCGCCGTGAGTGGCGATCACCCATGTCCCCGCGACCAGCAGCAGTGCGGCCCCGGCGGCCGCCGCGACCCGCACCGCCCTCCGGGGCTCCGGAGCGGGCGCGGTGACCGGAGCCGGGGCGAATACCGGCGGCGGCATGGTGGGGTGAACGGGCTGCGGCGAAGCCTGCGTGGGCTGCTGGTGGGGCGGGGGCGTCGCGAATCCGGGACGCGTGCCCGGCGGCACCGGGTCGCCGGGGGCGATGGTGCCGGCCGGCGACGGGTACGTGGGGACCGACGGCGGGCCCGTCAGCGGGTCCGCCGGCTTCGGGGGCCGTTGCGCGGCAAGCTCGCGGCGGGCGATCTCCGCGGCGAGCGGCTCCGGCAGCCAGCCGGCCGATTCGTTCAACGGGCGGCCCGCCGACCGCTCGCACAGGGCGGCGAGTTCGGCGGGGGTGATGCGCTCCCGCGGATCGGCGGCCAGGCAGCGTTCCAGCAGCGGGCGCAGTTCCTGCGGGTAGCCGTCGAGCCGGGGCGGCCGGTGCTCGGTGTTGGCGATCTGGGCGGCGACGGTCATCGCCCCGCCCGTTCCGTACGGATGGCGGCCGGTCGCCGTGAGCGCCGCGATCAGGCCGAGCGAGAAGACGTCGGTGGCCGGTCCGACCGGCTCGCCGAGGGCGTGCTCGGGCGACATGAACTGCGGGGTGCCGATCAGTCCGCCGCTGCGGGTGAGCTGGGTGGCGTCGGCGGCGCGGGCGATCCCGAAGTCGATGACGTACGGGCCGTCCGCCCCGAGCAGGATGTTGCCGGGCTTCAGATCGCGATGGACGACCCCCGCCGCGTGGATGGCGGCGAGCGCCCGGGCCGTGCAGCCGACGAGCCGGAAGACCGTGGGCAGCGGCAGCGGCCCGTGGTCCGTCAGCGCCGTGTGCAGCGACATTCCTGGCACGAACGCCGAGGCGAGCCAGGGCTGTTGACCGGAGGTGTCGTGGTCGACCACCGGCACCAGGTGGTAGCCCTGCACCCGGCGGGCGGCCCGCACCTCCTGCTCGAACCGGCGGCGGAACTCGGGATCGTCGCCGAACTCGCGGCGGATCAGCTTCAGCGCGACGGCCTGGCCGCCGCGGGTGTGCGAGAGGTAGACGGTCCCCATGCCGCCCTCGCCGATACGGGCGAGCAGCCGGTAGCCGGCGGTCTCGCGCGGATCGTCCGGTCCCAGAGGTGTGAGTATGTCGCCCGTGCCGGTACTGATGGGAGCCTCCCCCGCTCGCATGGCCGAATGCTGACCGGGATGGAGCCTACGACAGGTGGCGAACCGTCAATTCACCGTGAGGGGCCCGGGCTTCGGCGGACCGGGCGCGGCCGGCCGGCGGCCGGCGGATCACGCACGGTCGGCACATAGGTGGGGGTGTACGAGGACGGGCGGGGCCGCGTCGCCGTCCCGATCCGGGCCACGGCCGACGCCACCGGGTCCGGCAGCCAGCCGGCGAAGTCCCCCGGCCCCCGTCCGCCGTCCCCGCCGAGCGCCTCCCGGCACATTTCGGCGACCTCGCGCGCGGCGGGGCGCTCCTCGGGCCGGGCGGCCAGACAGACTTCGAGCAACTGCCGCAGCGGCTGCGGGTGATGGTCCAGGCGCGGGGGTTCGCGGTCGGTGCCCGCGATCCGGGCGGCGACGGCGAGACCGTGGCCCCGGCCGTACGGATGCTGCCCGGTGGCGGCCTCGGCGGCCAGCAGTCCGAGCGCGAACACATCGGACGCGGGGGTGAGGCCCCGGCCCAGCGCGTGCTCGGGCGACATGTGCTTCGGGCTGCCGATGAGCCGTCCCACCGTGGTGAGGGTCAGGGCGCCGGCCGCCCGCGCGATCCCGAAGTCCAGCAGCCAGGGGCCGTCGGCGGCGAGCAGCAGATTGCCGGGCTTGATGTCCCGGTGGACGACCCCGGCGGCATGGACGGCGTCCAGCGCGCCGGCGAGAGCGCCGGTCAGCCGGAACACCGTGTCCACCGGCAGCGGCCCGTGCACGTCGAGCGCGGCGTCCAGCGGCAGCCCGGGGACGTAGTGGGTGGCGAACCAGGGCCGATGCCCCTCGGTGTCGTGGTCGACGACGGGCAGCAGGTGGTACCCGGAGACCCGGCGGGCCGCGGCCACCTCGCGGGCGAACCGCACCCGGAACTCCGCGTCCCGCGCGTACTCCCGGCGGATCACCTTCAGGGCGACGGGCCGGCCGCCCGGGGTGTGCGAGAGATAGACGGTGCCCATCCCGCCCTCGCCCACCCGGGCCCGCAGGACGTAGCCGGAGATCTCCCGCGGGTCGTCCGCCCGCAGCGGTCCCGGTACACCGTCCTGCATGTGCCCCCCTGAGCGGTTCGAGCGCAACCCCGTGGTGCGGCAGGGGAGTTTATCGCCCCGGCCGTATCTCGCCCCGGCCGCGACGCCCTACTTCTTGCCGGAGGTGAACTTCTCGTACGCCGCCACGACCTCGGCCGCCGGGCCGTCCATCCGCAGCGTCCCGGCCTCCAGCCAGATCGCCCGGTCGCAGGTCTCGGTGATCGATTTGTTGCTGTGGCTGACCAGGAAGACCGTGCCGGCCTCCTTGCGCAGCTCGATGATCCGCTCCTTGCTGCGCCGCTGGAACCTGGCGTCGCCGGTGGACAGCGCCTCGTCGATGAGGAGGACGTCGTGGCTCTTGGCGGCCGCGATGGAGAAGCGCAGCCGGGCGCCCATGCCGGAGGAGTACGTACGCATCGGCAGGGTGATGAAGTCGCCCTTCTCGTTGATCCCGGAGAAGTCGACGATCCCCTGGTAGCGCTCACGGATCTGGGCGCGGGTCATGCCCATCGCGAGACCGCCGAGCACCACGTTGCGCTCACCGGTCAGATCGCTCATCAGCGCGGCGTTCACCCCGAGCAGCGAGGGCTGGCCCTGGGTGTGCACCCGGCCCTTCGTGGCGGGCAGCAGACCGGCGATGGCCTTGAGCAGGGTCGACTTCCCCGAGCCGTTGGAGCCGATCAGGCCGATGGCCTCGCCCTTGTACGCGGCGAAGCTCACCCCCTTCACGGCGTGCACCTCGCGCACCCCGGGGGCCTGCCGGCGCGAGACGATCCGGCTGAGAGCCGAGGTGGCGCTGCCCTTTCCGGTGCGGGCGCCGTTGACCTTGTACGTGATGTGGACGTCGTCCACGACGACGGTCGGGACCCGCTCGTCGATGTCAGCCATGTGATCAGCCACGTCCGTACCGCTCCTCCGCCTGCCAGAAGTACACGAATCCGCCCGCGCCGCACACCAGCGCCCAGCCCGCGGCGATCGCCCACACGTGCGGCGGGAGGTGGGACGCGCCGAAGCTGTCGATGAGCGCGAACCGCATCAGGTCGATGAAGACGGCGGCCGGATTGCACTCCAGCATCACCATCACGAAGTGCGGAACCCGGTCGCCCTTGAGCATGGTGTCCACGCTCCACATGACCCCGGACGCGTACATCCAGGTGCGCAGGACGAACGGCGTCAGCTGGGCGATGTCGGGCGTCCGGGCGGCCAGCCGCGCCACCACCATGGAGACACCGGTGTTGAACACCGCCTGGAGCAACAGCGCGGGGACCGCCAGCAGCCAGGACGGCTTGGGGAACTGCCCGAACCCGACCAGGATCAGCACCAGCGCGCCCAGCGAGAACAGCAGCTGCTGGAGCTGCTGCAGGGCCAGGGCGATCGGCAGCGAGGCGCGCGGGAAGTGCAGCGCCCGGACGAGCCCCAGGTTGCCGCTGATCGCACGGGTGCCCGCGGTGATCGAGCTGCTGGTGAAGGTCCAGATGAAGACGCCGGTGACGAGGAAGGGCACGAAGTCCTCGACGTTGCGCTTGGTGTTCATCAGGACACCGAAGATGAAGTAGTAGACCGTCGCGTTCAGCAGCGGCGTCATGATCTGCCAGATCTGGCCCAGTTTCGCCTGGCTGTACTGGGCGGTCAGCTTGGCGGTGGCGAACGCCGTGATGAAGTGCCGGCGCCCCCACAGCTGGCGGACGTACGCCACCAGCGAGGGCCGGGCCCCGCTCATCGTCAGTCCGTGCCGGGCGGCGAGCGCGGCGAGCTCGCCCGGCGCGTACACCGGGAGGGCCGCGCCGGCTGGGGTGTCGGCCGGGGCCGGCGGGGTTGCTGTCTGGCTCACCACGATCGCTTTCGACGGGAGGGCAGGGGAGCGACGGCCGACGGAACGGGACCGTATCGTCGCAACGCCGAGGGTAGGACGCATGTACGTCGCAACGCAACCGTTCCGTCGCTACGGACTATGATTCGGCCATGACCACCGACCCGGGAACCCGCCGCCGTGTCCCCGCCGGAGCCGCCGTGCTGCGCGAGGACGTCACCGATGCGATTCGGGGCGCCGTCTTCGAGGAGCTGGCCGCGGTGGGCTTCGCCCGGATGTCGATGGAGGGGATCGCACGGCGCGCGGGCGTCGGCAAGACCGCCGTGTACCGCCGCTGGAAGTCCAAGCTGGCCCTGGTCCTCGACCTGGTGTCCGCCGTCGCGGTCCAGGGCATGCCGGCCCCGGCCACCGGTTCGCTGTACGGGGACGTCCGGGCCGTGCTCGAACTGGCCTCCTACGCCCTGCGCCACCCCGTCGCCTCGCAGGTCATCCCGGACCTGCTGGTCGAGGCGGCCCGCAATCCGGAGATCTCCGACACGATCAAGGCCGCCCTGCTGGACCCGCAGCAGGGCATCGCCGCCGTCGTCGTACGGGACGCGGTGGCCCGCGGCGAGCTGCCCGGGGGCAGCGATCCGGACCGGGCGCTGGACCTGATCGTCGGCCCGCTCTACTGGCGGCTCGCCGTCGTCCGCGCCCCGCTGCCCAAGGGGTACCTGGACGACCTGGCGGCCTCCGCCGTCGCCGCCCTCAAGGCGGGCTAGGGTCCTTCGTCCGGATCAGGGCCCGATCAGAACGACCGGCCCTGCCCCTCGGCCAGCAGCCGGTCCGCGACGCGGGCCGCCGCCCCGCCGTCGTCCAGGTCGCAGAAGTCCCGGCGGAAGCTCTCGTACGCCTCCGCGTGCCGGGCCGCCGCGGCGGTCAGGGTGTCGGCGTCGCGCAGGAGCGCGGCGATGCCGTCCGCGCGGGCGAGCAGCGGCCCCGGCGCCCGGGCCTCGAAGTCCAGGCAGAAACCGCGCACCGTGTCGCGGTAGTGCGCCAGGTCGTAGGTGTGGAAGAGCATCGGGCGTCCGGTGTGCGCGAAGTCGAACATCAGGCCCGCGTAGTCGGTGATCAGCACATCGGCGATCAGCAGCAGCTCCGCGGTGTCCGGGTGCGCCGACACATCGCGTACGCCCGGCCGCTCGGGCACGCTCCCGGACACCCGCGGATGGCGGCGCACCAGCACCGTGTGGGCCTCACCGACGGACCGCGCCAGCGCCGCCGGGTCGAGCGCCGGGTCCCAGCGGTAGCGGGGCCGCTCGCCGTCGGTGCCCGGGGTACGGGCCAGCTGGTCTCGGTAGGTCGGCGCGTACAACGCGATCCGGCGGCCGTCCGGGATACCGAGCCTGCGTCGTACCCGCTCCGCGGTCTTGGCGCGGTCGGCCGAGAAGAGCAGGTCGTTGGCGGGGGAGCCGGCCTCCAGGACCTCGCCCCCGTACCCGAGCGCGCGCCGCAGCAGCGGGGTGGAGTGGCGGCTGGGGGAGACCAGGACGGACCACTGGGCCGAGCGGTGCGCCAGCGTGGCGAGCTCCTGGTGGTCGGCGTACAGGGTGCCGTCCAGATCCGTGCCGAAGCGGCCGAGCGGGGTGCCGTGCCAGGTCTGCACGACCGTCTGGCCGGGCCGCCGCTCGAACCACTCGGGCAGCTGGTCGGCGGTGACGATGCGACGGGACCGCGCCAGCGCCTCGTACCAGGCGGCGCTGTGCTCGACGACCGGGACGGCGGTGGACGGGACGTGCCCGTGGACGCCGTCGGTGACCCAGAGGTGCTCCGACTCCACGCCCCGGCGCAGGAGTTCGGCGTGGACGGCGCGCGGTGAGTCGCCGCCCGTGTAGAGGACCGCGTCCCGCAGCGGCATCGCGCGCCGGGCCGGGTAGTGCCTGCCGCGCAGTTCGGCCCGGCGGTACCCACCGCGTTCGGCGGGCGCGAGCACCGGCCCGGCCAGCACGGTCAGCCGGTCGCCGAACCGGCGGCCCAGGGCGAACTCCCGGCCGGGCACGGGCGCCGCCGCGACCGGGACGCTCCCGCGCAGCGGCAGCCGGGCGGCGAGCGCGGTCAGCACCCGGACCGGCCGGCCGCCCAGATATGCCTCCCAGCGGCCCTCGTGCAGCCCGGCGGCCACCGAGGGCGCCAGGAACGCGGAGAAGCGGCACCCCCCGTACGCCGTCCCGCGCGCCCCCGCGCTCCTTCCCGCCCGCACCCCCGAACGCCGCTCGTCGTAGGTCACGGGCACCGACACCGTCTCGCGCAGCCCCTCGTGCCGCAGGACGAGCCGGTCCGGTCCCTCGTCCTGCCGCACTCCCGTACCGGCGCCGGTCACCCCCTCCACCCGCAGCGCACCGTCCGGCGTCCACACGGCCCCGTCCACGAACGGCTGCCCGCTCAGGTCCAGCACCAGCTCGCCCGCCGCGTCGGCCACGACCGGCGGCACCGACTCCCCGGCCGCCGCGAGCGGCACCCGCTCCCCGTCGGCCAGGACCAGCAGCGCCCGCCACCGCCCGCCGGGCTCCGGCTCGACCTCGCGCGGCGCCCGGTGCGGGGCCGGTGGCGCCGCCGCCATCCCGGCGAGGTCGGCGAGCGGGACCCGTACCGTGAAGCGGCCGTCCGGACGGCACTCGACGGGGTGGCCGAACTCCTGGTCCGTCACCCCGTCGCAGGTCAGCACCAGGGCCTTGGGCCGCGCACCCCCGTACAGCCTGCCGGTCAGCTCCAGGTCCTCGCCGAAGCGGTGGGTCTCGCAACGGGCGGGCAGCTGCGCCAGGTCCAGCCGGAGCCGGCCGTCCAGGAAGTCGAGCACCGCCCGCCGTCCGTCGCCCAGGTCGTGGACGAGCGGCTGGACGGCCCCCGCCTCCACGGCGCGCACCGCGACCCGGCGGACCGTGCCCTGGGCGGCCACCATCATGCCCACCAGCCAGCCGCCGGGCCGCAGCCGGCGCGGGTCGACGAGCATCTCGAAGCCGGAGTGGTCGTAACCGTGCACCTGCTGGCCGGAGTCGACGGTCGCCTCGGGCGCGGACACCCCGCGGACCGGCACCGTCCGCAGCTGCTGCCCGTGGATCGCGCGCACCATGCCCACCTTCAGCGCGTGGCGCGGCGTCGCGGCCGGCAGATTGCGGAGGTAGGCGTAACCGCGCAGCCGCAGCTTCCCGTCGTCGCCCCACCGCGCATCCACCAGCCGGGCCACGGCAGGGAGATCGCCGCGGGACAGGCGGGGGGTGTCCGGGATGCCGGGGAAGCCGGCCTGCCGCCGTCCCGGCACCCCGCAGACGGTGAACGTCCCCGCACCGTTGACCCGTTCGAAGGCGAGCACCTCCAGCAGCTCCGGGAGCCGGCGCTCCTTCACCAGCTGCCACTTGATCCGCAGCTCCACCGGCAGATCATGAGCCACGGCCCGGTCCGCGCGGCCCGCCCCGTCCATCCGCTCCATCCGGTCCAGGAACGCCCCGGCGTCCGCCATGAACGCCTCCCGGTACCCGGGCCCGCCCAGGGCGAGCCCCTCCAGGAAGTACACGAGGTCGTCGCGCAGGCAGGAGAGGTCGTAGCGGCGCCGCGCACCGCCGTTCGCCACCCCGCCCCGGCCCGCCAGGAATGCGCTGACCTGCTCGCACGCCGCGATCCGGTCCCGTACGCCCTGCACATCCGTGCGCCGCCGGACGATCGAACCCTCCCGCACCCGCCAGTAGTGGACGTGCTCGTGCAGCACGTCCACGGAGCCGGCGAGGTAGTGCGCCGGGATCACCACCGGGGCGTCCTCGTAGAGCCTCCCCTCCGGGAAGGTGAAGGCGTGCCGGTCCCAGAAGGAGCGCCGGAACACCTTGTTCCAGGCGAAGCGGTCGGCGAGCAGCCGGGGATCGCGGCCGATGTGGGTGCGCGTCCGGGTGTGGGTCAGCCACCGGTACTGCGCGGCCTGCCGCCGCCCCCGCTCGTCCAGCCGCCAGACATTGCCGGTCGCGAGGTCGGAGCCGGTCGACTCCAGCGAGGCCAGCATCCGTGCGTAGCCGTCGTGGACGACGATGTCGTCGCTGTCGGCGAACGCCAGGTGCGGCACGCCCGGCGTGGTGTGCCGCA
This sequence comes from Streptomyces sp. NPDC048295, assembly GCF_040652135.1. Classification (NCBI taxonomy): domain Bacteria; kingdom Bacillati; phylum Actinomycetota; class Actinomycetes; order Kitasatosporales; family Streptomycetaceae; genus Streptomyces; species Streptomyces sp. NPDC048295. The sequence goes on from NZ_JBEZLL010000010.1 coordinate 51,358, forward strand.
CGCCCGTGTTGCGGGCCGCGCCCGGACCGCCGTTGGGGCGGCGCACGAGACGGAAGCGGCGGTCGTGGGCGGCGAAGTCCTCGGCGATGGCCGTACTGCCGTCCGTCGAACCGTCGTCCACGAGGACCACCTCGATGTCGGTGACCGACTGCTCGGCCACCGAGCGCAGGCAGTCCTCCAGGTGGTCCTCGGCGTTGTGGACCGGGACGACGACACTGAGGCGCGGCTTCATGACCGGTCAACCGGGGCGGACGCCCGGGGTCACCGGGACTGCCCCGAACGGATGAACACGGGATTCGGCGTGATCGGGACCCGGCGGCAACCGGGGCGCGGCCGATCTCACCCGTTCGGGAGAGACCGCTGCCGGTGACCCCCGCCCCGTCACGGGGTTGAGCCGTACGGACAACCAGTCCCCGATGAACGGACGTGCCCAACATGCCGCCACGGCTGAGTGTCGTCGTACCCGTCCACGACGTCGAGCTCTATCTGACGGACTGCCTGAAATCCCTCGCGGGCCAGACCATGGGCGACCTTGAGGTGGTGATGGTCGACGACGGGTCCACCGACGGCAGCGCGGCCCTGGCCGCCGCCTTCGCCGGGCAGGACGGCAGGTTCCGTCTGGTGAGCCAGGAGAACGGCGGGCCCGGGCACGCCCGCAACACCGGGGTCCGCAACTGCGATCCGGGCGCCCGCCATCTCGCCTTCGCCGACAGCGACGACGTGCTCCCGCCCCGCGCGTACGAACTCCTCGTCGGCGCCCTGGACGAGACCGGCTCGGACCTCGCCTCCGGCAACGTGCTGCGGCTGCGGGCCTCCGGCAGGCTCCAGCAGTCGCCCGGCCTCCGCAGACCCATGGCCACCACCCGGCTGCGCACCCACATCTCCCGGGACTGGGACCTGGCCGCCGACCGGACCGCCTGCAACAAGGTCTTCCGCCGGTCCTTCTGGGACGAGCACGCCTTCGCCTTCCCGGTCGGCGCCCTCCACGAGGACATCCCGGTCGTCCTGCCCGCCCACTTCCTGGCCCGCTCCGTCGACGTGCTGAAGGACCCCGTCTACCACTGGCGCGACCGGCCGGGCCCGGTCACCACCCGACGCGCCCTCGTCCGCGGCGTCCAGGACCGGGTCTCGCACGTGCTGGGCGTCTCCGCCTTCCTCGACGAGCACCGCGACGCCGCCGACAAACGGCAGTACGAAGCGCATGTGCTCGCCAACGACCTCTGGCACTTCATGGAGGCGCTGCCCGACGGCGACGAGGAGTACCGGCGCGCCTTCCTCACGTACGCCAACGAGTTCACCGACCAGGTCGACCCGGTCGTCCTCGACGAGCTGCCGCTGCGACTGCGCCTGATGTGGCACCTGGTGCGCGAACGGCGGACCGGCGAACTGCTGGACCTGCTCGCCTTCGACAGGGCCGAGCCGGGCGCCTTCGAGGTGCGGGGCCTGCGCCGCCGCAGCGCCTCCTTCCCGGCCCTCACCCGGCCGGTGCCGCGCCCGGTGCTGCGGGTGGGCGAGCGGGACCTGCCGCTCACCGCCCGGCTGCGGGACGCCCGCTGGGAGGGCGGCAGGCTGCACCTCAAGGGGTACGCGTACATCCGCAACCTGCCCGCCGGCCCGCGCGCCGCCGAGTTCCGGGCCGGCTGGCTGCGGGCCGGGCGCCGGCACGTGGTGCCCCTGCGGCTGCGCACGGTCGACGAGCCGGAGGCCACCGCCCGGTCCCGGCAGAGCCTGCACGACTACGACCGGTCGGGCTTCGAGACCGTGGTCGACCCGGCCAGGCTCCGCATCGACCCGGACGGCGGCGTCGAACGGCTCACCTGGCGCCCGGAGATCGGCATCGCCGGACACGGCATGCTGCGCCGCTCCGGACTCTCCACCGACGAGGCGGCCGCACCGCCGCCCGTGCACCGCCCCGACGGCGACCACCGGATCGTGCCCGCCTTCGACGGCGGCAGGCTGGTGCTGCACGCCGAGCGGATCGACGCCCGCTTCGAGACGCACCGCGCGGGCGACACCGGCGACGGGGCCGCCGCCGTGGTCATCGACGGAATGATCCGCGACCGCCTCGGCAAGGGGCCGCTGCGCCTCGCGCTCACCCACCGGCCCTCCGGCACCACCATCGACCGCCCGGTCACGGTGCACGAGGGGACCGTGCCCTCGGCGGCGGGATGGCGCAGGTTCACCGCGGCCATCCCGCTCGACACCTTCGCCGACGGCCGGCCGGACACGGCACAGGGACCGGACCGCGCCGGGATCCCGTACAGCCTGCGTCTGGTCGGGCCGGACGGGCGCCGGACGCCGGTCGACGTGCCGGGGCCGGTCCTGCCCGGCCGCTACCCGCTGGCCGGGGACGGCGACGAGCGGCGTGAACTGGGCCTCACCACCGGCCCCCGCGGCGATCTGCTGATCACCGACCGCACCGTGCAGCCCGCCGTCGACCTGGCTACCTGGACCGAGGACGGACAGCTCCTCCTGGAGGGCGGCTTCCCCGGCCTCCCGGAACGGCACGTCGAGCTGGTGGCCAGGCACAGCGGGCACGGCGAGGAGGCCGTCCTCCCCCTCACCCTCTCCGGGCCCGCCGACGCCCGCCGGTTCAGGGCCGTGTTCCGGCCGGACGCCGTCGAGGGCCCCGGCGGGAAACTGCCGCTGGGCCAGGGGCACTGGTACCTCTTCCTCCGCGAGCGGGGCGGGACGGGCGGCGCCCCGCTGCGCATCCCGGCCGCCGCCCACCGCACCCTGCCCGCCGCCCGCACCCTCGCCGGCCGCACGTACACCGTCGAACGGCGCTTCCACGACCAGCTGCTGATCGACAGCGCCCCGGTGCTCACCGCCGGGGAACGCGGCCCGCGCGGCGAACGGCTGCTGCGCGGGAAATACCGGACCCGGCGCACCGCGCCACTGCGCGACACGGTGCTGTACAGCAGCTTCGACGGCCGCCAGTACTCCGACTCACCGCGCGCGATCCACGAGGAAGTGGCCCGGCGGGGCGCCGAGCTGGAGCACCTGTGGGTGGTGCGCGACCAGCAGGCCCGGATCCCGTCGGGCGCCACGGCCGTCGAGCACGGCTCCGCCGCCTGGCACGAGGCGCTGGCCCGCAGCCGGTACGTCGTCACCAACACCCAGCTCCCCCAGTGGTTCGAGCGGCGCCAGGGCCAGTGCGTCGTCCAGACCTGGCACGGCACCCCGCTCAAGCGCATCGGTCTCGACCTCGCGGGCACCGCGCGGGCCGACGCCGCACGCACCGCCGCCCTTGAGCAGCGCGCCCGCCAATGGAGCTTCCTGGTCTCCCCGAACAGCTTCTCCACCCCCGTACTCAGGCGCTCGTTCGGCTACCGGGGCGAGATCCTGGAGTGCGGCCACCCCCGCAACGACCTCTTCCACGCCCCGGACCGGGCCAAGGTCGCCGCGGCGGTACGGGAACGGCTCGCGCTCCCCGAGGGCAAGCGGGTCGTGCTGTACGCGCCGACCCTGCGCGAGGACCAGCCGCTCGGCGACGGCCGCTACGCCCTCGGCCTGCGGCTCGACCTGGCCGCCGCCGAACGCGAACTCGGCGCGGACACCGTCCTGCTGGTGCGCCGCCACTACCTGGTGACCGACCGCGTGCCGGACAGCGGCAGCGGCTTCGTCCGGGACGTCTCGCGCCACGGCGACGCCGGTGAGCTGATGCTGATCAGCGACGCCCTGGTCACCGACTACTCCTCGCTGATGTTCGACTTCGCCCGTACCGGCCGCCCGATGCTCTTCCACACCCACGACCTGGCGCACTACCGCGACACCCACGGTTTCTGCTTCGACTTCGAGGCCCGCGCCCCCGGCCCGCTGATCCCCGGTTCCACCGGCCTGGTCGAGGCGCTGCGCGACCCGGAACGCGCCGTCGCGGGACACGCGCAGGCGTACGAGGCATTCCGCCGGGACTTCTGCGACCTGGACGACGGGCACGCGGCGGCGGCCGTGGTCGACCGAATGCTGTAATCCGTACCGCCCGGCCGGATACCGCCGCCGGCCGGGCGAGAACACCAGAATCCCCACAGCACCCCTGAACCGTTCGAGTGGTTCAGGGGTGCGAGTGTTTGAGCGCGGGTTCGCGCATTCAAGTAATAGTCCTTCTAAGTGTGGCCATCGGTGCGTTGCTCGACGTCTTCGGGTTGCTACGTTCTGTTTTCATGGGTACCCGAATGCGATGCGAAACCTGGGACGTGCCACGTGCAAGAGCGATGGTGCTCATTGCCGCGGCCGCGGGTCTTTTCACCCGAATGCTGATCGCGGCGAATATGCCGGGCCCGGCCGATGTGCGAATCTTTCGTGGTTTCGCAAAGGCGATCGTGCGGTACGGGCCCATTCGGATTTACGAGCAGCCGCTGCCGGGACTTCCCGTCTACAACCATCCGCCGCTCGCCGGCTGGATGCTGCTCGGTCTGAACAGACTCTCCGAACTGGGTATCCCCTTCGGGACACTGATCAGATCGCCCGCCTCCATCGCCGACTTCTTCTGCGCGCTCCTCGTCTTCGAAATCGTGCGCCGGCGCGCCTCGACCGGTGCCGCCGTCGCCTGCGGAGTGGGAGTGGCCGCCAGCCCCGTACTGATCGCCACCTCCGGCTATCACGGCAACACCGACGCGGTCGCCATCACCTTCGCCCTGGCCGCCGCCCATCTGCTGGCGGACCGCAAGGCGCCGCTGGCCGCCGGGCTCGCCGCCGCGCTCTCGATCAGCATCAAGTTCATCCCCGTCGTGGTGATCCCGGCGCTGTTCCTCGTCGCGCTGCGGGCCGGCCGGCCGGCCTTCGTCCGCTTCTCCGCCGGTTTCGCCGCGCTGATCGCCCTCGTCTGGGGGCCGGTCCTGATGACCGTGCCGGAGAACCTCAAGGAGAACGTCCTGGAGTACGCGGGCGGCGGCTACCGGCTGTGGGGGCTCGTCCGGTTCGCCGACCTGTTCGGCCTGCCGGAGTCCTTCATCACCTTCATCGAGGGCGACGGCCACTTCCTGTTCGTACTGGCCTGCGTGGCGGCCGGGGTCTGGCTCGCGTGGCTGCGGCCCGCGCAGCTGCCGGTCGTCGTCGCCGTCACGATGGGCCTGTTGCTGCTGCTCTCCACCGCGTCCGCGCTCCAGTACCTGACCTGGGCCGCCGCCGGGCTGTTCGTCGTCGGGTTCTGGGAGGGCGCCGCGTACGGCTGCCTGCTCGGTCTGACAGCGGTCCTCGGCTACCACGGACGCTCCGCCGTGCGCTGGAGCGAAACGGTGCTGCATCTCGCCGAGGCCGGCTGGGTGGTTCTCGCCGTGGGCCTCTTCAGCGGGATCCGCAAGATCCTCGCCACCCGGCCGGGCCCGCCCGGACAGCCCCCCGCCGGGTGCGGCACGGTCACCGCGCCCCGTACCTCGCAGCCCACCGGTTCCGCCGTCAACTGACCGCCTCCGAGCAGCAAGCACCACGTACCGAGCACCGAGCGCAACTGGAGAACGCCCCGTGAAGGAAAGCCCGAGCCCCAGGATCGGCATCCTGGTGGTCGCGTACAACGCCGAGACGACGCTGGAGAAGACCCTCGACCGTATTCCGGAGGACTTCCGGTCCAAGGTCGCCGAAATCCTCATTCTCGACGACGCGAGCCATGACGCGACCTTCACCGCGGGCTGCCGCTGGTCGCAGACGGAAGGAATGCCGCGGACCGTGGTGATGCGGCACACCAAGAACCTCGGATACGGCGGGAACCAGAAGGCCGGATACGCGCTGGCCGCCGAGCACGGACTCGACATCATCGTGCTGCTGCACGGCGACGGACAGTACGCCCCGGAATTCCTGCCCGACATGGTCGCACCCATCGAACGCGGCGAATGCGAGGCCGTCTTCGGATCGCGGATGATGAAATCCGGATCCGCGCTCAAGGGCGGCATGCCGATGTACAAATGGCTCGGCAACCGCATTCTCACCCGCCTGGAGAACGCCCTGCTGGGCTCGCAGCTCTCCGAATTCCACTCCGGGTACCGCGCCTACAGCGTCGCGGCCCTCAAGAAGCTGCCGATCCACCGGAACACCGACGCGTTCGACTTCGACACCCAGATCATCGTCCAGCTGCTCAACGAGGGGATGCGGATCAAGGAGATCCCCGTCCCCACCTACTACGGCGACGAGATCTGCTACGTCAACGGCATGAAGTACGCGAAGGACGTCGTCAAGGACGTCCTCGAATACCGGCTCGCCGTCAAGGGATTCGGCACCTGCGGCTGGATCCCCAAGCCCGTCGAGTACGCGTTCAAGGAGGGCGACGGCTCCTCGCACGCCGTCATCCTGGAGAAGATGCGCAGCCTCCCGCCCGGCCGGGTCCTCGACCTCGGCTGCTCCGGCGGCCTGTTCGCCCAGCGCCTCGAAGCCCTCGGCCACGAGGTGACCGGCGTGGACTACATCGAGGTACCCGGTGTACGCGAGAAGTGCACCCACTTCCACCTCGCCAACCTGGAGGACGGGCTGCCGGTCGAGATCGGCGTCGGCTACGACTACGTGGTCGCCGGCGACGTCATCGAGCACCTCTCACGCCCCGAGCGGGTGCTCGCCGGGGTCGCCGAGGTGCTGCGGCCCGGCGGGCATGTGCTGCTCTCCGTACCGAACTTCAGCCACTGGTACTCACGGCTGCGTGTCGCGTTCGGAGTCTTCGGCTACGACCGGCGCGGCATCCTCGACGAGACGCATCTGCGCTTCTTCACCCGGGCCAGCCTGCGCCGCACCGTCAGGGAGGCGGGCTACGACGTCCTCCACATCGCGTCGACCGGGGCCCCGTTCTGGGCGCTGCTCGGTGGCGGACCGCTCCCCGCGGTCCTGGGCGGAGTGTCGAAACTGCTCACCCGGATCCGGCCGACGCTGTTCGGCTATCAGCACGTCGCACTGCTCACCCCGCATGCGGCCGAGACGATCATCGCTGGAGAGCACGTCGATGTACAGGACATCCTCAACCGACAGTACGTCCCTGCCGACCGGGTCGGCGTCTGAGGCCGCCGTCCCCCGTCCCGCCCCCTCCCCGGAGCCGCAGTCCCCGGGAGCCGCAGTCAGGAGCAAGGTCTTGACCCTCCCCAGTCTGACGCTGCTGCTGTTCGCCGTGTTCTCGTCGGCGGGCGGCCAGATCATGCTCAAGCACGGGATGAAGAGCGCCGCGGCCGCCGCGGGACACGGTGGCGGATCCGTCGCCCTGCGCGCCGCGACCAGCCCCTGGGTCGTCCTGGGCCTGGTGGTCTTCGCGGTCTCCGCCCTCGCCTGGATGGCGACCCTGGCCAAGGTGCCGCTGTCCATCGCGTACCCGTTCAACGCCCTCGGGTATCTGCTGATCGTGCTGGCCGGGGCGACCGTGCTGCACGAACGGACCTCGATGTGGACCTGGGGCGGCTCGGTGCTCGTGGTCGTCGGCCTCGTCACGGTGATGGCGGGCCAGCAACGCTGACCGAGCGTCGGACGGGCCTGAGGGCAGGCCCGTCCGACGGCCGGTTACCGTTCGCGGCTCACTTCACCGCGCCCGCCATCACGCCGGAGACGAACTGGCGCTGGAAGGCGAAGAAGACCGCCAGCGGAATCACCATCGACACGAAGGCGCCGGGCGCCAGCACGTCGATGTTGTTGCCGAACTGCCGTACCTGCTGCTGGAGGGCCACCGTGATCGGCGGTGAGTCCGAGTCGGCGAAGATCAGCGCGACCAGCATGTCGTTCCACACCCAGAGGAACTGGAAGATCCCGAGCGAGGCGATCGCCGGACCGCCCAGCGGCATCACGACCCGGGTGAAGAGCCGGATCTCGCCCGCCCCGTCCAGCCGGGCCGCCTCCAGCAGCTCCCTCGGGATCTCCGCGAAGAAGTTCCGCAGCAGGAAGATCGCGAAGGGCAGGCCGAAGGCCGTGTGGAAGATGACCACGCCGAAGGTCGTCTCGAAGATCCCGACCGCGCCGAAGAGCTTGGAGACCGGGACCAGGGCGACCTGCACCGGGACCACCAGCAGCCCCACGACCACCAGGAACCACCAGTCGCGGCCGGGGAACTCCATCCAGGCGAAGGCGTATCCGGCCAGTGAACCGATCACCACGACCAGGACGGTCGCCGGGACGGTGATCATGACCGTGCTGAGGAGGGAGTGGGTGATCGTCGAATTGTCCAGCAGCGTGGCGTAGTTGTCGAAGGTGAGCTGCGACGGGGCGGTGAAGACCTTCCACCAGCCGGTCGCCGCGATGTCGTCCGCGCCGCGCAGCGAGGACAGCAGCAGCCCCACCGTCGGCATCAGCCAGAACAGGCCCACCAGGACGAGGAAGATCCGCATCGCACCACCGCCGGCGCGGGCGGCGATGCGTGCGCCGAGGGACCGCTCGGCCTTCACCGGAACGTCTTCGGCCGAGGTGCTCGTGGCCGTCGTCGGCGCTGTCGTCATCGGCGCCCCTCCTTCCGGATCCGGCGGATGTTGACGTACATCACCGGGAGTACCAGCAGCAGCAGGAGTACGGCGATGGCGCTGCCGATCCCGAGGTCCGCGTCCGTGCCGAACGAGGACCGGTAGAGCTGGAGCGCCAGCACGTTCGCGTCGTCCTGCGAGGAGCCCGGCGCGATGATGAAGACCAGGTCGAAGATCTTCAGCACATTGATCATCAGCGTGACCAGCACCACCACGAGCACGGGCGCCAGCATCGGCACCGTGATCCGGCGGAACACCTGCCACTCGTTCGCGCCGTCCACCCGGGCCGCTTCGAGGAGTTCACGGGGCAGCCCCGCGAGCCCCGCCGCGATCAGCACCATCGCGAACCCGGCCCACATCCAGACGTACGAACCGATGATCCCGGGGGTGACGAGGGTCGGGCCGAGCCACTCGACCCCGTTGTACGGCTCCTTGAAGTTCGAGGCGGGCAGCCGGATTCCGGCGCCGTCCGCCGACGCGGGCAGGGTGAACGTACCGTCCGCGCCCGCCGTCGCCGAGGCGACCACCTTGCCGTCCTTGACCGCCTCGACCTTGAGGCCCTTGAGCCCCAGCTCCTCGGCGTCGATGACATTGGGCCGGCCTCCGCCGCCCTTGGTGAAGTCCAGCCAGGCGGTGCCGGAGATCTCGCCGTCCTTCGCCGCGGCGGCCTTCGCGGGTTCCGCGTCCTTCGGCATGTTCGCCGGGACCACCCCGACCAGCGGCAGCCGCACCGGCTGCCCGGCCCGTACCGGCGCCTTGGTGACGAACGAACCGCCGGGACCCGCCTTGAGCGGGTGGACGGGCAGCGGATGCGCCTTCGGATACCCAGCCGACTCGGCGAAGGTGTCGTGCACGCCCACCCACACGGCGTTGGCGACCCCGCGCTCCGGAGCGGCGTCGTACACCAGCCGGAAGATGATGCCGGCGGCGAGCATGGAGATCGCCATCGGCATGAAGACGACCAGCTTGAACGCCGTGCCCCAGCGGATCCGCTCCGTGAGCACCGCGAAGATCAGCCCGAGCGCCGTGGAGACCGTCGGCGCGAGCACGACCCAGATCGCGTTGTTCTTGACCGCCGTACGGATGGTGTCGTCCGTGAACAGCGCCTTGTAGTTGTCGAATCCGGCGAAGCCCGTACCCGCCTGGTCGAGGAACGACCGGTAGACGGAGTACACGATCGGATAGACCACGAGCGCGCCCAGCAGCACCAGCGCGGGTGCCAGGAAGAGGACCGCGATGAACCGGCGGGTGCCGGTCACGCTGCGGCGGCTGCGCCCCGGGCCGCCGGGCGGCGGGTCGGACGGCTTCCTGGGCGCGGGCACCGACGGCTCCGCGGACGATTGCTTGTCGGCGGGGGGCACCGCGTCGGCGCCCCCCGCTGCGGCTGTCGTCATCCCGTCAGCTCTTGTACGCCTTGGCCGCGTCGGACTCCAGCTTCGCTTGAGTCCCCGCGATGTCCTTCGGGTTCTTCAGGAAGTCCTGGAGGGTCTTCCACTCGCCCTTGCCGGGCGTCCCGCCGAAGGACTGCGGCGCCTGGTCGGACATGTCGAACCGGACGGCGTCACCGGCCGAGATCAGCGCCTTCGCCATCGTGCGCTGCACCTCGTTCGGGTACGCGGAGGCGTCCAGGGCCTTGTTCGGGGAGATGAACCCGCCCTGCTCGGCCATGATCTGCGCGGCGTCGGTCGAGGCCAGCCAGGTCAGCAGGGCCTGGGCGCCCTTGCCGTCCTTCAGCGCCACCGCGGCGTCGCCACCGGTCACGACAGGGGACTCTGCGCCGACCGCCGGGAACGGGAACACCTTGGCGTCCGTCCCGATCTTCGCCTTCGTCTGCGCGATGTTGACGCTCACGAAGTCGCCCTCGTAGACCATCGCGGCCTTGGGCTGGTCGCCGCCGGTGAAGGTCTGGGTGACCGAGGCGGGGAACTCCGTCTGCAGGGCGCCGTCGGCGCCGCCCGCGATCAGCGACGGCTTGCCGAAGAGCTCCGCGAGCGTGGTCAGCGCGTCCTTGACGGACGGGTCCGTCCACTTGATCTTGTGCTGGGCCAGCTGGTCGTACTTCTCCGGACCGGCCTGCGAGAGGTAGATGTTCTCGAACCAGTCGGTGAGCGTCCAGCCGTCGGCGCCGCCGACGGAGACCGGGGTGACACCCGAGGCGGAGATCGTCTCGGCCGTCTTCAGGAAGTCCTTCCAGGTCTTCGGCTCGGCCGCGCCCGCGTTCTCGAACGCCTTGGCGTTGTACCAGACCAGGGACTTGTTGGCGGCCTTGAAGTACACGCCGTACTGGGTGCCGTCCACCGCGCCGAGGTCCTGCCAGACCTGCGAGTAGTTCTTGCTCAGCTGGGCCTTGGCCTCGGGGCCGACCGGCTTCGCCCACTTCTTCTGGGCGGCCTGCTGGATCGCTCCGACCTGCGGGATCATCGCGACGTCCGGCGGCTGACCTCCCGCGATCTTCGTACCGAGGAAGTTGACGATCGGGTCCTGTGCCGGGACGAAGGTGACCTTCGCGCCCGTGCGGTTCTCGAACTCCTTGAGGACCTTGACGAAGTTGGCCTGTTCGGCGCCGGTCCAGACAGCCGCGACCGAGAGCTTCTCGCCGTCCAGCTTGGGCAGTGCGACGCTGGAGGTGCTGCCCTTGCCGCTCTCCGGGCTCTTGCCCGACTTGTCTTTTCCGCCGTCGTCACTGCAACCGGTGAGGGCCAGGGCGCCGACAGCGGTGAACACCGCGGCGGCCCTGCTGATCCGAAGGGTTGTGCGCATTGCTTCCCCGTCTCTCACATCGTTGTGTGCGCACAGTCCTACGCCCGGTGTACGGGCGCCGCAATACCGCTTCTCGTGTCAACTCCTTGATCGTAATGGGCTCGTGACGTCAAGTCAGTGGATGTCCGGACCCGGTTTCCCTCAGGAGTGGACCGGCCCGAACGGGGCTATCGGCTCGGCGTTCACCGACCGGGCCGCCCACTCCAGCGCACTGGCCAGCAGGGCCAGGTCGGTCGGTCCGTTGCCCAGCTCGCGGACCGGGCGCCGGGTCGGCGGATCGCCCATCCGCTCCCACTCCAGCGGTACGACGGTGGGCCGCAGCGTGGCGGTACGCGGGATGCGCCCGGTCACCCGGCCGCCCTGGAACGGGGTCACCCGCCCGTCCGGATGCCCGAGCCTGCCCCGTCCGGGCGCCGGGTCCTCCGGGGACGGCTGGACCACCGGCGCGTCCAGCACGATGCGCAGCCGGGCCCCGTGCGCCAGGTCCGTGTCCTCCGTACGGTCCGGGCGGGCGGACGCGGCGACCAGGTGGACACCCAGCCGGCCGCCCTCCCGGGCCACGGCCTCCAGGGCCCGCACCACCGAACCCGCGGCGGGACGGCCGGGACTGCCGAGCGCCGGGGCGACCAGCGCGTCGAAGTCGTCGACCAGGACGACGAGCCGGGGCAGCGGGGAGGGCCCGGGCTCCGAGGAGCGGGCGGCGGGGCGCAGCCGGAGCGTCCCGCTCATCGGGGAGTCCACGTCACCGCGCTGTTCCGCGGTGGCCGACGGGCGCTGGCCGACCATCCGCCGCGCCACCTCGTGCCGGTGGTGCCACTCGGTGAAGTCGTACGTGCCGAGCAGCTCGGCCCGGCGCTTCAGCTCGCCGCCCAGCGCCTGGGCGAACTCCCGCATCCGCACCGGATCGGAGGCCACCAGGTGTGTGAACGCGTGCGGCAGTTCGGTACAGGGGCCGAGGCCCTCGCCGCGGTCGCTGCCCGCGCCGTCGACCAGCAGGATGCCCAGCAGGTCGGGCCGGGCGGCCGCGGCGAGCGAGGCGGCGACGGCCCGCAGCAGCTCCGTGCGCCCGCTGCCGGCCGGTCCCTCGATGAGGAGGTGGGGGCCCTCCTCCGCCAGATCCACGCTGACCGCGCCCCGGGGCCCGGCCCCGAGCACCACCACGGGCCGCCCGACGGCCGCGGACGTGCCGGTACCCGGCTCGGCAGCCGCCTCCGCGGTCGCCCCGGCGGCGGTGCGTCCGGCCGGGGCGGCGCTCTCGGCACCTCGCGCGGCGACCCGGGGCGCGTCGTCGCGCGGCCCGCTGACCCGGTTCGAGCCGCGCCCGGATCCACCGGGGTACGGGGTGCGGCCGGAGTCGGGGTACGGGGTGCGGCCCGGGGCGGGGGTGCCGTGGCCGTCGTCGCCGGGGGCGAGGGGGCGGACCGGGGTGCCGATGTGGGTGGCGTTCTCGCTGCCGGGGTACGGGGTGCGGCCCGAGCCGGGGACGTAGCCGTCCGGGCCCGCCGAACCCCCCACGCGCTGGGCGCCCACGCGGGGGCCCGCGCCGCGCGGGTACTCCGTACGCCCCGAACCGCGGCTCTCCGTATCGGCGCCGTCGCCCGCGCCACCGCCCGCCGGTCCGCCCGTCCAGCGGCCCGAGCCGCGCACCGTGGCGCCCGGCTGGTCGTCGGCGGTGGAGGCCCAGCGGGCCATCAGGGAGGCCGGCGTGGCACGGGCCAGGCCCAGCTCGTCCAGCAGCCGGGCGGTCGCCGGGAGCGAGGCCGACGCCGACCGGCCGTGGGCCGTGGAGGAGCCCTCCGTACGCAAGGGGGCCAGCGCCCGGCCGAACCGCTCGGCCCAGTGCGCCGACACCGCGTCCACCGCGGCGACCGTGCCGCGGCCCGCGGCCCGGCCGTCCGCCGTCCGCAGCAGCCGCAGGGCCGTCGCCACATCGCCGCTGAGCATCGCCACCGCCCCGCACTCGCGGAACGCGATCGAGGCGTGGCAGGCGGCTTCGTACGTGGCCGCGACCGGCGAGGTGGGCGTCGCGGCCGGGGTCTCGGCCAGACAGATCAGATGGATGCCGGCCGCGGCACCGGCGGCGGCCAGCCGGGCGGTGTTCTCGCGCAGCGCCGCCGAGCCGGGATCGCCGTCGACGATCACCACGGTGTACGGGCCCGTGTACCGCTCCGCGGCCTCGGCGACCGTGCTCCGGTCCAGGCTCGCCCAGCCGGGCCCGAGCGGACCCTCGTCCAGCCGGCGCAGCAGCTCCGTGACCCGGGCGGTGGCCTGTTCGCGGTCGTACGCGAGAAGCAGCCGGCAGTCCTGGCCGTGCGTCGGCCGCAGATGGGGCAGCCAGCCGAGCCAGGCCCACTCGCGTCTGCGCTCGTCCGCGCCACGGGCGCGGTCCGTGCTGATCAGCACGATCTCCAGATCGGCGGGGGAGTGCAGCGCGGCGAGCTGCGCCACCGTCGAACGGGCGAGCCCGGCCAGCCGGGTCCGCGGCCCGGCGAGCCCGAGCGAACCGGCCTCCCGCAGCCCCACCGTCACCGGCACCGCGGGCAGCTCGGCCCGGTCGGTCGTCCCCAGGCGCACCACGAGCGCCTCGGGGTGGGCGGTGCCGCGCTCCCACAGCCGGGGGCCCGGGCCGAGCGCGGTCAGCAGCACGGCCGCCGGGTCGGGCCAGGCGCTCCGCTCGGCGGACCCCGACGCCGCCGAAGGGGTGGCCGGGAACGGCGGCCCGGCGGCCCACGCCCCGTCGGGCGCGGCCTCGTGCACGGGTTCGCCCCGGTTGCCCGTGAGTCTGCGGGCCCAGGCGCCTATCCCGCCCCGCCGGGGCGCCCCGTCGTCCGGGACGGGGGCGGGGTGACCGGGGGCGGACGGCCGGTGCCCGTCGGCCCGCCCGTCGCCCTCGCCCCCGTAATACGCGTGACCGGCGCCGGGGTCCTCCTGCGAGGCGGGCGCGGGGGAGGCGGGCGCGGCGTAACCGTGCCCCGAGCCGTCGTCGGCACCCAGGGTGCCCGCCGTGCCGGACACCCGCAGATGACCCTCGCCGTCCGGTGCCGTGGCCAGCGCCGGCGCGGGTGCGCCGGAGGTCAGCCGGAGCGTGGACTCGCCGAGCCGCAGCAGCGCACCGGGCTTCAGCCGGACCGGGCGGTCACGGACCTCCGTGCCGTCGAGCAGGGTGCCGTTGGTGGAGCCGAGGTCCGCCACCGAGACCAGGCCGTCCGGGGAGACCGTCACCGCGCAGTGCAGCCGGGACACATCGGGGTCGTCGAGCGGGACGTCCGCGTCGGCGGAGCGGCCGATCCGGATCTGCCCGCCGTGCAGCAGATGGACCCCGCCCGCGTCCGGCCCCGCGACCACGTGCAGACGGGCCGGGACGGCGTCGTCCACCGCCTCGTCCTCGCCCGGGACCTGGAGCGAGAGCACCGCGCCGTCCACCAGCGGAGGCTCGCCCAGCGCGCACCGCTGGGCGTCGAGCCGCTCACGCCCGGCGAACAGCACCACCGCACCGCTGCCGAGCGAGCCGTCGGGCCCCAGGACGGCCGCGGCCAGGTTGGACGCCACGGTGGCGAGCGCCGTCCCTGGCGGGGCGGTGACCAGCACGTCGCACGCGCGCGCCGGGGTCTGGCCGCTGCGCGGCGCGAGGACGGTCAGCCGGATCTGCATCGCCGTCAGCGGTCCCTTCTGCGCGGGGCGCCGGGCAGGGGAAACGCCCTGTGATTCCCCCCACCCGACACGGACGCGTCGTCCGGTACAGGTTCGTCACGTGCCGCGGGGCTCCCGACCCCACAGTCCGTGCTGGAGGCATCCTCGCACCTGCGACTGACAACACGCCCGGGGGTCACCGCTAAGTGATCATGAAACGTCGGCTGTGCGCCCATAAATGCCTGCTTGGAACCTCGTCCGCGAGGACGGAACGGTTCCGGAAGAGTGTCCGAAGCGGTGTGTCGCACATGTGTACGGCAACCATTGGCCCGATGTGAGCGTCTTGTTCCGCAACCGGCCACCGCCTTCGGGGCGGCATCCGGCCAACGGCGGACAGGGCGACGAAAGCAACCGGACGGAGCCGCCCGGCCCCGCCGGTCACCCCACTAGAGTGGGCCGGAAACTCCCGGGCGGATCCGGGAGCACCGCAATCACCACGATCTGCAGGGAGCGCATGACGTGCGGCCGGTAGGCAGCAAGTACCTCCTGGAGGAGCCGCTGGGACGCGGCGCCACGGGCACCGTCTGGCGTGCCCGCCAGCGGGAGACCGCGGGCGCCGAGGCGGCCGTCGCCGGCGAGCCCGGCGAGACCGTGGCGATCAAGGTCCTGAAGGAGGAGCTCGCCAACGACGCGGATGTCGTGATGCGGTTCCTGCGCGAGCGCTCGGTGCTGCTCCGGCTCACCCACGAGAACATCGTGCGCACCCGCGACCTGGTCGTCGAGGGCGACCTCCTCGCCCTCGTCATGGACCTGGTCGACGGCCCCGACCTGCACCGCTACCTCCGTGAGAACGGCCCGCTCACCCCGGTCGCCGCCGCACTGCTCACCGCGCAGATCGCCGACGCGCTCGCCGCCAGCCACGCCGACGGCGTCGTCCACCGCGACCTGAAGCCCGCCAATGTCCTGCTCGACGAGCGCGACGGCCGGATGCACCCGATGCTCACCGACTTCGGCATCGCGCGCCTGGCCGACTCCCCGGGCCTCACCCGCACCCACGAGTTCGTCGGCACGCCCGCCTATGTGGCGCCCGAGTCCGCCGAGGGCCGTCCGCAGACCTCCGCCGTCGACATCTACGGCGCGGGCATCCTGCTGTACGAGCTGGTCACCGGCCGCCCACCGTTCGCCGGCGCCACCGCGCTCGAAGTGCTGCACCGGCACCTCAGCGAGGAGCCCCGCCGCCCCAGCACCGTCCCGGCCCCGCTGTGGACGGTGATAGAGCGCTGCCTGAGCAAGGACCCCGACCGGCGGCCCAGCGCCGAGAACCTGGCCCGCGGCCTGCGCGTCGTCGCGGACGGGATCGGCGTGCACGCCAGTTCCGCCCAGATCGCCGCGGCCGACGGTGTGGGCGCCCTGCTCGCGCCCGATCCGGCGCCCGCGGCCGTTCCCGGGACCCCCGCCGCGGCGGACCCGACACAGGTGCTGCCGAGCAACGCCGGCTCGTACGACCCGAACGCCGCCACCAGCGTCATGCAGCAGGCCCCCGGCCAGGGCCCCGCCGGGCACGCCGACCCGACCTCGGTCCTGCCGCCCGTGCCGCCGCGTCCCGACGGCCCTCCGCAGCCCGACGGGCCGCACCCCTGGCAGTCCCAGCTCCAGGCGGCCCGCGACCGCAACGAGCCGACCCAGGTCCAGTACCTCGACCCGGACCAGGACCCGCTGCGCCGCCGCCCCCAGCGCGCCCAGCCCCAGCAGCCACAGGCGCAGCAGCGGCGTCAGCCGCCGCCGCAGCAGTACCAGCAGCAACAGCAGTACCAGCAGCCGCAGCAACAGCAGTACCCCCAGCGCCGCCAGCAGCAGTACCAGCCCCAACAGCGGCCCCAGCCTCAGCAGTACGCGCCCCCGCAGCAGCCGGTGGCGCCCCAGCCGGCCCCGCGTCAGCCCCGCGAGCCGAGGCAGCGCAGCGCCAACCCGATGAGGATCCCCGGCCTCGGCTGCCTCAAGGGCTGTCTGTTCACCCTGGTGCTGCTGTTCGTCGCGAGCTGGCTGATCTGGGAACTGACCCCGTTGCAGGACTGGATCGGCCAGGGCAAGAGCTACTGGCAGGCGATCAGCGACACGGTCTCCACCGTCGGCGACTGGATCTCGAAACTGGGCGGCAGCGACAGCGGAAGCACCGGCCCCTGAGTGGCCGCAACACCATCAACTCTGTAGCTATATCGACTTCCGCGGGCCAGTTTCCACCGCATATCGCCCGCGGAAGTGAAGGTTGGCACCATCCCGGGCACTCAACCCCCCGGCCGACGCGTAACTTTGTCGACCGGGGGTCATGAGCGACGGTCCATCGCCAGCCGCTGAGGGAGCAGTCTTGGCACGGAATATCGGCAGCCGGTACACCGCACACCAGATTCTGGGGCGCGGCAGCGCCGGCACGGTCTGGCTCGGCGAGGGGCCCGAGGGCCCGGTGGCCATCAAGCTGCTCCGCGAGGACCTGGCGTCCGACCAGGAACTCGTCGGCCGCTTCGTCCAGGAGCGCACCGCCCTGCTGGGTCTCGACCATCCCCACATCGTCGCGGTCCGCGACCTCGTGGTGGACGGCAACGACCTGGCACTGGTCATGGACCTGGTGCGCGGCACCGACCTGCGCACCCGCCTCGACCGCGAACGCCGTCTCGCCCCCGAGGCCGCCGTGGCGATCATCGCGGACGTCGCCGACGGCCTCGCCGCCGCACACGCCGCCGGAGTGGTCCACCGCGACGTCAAGCCGGAGAACATCCTGCTCGACATGGAGGGCCCGCTCGGCCCCGGCGGCTCGCACCCGGCGTTGCTCACCGACTTCGGTGTGGCCAAGCTGATCGACACCCCGCGCCGCACCAAGGCCACCAAGATCATCGGCACGCCGGACTACCTGGCCCCGGAGATAGTCGAGGGGCTGCCGCCGCGCGCCGCCGTCGACATCTACGCCCTCGCCACGGTCCTGTACGAACTCCTCGCCGGCTTCACGCCCTTCGGCGGCGGACACCCCGGCGCCGTCCTGCGCCGCCACGTCACGGAGACGGTCGTACCGCTCCCCGGCATCCCCGACGAGCTCTGGCAGCTACTGGTCCAGTGCCTGGCCAAGGGCCCCGCCTCCCGGCTGCGCGCCTCCGAGCTCGCGGCCCGGCTGCGCGAGCAGCTCCCGCAGCTGGCCGGCATCCCGCCGCTCGACGTGGACGAGCCGGACACCGAGCCGGAACCCCAGACGTACGACGAGCAGCAGTACACCCCCGCCCCCGAGGAACCCCGCCGCCGCGGCGCGGTCCCGCTGGTCCCCGGCTCGTCCGCCGACTCCAACCGCGACACCCACACCAGCATGCGCGTCCCGGCCCCCGACGAACTCTCCGGCGGCCCCCGGGGCACCGCCAGGGCCCCCCGCTCCCCGGGCACGCCCCGCCCCGGTTCGGCCCGCAACAAGTCCGCCGCCGTCCGCAAGCGCCGCCTCGCCCTGGGCGCCGCCGCTCTGGTGCTGGTGGCGGCGCTGGGTGTGGGCGGCGCGCTGGCGCTGGGCGGCGACGACGAGGGCGCACCCGCGCAGGACACGGAGAACTCGGCGCCCGCGACGCCCTGACCCGAGGCCCCGCAAAGGGCGGCCCCGGCGCTCCCCGGGCGGCCCGGACACCCCCGGAGCCCCTGTTCCCGCAGGGCCCGCGAGGCCCCGGCGCCCCGGTTCGCCGGGGCGTGATCGGACGGCCCGAGGAACGTCCGTGCCGACAGCCGTTACGCTGGACCCGTGGCAGTCGTCGATATTTCCGAAGAGCTGAAGTCCCTCTCCTCGACCATGGGGTCGATCGAGGCCGTCCTGGACCTGGATGCGCTGAGGGCGGACATCGCCGCGCTCGAGGAGCAGGCGGCCGCGCCTTCCCTCTGGGACGACCCCGAGGCAGCGCAGAAGATCACCAGCAAGCTTTCGCACCTCCAGGCCGAGGTCCGCAAGACCGAGGCGCTCCGCGGCCGGATCGACGATCTCGAAGTCCTCTTCGAGCTCGCCCAGGACGAGGGCGACGCCGATGCCCTGGCCGAGGCGGAGTCCGAGCTGGAGTCCGTCCGCAAGGCGCTGGACGAGATGGAGGTCCGTACTCTCCTGTCCGGCGAGTACGACTCCCGCGAGGCCCTGGTCAACATCCGCGCCGAGGCCGGTGGCGTGGACGCCGCCGACTTCGCCGAGAAGCTCCAGCGCATGTACATCCGCTGGGCCGAGCGGCACGGCTACAAGACCGAGGTCTACGAGACGTCGTACGCGGAAGAGGCCGGCATCAAGTCGACCACCTTCGCCGTCCAGGTGCCGTACGCCTACGGCACGCTCTCCGTCGAGCAGGGCACCCACCGGCTCGTCCGGATCTCGCCCTTCGACAACCAGGGCCGCCGCCAGACGTCCTTCGCGGGCGTCGAGGTGCTGCCGGTGGTCGAGCAGACCGACCACATCGAGATCGACGAGTCCGAGCTGCGCGTGGACGTGTACCGCTCCTCCGGCCCCGGCGGTCAGGGTGTCAACACCACGGACTCCGCGGTCCGCCTGACCCACCTCCCGACCGGCATCGTCGTCTCCTGCCAGAACGAGCGCTCGCAGATCCAGAACAAGGCATCCGCGATGAACGTCCTCCAGGCGAAGCTCCTTGAGCGCCGCCGCCAGGAGGAGCAGGCCAAGATGGACGCGCTCAAGGGCGACGGAGGCAACTCCTGGGGCAACCAGATGCGCTCGTACGTCCTGCACCCGTACCAGATGGTCAAGGACCTGCGTACGGAGTTCGAGATGGGCAACCCGGAAGCGGTCTTCAACGGCGAGATCGACGGCTTCCTGGAGGCGGGCATCCGCTGGCGCAAGCAGCGGGAGAAGTAGGCGGGAACAAGCGTTCACGGCGGTGCCGGAAACCCCATGGGGTCTCCGGCACCGCCGTTTTGGCCGGAGCCGTCAGGAGGCCGCCGCCGGAGGGGAGTTGGGGCTCCTGGTTGCGCGGATGCTGTGGCGAGTGCGTCACAGTCGTGATTCCGAATGAAGGTCAACTGCAAACAAACCAGTTCATATTGCACGGAACGGCCTTGACGTAGTCCTTAACTGTGGACAGGGTGCTAGGGCAGCATGCGTATGTCTGGGACGGGTGTGAACGGGGGCGGGCGGCATGACCACGGCTCTGTGTGGCGCCGTTCGGAGCGAACTCCGGAGAGCCGGGGCCCGCATATGGCTGCTCCACTGACGAGAACAGCTACTGGGGGTAGCAGCACATGACGAAGAAGACGCGAGTCCGCGTCGCGCGGATCGCTGCGGGCGCGGTCATCGCCGCGGGCGCCTCGCTCACCGCCGCCGGTGTGGCTTCGGCCGTCGGCGTCGATGTCAACGTCGCCGGGCTGTCGGCCAAGGCCGAGGTCGGGGCTGACAACGGCGACGGCGACGGCGAGTGCAGCCCGATCGACCCGCGCTGCAACGAGACCGGCGGCAATGAGACCGGCGGCAATGAGACCGGTGGTAACGAGACCGGTGGTAACGAGACCGGTGGTAACGAGACCGGCGGCAATGAGACCGGTGGTAACGAGACCGGCGGCAATGAGACCGGCGGTAACGAGACCGGCGGCAATGAGACCGGCGGCAATGAGACCGGTGGTAACGAGACCGGCGGCAATGAGACCGGTGGTAACGAGACCGGCGGTAACGAGACCGGTGGTAACGAGACCGGCGGCAATGAGACCGGTGGTAACGAGACCGGCGGTAACGGCAACAACGGTGGCAACGGCAACAACGGTGGCAACGGCAACGGTGGCCACCAGTCCGGCGGCACCGGCAACAACGGTGGCAACGGCAACGGCGGCAACAGCTCCTCCGGCACCTCCGGCAACGGCGGCACGGACAACGGCGGCACCACCGGCACCGGCGGTACCACCGGCTCCGTGACCGGCGGCGGCGACGACGCCGGCACCTGCACCGTCGACCTCGACGGCGCGAAGTGCGCGGACAACACCACCCCCGACTCCGTCGGCAACCAGCCGGTCGAGCAGGGCAAGGGCAAGGACGAGCTCGCCGAGACCGGTGCCGCCGAGACCACGTTCCTGCTGGTCGGCGCCGCGACGATGATCGCCGGAGGCATCGGCTTCCGGATGCTGCCGCGCCTCGTGAACGGCCGTACGGTCGCCTAACGGTCACCCGCGGTAACGGCTGCACAGCCACACGGATACACAGATACGCACAGAGGGGCCCGGGACGCCGATCGGCATCCCGGGCCCCTCCGCGTACACGTACCGGCGCCTGCGGGCCGGCAGACGGGGCGGGCGGCTACACGGTCTGGTGCGCCAGCAGTGCCAGCGCGCCCAGCAGCACCACCAGCAGGGCCACCAGCATCGCCGGGTTCAGCCCGGCGAACATTCCCTGCTCCTGTTCCTGCTGCAGCCGCGCACGGCTGGCCCGGCACACGGGGCAGCGGCCCTCGTTGACGGGCGCCGCGCAGTTCGCGCACACCAATCGGTCATAGGTCATGCGCTTTCCTCCTCCCGCGCGGCGGAGCCGCATACGCTTTCTCTCCGCACAACGCTCATGGAAACGCAACCGTTCCCCCTACCACTGTGCCAGCTCGCGCGGATTTCGGCGCGGCCCGCCGGACATCACCCGTTCCGTCGCACTTCGGCCCCGCTTCCGGCCGGTACCGTTCCGCCATAAATCGCCCATCCTCGGACGCGCGCCTGCACGCGTCAGTCCGGTTCGCGTATGGTCACGCACACCTACTCCCGGCCGACCGTGGTGCATCCGTGATCCGATTCGACAACGTCTCCAAGACCTACCCGAAGCAGAGCCGCCCCGCTCTACGGGATGTGTCCCTCGATATCGAGAAGGGCGAGTTCGTCTTCCTGGTGGGCTCGTCCGGCTCCGGCAAGTCCACCTTCATGCGGCTCATCCTCCGTGAGGAGCGCGCAAGTCAGGGCGCGGTCCACGTCCTGGGCAAGGACCTCGCGCGCCTGTCCAACTGGAAGGTGCCGCACATGCGCCGCCAGCTGGGCACGGTGTTCCAGGACTTCAGACTCCTCCCCAACAAGACCGTCGCGGAGAACGTGGCGTTCGCGCAGGAGGTCATCGGCAAGCCGCGCGGCGAGATCCGCAAGGCGGTGCCCCAGGTCCTCGACCTGGTCGGCCTCGGCGGCAAGGAGGACCGGAGGCCCGGCGAGCTCTCCGGTGGTGAGCAGCAGCGCGTGGCGATCGCGCGGGCGTTCGTGAACCGTCCCATGCTGCTGATCGCGGACGAGCCGACCGGCAACCTCGACCCGCAGACCTCCGTCGGCATCATGAAGCTGCTGGACCGGATCAACCGGACCGGCACCACCGTGATCATGGCGACCCACGACCAGAACATCGTCGACCAGATG
This sequence comes from Streptomyces sp. NPDC048295, assembly GCF_040652135.1. Classification (NCBI taxonomy): domain Bacteria; kingdom Bacillati; phylum Actinomycetota; class Actinomycetes; order Kitasatosporales; family Streptomycetaceae; genus Streptomyces; species Streptomyces sp. NPDC048295. The sequence continues at coordinate 73,542 of NZ_JBEZLL010000010.1, forward strand.
CGCAAGCGCGTCATCGAGCTGGAGCAGGGCCGTCTCGTACGCGACCAGGCCCGCGGCGTCTACGGCTACCAGCACTGAGCACCGAGCACTGAAAGGACGCCATGCGCGCCCAGTTCGTCCTGTCGGAGATCGGCGTCGGCCTCCGTCGCAACCTCACGATGACCTTCGCCGTCGTCGTCTCCGTCGCCCTCTCGCTCGCCCTGTTCGGCGGCGCGCTGCTCATGCGCGAGCAGGTCAGCACGATGAAGGACTACTGGTACGACAAGGTCAACGTCTCGATCTTCCTGTGCAGCAAGAGCGATGTGACCTCGACGCCCAAGTGCGCCAAGGGCGCTGTCACCGCGGAGCAGAAGAAGGAGATCGAGGGCGACCTCCACAAGATGGACGTCGTCGACACGGTCACGTACGAGTCCGCGGACCAGGCGTACAAGCACTACCAGGACCAGTTCGGCGACTCGCCCATGGCGAGCAACATCACGCCGGACCAGATGCAGGAGTCGTTCCGGGTCAAGCTCCACGACCCGAAGAAGTACAAGGTCGTCGCCACCGCCTTCGCCGGCCGTGACGGGGTGCAGTCCGTCCAGGACCAGAGAAGCATCCTGGACAACCTCTTCCAGCTGATGAACGGCATGAACGTGGCCGCCCTCTTCGTGATGGCGCTGATGCTGATCATCGCGCTGATGCTGATCGTGAACACCGTCCGGGTGTCCGCGTTCAGCCGGCGGCGCGAGACGGGCATCATGCGGCTCGTCGGCGCCTCCGGCTTCTACATCCAGATGCCGTTCATCATGGAGGCCGCGTTCGCCGGTCTCATCGGCGGTGTCCTGGCCTGCGTGATGCTGCTGGCCGGCCGGTACTTCCTGATCGACGGCGGACTGGAACTCCAGAGCAAGCTGAATCTGATCGACTTCATCGGCTGGGACGCGGTCTTCACCAAGCTGCCCCTGGTCCTGGCAATCGGTCTGCTGATGCCCGCCGTTGCCGCGCTCTTCGCGCTCCGCAAGTACCTCAAGGTGTGACATGCGCCCCCTGGGCGCGCGGCCAACCGGCCGTGCGCCCAGGGGGTGTTGTCCTAGACTCGGCGACATGTCGGGCCCCACGCAGTGTTTCGGGCCCCGCGGCGTGCGCCGCGGGGCGGCCCTGACATTGGTTTTCGCGGGTGTGCTGGCCACCGGGGCGGTCACCGGTTCGCTGCCGCGCGGCAGCGCGAAGTCCGAGGAGTTCGCGACCCGTTCCGTGGCCTCCACCGTCGACCGCGACGAGGTGACCGCCGCCGCCGCCCGCGCCGTGGCCGACGGCAAGTCCGGCAAGGAGGCGGCCAAGGAGGTCGTCAGCCGCAGCGGCGACCGCTGGGGCGCCGTGTACGACGAGCGGCAGTACGAGGAGTTCGAGCAGGCCCTGGACGGCTCGTACACCGGCGTCGGGATCTCCGCGAAACGCTCCGCCGACGGGCAGGTCCAGGTGGCCCGGGTCCAGCCCGGCAGCCCCGCCGACCGGGCCGGCATCGAGCCCGGCGACCTGATCCGTACCGTCGACGGCCACCGGGTCGACGGACGCCCCGTCGCGGAGGTCGTCGCCCTGCTGCGCGGAGACCGTACGGAGGCCGCCGCGGGCACCACGGTCGTCCTGGGGACCGAGCGCGGCACCGGCCTGCGGACCGAGACGCTGCGCCGGGCCAGACTGAGCACCGAGGCCGTGACCGTGCGGCGTATCGACCACCCCCGTACCGGCTCCTCCACCCCTTCCGGCCCCTCGGACTCCTCCGGGGCCGTGCTGATCGAGGTCGACTCGTTCACCAGGGGCTCGGGCACCAAGGTCCGTGACGCGGTCCGGGCCGCCCCGTCGGACGCCGGTGTGCTCCTCGACCTCCGTGGCAACTCCGGCGGACTGGTCACCGAGGCCGTCACCGCCGCCTCCGCCTTCCTGGACGGCGGCCTGGTCGCCACGTACGACGTCCACGGCGAGCAGCGCGCCCTGTACGCACAGCCGGGCGGCGACACCGACCGCCCCCTCGTCGTCCTGGTCGACGGCGGCACGATGAGCGCCGCCGAGCTCCTCACCGGCGCCCTCCAGGACCGGGGCCGCGCCGTCACCGTCGGCTCGCGGACCTTCGGCAAGGGTTCGGTCCAGATGCCCAGCAAGCTCCCGGGCGGCTCGGTGGCGGAGCTGACCGTCGGCCACTACCGCACCCCGGCGGGCAGGGGGGTCGACGGCCGGGGCATCACCCCGGACCTCACGGTCGGCTCCGGGGCCGAGCAGCGGGCCGAGACAGTATTGAGTGGCCTCGGGGGTGGGTCGTAGTGCGAAAATGGCCGCACTATGGCTAAGGAAAAGGACACAGGGCGCAAGCTCATCGCGCAGAACAAGAAGGCGCGGCACGACTACCACATCCTCGACACCTACGAGTGCGGCCTCGTACTCATGGGCACCGAGGTCAAGTCGCTCCGGCTGGGCCGGGCCTCCCTGGTGGACGGCTTCGTCCAGATCGACGGCGGCGAGGCATGGCTGCACAACATCCATGTGCCCGAGTACGTGCAGGGGACCTGGACCAACCACTCGGCCAAGCGGAAGCGCAAGCTGCTGATGCACCGGGCCGAGATCGACAAGCTGGAGTCGAAGTCGGGCGAGACGGGCCACACGATCGTGCCGCTCGCGCTCTACTTCAAGGACGGCCGGGTCAAGGTCGAGATCGCGCTCGCCAAGGGCAAGAAGGAGTACGACAAGCGCCAGACCCTCCGCGAGAAGCAGGACACGAGGGAGACCAACCGCGCGATCTCGGCGGCGCGCAGGCGCCAGCGGAGCGCGTAGGACCGGGTCCGGCCCGGCGCCGCCGGGAATAGGCTGGCATCGTCGCGCGTTGGTCACGTACGATGGCACTGCACTCCACAGCGGGTGCGCGCATTTGAAAAAACAACATGGGGATGATCGGTTTCGACAGCGGATGTCGAAGCAGGGGAAGCGTGTCGAGGAAGCGGCAATGATCTCGTAAACCATATGTCGCAACCAATAATCGCCAACACCAAGCGCGATTCCTTCGCCCTCGCTGCCTAAGTAGCGACTTGCGAAGTGTCAGCCCGGGGGTGATCCCGACCCGGATCCTGGCATCATCAAGGGATCTAAACTTCTAGACCCGGTCACGGGGCCTGGAAGGAAATCAAACAGTGACTGAGCCCGTCGGAGACTTGTTCGCGTGATCTCCGGGGCTGAGAAAATCGCAGCGAACTGCACACGGAGAAGCCCTGATTCTGCACCGTTGGACGCGGGTTCGATTCCCGCCATCTCCACAATTCCCATGTGAACGAGGACCCCGTTGCCCACCGGCAGCGGGGTCCTCGTTCTTGTGCCCGTCAACGGTCCCGGGGCGCCCGGACCCCGATGGTCGCGACGGTCAGTGCCAGTGCCGCCGCGCAGACCGGTGCGGCGTAGCCCGTCACCTGCCCGGTGTGCTCCACCAGCCAGCCGCCGGTCGCCGAACCCGCCGCGATGCCGCCCAGCAGTGCCGTCACGGCCAGCGTCATGCCCTCGTTCAACTGGCTCTCCGGGGTCAGGCGTTGCACCAGGGTCATCCCGGTCACCATGGTCGGGGCCGTCGCCGCGCCGGCCAGCAGGAGTGCGCCGGCGAGGGCGAGCAGGGAGTCGGTCGAGGCGGCGGCGAGCAGCGGCAGGGACATCAGTGTCGTCATCCCGGCCAGGCAGATCAGCAGCCGGCGCCGGATGTCCGCGGCCGGGCGCAGCGATCCGTACAGCAGTCCGGCCACGCACGAGCCGGCCGCCTGGAGTGCCAGGATCGCGCCCCCGGCGTGGGCGATCGTGACGACCTCCATCGCGCCGAAGACCGCGCCGGTGGCGAGGAAGGCGGCGAGCAGTGCCGGCATGCCCGGGGTGCGCAGGGGGGTGCCCGTGTGGGTGCGGGGTGCCACGGGGGGTTCGGTGGCGCGCTGGGCGGCGAAGATCAGTACGCCGGTCATCAGCAGGACCGCCCCGACGAGCGTTCCGGCCTCCGGGAAGAGTGCCGCGCACAGCAGTGCGGCGAGGGCCGGGCCGAGCATGAAACAGAGTTCGTCCGCGGCCTGTTCGAAGGAGTTCGCGGTGTGCAGGGCGGCCGGGTCGCCCCGGTGCAGATGGGCCCAGCGGGCCCGGGACATCCCGCCCGTGTTGGGGGTGGTGGCGGTGGCGGCGTAGGAGGCGAAGAGGGTCCAGGACGGGGTCCCGTAGTGCACGCAGAGCAGCAGGGCCAGTGAGCCGAGCGCGGCGATCGCGGTGGCGGGCACCGCGATCCTGGCCTGTCCGTACCGGTCGACGAGCCGGGCCGTCCAGGGGGCGACCACCGCCGTGGCGGCGAGGCCGGTCGCGGTGACGGCCCCGGCCAGGGCGTACGAGCCGCGCGAGCCGGCGATCATGATGACCGCGCTGACGCTGAACATCCCCATGGGCAGCCTGGCCAGGAGGTTGCCCGCGGTGAAGGCGCGGGCGCCAGGGGTGGCGAGCAGTCTGCGGTACGGGTTGGTGGACGCCCGCCGGGCGGGCGCGGTGCGTGGGGCGATGACCAGCAGGTCACCGGAGACGGCGAGCATGGGACGGTCGGCGGGGGCTCTCTCGTACGGCATGGATCAAGCGTCGGGGCGCACGGTGTCCGGGGTCCAACACCTACTCCGTACCGATTGACGCACCTGTGTTGTAAATTCTGGTGTGGCCTCCTCCGCTGCCGGTCCCGGCACCCAGACACACACCGCCGACACCCACACCGACCCCCGGCTGCTCCGCGCCTTCGTCGCGGTCGCCGAGGAACTGCACTTCACCCGCGCCGCCGCCCGGCTCTACATCGCCCAGCAGGCACTGAGCCGCGACATCCGCCGGCTGGAGCGCGAGCTGGGCGCGGAGCTGTTCGTACGGACCACCCGGCAGGTCGGCCTCACCGCCGACGGCGAGCGGCTGCTGCCGTACGCGCGACGGGTGCTCGACACGCACGCCGAGCTCGCCGCGGCCTTCGCCGACCCCGCGGCCCGGCCGCTCTTCGTCGACCTCAACACCGACGGCATGGCGGCCGCCCGGGTGCTCGCCCGCGCCCGCGAGCTGGCCCCGGCCTGCGAGCTCATGGCGCGCTTCGAGAGCGGCCTGACCTGGGCGGCGGACGAGATCCTCGCCGGGCGGCTCGATGTCTCCTTCGGCCGCGCCGCCGGACTCGGTCCCGCGGTACGGGCACGGCTCGGCATACATCCGGTGCGGTACGAGCCGATGGCCGTGCTGCTCCCCGAGGACCACCCGCTCGCCGCGTGCGAGGCCGTCGCGCTCGACGACCTGGCCGGGGAGACCGTCTACGCGGGCAACGGGAACCCGCGCACGAAGGAGTGGACGGACTTCGCCCGGCTGCTCTTCGCCGGGCGGGGCATCGAACTGGCGCCGCCCGTCCCGCTCGCGATTGGCGTGGCCGAATTCCAGCGGGTCATGGCCAAGGACCGGAACCCAGTGCTCGCCGTGGTCGACTTCCCTCCGATTCCGGGCACCGTGGTGCGTCCGCTGGTGCGGCCCGTGCCGCTCTCGCCGCTCCTGCTGGTCTGGCGCAAGGGGCTGCGCCACCCCGGCCTGGACGCCCTGCGCGCGGCCGCGGACCAACTGGGTGCGGAGGAGGGCTGGATGGTGCGTCCGGGCGACGGCTGGCTTCCCGATCCGGACGCGGCGCTGATGCTGGAGTCCGGCTGACCGTGCACCGTGCGTATACCTTCCCGCCGGAGCGGGTCCCGCCGGGCACATGCCGGGGAGCCGCCGCTCAGCGGTGCCGGGGCCGCAGCGTGGCCGTCCGGTGTCGGGTGACGTAACGGGCGGGAAATACGGGTGAACCAGCCCTGTCACGCACCCTTGGCAGGCTCGCTCCTCGGCATCATCGGGCAGCAGCGGTACGAGAGCCGGGAAGACCATATGCGCGACACGCACGAGGACGAACAGCACGGGCCCCTCGCCGGATTCACCGTCGGGGTGACCGCCGCACGGCGCGCGGAGGAGTTCGGCGCGCTGCTCGAACGACGGGGTGCCACGGTCCTGCGCGCGCCCGCCCTGCGGATCGTGCCGCTCGCCGACGACGGCGAACTCCTCGCCGCCACCCGGGAGATCATCGGTTCCGTCCCCGACACGGTCGTCGTCACCACCGCCGTCGGCTTCCGCGGCTGGATCGAGGCCGCCGCGGGCTGGGGCCTCGGCGACCGGCTGCCGGCGGCCCTGCGCGGCGCCGAACTGCTGGTCCGCGGCCCCAAGGCCAAGGGCGCCGTCCGGGCCGCCGGGCTGACCGAGAGCTGGTCGGCCGCCTCCGAGTCCATGGCCGAGGTGCTGGACCGGCTCCTGGCCGAAGGCGTGACGGGCCGCCGCATCGCCCTCCAGCTGCACGGCGAGCCCCTCCCCGGCTTCATCGAGCCGCTGCGTGCCGCGGGCGCCGAGGTCCTCCCCGTACCCGTCTACCGCTGGACGGGACCCGAGGACATCGCCCCGCTCGACCGGCTGCTCGACACCACCCTGGCCCGCGGTCTGGACGCGCTCACCTTCACCAGCGCCCCGGCCGCCGCCTCGCTGCTCGGCCGGGCCGAGAGGCGCGGGCTGCTCCCGGAACTCCTGGGCGCGCTGCGCGACGACGTCCTCGTGGCCTGCGTCGGACCGGTCACCGCCCAGCCGCTGCGGGCCCGCGGCATCGGCACCGTCCAGCCGGAACGCTTCCGGATCGCGCCGCTCGTCCAGCTGCTGTGCCAGGAACTCCCCGCCAGGGCACCCGCGTTGCCGGTCGCCGGACGCCGGGTCCAGATCCGGGGGCACGCCGTGCTCGTCGACGGCGAGCCGCGCCCCGTGCAGCCCGCCGGAATGGCGCTGCTGCACGCCCTGGCCCGCCGGCCGGGCTGGGTGGTGGCCCGCGCCGATCTGCTGCGCGCACTGCCCGGCGGCGGCACCGACGAGCACGCGGTGGAGACGGCCATGGCGAGACTGCGCACGGCACTGGGCGCGCCCGGCCTCATCCAGACAGTCGTCAAGCGCGGCTACCGGCTGGCGCTGGACCCGGCGGAGGACGGCGGGGACCTGCGCTGAGCCCGCCGTCGGCCCCGCTGCCGCCGTCCCGTTGTCAGTGTCCCTTGGTAGAACGGGGGAGGCAGGGGAAGACCGGCGAAGGGGGTCCCATGGGTACCTGGGGCAGTGGGAATTTCGACAGCGACACGGCCGCGGACCATCTGTCGGACGTCACGGGACGGCTCGTCTCGGAGATCGAGGAGGCGATGGCCGGCGACCCGGTCGGCCTGGAGCCCGACGAGTACGACGGCGTCACCGTGCCGTGCAACGTCGAGCTGCTCTGCCTGATGGCGGAGCAGCACCACGTCGGCGCGAGGGTGCCGGAGCCGGCGGTGGCCGAGGGCTGGAAGAAGACGTTCATGGACGTGTGGGAGCGGACCATCGACGGCCTGGAGCCCGCGCAGGGGTACAAGGAGGACAGACGCGCCGAGCTGATCCGCACCTTCGACCGGCTGGTGGCCCTGGCGAAGGAGCGGAACGAGGAGCGGTGAGGGGGAGCGGGCAGGTGCGGGGGCCGGACCGGCGCCGGGATAGCGTGCCCGGATGACCCGAGACATCCACCGCCTCGACGCGGAGGTACGGCTCCGCCCCGTCACCCCGGCCGACGCCGCCGCGCTCGCCGTCGCACTGACCCGCAGTCGCGCGTACATGCAGCCCTGGGAGCCGGTGCGGCCCGACTTCTTCTACACCGAGCAGGGGCAGCGGGAGCGGCTGGCCGGGCTGCTCGCGGACCGCGACGCGGGGCGGGTGATGCCCTGGGTGCTGGCCGACGAGGAGGACCGCGCGATCGGCGGGTTCAACCTGAACGCCATCGTGCTCGGGCCGTTCCGCAGTGCCACGCTCGGCTACTGGGTCGACGTCGAGTACGTGGGCCGCGGCCTGGCCACGGCCGCCGTGCGGCGGATCTGTGAGGTGGCCAGGGACGGGCTGGGGCTGCACCGGGTCGAGGCGGGGACGGTGACGGACAACCTCGCCTCGCAGCGGGTGCTCGCCAAGTGCGGCTTCGAGCAGTACGGGACGGCCCCGCGCTACCTCCACATCAACGGCGAGTGGCGCGACCACCGGCTGTTCCAGCGGATCCTGCACGACGGCCCGCCCACGGGCTGAGCGACCGGCCGGGGACGGACGGCTACGGGCGGAGATACCGGGTACGCGGCGCATCCCGGGTACGGGGTGCAGCACTTCCCGGGTACGCGGCGCATCCCGGTGCGGGGCGCGTCCCGGGTTACGCGGCACATCCCGTCGGGTGCGCGGCACATCCCGGGTACGGACGGCTACGGGCGGAGATACCGGGTGCGCGGCGCATCCCGGGTACGTGGCACATCCCCGGTGCGCAGCCGCACATGCCGGTGCCCGTCCAGCGGCCACGGCGGCCGTGCCGGAACCACCTCCACGAAGCCGTATCCGCTCTTCTCCGCGACCCGGCAGGACGCCTCGTTGTCCATCCGGTGCAGCAGCTCCAGCCGCGTCAGCCCGTCCCCGGCGAACGCCTCGAACGCCCAGTCGCCGAGCGCCCCGAGGGCCAGGACCGCGACCCCGCGGCCGCGGGCGGGCGCCGCGGTCCAGTAGCCGACCTCCGCGTTCCCGGAGCCCGGTGCGGGGTACTTCAGCGCCACGTTGCCGACCAGTTCACCCCCGCGATCGCGGTCCACCACCGCGAAGCTGACGTAACGGCCGGACTCCCGGCCCTCCTGACGCACCCGCAGCCACCGCTCCGCCTCCGCCTCGTCCGTGACCTGCGACCGCAGCATGGTGCGCATCCCGGGGTCGCGGTACGCCTCGATCAGTGCCGGGAGGTCCTCGGCCAGCCAGGGCCGGAGCAGCAGCGGGCCGGCCGAGAGGGTGGTGGTGACGGCATCGTCGTTCATCCGGACACCGTACGGCTCCGCCGTGCGCGACGACCCGTGGGGCGGCAGGGGTTCCGGGCCGGGCCCGTGAGGGGCACCCTGGGGGAGACCCACCGGCGATCCGAGGCGGTGACATGTGCATGGCGATCGATAGGAGTTCGTGCGACTGGCGGTTCGACTCCGGTCGGCCCTGCCTCGACCTGGTGGCGACGGGGATCGGGACCACCGGCGCATGTGAACTGCTCGACGGTGCCGAACGGCTCGCCGACTGGCTGGTCGCCACCGGACTCGTACCGGGCGGCACCCGGCTCGACGCCGTGGACGAGACCTGGGTGGCGCGCTTCCGGCAGCTGCGCAGTGGTGTCGACCGGCTGCTGACGGCCGAGCTCGGCGGCGGCGGGGCCGGGAGCGCCCTGGACCGGGTCAACGAGCTCGCCGCCGGGGCGCCACCGGGGCTGCGGGCCGTGCGCGGCAGGGGCGGCAAGCTGGTGCGGGCGCTGAGCGCCGATCCCGAGTGCGGGGAACTGCTGGCCGCCGTCGCCCGCGACGCCGTGGAACTGCTCACCGATCCCGTGGCGCGCGCCGGACTCCGCCGCTGCGAGGCCGACAACTGCCGCCGCTTCTACCTGGACACCTCACGCGGACACCGGCGGCGCTGGTGCTCCAGCGAGGTGTGCGGGAACCGCGAGCGGGTGGCCAGGCACCGGCGCCGGGTCGCGGCCGTGTCGGGCGCCGGTGCCGACGCGGTCCCGGACGCGAGCCCGGCGTAAAGAATCCCGGCCGGTTTGAACGGATCGCGGCCCGCCCGCGTATTCGATGACCGAGGAGCTCCACAGGGCCGACCGGGAGGTGCGGGTGCGCAAGGATGCGGCCGTGGCCGACGACCGTCCGCGCAGGGCTCGGCATCGCGGCGGGCCGCCCCCGTCGGCGGGGGCGCCCGCACCCCCGGAACCCCCGCCGGAGCCTTCCGGTGCCCCGGACGAGGAGCTGATGCGCGCGCTCTACCGCGAACACGCCGGGCCGCTGTTCGCGTACGTGCTCCGCCTGGTCGCCGGCGACCGCCAGCGCGCCGAGGACGTGGTGCAGGAGACCCTCATCCGCGCCTGGAAGAACGCCGCGCGGCTGGGCGGCGCCACCGGATCGGTCCGACCCTGGCTGGTCACGGTCGCCCGGCGCATCGTCATCGACGGCCACCGCAGCCGGCGGGCCCGGCCGCCCGAGGTCGATCCGTCGCCGCTGGAGGCCATGCCCGCGGAGGACGAGATGGACCGGGCGCTCTGGCTGATGACGCTCTCCGACGCGCTCGACGAACTGACTCCCGCGCACCGGGAAGCCCTGGTCGAGACGTACTTCAAGGGCCGCACGGTCGGTGAGGCGGCCGATGTGCTGGGCATACCGAGCGGGACGGTGCGGTCCCGGGTCTTCTACGCACTGCGTTCGATGAAACTCGCACTGGAGGAAAGGGGGATCACGGCATGAACGACGACCACGACTGGGAGCCCTTCGGCCTCCGGCCGACCGGCCCCTCCGTCCCCGCAGCCCCCTCCGACCCCTTCAGCCCCTTCGGCCTCGGCGCCCCTGACCGCCCCCGCAGCCCCGGCGAGCCCCGTCGTCCCCGCGGTCCCCACCACCACCGCCGCGCCGACGACCCCTCCGGGCACGACGCCGCGGGTGCGTACCTCCTCGGGGTTCTCGACGAGGCCGAGACCTCCGGCTTCGAGGCGCACCTGGCCGGGTGCGAGCCGTGCGCCGACCGGCTCGACGAGCTGGCCGGCCTGGAACCCCTGCTCGCGGCGCTCGCCGAGCCCCCGGCCGCCGTGCCCGCCGCCCGCCTCGTCCCGCACGTACCGGGCCAGCCCGGCCCCCGCGTGCTGGAGCGGCTGGTCGGCGAGGTGGCGGCCGGGCGGGCCCGGCGCAGGCGCCGGGCCGGATATCTGGTGGCGGCGGCGGTGGCGCTGATCATCGGCGGCCCGGTGTTCGCCGTCCTGGCGAGCGGCGACGACGGCCCGTCCACGCGGGCGGCCGGCCCGTACCCCACCGGCTCCGCCGAGGACGCCCTCCCCGACCGCATGCCCGAAGAGGTGCGGGCCACCGACCCCCTCACCGGGGTCGACGCCACGATCGGCATGGCGGGAAAACCCTGGGGCACCAGCACCGTGCTGGAGCTCAGGAACGTCACGGGCCCGCGGAAATGCACCCTGGTCGCGGTGTCGAGGACCGGCGAGGAGGAAGTCGTCACCTCCTGGTCCGTACCGCAGGGGGGATACGGCGTCGCGGACTCCCCGTACCCGGGTGCGCGCCGCCCTCTCCGGGTCCAGGGCGGCACGGCCATGGACCGGGGCGACATCGACCACTTCGAGGTGCGTACGTCCGACGGCGGGCGGCTGGTCGAGGTGGATGCCTGACCGAGACCGGCGGCGGACCATTTCGATACGCGCGGCGGGTGCGCGGCGGGTCCCCCTTCGCATAAGGTTGACGGCTGCCCAATGCACGTCAGAAGGGGGCCTCGGTGGCCGCGCAGGATGCCGCTGTCGATTCGTTGCGGGACCGGGAAATCGGTGTCGAGCAGGAACATCTCGACCGTGTGTACCACCGCCTTGAGGAGAAGATCCACGAGGCGGAATTTCTCATGAATGACGCCGTCAAGCGCGGCCAGGTCGGGACCCCTGGAGCGCTCGCCGAGCGTGACGCCCAGGTGTTCCGGGCCGGAATCCACCTCAACCGGCTGAACAGCGAGTTCGAGGACTTCCTCTTCGGACGGATCGATCTGCTGCTCGGCAAGGACGGCGAACGCGGTCCGGACGGCGCCTACACCTCCGTCGAACCCGCCGACGACGCCGTACGCGAGGACCTGACGGCCGATATCGCGGAGACGCTGCACATCGGCCGGATCGGGGTCCTGGACTCCGACTACGCGCCGCTGGTCATCGACTGGCGCGCCCCGGCCGCCGCGCCGTTCTACCGGTCGACGCCGAAGGAACCCGGCAGGGTCGTACGCCGCCGGGTCATCCGCTCCAAGGGCCGCCGGGTCCTCGGCGTCGAGGACGACCTGATGCGCCCCGAGCTGACCGCGTACCTGGGCGGCGACAAGCTGCCCGTCATCGGCGACGGCGCCCTGATGGCGGCGCTCGGCCAGGCCCGCAGTCACACCATGCGGGACATCGTCTCCTCCATCCAGGCCGAACAGGACCTGGTGATCCGGGCCCCCGCCGCCTCCGTCACCGAGGTCTCCGGCGGCCCCGGCACCGGCAAGACGGCCGTCGCCCTGCACCGTGCCGCGTACCTCCTCTACCAGGACCGCCGGCGTTACGCGGGCGGCATCCTCGTCGTCTCGCCGACCCCGCTCCTGGTCGCGTACACCGAGGGGGTGCTGCCCTCGCTGGGCGAGGAGGGGCAGGTCGCGATCCGCGCCGTCGGCTCGCTCTCCGACGAGGCGGCCGGTGTCGAGGGCGCCACCACCTACGACGAACCCGCCGTCGCCCGGATCAAGGGCTCCTCGCGGATGCTCCAGGTACTGCGCAAGGCCTCCCGCGGTGCGCTGGAACAGCCCGGTACCCCTCGCAGGGCGGCGGACCGGGACGGCCAGCTGTCCTTCGGCGACGAAGCGGACGGAGCCGGGGGAGCGGACGGAGCCCCGGCCACCCCGACCCGGCTGCGGGTCGTCGCGTTCGGCGCCCGCGTCGAGCTGAACGCCGACGAACTGCACCGCATCCGGCAGTCCGTCCTCGGCGGCACCGCCCCGGTCAACCTGCTGCGCCCGCGCGCCCGCAGGATGCTCCTGGACGCCCTGTGGAACAAGTCCTCGGGCCGGGGCCGCTACACCGACCCCGAACTCGCCGCCGAACTGCGCTCCTCCTTCGACGAGGACGTCTCCACCGAGACGGTCTTCCTCGACTTCCTGAACGCCTGGTGGCCCGAGCTCACCCCGCGCGGGGTGCTCGCCGCGATGGCCGACGAGAAGCGGCTCGGCCGCTGGGCCCGCCGGGTCCTCAACCAGGGCGAGGTGCGCCGCCTCGCCCGCTCCCTGAAGCGGCTCGACCGCGAGGGGAACGGGCCGCTGTCCGTGCACGACGTGGCCGTTCTCGACGAGCTCCAGACGCTGCTCGGCACACCGCACCGGCCGAAGAAGAAGCGCGAGCTCGACCCGCTGGACCAGCTCACCGGTCTGGAGGAGCTGATGCCGCAGCGCGAGGAGACCCAGCGCGAACGCGCCGAACGGCTGGCGGCGGAGCGTACGGAGTACGCGCATGTCATCGTCGACGAGGCGCAGGACCTCACGCCCATGCAGTGGCGGATGGTCGGCCGCCGGGGCAGGCACGCCACCTGGACGATCGTCGGGGACCCGGCGCAGTCCTCCTGGTCCGATCCGGACGAGGCCGCCCGCGCGCGCGACGAGGCGCTCGGCAACCGCCCGCGCCGCCGCTTCACCCTCACGGTCAACTACCGCAACCCGGCGGAGATCGCCGAGCTGGCCTCCAAGGTCCTGGCGCTGGCGATGCCCGGAATGGAGTCACCGTCCGCGGTCCGCTCCACGGGGGTGAAGCCGCGCTTCGAGACCGTACGGGACGGCGACCTGGCCGCCTCGGTGCGCGAGGAGGCGCGGCGGCTGCTCGCCGAGGTCGACGGCACCGTGGGTGTGGTCGTCGCGATGAACCGCCGGGCGCAGGCCCGCGCCTGGCTCGCGGAGCTCGGCGAGCGGGTGGTGGCGCTGGGCAGCCTGGAGGCGAAGGGCCTGGAGTACGACGCCACGGTGGTCGTCTCGCCCGCGGAGATCGCCGACGAGTCCCCGGCCGGGCTGCGGGTGCTGTACGTGGCGTTGACGCGTGCGACGCAGCAGCTCACGGTGGTCTCGGGGGAGCGGGACCTGCCCGACGAGGACGGTGTTCCGGACCTGCTGAGGGACTGAGGCGGGGCCGGGCGGAAGCGGTGGGGACCGCGGGGCGGACTGATTTCCGGGTCAACCTGTGCTGTGGGGAATCACTTCTTCGGGGTCTTTGTTAGCCTGGTGTCGGCACCGGCTCGATCCAAGCCCCCGGGCCCAACCTTCGTCGCTACGAGCGACCACTTGCCGCGAGGCGAGCATGGCGGGTCGGTGCCGTTCGACCCAGAGACAGACCCGTGTCACCTCCAGGTGGCGCGGGTCTGTTCTTGTTTGCGGAGCCTTTGCGGAGCCCGTTCCCGTGCGGGAGGTGCCCCATCTCACGGGCCTGGCCGGTAACGGATGTGTCCGGGTCCGTTCGGGGGTTCCGCTGAAGCGGTCATATCTCGTATGGTGGAAACTACTTTCCGAAGAGTGGCAGTCATTACCGGCTACCGGCCAGTAGGTGCGACGATCGGGAAGCGTGTCCGAGGGCGAGCGCCCCGGTCGCGCGGCAATGAAGCTAAGGAAAGCGAAGGACTCGGCCATGGCAACGGCGCCCAGCGTCTCGTACTCGATGACGGTCAGGCTGGAGGTGCCCGCGAGCGGCACAGCGGTCTCCCAGCTCACCACGGCCGTGGAGTCCTCCGGTGGATCGGTCACCGGCCTCGACGTGACCGCCTCCGGTCACGAGAAGCTGCGGATCGACGTCACCATCGCGGCCACCTCCACCTCGCACGCCGACGAGATCGTCGAGGGCCTGCGCGACATCGAGGGCGTCGTCCTGGGCAAGGTCTCCGACCGTACGTTCCTGATGCACCTCGGCGGCAAGATCGAGATGGCGTCCAAGCACCCCATCCGCAACCGTGACGACCTCTCGATGATCTACACCCCCGGCGTGGCCCGGGTCTGCATGGCCATCGCCGAGAACCCCGAGGACGCCCGTCGCCTCACCATCAAGCGCAACACCGTCGCAGTCGTGACGGACGGCTCCGCCGTGCTCGGTCTCGGCAACATCGGCCCGATGGCCGCCATGCCGGTCATGGAGGGCAAGGCGGCCCTCTTCAAGCGCTTCGCCGACATCGACGCCTGGCCGATCTGCCTGGACACCCAGGACAGCGACGCCATCGTCGAGATCGTCAAGGCGATCGCCCCAGGCTTCGCGGGCATCAACCTGGAGGACATCTCCGCACCCCGCTGCTTCGAGATCGAGGCCCGGCTGCGCGAGGCCCTGGACATCCCGGTCTTCCACGACGACCAGCACGGCACCGCGATCGTCGTGCTGGCCGCGCTGACCAACGCGCTCCGCGTGGTGGGCAAGGGAATCGGGGACGTACGGGTCGTCATGTCCGGCGCCGGAGCGGCCGGTACGGCCATCCTGAAGCTCCTCATCGCCGCGGGCGTCAAGCACGCCGTCGTCGCCGACATCCACGGCGTGGTGCACGCCGGCCGCGAGGACCTGGTCTCCGCCGACGCCGACTCGCCGCTGCGCTGGATCGCCGACAACACCAACCCGGAGTCCATCACCGGCACCCTCAAGCAGGCCGTCGTGGGCGCCGACGTCTTCATCGGCGTCTCCGCCCCGAACGTGCTGGACGGCGCCGATGTCGCCGCGATGGCCGACGGTGCGATCGTGTTCGCGCTCGCGAACCCGGACCCCGAGGTGGAGCCGGCAATCGCACGTCAGACGGCCGCAGTTGTCGCCACCGGGCGCTCCGACTTCCCGAACCAGATCAACAACGTGCTGGTCTTCCCGGGTGTCTTCCGCGGTCTGCTGGACGCCCAGTCCCGCACCGTCAACACGGAGATGATGCTCGCCGCCGCGGGCGCCCTCGCCGACGTGGTCGCCGAGGACGAGCTGAACGCGAACTACATCATCCCCTCGGTCTTCAACGACCGGGTCGCGGGCGCGGTCGCCGGCGCGGTCCGGGACGCCGCGAAGGCGGCCGCCGGCGGCGTGAAGGGCTAGGGCCTCTCGCCCGGATCGGGGAGCGGGGCCCCGGGGCCTCTCGCCCGGACCGGCCCGGGGCCCGAGTGCTCCGGCCCGGTCCCGGTCCGGACGTAAAGACACCAGGGCCGGTCCGGCCTCCGGCGCGTCGCGGTTCGCCGTGCCCCAAACGCCCCTTTAGGGTGGGCGGGCGGCGCGTCCCGCCAAGGCCCGCATCCGCTGCGGAACGTTTTCGGGGAGTCGACGGAACGTCACCACGAAGAGGCAGTGGCGCTTTTCGTGTGACTCCGGAGGGTGCCGGATTGGCGTTACCGCCGCAGGTGGGGGCAGGATGCGTAATCGGGCGCGAGGGTCTGACGACAGACCCGGGTCCGGGGACTGTCCGAGGGCCCTGGCAGCATCGGCTTCGATCTCACGCCTCACAGGCAAGAAGAACACGGGAGTAACAACATGAACCGCAGTGAGCTGGTGGCCGCCCTGGCCGACCGCGCCGAGGTGACTCGCAAGGACGCCGACGCCGTGCTGGCCGCGCTCGCCGAGACCGTCGGTGAGATCGTCGCCAAGGGCGACGAGAAGGTCACCATCCCCGGCTTCCTGACCTTCGAGCGCACCCACCGTGCCGCTCGCACCGCTCGTAACCCGCAGACCGGCGACCCGATCAACATCCCGGCCGGCTACAGCGTGAAGGTCTCCGCGGGCTCCAAGCTCAAGGAAGCCGCCAAGGGCAAGTAAGCCCCACAGGCGCGACGAAGGGCGGTCACCCCACCAGGGTGACCGCCCTTCGGTGTACCGGCCCGAGAGGCCCCGTTCTGGGCCTTTACGGCCCAGTAGTGAGGAACCGGGACCCGGCAGGCGGGTGAACGGGGCCCTCGAAACGCGGAACGGGGGCCCGGGGCAGTGCCCCGGGCCCCCGTCAGCAGCCGTCCGGCGCCCGGGGTCTCAGACCAGCGCCCCGCCCGGCAGCTCGACCTTCGCGCCCAGCTTCTCCAGCTTCTCCATGAAGTTCTCGTAGCCGCGGTTGATCAGGTCGATGCCGTGCACCCGCGACGTGCCCTGCGCCGCCAGTGCGGCGATCAGATACGAGAAACCGCCGCGCAGGTCCGGGATGACCAGATCCGCGCCCTGGAGCCGCGTCGGCCCGGACACGACCGCCGAGTGCAGGAAGTTGCGCTGGCCGAAGCGGCAGTCGGAGCCGCCCAGGCACTCGCGGTAGAGCTGGATGTGTGCACCCATCTGGTTCAGCGCGGAGGTGAAGCCGAGCCGCGACTCGTACACCGTCTCGTGGACGATGGACAGACCCGAGGCCTGCGTCAGGGCCACCACCAGCGGCTGCTGCCAGTCGGTCTGGAAGCCGGGGTGCACGTCCGTCTCCAGGGCGATGGCGTTCAGCGCGCCGCCCGGGTGCCAGAAGCGGATGCCCTCGTCGTCGATCTCGAAGGCGCCGCCGACCCGGCGGAAGGTGTTGAGGAAGGTCATCATCGAGCGCTGCTGTGCGCCCCGTACGTAGATGTTGCCCTCGGTGGCCAGCGCCGCGGACGCCCAGGAGGCCGCCTCCAGGCGGTCCGGGATCGCCCGGTGCGTATAGCCGTCCAGCCGGTCGACACCCGTGATCCGGATCGTCCGGTCGGTGTCCATCGAGATGATCGCGCCCATCTTCTGCAGTACGCAGATGAGGTCCTCGATCTCCGGCTCCACGGCCGCGTTGGACAGCTCGGTGACGCCCTCGGCGAGCACCGCCGTCAGCAGCACCTGCTCGGTGGAGCCCACCGACGGGTACGGCAGCCGGATCTTTGTGCCGCGCAGCCGCTGCGGGGCCTCCAGGTACTGCCCGTCCGCCCGCTTCTCGATGGTCGCGCCGAACTGCCGCAGCACGTCGAAGTGGAAGTCGATCGGACGGCCGCCGATGTCGCAGCCGCCGAGCCCCGGGATGAAGGCGTGGCCGAGCCGGTGCAGCAGCGGGCCGCAGAAGAGGATCGGGATGCGCGACGAGCCCGCGTGGGCATCGATGTCGGCGACGTTCGCGCTCTCCACATGGGTCGGGTCCAGAATCAGCTCGCCCGGTTCGTCACCGGGCCGGACCGTCACGCCGTGCAGCTGAAGCAGCCCCCGGACCACCCGCACGTCGCGGATGTCGGGCACATTGCGCAGCCGGCTGGGCCCGCTGCCGAGCAGCGCGGCGACCATCGCCTTCGGCACCAGGTTCTTGGCGCCTCTGACGCGGATCTCGCCCTCCAGCGGGGTTCCGCCGTGGACAAGCAGGACATCGTCTGTGCCGGTCATGAATCTCGCGTTCCGGAGTGGTCGGGCAGGGGCCAAACGAAAGAGTAATGGCCCACTACCCCCATTCCGTAAGAGAAGAGGGGGTGTACGAACGTCATGAATCCGCCACAACACGCTCTGCTTCCCCGGTCTTGCGGAGGGTTACCGTCCGCATGGTCCTCCGCAGAGCGCGCTCCCCGTGCACCCGTGCGCCCTGAGCTGCGCCGCGGCCCGTCCGGCGACCGGGCGGCCCACTTGGTCCCCGCGAGGAGCGAAGATGCGGGATCATTTCTGCCATGACCGAGGTGTCCTCGCTCACAGGGCGACTGCTCGTGGCCACACCCGCGCTCGCGGACCCGAATTTCGACCGCGCGGTGGTGCTGCTCCTCGACCACGACGAGGAGGGCTCACTCGGCGTGGTCCTGAACCGCCCGACCCCCGTCGGCGTCCGCGACATCCTCATGCCCTGGGCGGGCCTGGCCGGCGAACCGGACGTCGTCTTCCAGGGCGGCCCGGTCTCGCTCGACTCGGCGCTCGGCGTGGCCGTCATCCCCGGCGACGAGGGGCCGCTCGGCTGGCGCCGGGTGTACGGGGCGATCGGCCTGGTGGACCTGGAGGCGCCGCCGGAGCTGCTGGCCGCGGCGCTCGGATCGCTGCGGATCTTCGCCGGGTACGCGGGCTGGGGCCCCGGCCAGCTGGAGGCCGAACTGACCGAGGGCGCCTGGTACGTGGTCGAGTCCGAACCCGGGGACGTCTCCTCGCCGCGCCCGGAACACCTCTGGCGCGCGGTCCTGCGCCGCCAGCGCAGCGAACTGGCGATGATCGCCACGTATCCGGACGACCCTTCGCTGAACTGAAGCTCCGGGCTGTCGGTACCCTTGGCGGTTATGAGCACTCTTGAGCCCGAGCGCGGGGCAGGTACCGGAACCCTCGTGGAGCCGACGCCGCAGGTGTCGAACGGCGACGGCGACCACGAGCGCTACGCCCACTACGTCCAGAAGGACAAGATCATGGCGAGTGCCCTGGAGGGCACCCCCGTGGTCGCACTGTGCGGAAAGGTCTGGGTGCCGGGGCGCGACCCCAAGAAGTACCCGGTCTGTCCCATGTGCAAGGAGATCTACGAGTCCATGGGCGCCGGTGGCGACAAGGACAAGGGCAAGGGCGGCAAGGGCAAGAAGTAGCGGGAAGCGGGCCGGAGCCGTCCGGCGACCATTGCTCGGGGCCCCCGGGGCGCGCGTTCGACGCGCGCCCCGGGGGTCCTTTGCGTTGCACGGACTGCTTCACCGGGTCACAGAGTGGTAGAGACCACTTGTCGGCGTCTGCGTGCGCACCTACTCTCCTGCCAGTTGTGCAGAACGAAACGCACGTTGCGTATGTTGCAACGCCTACCGGTAGGGAATCCCGGATGAAGCTGTCTGCCCGAATTGCCGCCCCGGCCGCGGCGCTTGTGCTGGCGGGTCTCACCGCCACCGGCTGTGCGCCGCAGACCTCCGACACCGGAGCCAAGGGGGACGAGAAGACCGGCACGCTGCGGGTCTGGTTGTTCCAGGAAGTCGGCAACAAGCCCAAGGAGCAGGTCGTCGACGCGGCGGTCGCCGACTTCAAGAAGGCCCACAAGGACGCGGAGGTCGAGATCGAGTACATACCGGTCGACACCCGTGCCCAGCGCATCAAGGCGGCGTTCAACGACCCGAAGAGCGCCCCGGACCTCATCGAGTACGGCAACACCGACACCGCCGGTTACGTCAAGGACGGCGGACTCGCCGATGTGAGCGCCGAGTTCGCCGCCTGGGACGAGGCCAAGGACACCGACCCGACCGCCAAGCAGTCCGTGACGGTCGACGGCAGGATCTACGGAGCCCCGCTCTTCGTCGGCGTACGGGCGCTGTACTACCGCACGGACGTCTTCGAGGATCTGGGGATCGAGGCCCCCAAGACCCAGGCCGAGCTGATCTCCACCGCGAAGAAGATCCACAAGAAGAAGCCGGACCTGTACGGACTGGCGGTCGGCGGCGCGTACACCTACGGCGCGATGCCCTTCATCTGGGCGGCCGGCGGCGAACTCGCCGACGAGAACGGCGGTACGTACAAGGCGGCCGTCAACAGCGACAAGGCCCGCAAGGGCATCGAGGCCTACACCTCGCTCTTCGGCGACGACAACTGCCCGGCCGCCAAGTGCGCGGCCATGGGCGGCAACGCGACCGTCACCGCCTTCGCCTCGGGCAAGGCCGCCATGGCGATCGGCGGCGACTTCAGCCATGCGGCCGTCGAGGCGGGTTCGGTGAAGGGCAAGTACGCCGTGGTGCCGCTGCCCGGCGTCACCGAGGGCTCCGTCGCCCCCGCGTTCGCGGGCGGGAACAACATCGGCGTACTGAAGAGCAGTTCGCACCGCACCCTCGCCGTGGACCTGATGAAGTCGCTGACCGGCAAGCAGACGCAGATGAAGATGTTCGACGCGATGGGCTTCCTGCCGACGTACACCAACGTGCGGGTCGCGGCCGCGAAGAAGGATCCGTTCGTCGAGCCGTTCGTCAAGACGCTCGGCGCGGGCGCCAAGTTCGTCCCCGCCTCGCCGGCCTGGGGGCAGATCGACTCCTCGCTGATCCTGCCGACGATGTTCCAGGAGGTCGTCAGCGGCCGCAAGGACGTGGCGAAGGCCTCGGACGACGCGGCGAAGAAGATGGACGCCGCGTTCGCCGACGCGGGCTGATCATGGCCGCGAACAGTACGGCGTACAAAGTGCCCGGCACATCCGGAGCGGGCGGCACGTCGGGAGCGGGCGGCACCTCCACCCGCCCGCTCCGGCGGCGCCGTCCGGGCCCTTCCGCCCGCCGCTCCGGCTGGACCCCCTGGCTCTACCTCCTGCCCGCACTCGTCCTCCTCGGCGGGCTGCTCGTCTACCCGATCTACCAACTCGGCCTGATCTCCTTCCTGGAGTACACCCAGGCCCAGGTCAGCGGCGGTGAACCGACCACCTTCCAGGGCTTCGGGAACTACACGACGCTCTTCGGCGACAGCCAGTTCTGGCAGGTGCTCCTGGCGACCGTGGTCTTCGCCGCAGCCTGCGTACTGGCCACCCTGCTGGTCGGCTGCGCGCTCGCCGTCCTGCTGACCCGCGTCCGGGCCCTGCCGAGGCTCGCGCTGATGCTGGCCGCGCTCGGCGCCTGGGCGACCCCGGCGATCACCGGGTCCACCGTCTGGGTGTTTCTCTTCGACCCGGACTTCGGACCGGTCAACCGGGTGCTCGGGCTCGGCGACTTCTCCTGGACGTACGGGCGCTACAGCGCCTTCGCGCTGGTGCTCCTGGAAGTCCTGTGGTGCTCGTTCCCGTTCGTCATGGTGACGGTGTACGCGGGCATCCGGGCGATCCCCACCGAGGTGCTGGAGGCGGCCGCGCTGGACGGCGCCTCGCAGTGGCGGATCTGGCGGTCGGTCATGGCCCCGATGCTGCGGCCGATCCTTGTCGTCGTGACCATCCAGTCGATCATCTGGGACTTCAAGGTCTTCACCCAGATCTACGTCATGACCAACGGCGGCGGCATCGCGGGTCAGAACCTGGTGCTCAACGTGTACGCGTACCAGAAGGCGTTCGCGTCCTCGCAGTACAGCCTCGGCTCGGCGATCGGCGTCGTGATGCTGGTGATCCTGCTGGCCGTCACGCTCGTCTATCTGCGCCTGGTGCGGCGCCAGGGGGAGGAACTGTGAGCGCACGGACCATGCTGCGCGTCCGCCGGCCCGGCCGGCTGGCCGCCGAGGCCGCGGCCCTGCTGATCGCCGCCGCGGTCGCCTTCCCGCTGTACTGGATGGTGCTCTCCGCCCTCAAACCGGCGGGCGAGATCCAGTCCGCCGAACCCCGCCCGTGGACGCTGTCGCCGTCCCTCGACTCGTTCCGCCGGGTCTTCGAGCAGAACGACTTCGGGCGGTACTTCCTCAACAGCCTGCTCGTCGCCGGAACGGTCGTCGTCCTCTCCGCGCTGATCGCCTTCCTCGCGGCGACGGCGGTCACCCGGTTCAGGTTCCGCTTCCGTACCACGCTGCTGATCATGTTCCTGGTCGCGCAGATGGTGCCGGTCGAGGCACTGACCATCCCGCTGTTCTTCCTGATGCGGGACTTCGGCCAGCTGAACACGCTCGGCTCGCTGATCCTGCCGCACCTCGCCTTCTCGCTGCCGTTCGCGATCTGGATGCTGCGCGGCTTCGTGAAGGCCGTCCCGGAGGCGCTGGAGGAGGCCGCGTACATCGACGGGGCGAGCCGCACCCGCTTCCTGTGGCAGATCCTCTTCCCGCTGGTCTTCCCCGGCCTCGTGGCGACCAGCGTCTTCTCGTTCATCTCGACCTGGAACGACTTCCTGTTCGCGAAGTCCTTCATCATCAGCGACACCTCCCAGTCGACGCTTCCCATGGCGCTGCTGGTCTTCTTCAAACCCGATGAGAACGACTGGGGAGGGATCATGGCAGCCTCGACGGTGATGACCATTCCCGTACTGGTCTTCTTCGTACTCGTACAGCGCCGCCTGGTCTCGGGACTCGGCGGAGCAGTAAAGGACTGACGCCATGGACACGGCCAAAGACATGGACCCGACTCCGGCCCCGGCGCCCGCACACCTCGTCCCGGCACCCGTGCGCGAGGGTGGTGAAGGGGGGCCCGGCTTCCTGCTCGACGCGTCCACCACCATCACGGCTGCCCCCGGCACGGAGAACACCGAACGCTGGCTGCGCACCACGCTCGGCGCCGCCTTCGGCCTGCCGCTCGCCCCGCAGCCGGCTGCCGAGGGCGGCGAACACACCACGAACACCGTCCGGCTGGCAATCGACCCGGCACTGGAGCCGGAGGGCTACCGGCTGAGCACCGGGACCGGCGGGAGTGCCGAGATCACCGGCGGCAGCCCCGCCGGGGTCTTCTGGGGCGCGCAGACCCTCCGTCAGCTCCTGGGCCCCGAGGCCTTCCGCCGCGCACCCGTCGGTCCCGGCGCACGGCGCGCGATCCCCGCCACGGACATCGAGGACAGCCCCCGCTTCGCCTGGCGCGGCATGATGCTGGACGTGGCGCGGCACTTCATGGCCAAGGACGACGTCCTGCGCTACCTCGACCTCCTCGCCGCCCACAAGCTGAACGTCTTCCACTTCCACCTCACCGACGACCAGGGCTGGCGCATCGAGATCAAGCGCTACCCGCGGCTCACCGAGATCGGCTCCTGGCGGTCCCGCACGAAGCACGGCCACCGGGCCTCCGAGCTGTGGGACGAGACCCCGCACGGCGGCTACTACACGCAGGACGACATCCGCGAGATCGTCGCGTACGCCGCCGAGCGGCACATCCGCGTCGTCCCCGAGATCGACATCCCGGGCCACTCGCAGGCCGCCATCGCCGCGTACCCCGAACTGGGCAACACCGACGTCGTCGACACCACCGCCCTCTCCGTCTGGGACACCTGGGGCATCAACGCGAACGTACTCGCCCCCACCGACAACACCCTGCGCTTCTTCGAAGGCGTCCTCGAAGAGGTCCTCGACCTCTTCCCCGCCACCACCTCGCCGTTCATCCACATCGGCGGCGACGAATGCCGCAAGGAGCAGTGGAAGGAGTCGCCGGTCGCCCAGGCCCGGATCGAGGAATTCGGCCTGGCCAACGAGGACGAACTGCAGTCCTGGATCATCCGGCACTTCGACACCTGGCTCACCGCACGCGGACGCCGGCTGATCGGCTGGGACGAGATCCTGGAGGGCGGCCTCCCGGCGGGCGCCGCCGTGTCCTCCTGGCGGGGCTACGGCGGAGGCATCGCCGCCGCCGAGGCCGGCCACGACGTCGTCATGTGCCCCGAGCAGCACGTGTACCTGGACCACCGTCAGCACGGCGGCCCCGACGAGCCGATGCCCATCGGCTTCGTCCGCACCCTGGAGGACGTCTACCGCTTCGAACCCGTACCGGCGGGCCTCTCCGAGGAGGCGGCCCGTCACATCCTGGGCACCCAGGCCAATGTCTGGACCGAGGTGATGCAGAACCGGGCCCGCGTCGACTACCAGGTCTTCCCGCGCCTGGCGGCGTTCGCGGAGGTCGCCTGGTCACCGCTGCCCGCCTCCGCCGAGCGGGACTTCGCCGACTTCGAGCGCCGGATGGCCTCGCACTACGCCCGACTTGACGCCCTCGGCGTCGACTACCGGCCGCCGGGCGGCCCGTTGCCCCGGCAGCAGCGCCCCGGTGTGCTGGGCCGGCCCATCGACGGAGTGCCCCCGAACGTGTGATCCCGACCGCACCGGACCCCGGCCGGCACGCTCCGAAACGAGCGTGCCGGCCGGCGGTTTTTTGTCCGGAACTCGCCCTGCCGCAAAGGCCGCCGCACTACGCCGTGTCGTCAAGCCGCGTCTGCCGCGCGGCAGAGCGCCACGGTGGAGCAAGAGGAACAAGAGGAACAATCGGCGGCAAGGCGTGGTGAAGAGTCGCAATTCACACTCGGTGGCGAAGTGGGTCGAAGCATTCTGAAACGGGAACATTCCCCTGATCAAGGATGGATACGTCCTTCGTGGACCCTCGCGTCGGTCCGATCCGAAGATGTGCCAGAGTTGCCACGTCCAGGCTTTGAGCACGTACCGTACGGCGAAACAGCCGGACAGCCGGGACACCGGGAAGGGGCAGCTGGGTTGACCACGCACGCACCGCAGGCGACGCAGTCCGTGACGTTGCCGGCCTCGCTCGACGAGGCCGTGGCGGCGCTCGGCGCCATGCCCGCCGCCGTTCCCGTGGCAGGCGGCACGGACCTCATGTCGGCCGTCAACAAGGGGCTGCTGCGCCCCTCGGGCCTGGTCGGCCTGGGCCGGATCAGCGAGCTGCGCGGCTGGCACTACCAGGACGGCCACGCCCTGCTCGGCGCCGGACTCACCCATGCGCGCATGGGACGGCCCGACTTCGCCGCCCTCATCCCCGCCCTGGCCGCGTCGGCACGAGCCGCGGGCCCGCCCCAGATCCGCAACGCCGGAACGCTCGGCGGCAACATCGCCACCGCGGCCCCGACCGGCGACGCCCTGCCGGTGCTCGCCGCGCTGGAGGCCGAACTGGTCATCGCGGGCCCGGGCGGCGCCCGCCGCGAGATCCCGGTCTCGCACCTGCTGGCCGGCCGCGACATGCTCGAACCCGCCGAGCTCATCGGCTTCGTCCGGGTACCGCTGCTGCACGCTCCCCAGGTCTTCCTGAAGGCCACCGGCCGCACCGGCCCCGGCCGCGCCACCGCGTCCGTCGCGATCGTCCTCGACCCGGCCCGGCGCGGGGTGCGCTGCGCGGTCGGGGCCATCGCGCCGATGCCGCTGCGGCCGCTGGAGGCCGAGCGCTGGATCGCCTCACTGATCGACTGGGACGGCGAACGCGGCCTGGCCCCCGACGCGCTGGCCGCCTTCGGCGAGTACGTCGCCGCGGCCTGCATCCCGGACCAGGCACCGCCCGCCGACGGGGGAGAGGCACCACCGCTGCCCCCTGCCGTACTGCATCTGCGGCGGACCGTCGCCGCGCTGGCCCGACGCGCGCTGGGGAGGGCACTGTCGTGAGCAACGAGGACCGCAACGATCAGCACGGGCAGCAGGATCACCTGCAGCACGGGAGCTGGCAGCCGACGCCGCAGGGCGGCGAGTACGACGCCGACGCGACCGCCTTCGTCCACCTGCCGCCGGAGGACCTGGCGAACATCCCGCTGGCCGCGCCGGGCCAGGGCTACGTACCGCCGATGATCCTCCCGCTGACACCTGCGGCCGGGCTCGACCCGTCGGCCACGGGCAGCTGGGTCGTGCAGACGCAGAGCGGGCAGGAGCACGGCACGGGCGCGGAGCAGCCGGCACCCGAGGCGGTGCACTGGCCGGACCCGAACCAGCAGCAGGGCCCGTACGACTACGAGTACGAGTACCCGCAGCCCCCTCACGCCTCCCAGGTCCCGCAGGCGCCTCACGCCTCCCAGGTCCCGCAGGCGCCTCACGCGTCCCAGGTTCCGCAGGCGCCTCACGACGCGTACCCGCAGCAGCAGTACGGGGAGACGCAGGGGGTGGCCACGGGCCAGTGGAACTTCACCGAGTCCACGGAGTACGGCGTCCACACCGGCCAGGTCGGGCACGCGGGTCAGGTGGACTCGGCGGGTCAGGTCGACCACACCGGCCAGGTGGATCACACGGGTCAGGTCGACCACACGGGTCAGGTCGGCCACGTCGATCACGCCGGTCATATCGACCACGCCAGTCACACCACCCAGGGCGGCCACACCGGTCAGTGGACGATTCCCGTAGCCGACGGTGATCTCCCGGAGGAGTCCGGCGAATTCGCCGCCTCGGCCCTGGCCGCCCAGTGGTACGGGGACCGGACCCCTCCGGCCACGCTGCCGGGCGGTGCGCCCGCCCCGTGGGCGACACAGCAGCCGACTCCGGAGCCCGATCCCGTTCCGGAGCCCGTTGCCGAGGCCGTTTCCGAGGCCGAGCAGGCATCGGCACCCGAGGAGGCACCGGCACCCGAGGAGGTGCCGGCTCCCGAGGAAGCACCGGCGACGCCCTTCGACAACGCCTCTGCTTCGGACGAAGCACCCTTCGGGCATCGGGCGGAGCCCGAACCCGAGCCCGCGGCCGAGCCCGAGCAGCACTCCGCGGACCGGTCGCCGGACCCGGCGCCCGACGCTCCGCAGCCCGTGGCCGCCGCCGACGCCGCACCGGCCCCCTCGGCCGACACCACACCGCCGGAGCCACAGGCTTCCGAGCCGCAGGCTCCCGAGGCACAGGCTTCCGAGGCACAGGCTCCGGATGCCGAGCCGCTGGACCCCCAACCGGCCGCCGACCCCCAACCGGTGGACGACGCCCGGCCGGACGCCGCCACGCAGTCCACCGACCATGAGCCGGACGCCGATCTCCAACCGCTCGCCCTCCCGGACGAGCACCCCGCCGCCTCCTACGTCCTGCATGTGAACGGCGCCGACCGCCCCGTCACCGACGCCTGGATCGGCGAGTCGCTCCTCTACGTGCTCCGCGAGCGCCTCGGCCTGGCCGGCGCCAAGGACGGCTGCTCGCAGGGCGAGTGCGGCGCGTGCAACGTCCAGGTGGACGGCCGGCTGGTCGCCTCCTGCCTGGTCCCCGCGGCGACCGCGGCCGGCAGCGAGGTCCGTACGGTCGAGGGCCTCGCCGTGGACGGCGAACCGTCCGACGTCCAGCGTGCCCTCGCCAAGTGCGGCGCCGTCCAGTGCGGCTTCTGCATTCCCGGCATGGCCATGACCGTCCACGATCTGCTGGAGGGCAACCACGCCCCCAGCGAACTGGAGACGCGTCAGGCGCTCTGCGGAAACCTCTGCCGCTGTTCCGGCTACCGCGGTGTCCTCGACGCCGTCAACGAGGTCATCGCGGGCCGCGAGGCCGCCATCGACCCAGCCTCGTCGGACTCCACGTCCCCGGAGCCCGACGAGGCCCGCATCCCGCACCAGGCGGCCCCCGGCGCCGGTAGCGTCCAGTCCCACCCGCAGGACGGAGGCATGGCGTGAGCAACGACGCAGCCACCGCTGCCAACGCGACCAGCACACGGATCACCACCCCGGTGACCGAGGGCCCCGACACCGAGCCGCCCGCACTCGGCCTCGGCGTCTCGCTGCCGCCCGCCGACGCGCGCGCCAAGACCGAGGGCACCTTCCCGTACGCGGCCGACCTCTGGGCCGAGGGCCTGCTCTGGGCGGCGGTCCTCCGCTCCCCGCACCCGCACGCCAGGATCCTGTCCATCGACACCTCGGCCGCCGCCGGGATGGCGGGGGTACGGGCCGTCATCACGCACGAGGACATCCCCGGGGAGCGCGCGTACGGCCGCAGGATCGTCGACCGCCCGGTCTTCGCGTCCGATCTGGTCCGCCACCACGGCGAGCCGATCGCAGCGGTCGCCGCCGACCACCCCGACACGGCCAGGCTCGCCGCCGCGGCCATCGTCGTCGAGTACGAGGTCCTGGAACCGGTCACCGACCCGGAGAAGGCATTCGCCGCCGAACCGCTGCACCCCGACGGCAATCTGATCCGCCACATCCCGCTGCGCTACGGGGACCCGGACGTCACCGGCGAGGTCGTCGTCGAGGGCCTGTACCGCATCGGCCGCCAGGACCCGGCCCCGATCGGCGCCGAGGCCGGCCTCGCCGTGCCCCGCCCCGACGGCGGAGTGGAGATCTACACCGCCTCCACCGACCCGCACACCGACCGTGATCTCGCCGCCGCCTGCTTCGGCCTCGAACAGGAGCGGGTGAAGGTCGTCGTCACGGGTGTTCCCGGCGCGACCGGCGACCGCGAGGACCCCGGCTTCCAGCTTCCGCTCGGCCTGCTCGCCCTGCGCACCGGCTGCCCGGTCAAGCTGACCGCCACCCGCGAGGAGTCCTTCCTCGGCCACTCCCACCGCCACCCGACGCTGTTGCGCTACCGCCACCACGCGGACGCCGAAGGGCGGCTGGTGAAGGTCGAGGCGCAGATCCTGCTCGACGCGGGCGCGTACGGCGAATCCTCGTCCGAGTCGCTGGCCGCGGCGGTCGCGTTCGCCTGCGGCCCGTACGTCGTCCCGCACGCGTTCATCGAGGGCTGGGCCGTCCGTACGAACAACCCACCGTCGGGCCATGTGCGCGGCGAGGGCGCGATGCAGGTCTGCGCGGCGTACGAGGGCCAGATGGACAAGCTGGCCGCCAAACTCGGCATCGACCCGGTCGAACTGCGCCTGCGCAACGCCCTGTCCACCGGCGACATCCTGCCCACCGGCCAGACGGTGACCTGCCCCGCACCCGTCTCCGAACTTCTCACCTCCGTAAGGGACTTCCCCCTTCCCGCTCTTCCCAAGGACGCCCCGGAGGACGACTGGCTGCTCCCCGGCGGCCCCGAGGGCGCGGGCGAACCGGGTGCGGTGCGCCGGGGAGTCGGCTACGGGCTCGGCATGGTCCACATGCTCGGCGCGGAGGGCGCCGACG
Source organism: Streptomyces sp. NPDC048295 (assembly GCF_040652135.1). NCBI lineage: Bacteria > Bacillati > Actinomycetota > Actinomycetes > Kitasatosporales > Streptomycetaceae > Streptomyces > Streptomyces sp. NPDC048295. Next base: position 102,438 of record NZ_JBEZLL010000010.1, read on the forward strand.
AGGTCTCCACGGCCACGGTCAGGGTCCACGACGGCATCGCCACGGTCATCTGCGCCGCGGTCGAGACGGGCCAGGGCTTCTCGACCCTCGCCCGCCAGGTCGTCCAGGAGACCCTGGGCATCGAAGAGGTCCACGTGGCGTCCGTCGACACCGACCAGCCCCCGGCCGGCCCGGCGACCCACGGCCGCCACACCTGGGTGTCGGCCGGAGCGGTGGAACGCGCCGCGAAGATGGTCCGCACCCAGCTCCTGCAGCCCCTGGCCCACAAGTTCGGCATGTCCACGGAGCTGCTGCAGATCGCCGACGGCAAGATCACCTCGTACGACGGCGTGCTGTCCACGACGGTCACGGAAGCGATGGACGGCAAGGAACTCTGGGCCACCGCCCAGTGCCGCCCCCACCCGACCGAACCCCTCGACGAATCCGGCCAGGGCGACGCCTTCGTCGGCCTCGCCTTCTGCGCGATCCGCGCGGTGGTGGACGTCGACATCGAACTCGGCTCGGTCCGGGTCGTGGAGATGGCGGTCGCCCAGGACGTCGGCCGGGTCCTCAACCCGTCCCAGCTGGCGACCCGTATCGAGGCCGGCATCACCCAGGGCATCGGCGCCGCCCTCACCGAGAACCTCCGCACCGCCCGCGGCCTGATCCGCCACCCCGACCTCACGGGCTACGCGCTCCCGACCGCCCTGGACGCACCCGAAATTCGCATCGTCAAACTCATCGAGGAGCGGGACGTGGTGGCCCCCTTCGGCGCCAAGCCCGCATCGGCGGTCCCCGTGGTGACGTCCCCGGCAGCAGTGGCCGCCGCAGTACGCGCAGCCACCGGCCGCCCGATAAACCGCCTCCCCATCAGACCCCAGGCGGCGGTGGCGGCCCCCAACTCCTGAGCCCTGCACGGATGGCGTGATCCGGGTTGCAGATGCAACCCGGAGATGCACAGTGTCACCACTGCTGACTAAGGTGAACCTCGAAGCTGAGCCGATGAGCTGGTCGGCTGTCGCCAAACGGGGGAGGGCACTGTGGGACAGAACGATCCTGGGGCGGAATCGCCCGCATACTCATGGAACGTCATCGGTGCCGTGGGAGCTGCCGGGGCGATGTCGCCCGGTGTTGCGAACGAACTGGTCACAGAACTCACGTCGTTCACGAAGTTCCGCGACCGAGTCGACGGACTCCTCCACGACCTCAAGACCTCACCGGCCGGCCCGAAAAAGGTCGGCGAGGACACGATGGGCCGGGACCGGTTCGGCGGGGGCAAGGGCGAGTGGTCGGAGGCGGATGCTCTGCACGGCTCGTACTCCAAGGTCATCAAGGAGCTGGAGGAGCTGTCCCAGCTGCTGTCCGACTCCATCGAGGGCATGAGCATCGCTGTCCTGGGAGCCCACAAGGGTTACGAGAACGTCGACTTGGACGTGCGAGACCGCATGCTCGCGATCCAGGGCAGCACGAATGCCCACCACGATGCCGAGCAGGCCACAGCAGCGAAGCAGGCTGAGGAGCATTCAGATCGGCCGGAGAGGCCGACGAACCCGTCGGAGGATACGTCCGGCGGTGCCGGCACGTGATGAGTGGCGAACTTGCCTGCACGGGGACTACGTGGACGGGAGAGGCAGCGACGTGAGCTCGATTTTTGACGGCATGAGCCACGAGCAGATGCTGGAGTGGCTGGACACGGCCAACAGCGGTGAGATCCGGGGGGCGGCGGATCGACTTCGGAGCGCGGCATCGGAGATCCATAAGATCGCCGAGGACCTGAAGGTCCGTCCACAGTGGGTGGAGTGGAAGGGTAAAGGAGCCGATGCATTCCGTACATGGAGTGCAGATCTGGCCAATGCGACGCTGCGCCTGGGGGATTACAGCGAAGGTGCATCCAAGTGGCTTGCTGAAACTTCGACGGCGATCGCGTCGGTGCAGGCGTCCATTCCGCGGACACATGCCGGTGCACAGGCGAACCTGGAGGCTGCTCTCGCCGCGCGAAACGACCCTGATGCGTCAGCGGTGGCGAAGAAGTCCGCGGAGACGCTGGTCGCGGACAGGGAGAACAGTCGCCAAGAGGCAGCCTCACAGATGCGGAGGCTGGCGGATACGTATGCTTTCTCTTCATCGCAGATGAAGGCCCTGGAGAAGCCAGTGTTCCCGGCGATGCCACAAGTGATTGCTCCGCAGGTTGACGAGAGATACGACGGGCGACAGGGCGAACACATTGGGCCTGGGGAAGGACCTATCGCCAGCGACACGGGCTACGCCATTGAGCCAGGGCACCGAGCGCGAGCAGTAACCGACCTGGCTGCGCCCGCCAGTAGCGTGGGCGCCTTTTCCCGCATGGCGCCACCCTCGATGCCAGGTCCGGTGGACATGGGGATCGATGGAGTGGCCAGGCTGGCGGATACTCCGCCTTCGCTGGTCGCGAATCCAGTAGTGCCGCCAACCGGGTCAAGACCTGACAGCCTTCCCTCGCTGACGCCGGTCATCGTTCCGCCAGCTCCCAACATCAGCCCCTCCGCACCACGCAGCACAAGTGGAGGAGGCAGAACGACAGGTCCGCCACGTCCGTCAGTGTCTGCTCCAGGGGTGACTCCGTTGGGCCCCGGGCCGGTGGGTCGTGCCCCTGGGCCCAACGGGATCACTGGTGGCCGCGTTGTACCCCCAGGACCAGGGCGCTCCTCCGTTGGTATCCCTCGTGGAACGGTCATCGGTAGCGAGAACACTCACAGCACAGCGCCAATGGGGCGCACCCCAGGCATGGGCGGTGGCGTCGGTCCTGGGGTCCCTTCGAGCACAGGCGGCAGCAGCCGTCGGCTGGCCGGGGAAGCGGGTGGCGTGGTTGGCGGTCGCCAACAGCAGGGTCAAGGGACTTCACGCCCGTTCACTGCCGGAGGGTCCGGTTTGGTGAGGGGCGGGGCCTCAGAAGGATCGATACGCAAAGGCTCTGGGGCGCACACGACAGGGCGAGATGAGAACGCTGATCGGCCGGATTACCTGGTCGAAGACGATGAGACCTGGCAGCAAGGTGGCCGACGCGTTGTGCCGCCCGTTATCGACTGATAGCAGTCAACTCACGAAGGACTCGTATGCCCATCAGGAGCAAAGGACTGACACGACGGCGATCCGCGATGGCGGCTGCCCTGGGCCTACTCCTGGTAGGTGGTTCTGTTGTGCCCGCATTTGCTGACTCCACACGTTCCATGCAATGGCATCTCGATGCCATGAAGGCAGACGAGATGTGGAAAACGAGCACGGGCAAAGGTGTCGTCGTTGCTGTGCTCGACAGTGGTGTGGACCCGAAGAATCCCGATCTTGTAGGGCAGGTTCTCGAAGGAAGGAACCTGGAGCCGGACATCAAGGGCGACGAGCACACCGACTATGACGGTCACGGCACGAGCATGGCTGGGCTGATCGCAGGGACGGGTCGGAGCAACGGAGGGAACGGTGCGTTCGGACTTGCGCCGGGAGCGAAGATTCTGCCGGTCCGTATGCCTGATTCCGGAGTCGGGGCAACCCAGGCGGAGGGGGACGCAAAGTTCAACAGAGTTGCTCCCGTGGCGATTCGGTATGCGGTTGAGCATGGCGCAAAAGTCATCAATATTTCTTTGGGCGCGCAGGCGGGATCGCAGGCACTCGCAGATGCTGTCAAATTCGCACTTGATAGCGGGGCGTTGATCTTTGCTGCTGCAGGAAACAGTGGTGACGGAGCAAACACGGTTGCGTATCCCTCCGGAACGCCAGGGGTAGTTGGCGTGGGTGCTATTGGTCACGACTCGAAGAAAACTGACGAGTCCCAGCATGGGCCGCAGATCGACCTCACGGCACCCGGAATCGACATGGTTCATCCCTGTACGGGCGGAACTCAGTTGTGCAAGACGAGCGGAACCAGCGATGCCACTGCCCTGGTTTCCGCTTCTGCTGCCCTCATCTGGGCCAAGCATCCCGACTGGACCAACAATCAGGTCCTCCGCGTCATGCTGAACACGGCCGGCGCCCCGACCAGCGGTGCCAAGCGCAACAACTATGTCGGCTACGGCATTGTCCGCCCCCGCATCGCACTCAAGACCCCAGGTGACCCCGGCCCGCCCGACGTGTACCCGCTCCCCGACCTCGCGGCAGCCGAGAGGCCGAGTCCCAGGCCTTCAGACAAGCCTTCCAAGGCGGCCGGAGGTTCGGCGGACGTCGACAAGTCGGCCGAGGCAGCCCCCGCTTCCGGTGACAGCGGCAGTAACACAGCTCTATGGGGCGGACTAGGCGCTGGTGTGGTCGTGGTCATCTGCGCAGTGGTGGCAGCCCTGGCCGTCCGCTCCCGCCGCCGCAAGTCCGCTGCCGCAACTGTCCCACCCGCGTACCCGCATCAGCCCCCGTCCCCCAACCCCTACCAGCAACCACTGTCTCAGCCTCAGTATCAACCCATGCCTCCGTCCTTCGGCCCCCATCCCGCTGCTCCTCCCAGTTCCAATCCGCCCTACGAAGGCCCTACTCGGTAGGCGTGCCTATTCCTTGAGTTGGCACAGTGATACTGGGAACGACGGGGCTTCTGGGGCGTCATTGTCAATTCCGCGACAAGGACACGCCACGGACCAGGACCAGGGTGCTGATGGGTCTCACCGCATCCCTGGACATCGGCATCATTGGCAAAATCTCCACCAGTGTGGGCACCAGTTGTGCCGTGAACTCCGCGATGGCCTATTTGAAGGAGATGCAAGGGCACTTCGGCGGGCCGAAGGCAGAGGGATTACAGCCGCGGGAGCGTTCTTTTTCGATGGCGTAGCCATCGACAACTACCTCGACTTCTTCGGGAACGAGAAGTGGGAGTCCTTCGGGGATGTTGACTCGCTTGACCCGAAGGAACAGGGGAGGTCGCTCGGCTACATGCCGGACGCGCTCGGACATGCACTGGAGGCGGCGACCCTCGGATACCCGTACGACAGTCCGAACGCCGACGTCGAACGGGACGCGGGCAACGCCGACGTCATGCGGGATGTCATGGAGAAGTACGGCTCGGATGCAGGCCTGCTCAAAAAGCAGGAAGCGATGGCCGACAGCCTTGGGGTCATGGGCGCTGGGTACATCGACGACATCAACTGGTCGCTTGAGAAGAACGATGGGGAGAGCGTCTTCGCTCCAGGCAGGAACCCCGCAGGGCACCTGGACTTTTCTGATCTCGACGACGACAAGGGAAGGCCCATCGCCCGTCAATTTCTCAGCGCCCTGGGCCAACATCCGGATGCATACGCCACGGTTTCTAACGCCGAACAGATCTACACCTCTGGCATGTTGGAGCGTCAAGTGGATTCGAACGGCCAGATCAACACTGGTGGGGCACGAGCAGTGGTGAGCACCGGTGCCGAGGTGCAGGGAATGCTCGACCAATCCCGTGCGGATCAGGTCGTGGCATCCCATATGAAGGATCAAGAAGACTACGAGAAGGCTGTGGCCGCGCGTTCTGGCTGGGTCGAGTTCGGTGCCGGTGTGGGAATAGCCGCTGGTGTTGCCTTCTTGCCCGAGGTCGCTGCTGTGGGGGCAGCGGCGACGCTCATTACTTTGGGCAGCGATACGGCCAGCGGAGCTGTGGAGCATGTCGTCGGTCAGTTCATCGGAAACATTTCGGACCAGTCCGTGGATGAGCACAAGGAAAAGGTCGAGGAACTCACCCGTGAGGAGAAAACCAAGGTGTTCCGTTCTGGCGAGTCCATGGCTGAGTCACCCATGGAAGGGTTCCTGGATCGGCATACGACCGCTTCCGACACCACTTTCCGTCAGGACTTGAAGGAATCGATGAGGCTTGGGTACGCGGTGGGCAACGACCGTGAGGACCAGCAGGGCAATGATCCCGAGACAGGGGGCTGAGCCAGGAATGGTGCAGGACGGAGTGCGAAGGTGAGTCATATGAGGGCGGGGCAGTTCAGGCGGGCATGGTGCATCACAGGCTTGGTGATGGCTGTGGGTGCCGGTGCGGTTGGGTGCGGCGGCGAGGAGAAGACGCCGGATTACGTTGGTGCGGAGGAGGTGTGTGATGCCCTGTTCCAAGGGCCTTTGGCGAAGAAGGTGGAGTCCGTCACGGGCGCGACGTCGTTCGCCTGGACGGGGACGAAGGGTTACGACCGGGTAGTTGAGGGGCTCAAGACCGGTTACACATCGGGGCACCGCTGGGCTGCAGGGGGCGAGCTGTGCACGCTGTCCCCGAAGAGAGGTGCGCTGGCGGACAAATCGAGGATCAGCTTCGATATGTACGCACCGCAGGATTTGAATGATCCCTATGCGAAGGATGGGCACTATTACACACTGGGGAAGAGGTCTCAGGCGGCTCCTCGGGGGGCCTCCCTCTATTTCGAGTGCGTAAGCCCCCAGATCGAAGGGTCGAAGGAACGCCCGCTGCGTGTCAGTGGCCGTTTCTACCACCCGAAGGCCACCGCGCGGAGTACGCCCGAGCATTTCGACGCCAACATGGAGATTATGCATGCCGCGTCCCTTGCCGTGGCCAAGAAGTTGCAGTGTGAGAACGATGGCGGCCTGCCGGAGAAGGCGGATCTGACGCCGCGGATTTTTTAGCGGGCAGGCACGTCGGCCGGACTTCGAAAGGTTACTGGGGCACCGTGGCACGCGTCGAAAAGCCGCCCGCCCCGGAACGTTCCCGGGCCGGGCGGCTTTGTCCGTGGAGGCCGTGACCGGATTCGAACCGGTGTAACTCGAGTTGCAGTCGAGCCCCTGAACCACTCGGGCACACGGCCGTGTGTTCCTCGTCGTGGTCCGACCGTAGGGCCGGGTGTCCCGGCCGTTCAAGAGCACGGGGCGGGGTGCAATGCGACTGCCACACCGCGTTCACGAACGGTGTCGTGGTCCTACGACCAACGGAGGACCACAGGACCGTCCCGGGACAGGGCTCATATGGGATCTCGCCCCTTACTCTTGGGCTCATGAGTGCCCTGGAACCACGAGACGCCGGTGTCGAGACCGGCACCGACGTCGACGCGGATGCGCCGGACGGGACCACGCCGTCCGCCGAGTCCGGAGCCGGGGAAGGGGTGCTCGGGCGGACCTACCGGGCGCTCAGCGTCGGCATCGTCTCCGTCGTGTTCCTGATCGCCTTCGAGGCGACCGCCGTGGGGACCGCGATGCCGGTCGCCGCGCGCGAGCTGCACGGCATCCCGCTGTACGCGTTCGCGTTCTCCGCGTACTTCACGACCAGCCTCTTCGCCATGGTGCTCTCCGGGCAGTGGGCGGACCGGCGCGGTCCGCTGGGGCCGCTCGCCACCGGGATCAGCGCGTTCGCCGCGGGGCTGCTGCTCTGCGGGACCGCCGGGAGCATGTGGGTCTTCGTCGCGGGGCGGGCCGTCCAGGGGCTCGGCGGCGGGCTGGTGATCGTGGCGTTGTACGTCGTGATCAGCCGGGCCTACCCGAAGCGGCTGCAGCCGTCGATCCTGGCCGCCTTCGCCGCGAGCTGGGTGATCCCGTCGGTCGTCGGGCCGCTGGCCTCCGGGACCGTGACCGAGCACCTGGGGTGGCGGTGGGTCTTCACCGGCATCCCCGTCCTCGTGGTGTTCCCGCTGGCGCTCGCGCTGCCCGCGATCCGGCGGCGGGCGTCCGGGCCGGCCGATCCCTCGGCGCCCGTCGAGCCGTACGACCGGCGGCGCATCATGCTCGCGCTCGGGATCTCGCTGGGGGCGGCGCTGCTCCAGTACGCCGGGCAGGAGCTGAACTGGTTCGCGCTGCTGCCGACCGCCGTGGGTGTCGCACTGCTCGTGCCCGCCGTGCGGGGGCTGCTGCCCCCGGGGACCGGCCGGGCGGCGCGCGGGCTGCCGTCGGTGGTGCTGCTGCGCGGGGTGGCGGCCGGGTCGTTCATCGCGGCCGAGTCGTTCGTACCGCTGATGCTGGTGACCCAGCGCGGGCTGAGTCCGACGATGGCCGGGCTCTCGCTCGCGGCCGGGGGCGGGACCTGGGCCCTCGGTTCGTACGTGCAGTCCCGGCCGCGCCTGGAGCCGCACCGGGAGCGCCTGATGGTGGGCGGCATGGTGCTGGTCGCCGCGGCGATCGCGGCCGCGCCGTCCGTGCTGATCGACGCGGTGCCGGTATGGACCGTGGCCGTTGCCTGGGCCTTCGGGTGTTTCGGCATGGGCATGGTGATCGCATCGACGAGCGTGCTGCTGCTGAAGCTCTCGGCACCGGAGGAGGCGGGGGCGAACTCGGCCGCCCTTCAGATCTCCGACGGGCTGTCCAACGTCCTGCTGCTCGCCGCGGGCGGGGCGGCCTTCGCCGCACTCGGCGGCGGGACGGTGGGAGCCGTGCACGACGCGGTGCAGGCGGGGGCCTCCGGGTCCCATCCGGGTGCCTTCGCGGTGGTCTTCCTGCCGATGGCGGGAGTGGCGCTGGTGGGGGCGTGGGTGGCGGGGCGGGTACGGGCAAAGCCTTAGTACCGCGTGGTACCGCGCGGTACCATCCCTATATGGCTGGTCTGAATCTGCGGTTCACCGAAGAAGAGCTGGACGCACTGCGTGCGCGCGCCGAGTCGGAGGGGCGGAGCATGCAGTCGTTCGCCCACGACGCGGTGATCTCCGCCATGAACGAACACTCGCGCCTCTTCGACGAGGCTGCGGACCACGTGCTGAAGGTGAGTGAGGAGCTCAACCGGAGGCTCGCCTGATGAAGTACCTGACACTTCCCGAGCTGCTCAACCTCGCCGAGCGCCTCGGGGCCGCCGAGGTGCGCGACTACGGGCTGCTCGATTCGGCACTCGCCCGCCCGCAGGCGAGCGTGTTCGGCCAGGACGCCTATCCGGACGTGTGGCAGAAGGCCGCGGCGCTCATGGAGTCCCTGGCGCGCAACCATGCGCTCGTCGATGGCAACAAGCGCATCGCCTGGTATGCCACCTGGGTCTTCCTGCATATCAACGGGCATCGGCTGAGCGCGGACTTCGATGTCGACGAGGCCGAGAAGTTCGTGCTGGACGTCTGCCAAGGGGCCCTCGACATGCCCAGGATCGCGGAAAGGCTCCCTCGGTTCGCCGCGTGACGCTGTTCTGTGAAGAGGGTCTCAGCGGGGCCGAACCACCGCTCGTCCGTACGGGGTTCCGCCCGGCCCCCCGGTAAGGTGGCCCGGTTGTCGTATCGCGTGCGGGTCCGTCCCGGCCGTGCGGACAGCGCCCCACGTACCCGAGAGACCCGAACCGGAGACCGTGACTACTACCGCCTCCCACCACCTCTCACCCGCCTTTCCCGGCCGCGCCCCCTGGGGCACGGCCGGCAAGCTGCGAGCCTGGCAGCAGGGCGCCATGGAGAAGTACATCCAGGAGCAGCCGCGCGACTTCCTCGCGGTCGCCACCCCCGGCGCGGGGAAGACCACCTTCGCGCTGACCCTCGCGTCATGGCTGCTGCACCACCACGTCGTGCAGCAGGTCACCGTCGTCGCGCCGACCGAGCACCTGAAGAAGCAGTGGGCCGAGGCAGCGGCCCGGATAGGCATCAAGCTCGACCCCGACTACAGCGCGGGCCCGCTCAGCAAGGAGTACGACGGCGTCGCGGTCACCTACGCGGGCGTCGGCGTACGGCCGATGCTGCACCGCAACCGCTGCGAGCAGCGCAAGACCCTCGTGATCCTCGACGAGATCCACCACGCCGGTGACTCGAAGTCCTGGGGCGAGGCGTGCCAGGAGGCGTTCGACCCGGCCACCCGGCGGCTCGCGCTCACCGGTACGCCGTTCCGGTCCGACACCAACCCGATCCCCTTCGTCGTGTACGAGGAGGGCAACGACGGCATCCGGCGCTCCTCGGCCGACTACACCTACGGCTACGGCAACGCGCTCGCCGACGGTGTCGTCCGGCCCGTGATCTTCCTCAGCTACAGCGGCAACATGCGCTGGCGCACCAAGGCCGGTGACGAGATCGCCGCCCGGCTCGGCGAGCCGATGACCAAGGACGCCATCGGGCAGGCCTGGCGCACCGCCCTGGCGCCCACCGGCGAGTGGATCCCCAATGTGCTGAGCGCCGCCGACAAGCGGCTGACCGAGGTGCGCAAGGGCATTCCGGACGCGGGCGGGCTGGTCATCGCCACCGACCAGGAATCGGCGCGCGAGTACGCCAAGATCCTCAAGCGCGTCACCGGCGAGAAGGCCACCGTGGTCCTCTCCGACGAGAAGGCCGCCTCGAAGAGGATCGACCAGTTCAGCGAGGACGGGTCGCGCTGGATGGTCGCGGTCCGCATGGTGTCGGAGGGCGTCGACGTACCGCGCCTCGCCGTGGGCGTGTACGCGACCACCATCTCCACGCCGCTGTTCTTCGCGCAGGCCGTCGGGCGTTTCGTGCGCTCGCGCAGGCGCGGCGAGACCGCTTCCGTCTTCGTACCGACCATTCCGATGCTGCTCGACTTCGCCAACGAGATGGAGGTCGAGCGGGACCACGTCCTCGACAAGCCCAAGAAGGGCAGCGACGAGGAGAACCCGTTCGCCGAGGAGGACAAGCTCCTCGCCGACGCCGAGAAGCTGGAGGACGAGGAGACCGAGGAGCAGCTGCCCTTCGAGGCCCTCGAATCCGACGCGGTCTTCGACCGGGTGCTGTACGACGGTGCCGAGTTCGGCATGCAGGCGCACCCCGGCAGCGAGGAGGAGCAGGACTACCTGGGGATTCCCGGGCTGCTGGAGCCCGACCAGGTGCAGCTGCTGCTCCAGAAGCGGCAGTCCCGGCAGATCGCGCACAGCCGCCAGCGGCCGGCCGAGGAGGCCGATCTGCTGGAGAAGCCGGCCGACGCGCGGCCGGTGGTCACGCACAAGCAGCTGCTCGGGCTGCGCAAGCAGCTCAACACGATGGTTTCGGCCTACACGCACCAGAGCGGCAAGCCGCACGGGGTGATCCACACCGAGCTGCGGCGGGTGTGCGGCGGGCCGCCGAGCGCGGAGGCCACGGCCGGGCAGATCCAGCAGCGGATCAAGAAGGTCCAGGAGTGGGCCACCCGTATGACGTGAGCCGTCGGGCATGCGGATGCCGGCCCGGGGCGGGGACTGCGGTCCCTGCCCCGGGCCGGTGTCGTGCGTGCGGATGCGGGTGGCGCGACTGTCGGAGGAACGACGTGGTTGCCGGACGGACGGTGCGGACTGTCGCGGGAACCGCGCGGCTGCCCGACGGACGGTGCGGAGCGCCGGAAGAACCGCGCGGCTGCCGGACGAGCGGTGCGGACTACCGGAGGAACCGCGCGGTCACCGGGTGAACGGTGCGAACTACCGGAGGAACCGCGCGGCTACCAGACGAACGGCGCGGACTGGTTCGTCGTGGCCACACACGGAACCGTGGCCGAGGTCGGGGACGAGGCCACGATCTGCAGTGACCAGTTGGTGGCGCTCGGGGGAGTGGGCAGCACCACGGAGTTCGTGCTGTCACCCGCCGCCAGGGTGCCGGAGGTGAGCTTCAGCGGACCCAGGGTGATCGGGCTGCCGCCGCTCATGCCGGGGTTGGTCTTCCCGGAGAACTGCACCTGACTGGTGACGCCGCCCGAGGTCTTGGTGAGCTTGAGCGTCGTCGTGATGCTGTTCGGGTCGGCGCTGGTACCGGCCGGCATGGTGATCGCGCTGGACGTGACCTTGATGGTCTTGGACGTGCCCGAGTCGGCGGCGGTCAGGGTGGCGAGACCGCTGCCCCAGGCGCCGCAGTCGTACGTGGCCGTCGCGGTGAGCGGAGCCACGGCCTGGGCCGTCGGGGCCAGGGCGAGCGCGCCGGCCACGGAACAGGCCGCGACCAGCACCACGGGGATGTGTCTTCGATTCGACGACATGACGGGGGGAACTCCTTCCGGTTCTGAATTCCGCAGATTCACCGAAGAACTGGAGAAGTGGATCTGCGTGCCGGGCCCGGCATGTCGGCAGCAGTGAAACGGTGATCTTCGGAGAAGTCAAGAGATGTCCGCAGGGGCACTTGAAATTCCCATGGAAATGCTTTTCGGGCATTTCAGATAAGGATCAATCGGTTCTCTCTTGACTTCTTGGCACCCGGCCTCCTCAATGTGCGCAATCAATGGGCCATGGAGGGGTGTCTGGTGATACGACGACGAAGACCCGGCGTGACCGGGTTGCTCGCTGCCTGCTTCGTGATGTCGCTGAGCTGCGCCGGGGCGAGCGCCCAGGCCGCACCGTCGGCGGGCGGGCGGGCCGCCGGTACGGTCACCCCGACCGTCCACTGCATCCTGCCCGCGGGTCAGGGCGAGGCGACCGGGCCGCAGGAGATGACCGTCGAACTGTCGCCCGCGGTCGTCGCCCCGGGCGGCAAGGTCCACGCCAAGGTCACCCTGGGCCCGTCGCCCGCCACCAGCGGCCTCGCCCTGGAGGACGTGCCGACCATCCCCAGCATCGACTTCGCCATGTCCGGCGGCGCCACCGGTACCGTCACGGTGCGCGGCGCCGAGTTCACCATGGACATCCCGTCCGGCACCCCCATCGAACTCCCGCCGTACGAGGGCGACTTCCTGGTCCCCGCGAACGCCTCCGGAGACATCTCCTTCACCCCGGTCCGTACGCTGACGCAGACCAAGGTGCTCGGCTCGGTCTTCGAGACGCCCTGCGACGTCGTCGACGGCGGGGCCGCCATCGGTACGGTCACGGTGGAGGGCACCGGCTCCGAGCCCGCCACCCTGACCGCGCCCGCCGACCCCGTGCGCCCCAACACCGCTGTGACGCTGGGGGGTTCGGGCTGGACGCCGGGCGGTACTCCGGTGCCCTCGCTCTGCGCGGTGGGCGGAGGCGGCTGCGATCCGCTGAAGTTCGCCGGCAACACGCTCACCATCGGCGGTGACGGGACGCTGAACGGCACGGCCACCCTCGCGGAGGCCGGCGCCGTGCCGGACGGCACGTACGAGGTGAAGGTCAACGACGGCACGAAGGAGGCCACGGCCCCGCTCACCGTCAGGGCCGTCGCGGCCGGCGACCGCGAGATCTCGCTGTCCCGGAGCAGCGGCCCGGTCGGCAGCGTGATCACGGTCAGCGGCAAGAACTACAACCCGGACCGCTGGATCAATGTCATCGGCCTCGACGCCTCGGGCACCGGGCTCGACGACAGCGCGGTCTACGTCAAGAGCGGTCCGGACGGCACCTTCTCCGTCGAGTTCACCGTGGTCTCCGAGGCCGTCGTCGCCGTCCAGGCGGACGAGGGCAACGACCCGGCGACCGTACGGACCGCCCCGTTCACCGTCTCCACCGGCGAGGGAGGAGGCGGCAGCGCCGACCAGACGCTGAACACCTCGGTCAGGGCCGGAACCCTGTCCATGGTCCAGGACGGCGACACCGTCGACTTCGGCACGACGGTCCTGGGCGCCGGCAGCGGTGTGCAGCGCTCCCGGCTCAACCGGGTCGAGGTGGAGGACGCCCGCGGCGTCGACAGCGGCTGGTCCCTGACCGCCACCCTCACCGGCTTCACCAGCGCCGACGGCGGCACCATCCCGGCCGACGCCGTCCGCTGGACGCCCAGGTGCACGGCGCAGAACGGCAGCGTCGGGGTGCCGGTGGCCGGATCGCCCGCCGCGCTCGGGAGCGGAGCGGCGAGCCTCTGCCGGATGGACCCGGACGGCTCACGTCCGTTCACCGGCGGCCGGTTCGACGCCGATGCCGATCTCACCCTCACCGTTCCCGGATTCACCCGGCCCGGAGATTACAGCGCGACTCTCACCCTGACCCTTCTCTGAGCACGGAGACGAATAACTCCGGAGGCGCCCGCCCGCTCCATTTCGCATCGGAGCGGGCGGGCGTCGCCATTCCGAATTCGGAGAATTCCCGCAGCCGCGTCCCGGCCGCGGACGACACCCATGGAGGAGCGACATGCCCGCTCGGCAATCGAGAAGAACCGGAAGACCGGGTGCGGTGTTACGCCGTGCCGTGGCCCTCACCGCCGGGGCCGTGCTCGTCTGGACCGGCGGCACCTTCGTGCTCGCGCCCGCCGCCCAGGCCGGCACCGTCACCCCGACCGTCCACTGCACCCTGCCCGCCGGTCAGGGCGAGGCGACCGGGCCGCAGCAGATGAGCGTCGACCTGTCGCCGTCGATCGTCGACCCGGGCGGCAAGGTCCACGCCAAGGTCACCCTCGGCCCGTCCCCCGCCACCAGCGGCCTCAGCCTGAGCGACGTACCCACCACCCCCAGCATCGACTTCGCCATGTCCGGCGGCGCCACCGGCACGGTCACCGTCACCGGCCCCCAGGTCAACCTCGACATCCCGTCCGGCAAGCCCATCGAAATCCCGCCGTACGAAGGGGACTTCATCATCCCCGCCGACGCGAGCGGCCCGATCTCCTTCACCCCGGTACGCAATCTGACGCGTACGAAGGTGCTCGGATCCACCTACGAGACCCCGTGCGACGTGGTGAGCGGCGGCGGCTCCATCGGCACGGTGACCGCCGAGGGCACCGCGGGCCATCCGGCCACCCTGACCGCGCCCGCCACCGCCGTCCGGCCGTCCACAGCCGTCACCCTGTCCGGCAGCCTGTGGACCGCGGGCGCCACCCCCGTACCGTCGCTGTGCGCGGCGGACGGCGGCGGCTGCGATCCCGCCAAGTTCGTCTCCAGCACTCTCTCCATCAGCGGCTCCGGGGAACTGAGCGGCAGCGCGGTGCTCGCCGCCGCCGGCACCGTGCCCGACGGTTCGTACCTGGTGAAGGTCGGCGACGGTACGAAGGAGGCGACCGCGCCCCTGACGGTCAAGGCCTTCGTCCCCGCCGGGCCGCGGGCCATCGCGCTCTCCCGCTCCGGTGCGCCGGTCGGCAGCGTCATCTCCGTCACCGGCAGCAACTACTTCCAGGACCGGTGGATCAACACCGTCGGCCTGGACGCGAGCGGGGCGACGCTCGACGACACCGCCGTCTATGTGAAGAGCACCCCCGACGGCACGTTCAGTGCCGAGTTCACCGTCTCCGATCCGGCCATCGCCGCCATCCAGGTCGACGAGGGCAACGATCCGGCCACTGTGCTCACCACACCGTTCACCGTGACCGACGCCTCCGCGACGCTCTCCGCGGGCGCGGCGAAGGTCAAGCCGGGCGGGACGATCGCCCTCTCCGGTGGTGACTGGCCGTCCGGCACCACGCCCACCGCCGCGCTCTGCGCCGCCGACGGCGGGTCCTGCGACAGTGCCCGGATCAGCGGCTCCACCCTCCGGATCGGCGCCGACGGCACACTCGCCGGCACGGTCACCGTGGCCGGATCCACCCCGCGTGCCGTGTACGCGCTCCAGGTCACCGCCGGGGGAGTGCAGGCCCTCACACCGCTGACCGTCGCCCCGTCCTTCATCGTGCTCACCCCCTCGGCCGGACCGAAGGGCACGGCGGTCACCGTCGTCGGGCAGGGCTTCGCGAAGGTCGCGACCGTGTCCATCGTCGGGCTGCGGGCCGACGGCTCGCAGACGTCCGACCCGGCGAAGACCAAGGTGGTGGGGCTGGACGGGGCGTTCTCGCAGACCTTCACGGTCAACGCCACCGACACCGTCGCCATCCGGGTCCGGGAGGTACTCGTCAACCCGCGCACCGAGACGGCGGCGTTCACCGTGAAGGACGGAACCGCCCCCGCCGGACCGTCCTTCGCGCTCTCGCCGCCCGAGGGGCCCGTCGGCACGGCGGTCCAGGTGACCGGACGGGGATTCGCCCCCGTCGCCACGGTCTCGGTGACGGGCCGCACCGCGGACGGGAAGCAGACCGCCGACCCGTATGTCACCCGGATCGTCGGACTCGACGGCACTTTCGCCCTCGACTTCACCGTCCGTGACCCGGCGACGAAGTCGATCCGGGCCTGTGAGGTGCTCGTGAACGGAAAAATTGTGCAGCAGACATTCACCGTGAGTTGACGACAGTTCACTTCCGGTGCGTGAAGTGCCGTGAAGGCGTCGGCCGACCTGGACGCGCGTAGACCTCCGGGATCCGGCCGACGCCGCGCTGACCGGCACTTATGCTGCTTCAAGCCAACTCCCGTTCCGGCGACGCCCGGATTCTGGACGAGGCCTTCCGCTGAGCGGACTCGCTCGCTACTGTCCCAAAAAATGAACGCCCCGTGGCAGAGCCGCTCCGGGGCGCAGCCGGTGCCTGGTTAGGCCGGCGGCCTCTCCGTGCGTCGCCGCTGGGACCGGCGGCGCACATTCCGTGGGAACCAGCCGCTGCCGCTCATCAAAGAGGAGAGGGCGTCGTGACCGCGGAAACCTCCCAGACGCTCGACCGGGGCCTGAGGGTCCTCAAACTGCTTGCCGACACCGACCACGGTCTGACCGTCACCGAATTGTCCAACAAACTCGGGGTCAACCGGACCGTGGTCTACCGCCTGCTCGCCACCCTGGAGCAACACGCCCTGGTCCGCCGCGACTTGGGCGGCCGGGCCAGAGTGGGCCTGGGCGTGCTGCGCCTGGGCCGTCAGGTGCACCCGCTCGTGCGCGAGGCCGCGCTGCCCGCGCTGCGCTCGCTCGCCGAGGACATCGGGGCCACCGCCCACCTCACGCTGGTCGACGGCAGCGACGCGCTGGCCGTCGCGGTCGTCGAGCCGACCTGGACCGATTACCACGTGGCCTACCGGGCCGGCTTCCGCCACCCGCTGGACCGGGGTGCCGCGGGCCGCGCGATCCTCGCCGCCCGCCAGAAACCGGTCGGCGAGACCGCCTTCACCCTCACCCACGGCGAGCTGGAGGCCGGGGCGAGCGGGGCCGCGGCGGCTCTGGTGGGGGTGACCGGGGTCGAGGGCAGCGTGGGTGTGGTGATGCTCGCGGACTCCGTACCCGAGCGCGTCGGGCCCCGCGTGGTGGACGCGGCCCGCGAAGTGGCGGACGCGCTCCGATAGAGGGCCATCGGCCGGCGGGGCAACCGGCCGACTGGGAAACCGCCCGGCTGGGAAATCGCCCGGCTCGGAAATCGCCCGGCTCGGAAACCGCCCGACTGGGAAACCGGCCGCCCGGGAAACCGATGGGCCCGGAGAACCGATGGGCCCGGAGTGTCGCCGGGCCGAGCGGTCCCCGCGGGGCCGGTCGCGGACCGATTACCGATATCCGGGGCGGATTCTGGCCGGTTCATGTCTTCGCGGGCGCCCGGCCGGGCCGTATGTTTTCCGGGCTCACGCCTTGACCGGAGCGCGTGACCATTTCGGGGGGTCCGGATGGATGGTTCTGTTTTCCTGCTTCTCGTCATCCTGGGCATCGTCGTGTACTTCCTGCCCTTCATGATCGCCGCGGGGCGCGGGGTGAACACCGGCTCGGTGTTCGTGATCAATCTGTTCCTCGGCTGGACGTTCATCGGCTGGGTGGTCGCCCTGGCCATGTCGATGGGAAGCCGTCGGCGGACGCCGTAGGAACGCCCACAGGGCCTGTTCGGCGGATCACGGCCGGGGTCGGCGTACGGGGCGCCCGGCCCGTGCGTCTGGGCCGGGCCGGTTAGATTGGGCGGGTGCTCACTCGCCTCTCGCGCCCCCGTGCCCTCGTTCTGTGCGCCCTGCCCGTCCTCGCCCTGTTCGGTGTGGCCGCGTTCGCACCGCTGCCGTTCACCCTGGCGCAGCCCGGCTCGACGGCGAATGTGCTCGGGAGCGATCACGGCACGCCCGTGATCAGCATCAAGGGCACGCCGACCCGGACCACCGAGGGCGAGCTGCGGATGACGACGATCGTCGCGACCGGGCCGACCGCGGACGTCGGTATCGGTGATGTGATCGACAGCTGGTTCCGTACGGACCGGGCGGTCCTGCCCCGTGAGTCCGTCTACCCGAGCGGCGGCTCCGAGAAGGAGATCGAGAAGCACAATCTCGACGACATGCGCAAGTCGCAGGACTCCGCGGTCGACGCCGCCCTGAACTACCTCGGGAAGAAGCCCGGCTCGGTCGATGTGACCCTGCACCTCGCCGATGTGGGCGGCCCCAGCGCCGGTCTGTTCTTCGCGCTCGGCATCGTCGACAAGCTCGACGGCGACGGCTCCGGCGGCGATCTCACCGGCGGCCGTACCGTCGCGGGTACCGGCACGATCCAGGCGAACGGCGAGGTCGGTGCGGTCGGTGGGGTGTCGCTGAAGACCCAGGCCGCACGCCGCGACGGGGCGACCGTCTTTCTCGTGCCGAAGGCGGAGTGCAGGGAGGCGCGCGCCGAGCTCCCCAAGGGGCTGCGGCTGATCCCGGTCACGACGCTGAAGAGCGCGGTGTCCTCGCTGAAGGCGCTGGAGCAGGGCCACAAGGTCCCGGGCTGCTGATCTCCTCGGACGCCTGCGCAGGCAGGGACGCGCGGTCGGCCACCGCCCCCGCCTCGTCCATCGTGCGCCATGCCGGGAAGACCAGCGGGCTCAGCGTCGCCAGCAGGTACACCCCGCCCATCGCCAGCAGCGCCCCGCGCACGCCCGCGCTTTCCACCAGCAGGCCCGCCGCGAGACCGCCCACCGGCATGGCCAGCTCGCCGCCCGCCGTGAGGACCCCGGAGACCCGGCTGCGCAGCTCGTCGGGGACCGTTCCGTAGATCACCGTCGTCAGGATCGGGTTCAGCACCCCGCCCGCGAGACCGCTCAGCGCCATGGTCACGGCGAGCGGCAGGGTCGTCCCGGTCAGCGCCGCGACCATGTACCTGGGCGCGCCGCACAGCACCACGCACACCGTGAACACGGCCCGTCGCGAGAAGCGGTGCCCGACCGCCCCGTACAGCAGCGCCCCGGTCAGCCCGCCCGCGCCGAACAGGGCGGTGAGCAGGCCGATGTCCCCGGCCCCGCCCAGTTCGGTGGCGGCGTGCACCGGAAGCAGGACGGCGTTCCAGCCCTGGTCGGTGCCGTTCATGAACAGGACCGTCACCACGACCGCCAGCAGCAGCCGGTTGCCGAGCAGGTAGGTGAAGCCTTCGCGCATTTCGGTGCGGTAGGCGCGCAGCGAGACCGGCGCCGCGGCCTTGCGGGGCTCGGCCGCGCGCACCCCCCGGATGCCCGCCGCGATCAGCAGCGCGGAGGTCAGGAACGTCGCCGCGTCCAGCAGCAGTACGGTCTCCGCGCCGACGAGCGCGATCAGCACGCCGGCCAGCGCCGCCCCGACCATCCTGGCACCGCGCGAGACGGCGTCGAAGAGGCTGGCGGCGCGGGCCAGGGTGGTACCGGCGTGTTCGGCGAGATCCGGCACCAGGACGTAGCGCGCGGTGTTGCCCGGGGTGTGCAGGAGTCCGCCGACCGCCATCAGCGCGCACAGCATCCAGAAGGCGAGGGCGTCGGCGTGGTGCAGCAGCGGAATGGCGGCGACGGCGAGGCCGCACACCAGGTCGGAGGCGACGGAGACCCGGCGCCGCCCGATCCGGTCGATGACGGGGCCGCCGATCAGGGCGGAGACGACGATGGGCAGGGTCGCGCAGAAGGCGACGACACCGGCCCGGCCGGCGCTTCCCGTGGTCTCCAGGACGAACCACGGGACGCCGATGAGGGTGAGTGAAGTACCGGCCGTGGATATGGAGTTGGCGGACAGTACGGCGATCAGCGGGATACGGCTGCGGTCCCCCCGGCCGTTCACGCCGGGCCGGCTGCGGCCGAGGCGCCAACGGGGTGGCGGGGCAGGACGCGCAGCCCCAGGTCGACGAGGGCCCAGCCCAGCCGGGTGCGCAGCCCGGTGCGCGAGGGGGTGGGAACGAGGCCGAATTCCTGTGCCTGCTCTCGCAGTTCGGTGGAGCGCAGGTGGTGCAGCCGCAGATGGTTGTCGGGGTGCATGGCGGTGTCCTTCCGGTCAGGAGGGGCTCGTTGCCCGCCGGGGCGTCGTGCTGCGGGCTCGTTGCCCCGCGGGCGGATTACTCCGTGGGGCGCGGGAAGAAGTGCACATGGCTGCGGACGTTGGCCGATCCCTCGGTGCCTTCCGGGACCCGGCCCCGGTAGCTCTCGATGAGGTCGTGGACCTTGAGGATCAGCTCCTCGGTGAGATCCGGGGTGAGGCGCACCGCGAAATCGCTGATGTCCCAGCCGTCGCGCCATTCCTCGGGCCATTCGCGCATGGTGCCGACCCAGGTGTTCAGCTCCTGGGCGTGCGAGTTGGCGATCTCGTGGAGTACGACGTCGACCGCGCCGCGGACCTCGGGGTCCGGGTGGGTGAGGAATCTGCCGCTGTCGAAGATGGTGCCCCGGTGTGCGGCCCGCCACCAGCGCTCGCGGCCCTTGCCGCGCTCCGGGTCGTCCTCGACGAAGCCGTACGCCGCCAGCTGCCTGAGGTGGTAGCTGGTGGCGCCGCTGGACTCGCCGAGCCGGCCGGCGAGACCGGAGGCGGTGGCGGGGCCGTACTCCCGCAGGGCGGTCAGCAGGCGCAGTCGCAGGGGGTGGGCCAGCCCGCGCAGGGTGCGGGCATCGACCTTGTGGATGTTCTCGGTTTCGGCGGAGGGCTCGGCGCCGTCCTCTGGTGCGGGCATGGGACAACCGTAGAGTTGCAAAACTCTCTTTGCAACAAGTTTTTTGCAGTGGATTCTTTGCAACGGAATCTTTGCGAGCGGCGGGCGCCGATCGGGGGAGGGCGGCGACGGGGCTCCCGGCTCAGCCCTGCTTGATGAACCCCTCCTGGATCAGCCAGTCCTTCGCGACCTCGTGCGGGTCCTGCCCGTCCACGTCCACCTTGGCGTTGAGCACCTGGGCGACCTCGGTGGTCAGCTTCTTGCTGACCGGGTCGAGCAGCGCGGCGATCTGCGGATACTTCTCGAAGGTCTTGGTGTGGATCACCGGCGCCGCGTTGTAGTTGGGGAAGAAGTGCTTGTTGTCGACGAGCACGTCGAGGTCCATCGCCTTGATCCGGCCGTCCGTGGTGAACACCTCGCCCAGCAGGCAGGAGCCGGACTTCGAGACCTGGGTGTAGATGATCCCGGCGTCCATCTTCTTGATGTTGGAGGCCGGGAGCGACATCCCGTAGGCCTTCTGCATGCCCGGCAGCCCGTCGTCGCGCGAGGCGAACTCGTTCTCCACGCAGATCGTCACCGCCGACGGGTCCGTCCTCGCCAGCGCCGCGACGTCGGAGAGCGTCCTCAGGTGGTACTTCGCGTTGTTCTTCCGGCTGATGGCGAGCGCGTAGGTGTTGTTGAGCGTGGACGGCGTCAGCCAGGTCACCCCCTTCCTGCGGTCCTCGTCGCGGACCGCCTCCCACTGCTTCACCGGGTCGGGGATCGGCTTCGCATGGCCCAGATACGTGATCCAGCCGGTGCCCGTGTACTCGTACATCGCGTCCGCGTCGCCCTTGACGATCGCCTCGCGCGCGCTGATCGAGCCGGGCAGGTTCGTCCGGTCCAGGACCTCCGCGCCGGCGGCCTTGAAGACCAGGCCGATCATCTGGCCCAGGATGATGTTCTCGCTGAAGTTCTTCGAGGTGACGGTCAGCGAGGCACCGTCCAGCGGCTTCCCCCGGCCGACCGAGCCCGGCTGCACGTCGTCCGCCATCGGCGAGCCGCTCTTCAGCCCGCACCCGGAGAGCACCAGCGCCAGCGCCACCGCCCCCACCAGGCCGGCCCGTACCTTCCGCGGAGCCATCACCCCACCTCCAGTCCGCGCGGCGTCAGCGCCACCTCGGCCAGCGAGGCCAGCCAGTCCACCAGCAGCGCCAGTACCACCGTCAGCACGGAACCGAGCACCAGCACCGGCATCCGCTGGGTCTGGATGCCCGAGGTGATCAGGTCGCCGAGACCGCCGCCGCCGACGAAGGTGGCCAGCGTCGCCGTGCCCACATTGAGCACCAGCGCCGTACGCACCCCGGCCAGGATCAGCGGGACGGCGAGCGGCAGTTCGACCTTGGTGAGCGTCCCCGTCGCCGACATGCCGATGCCGCGCGAGGCCTCGATCAGGTTCGGCTCGATCGCCTTGAGACCGGCCACCGTATTGGAGAAGACCGGCAGTACCGCGTAGATCACCATGCCGATGATCGCCGTCGAAGGACCGATGCCCAGCCAGATCACCAGCAGCGCCAGCAGACCGATCGCCGGTGTCGCCTGCCCGATGTTGGCGACCGCCGTGACCACCGGGGCGCCCTTGCGCAGCCTGCGCCGGGTCAGCGCGATCCCCAGCGGAATGGCGATGATCAGCACCCAGAACGTCGAGATCGCGGTCAGCCGCACATGCTGCCACCAGCGCAGCTGCACATTGCCGCCGGTCAGCGAGTTCCGCGCGATCGAGTCGAGATGGACGTTGGTGATCCACAGATACGTGACGACCAGCACGATCGCCAGCACGAGCGGCATCACCACCAGCTTGCGCCAGGTGATCCGGCGCGGCGGACCGGCCGGTGGCGGGGCGGGCTCCTCCTCCTCGTCCCGGAACGCATGGCCCTTGACGTCGTGCTCGCCGGGCGGGCGGTCCTTGTCGGAGGAGGGGACCGGGCGCTCGGCGCGCGCCCGGCGGGAGGGCTCGTGGTTCAACGGCGAGTTGGGGGTCATGCGCCCGCACCGCCCTCCAGCTCCGCCTCGGTCTGGTGGCTGCGCATCTCCTCCAGATCGTGCTGGTGCTCGATGGCGGCGAGCCGGTCGGCCTCCAGCAGCTCATGGACGGAGTTCATCAGGGTCTGCATGTCGACGACCCCGATGAACTCGCCGCGCCGCCCGGTCACCGCGACCCGCCCGCCGCTGTCGGTCAGCACCGCCTCCAGCGCGTCGTGCAGCGTCGCGTCACGCGTCACCGTGTCATGGACCAGCTGCCCGGCCCGCGCCAGCGAACCCCGGGCCCGCATCAGGTCGCCGCGCCGCAGCCACTTGTACGGGCGGTTCCTGCGGTCCAGCATCAACAGCTCGTTGTGCGGGCCGCTGCGCAGCTTGTTGAAGATCGACTGGAGCGGGTCGTCGACCGTCACCGTCGGGAACGCGGCCATCTCCACATCCCGTACGCGGGTGAGGTTGAGCCGCTTCAGCGCCGCCCCGGCCCCGACGAAGCCCGACACGAAGTCGTCCGTCGGATTGGTGAGGATCGCCTCCGGGGTGTCGAACTGCGCGATGTGCGAACGTTCCCGCAGCACGGCGATCCGGTCACCCAGCTTGATCGCCTCGTCGAAGTCGTGGGTGACGAAGACGATCGTCTTGTGCAGTTCGTGCTGGAGCCGGATCAGCTCGTCCTGGAGGTGGTCGCGGGTGATCGGGTCGACCGCGCCGAACGGTTCGTCCATCAGCAGCACCGGCGGATCCGCCGCCAGCGCCCGTGCCACGCCCACCCGTTGCTGCTGGCCGCCGGAGAGCGCGCGGGGATAGCGCCCGTGGAACTCGCGCGGATCGAGCCCCACCAGATCGAGCATCTCCTCGACCCGGTCCTTCACCTTCGACTTCGACCAGCCGGTCATCTTCGGTACGAGGGCGATGTTCTCGGCGACCGTCATGTGCGGGAAGAGCCCGGACGACTGGATCGCGTAGCCGATCTTGCGGCGCAGCTTCACCGGGTCGATGTCGGTGACGTCCTCGTCGTCGATCCTGATCCGCCCGGACGACGGCTCGATCAGCCGGTTGATCATCTTCAGGGTGGTGGACTTCCCGCAGCCGGACGGGCCGACGAAGATCACCGTCTCGCCGGCCTTGATCTCCATCGAGACGCTGTCCACCGCCGGGTTGGGATTGCCCGGATAGCGCTTGGTCAGGTCCTCCAGCTGGATGGTCGCACCGGATGTGGTCCTCTTCGTCCCGGAGCTCCCGGAGCTCCCGGAGCTCCCGGAGCTCCCGGTCCTCCCGGCGTCCGTGCTCCCGGTGGCGGTCTCAGACACGAATCCCCCTTGGAATGGTGAGCCGCCCGAGCAGTACGTACGCGGCGTCGAAGAGCAGGGCCAGGATGACGATGCCGAGCGTGCCCGCGAGCACCTGATTGAGCGCGTTGGCGCTGCCCAGCGAGGCGATGCCGCGGAAGATCTCGTTGCCCAGGCCGGGACCGGAGGCGTACGCGGCGATGGCGGCGATACCCATCAGCATCTGTGTGGAGACCCGGATGCCGGTGAGGATCGGCGGCCAGGCGAGCGGGAGTTCCACCCGGAACAGCCGGGCCGGCCGCGACATCCCGATGCCCTTCGCGGCGTCGACCAGCGCCGGATCGACGCCGCGCAGCCCCACGATGGAGTTGCGGACGATGGGCAGCAGCCCGTACAGCGTCAGAGTGATCACCGTGGGCGCGACACCGAGGCCGACGAGCGGGATGAGCAGACCGATCGCGGCGAGGGAGGGGATCGTGAGGATCGTCGCCGTCGAGGTGATGGCCAGGGACCCCGCCCAGCCGCTGCGGTAGGTCACGACCCCGATCAGGATGCCCAGCGCGGTGGCGATGACCATGCACTGGAACACGGCGCTGACATGCTGGTACGCGTCGGTGAGCAGCTGTTGGTGCCGGTTGCCCAGGTACTCCCAGAAGCTCACGCGTCACTCCTCGGCTCAGTCGTTGTCCTCCGCGGCCTGCTCGACGAGCGGGATGATCCGCAGCGGGACCGGGTTCTCCATGACGATGGCCGTGGAGGCCCGGACGATGCCATCAAAACCGACAACCCGGTCGATCACCCGTTGGAGATCGGCGTTGGAACGCGCGACGAGACGGCAGAGCATGTCGCCGTGCCCGGTGGTGGTGTGCAGCTCCAGCACTTCCGGTACACCGGCCAAGTGGGCCCGTACGTCGGCTCCTTGACCCTGCTTGATCTCCAGCGTGGCGAACGCGGTGACGGGATAGCCGAGCGCCGCCGGATCGACCGTCGGGCCGAATCCGCGGATGACTCCATTCGACTGAAGCCGGTCGAGCCGGGCCTGCACCGTGCCCCGGGCCACGCCGAGCCTGCGCGACGCTTCGAGCACACCGATGCGGGGCTCATGGGCCAGCAGCACGATGAGCCGCCCGTCCAGTCGATCGATCGCCATGGTCATCTCCGAAGGGGTGGGCGTGATGGTCATCATGTACAGATAGCCCGCTCATCATCCCGACCCGCTGTACAGATTGCCCAGCCGATTCACAAACTATTGCGCACCTTGCGAAGCGGAGAGAGTCTTCGGACATGACTGAGACTCTGCACACCACCCCCGAGACAGCCCGGCAGGCCGACCCCTTCCCGGTCAAGGGAATGGACGCGGTCGTCTTCGCCGTCGGCAACGCCAAGCAGGCCGCGCACTACTACTCGACGGCCTTCGGCATGAAGCTGGTCGCCTACTCCGGACCGGAGAACGGCAGCCGCGAGACGGCGAGTTACGTACTGACCAACGGATCGGCGCGTTTCGTCTTCACCTCCGTCATCAGGGCCACCACCGACCACGGCCGCTTCCTCACCGCCCATGTGGCCGAGCACGGCGACGGCGTCGTCGACCTGGCCATCGAGGTCCCGGACGCCCGCGCGGCCTATGCGTACGCGGTCGAGCACGGCGCCCTCGGCCTCGACGAGCCGCACGAGGTCAAGGACGAGCACGGCACCGTCGTGCTCGCCGCGATCGCCACGTACGGCAAGACCCGGCACACCCTCGTCGAGCGCTCCGGCTACGACGGCCCCTACCTCCCCGGCTACACCGCGGCCGACCCGATCGTCGAGCCCCCGGCCAAGCGCACCTTCCAGGCCATCGACCACTGCGTCGGCAACGTGGAACTCGGCCGGATGAACGAGTGGGTCGGCTTCTACAACAAGGTCATGGGCTTCACCAACATGAAGGAGTTCGTGGGCGACGACATCGCCACCGAGTACTCCGCGCTCATGTCGAAGGTCGTCGCCGACGGCACCCTCAAGGTCAAGTTCCCGATCAACGAACCGGCGATCGCCAAGAAGAAGTCCCAGATCGACGAGTACCTGGAGTTCTACGGCGGCGCCGGCGTCCAGCACATCGCGCTCGCCACGAACGACATCGTCGCCTCGGTGCGCGCGATGCGGGCGGCCGGCGTCCAGTTCCTCGACACCCCGGACTCGTACTACGACACCCTCGGCGAGTGGGCGGGCGAGACCCGCGTGCCCGTCGAGATCCTCCGCGAGGAGAAGATCCTCGTCGACCGCGACGAGGACGGCTACCTGCTGCAGATCTTCACCAAGCCGGTCCAGGACCGCCCGACCGTCTTCTTCGAGATGATCGAGCGCCATGGCTCGATGGGCTTCGGCAAGGGCAACTTCAAGGCCCTCTTCGAAGCGATCGAGCGCGAGCAGGAGAAGCGCGGCAACCTCTGACCCCAGGGTCGGCACACCACAGGCTCCGGGCTGCTCAGCGGCCGCCCGGGGCCTGTGGCGTCGGTACGGGACGCTGCGGTTCGGGCTGCCGCGGCTGCGGTTCGGCCGCTTCCGGCTGCTGAGGCTCCGATTCCCGCGGTACGGGCTTCTGCCGCTCCGGCTGCGGTTCCGGCGCCGCGGCCGGTGCCCCCGGGGATGCCGGCGCCCGCGATGCCTGCGGTGCCTGCGATGCCTGCGATGCCTGTGGTGACGGAGGTGCGGGGGGCTCCGGCTCCGGGGCGGGACGCTCGGCATGCGGGGGAGACGCCAGACCGTCCAGGGACTCCTGGGCGGCCGGACCGTCCAGCGGCGAGAACCGCGGGTTGGAGCGCATGGCCTTCTCCAGGTTCCGGCGCGCCGGACCGTAGTCCCGCAAGGCCTTCTGGACCACGCCCAGGTGGTACGCGTACGAGGCGTCCTGCCCGCCCGTGTCCACCGCGCGGGCCGCGTACGGCAGCGCGGCGGACGGTTCGTCCGAGCGGTACAGGGCCCAGCCCAGCGCGTCCGCGACCGCCGCGCTGCGGTGGCCGCGCGCCCATTCGGCGTCCAGCAGGCCGACCGCCGCGTCCGGATCCCCGTGACCGGCCTCGAAGCGGCCGCGCAGGAGCGCGTTGTCCACGCCCCGGGCATCGTCCCGGTCGAGCGCCTCGCGGAGCGCCGCGTACTGGCCGCGGGCGTCGTCGTCCATCCCCATCGACTCGTACAACTCGCCCAGTTCCAGCATGTATTCGGGCCGGGGGAGACGCGCCAGCGCCGCCCGGTAGTCGCGCCGCGCCTCGTCCGTGCGGCCGAGCGCCACCAGCGCCCTGGCCCGGCCGGCGAGCGACGGATGGTGCGTCCGGTCGGTCCGCAGTGCCGCGCCGTACTGTGCGACCGCCTCCTCCGGCTCGCCCCGCGCCCAGGCCAGCTCGCCCAGCAGGGCCAGGCACTCCGCCTTCTGCACGGGGGTGTCCGCCCGGTCCGCCGCGTCCTGCGCGTTGGCCTGCGCGTCCTCGCGCCAGCCGCGGTCCAGATACATCCTGGCCGTCTGCACGAGCGCCGGAACCCCCGCACGCAGCGCCGTGAACCGTTCCACCGCCGTCTTCACCGACTTGTAGTCCCCGAGACCGGCGTACGCCTCGATCAGCGCCGGATAGACGGCCCACTGCTTCGGCTGCCGCGCCCGTACCGTCTCGCCCCACTTCTTCGCCGTGCCGAAGTCGTGCCGGGCATCGGCCAGCGCCGCGAGCCCCACCCAGGCCTCCGTGTTCCCGCTCTCACCCCGCCGCACGTCCAGCGAGCGCTTCAGCGCCTGCTCGGCCCGCCCGTAGTACGCCGTGTCCGCGGAACGGCGCGCCCACTCCACGTAGGCCGTACCGAGCACCGCCCAGGACCGCGCGTCGGACGGATGGGTGCCCACCCAGCGCTGCCGGTCCCCGATCAGCGCCGTCAGATCGGAGAGCGAGGCCGGGGAGCCGGCCGCCGTCGCCGTCAGCGCACGCGAGACCGGACCGGGTACGGGCGGCGCGGCCTTCTCCCCGTCGTCCGGAACGGCCACCACCGCACCCGTCACCAGCACCGCACCCGCCACCGCCCCCAGGGCCGCCCGGCGCAGCGTCGTACGCAGCGAGAGCGGCGGGAGTTCGTCCTCCGAAGCCGGGTCGAGGAGCGCGGACAGCGCGGAGGCCCCGGAGAAGTCGGAGGCGTCAAGGGGAGCGCGGCGGCTCGGGCCGGGGGACTGCGGAGGCTGCTGCGGCATGACATCCATGCCGATCACTCTGCGTCAGTAATAAGAGCACACCGCGCCTTGCGAAGGCCGCGGCAGACGGGTTCACACCAATGGGCCCGGGTGTCACGCTTGGATCATGAACGGTCTTCTCGAACAACTGCGTGCGGGTCTGCCGGCCGAGGCCCTGATCACGGATCCCGACGTCACCGCCTCGTACGCCCACGACATGGCGAGCTTCTGCGACGCGGGCACGCCCGCCGTCGTCGCGCTCCCGCGCACGGTCGAGCAGGTCCAGCACGTCATGCGCACGGCCACCGCGCTGCGCGTGCCGGTCGTCCCGCAGGGAGCACGTACCGGTCTGTCGGGCGCGGCCAACGCCTCCGACGGCTGCATCGTGCTGTCCCTGGTGAAGATGGACCGGATCCTGGAGATCAGCCCGGTCGACCGGATCGCCGTCGTCGAACCGGGCGTCGTCAACGCGGTGCTGTCCCGGGCGGTCAACGAGCACGGTCTCTATTACCCGCCGGACCCCTCCAGCTGGGAGATGTGCACCATCGGCGGCAACATCGGCACCGCGTCCGGCGGTCTGTGCTGCGTGAAGTACGGGGTCACCGCCGAATACGTGCTCGGCCTGGAGGTCGTCCTCGCCGACGGGCGCCTGCTCAGCACCGGCCGCCGCACCGCGAAGGGCGTCGCCGGATACGACCTCACCCGGCTCTTCGTCGGCTCGGAGGGCAGCCTCGGCATCGTCGTGAAGGCCGTGCTCGCGCTGAAGCCGCAGCCGCCGCGGCAGCTGGTCCTGGCCGCGGAGTTCCCGAGCGCGGCGACCGCCTGCGACGCGATCTGCCGGATCATGGAGCGTGGTCACACTCCGTCACTCCTCGAACTGATGGACCGTACAACGGTCCAGGCCGTCAACAAGATGGCCAACATGGGCCTCCCCGACACCACCGAGGCGCTCCTGCTCGCCGCCTTCGACACTCCCGATCCGTCGGCCGACCTGGCCGCCGTCGCCGAGCTGTGCACCGCGGCCGGCGCCAGCGACGTGGTCCCCGCGGAGGACGCCGCCGAGTCCGAAATGCTGCTCCAGGCCCGGCGGATGTCGCTCACCGCGCTGGAGACCGTCAAGTCGGCCACGATGATCGACGACGTCTGCGTACCCCGCTCGAAGCTCGGCGCCATGCTGGAGGGCACCGCGGCCGTCGCGGAGAAGTACGACCTGACCATCGGCGTCTGCGCGCACGCGGGCGACGGCAACACCCACCCCGTCGTCTGCTTCGACCACACCGACGCCGACGAGTCCCGGCGGGCCCGCGAGTCCTTCGACGAGATCATGGCGCTCGGCCTGGAGCTCGGCGGCACGATCACCGGTGAACACGGCGTGGGCGTACTGAAGAAGGAGTGGCTCGCGCGCGAACTCGGCGAGGTGAGCGTCGAACTGCACCGGGGCATCAAGCAGGCGTTCGACCCGCTGGGACTCCTCAACCCCGGCAAGGTGTTCTGACGGCGGGCGCGAGGGCCGGGCGGAGCGGTGCCCGCTCATGCCTCGCCGTCCTGCGACTCGTCCGACGGCCACGGGTCGCGCATCCACAGGTCGTCGGCCGGCAGCGGCGCGAGCAGTTCGGCGAGGCCCTCGTCGATCCCGAGCAGCTCGGCCTCCGTGCCGGGCGGGACCACCCGCAGCGTCCGCTCGACCCAGGCGGCCACCGCGGCGGACGGCACCTCCAGGAGCGCGTCCCCGTCGGGCGAGGTCAGCGCGACGAAGATGACGTTGCGCTGCTCGACCTTGGTCGGCCAGATCCGGACGTCCCCGTGACCGCACGGCCGGAACACGCCCTCGACCAGCAGATCCCGGGCGAACGTCCAGTGGACCGGGAAGTCGGAGCCGATGTGAAAGGCGACGTGCACGGCGTACGGATCCGCCGTGCGGTACGTCAGACGGGCGGGTACGGGGATGCTGCGCTCGGGCGACAGGACCAGCTTGAGTTCCAGCTCGCGTTCCACGACGGTGTCCATGAGTGCGTCCTTCCGGTGCCTGTGGACCGGTCCCATGACCGGCCCGCACAAGGAGAGAGCGCCCTCCCCGCCATCTATTACGCGACTTCCGAAAAAAATTTCCGGGCGACGGGAAAGCGGCCCAAACCCCTGGAGTGGCCCAGGGGTAGGCGGGCGTCTGGTAGATGTGGACCCGTTGCATTCAGGCCTCGAAGAGATACGGGACCACGGTGATGAGCGCCCCAACCCCGGCACCCGGTGACGAAAGCCCCCGCGAGGGGTACTACCCCGACCCGTCCATCCCCGGATACGTCCGGTACTGGAACGGCGCCTCGTGGGTGCCAGGCACGAGCCGCCCCGCCCCTCGGCAGGGCGAGACGATGCCTGCGGAGCCTTCCGGAGCAGAGCCCTCCGCACCGGCGGCCGAGCCACGGCCGGAGCCGCATCCGCCGGGGCGGCCACCGTCCCGGCCCGCCGTCCCGGCGCCGGTGGACGAGACCGGTCCGGTCTTCCTGGACGAGGAGCCGTCCGCGGGCAATCGCCCCGAACCGGCCACCGCCTGGCAGGCAGACGCCTCCCGGCAGACCGGATTCGGCGGGGAACGCGACCGGCGGGTCTCCTGGGGCGGCACCGGCCAGTCCGATGACCGGAGTGCCCAGGCTGATCAGGGCCGGCCTTCGGGTACGGAGCCGGGCCCCGATCCCCGTACGCCCGCAGTCGCCCCCGCCCCCGCCCCCGCCGACCCCGCCCCCGCCGACCGGGCACCGGCGGACCCGCGACAGCCCGCGGCAGCTCCCCCCGAGAACACGGTGGCGATCCGGCTCGGCCGCCAGGGCCGTCCCGGCAGCGACAGCGGAGGTGACGGAACGGGTGACGCGGGGCGGCCGCCCGTGGACGGGACGGTCACGATCCGGGCCGTGGGCCAGGGCGGCGGCCCGCCCGCTCACCGGACGCCGGAACCGGCGGCCTCGGAGGGGACGATGGCGATCCGCGCGATCGGCCCCGGTACGGGTGCCCAGAACCCCGCCCCGGCCCCCGCGCAGAACCAGGCCCCCGCCCCGGCGCAGAACCCCGCCCCGGCCCCGGGCCCCGTACAGAACCCCGCTCCCTGGGCGCAGCTCCCGGCCCAGCAGCAACAGCCGCAGCCGCAGCTTCCGGCTCAGCAGCAGCCGCAGCCGCAGCAACAGCAGCCTCAGCCTCCGGCCCAGCCGCAGCCGCAGCTCCCGGCCCAGCAGCAAGGGCCCCGGCCTCAGCTTCAGCAGCACCAACTCCAGCCCCAGCGACCCCAGCCGCCGCAGCCGTTCGGTGCGCAGGGTGCTCAGCCGGATCAGCCCGTCGTGCCCTGGAAGCCGCCGGTCGACGACCCCTTCCAGCAGCTCGCACAGGCCCAGGCGGCGGCCCGGCCCGCCGGGCTCGCCAAGCGGTTCGCCGCCCGGCTGATCGACACCGTCGTACTCATGGCGCTCGTCGGCGCCATCGGCTTCCCGCTCGTCTCCCAGGCGCTGGACCACATCGACGAGAAGATCGACGCGGCGAAGCTGTCCGGTGAGACGGTCACCGTCTGGCTGGTGGACTCCACCACGGCCGGCCTGTTCGGTGGGGTGCTCGGCGCGTTCCTCGTGCTCGGCGTCCTGCTGGAGGCGCTGCCGACGGCGAAGTGGGGGCGCACGCTCGGCAAGAAGGTCTGCGGGCTCGAAGTGCGGGACATCGAGTCCCACGACGCCCCGGCCTTCGGCGCCGCGCTGCGCCGGTGGCTGGTCTACAGCGTGCTCGGCGTCCTCGTGATCGGCGTGGTCAACGTCATGTGGTGCCTGATCGACCGGCCATGGCGCCAGTGCTGGCACGACAAGGTGGCACACACCTTCGTCGCGAGCTGAGCGCACCCGTCCGGCTGACGGCCCATCGGGTGAGGGCGGTCGGCGCCGCCCGTTCCCCCGAACGCACCTGAGCCGTTGCGGGCGCCCCCGCGCCGGGGTGCACTGCCCCCATGAGCAACGATCAGCCGACGTCCGGTCAGCCGCCCGAGGACGACCCGTTCCTCAAGAAGCCGCACGAGCCGCCGCCGTCATCGGGTTCGCCGTACGACAGTGCTCCGCCCCCGCCGCCGTACGATCCGGGGCCCTACGGCGGCGGACCGTACGGCGGTGCGGATCCGCTGGCCGGCATGCCGCCGCTCGGGGAGCCGGGCAAGCGCATCCTGGCCCGGCTGATCGACTTCCTGATCATCTCGATCCCGCTCTATCTGATCTCGCTGCCGTGGGGCGGCGCGGTCGAGGTGTCGGAGAACAACGGCAACGGCAACGGCGTCGGCGATGTCTTCAGCCAGACCTACAGCGGGCACCAGTTGGTGTGGTCGCTGATCGGCCTGGTCGTCTACGTCGCGTACGACACGTACTTCACGCACAAGGACGGCCGGACCCTCGGCAAGCGGCTGCTGAAGCTCCGGGTCGCGATGCTCAACGACGGCCGGGTGCCGGACACCGGCGCGGCGTTCCTGCGGGCCGTGGTGCTGTGGCTGCCGGCACTGCTGTGCTGCCCGTGCCTGTGGTGGCTGATCAACATCGTGCTCATGTTCACGGACAAGCCGTACCGGCAGGGCCTGCAGGACAAGGCGGCGAAGACGGTGGTCGTACAGACCAACTGAGCCGGACCGACCGAGCCGGATCGACTCAGCCGGACCGACCGAGCGCACCGGCCGGGCCGGACGGCCCGGCTAGGGCCGCAGCGAGTGCCGGCCCACGTGCTCGCCCGCGGGAGCCGCGGAGCGCTGCGCGGCCTCGCGGGGGGCGGTGACCGGGGTCCGGTCCGCGTCGCGTGCGAGGCCCTCGGCCTCGACGGCCGCGGAGACCGCGTCCTGGTTCACCCGGACCGCGGAGCGGGCCCTTGCCCGCTTCGCGGTTTTCACGTGTGACGGCTGGGGTACGGTCACGGCCACCAGCAGACCGAGCACGAGCGCCGCGGTTCCGATGACGGCGATTCCGATGCCCGATTCCGTACGGGAGAGCAGCAGCATCGCGAGGGTCGAGAAGACGACGGTGACCGAACCGTAGGAGAGCTGTGCGGCAGTGGGATGCGGCATGGCGGTATCCGTCCTCGGGGCATCGGATGGGCAGTCTCTCGACACGGTCGCACTGTCGATCGACTCTACGACGGTGGATGCCCGAGAGGGGCCACTGGTAAGCGTGGCCTAACCCACGGTGCCGGTGCACAGGGGGCGCACGGAGTCATTCCGTACCCCAACCATGGCCCGTGACGCGCCGGTTGTCCGCTTGGTGAACGTCCGGATAACGGAAGCGCTCTCCTGCATAGTGCACTTGGCCTGTCCAAGTCAAGATCTGTCTTTTCTCGCGTAACTCCGGTCGAATGTCGTCACTTGTGACGCGTATTCGCGCGCGGCCCCACACCACTCCTGGCCGCAGCGGCGAGTGCCGGGGAGGACTGCATCAAGTGACCACAAACAGACGGGCGCTTCGCGCTGCAGCGGTTGTCGTGGCCATGGCCGCCACTGCCGCCACGGCGTCGGCTTTTGCCACGGCCCAGGCAGATGACGCGACGTCGGGGGCCAAGAGCGCCGCCGTCGAACGCCGTGACCCGGGTTCGGCGAAGGGCAACGAGCACGACCTGAAGGGCCCGTTCACGGAGAAGCAGGACGCACAGCGTCAGGCCGCCCTGGAACAGGTCATATCGGGCGACAAGAAGATCACGAAGCGCGGCGGCTCGCAGGTCGTCAAGCTCGACGACAAGAAGTACGTCGAGCTCGGCCGTGAGAAGACCGACAAGATCTTCACGGTCCTGGTGGAGTTCGGCGACCAGGTCGACAACACCACCATGTTCGACCCGGACGGCGACGGCCCGAAGCCGCCCGTCCTGAAGTACGGGGGCACGCCCGGCCCGCAGCACAACAAGATAGCCAAGCCGGACCCCAAGAAGGACAACAGCACCGCCTGGCAGGCCGATTACAACCAGGCGCACTTCCAGGACCTCTACTTCGGTGAGGGCGCCGGCAAGGACTCGCTGAAGACGTACTACGAGAAGACGTCCTCCGGGCGCTACTCGGTCGACGGCGAGGTCTCCGACTGGGTCAAGGTGCCGTACAACGAGGCCCGTTACGGGTCCAACTACTGCGGCTCGACCAACTGCGCCAACGCCTGGGACATGATCAAGGACGGCGTGAACGCCTGGGCCGCCGACCAGAAGGCCAAGGGCCGTACGCCCGAGCAGATCAAGGCGGATCTCGCCCAGTACGACCAGTGGGACCGCTACGACTACGACAACGACGGCGACTTCAACGAGCCCGACGGCTACATCGACCACTTCCAGATCGTCCACGCCGGTGAGGACGAGTCCGCGGGTGGCGGCGCCGAGGGCAAGAACGCCATCTGGGCCCACCGCTGGTACGCCTACGGCACCAACGCCGGCGCGACCGGCCCGGCCGACAACAAGGCCGGCGGCACCGAGATCGGTGACACCGGCATCTGGGTCGGCGACTACACCGCGCAGCCCGAGAACGGCGGCCTGGGTGTCTTCGCCCACGAGTACGGCCACGACCTGGGCCTGCCGGACCTGTACGACACCACCAACACCGCCGAGAACTCGGTCGGTTTCTGGTCCCTGATGTCGGCCGGTTCCTGGCTCGGCACCGGCAAGGACTCGATCGGTGACCTGCCCGGCGACATGACCGCCTGGGACAAGCTCCAGCTGGGCTGGCTCGACTACGCCGAGGCCAAGGCCTCGACGAAGTCCACCCACAAGCTGGGCGTCTCCGAGTACAACACCAAGAACAAGCAGGCGCTCGTCGTCACGCTGCCCGAGAAGCCCGTCACCACCGCCGTCACCAAGCCGGCGGAGGGCTCCAAGCAGTGGTGGAGCGACATGGGCGACAACCTCAGCAACACCCTGTCCCGTTCGGTGGACCTGACCGGCAAGTCCAAGGCCTCCCTGGACCTTTCGGGCTGGTGGGACATCGAGAAGGACTACGACTACCTCTACACCGAGGTGTCGGACAACGGCGGCACCAGCTGGACCGCGATCGACGGCACGGCCGACGGCAAGGCGATCCCGCGCGACGCCAGTGACAAGCCGGCCCTGACCGACGTCTCCGGCGCCTACCAGAAGCTCTCCTTCCCGCTGGACGCCTACGCGGGCAAGAAGATCGACATCCGCTTCCGTTACGCCACCGACGGCGGCGCGGGCGGCGTCGGCTTCGCCGCGGACACCATCTCGGTGACCGCCGACGGTGCCGTGCTCTTCACGGACAACGCCGAGGGCGACGACAACGGCTGGACCGCCAAGGGCTTCTCCCGCGTCGGCGAGTCGTTCACCAAGGACTACCCGCAGTACTACATCGCGGAGAACCGCCAGTACGTCAGCTACGACAAGACCCTCGAGGTCGGCCCGTACAACTTCGGCTTCTCCAAGACCCGTCCGGACTGGGTGGAGCACTACCCGTACCAGAACGGTCTGCTCGTCTGGCTCTGGGACAAGTCCCAGAAGGACAACAACGTGTCGCAGCACCCGGGCCAGGGCCTGATCCTGCCGGTCGACGCGCACGCCAAGCCCCTGAAGTGGGCCGACGGCACGATCATGCGCAACAAGATCCAGCCGTTCGACGCCCCCTTCAGCTGGTACGCGACCGACGCCTTCACGCTGCACAACGCGGACGCTCCGGTCCGGGTGAAGTCGCAGCGCGGCATCCCGGCCTTCGACGACCACAAGGGCACCTACTGGTACAAGGAGAACCCGACCGGAAGTGTTCAGGTCCCTGACACGAACACCCGGATCTCGATCGTCAAGGAGCCGCGCAGCGGCCAGACGATCACCGTCAAGGTCGGTCCTTCGCACAAGTAGTTCCGCATAACCGCAGGTCAAAGCATGATCGGCCGTCGCCCTCTAGCGGGCGGCGGCCGATCGTGTTTAGGTGCGTCTTGTTCAGAAGCTTATTGACACGACGTCTCACGGGGGAGCGCGGAGCATGGCAGGCGGAGGTTTCTGCAAGTTGCCGAACGGCAGTGTGGTGGTGGCGATCACCCTGCCCAGTCCGACGGACGGGGCGGGTCCCGGCACCCCGGTCCGGGTCCTGGTGCACGCGGCCAACCGGGCCCGCGCCCTGACCCGGCTGCGCAACGCGGGCCTGCGCGCCGTCTATCTCCGCGGCAACGCCGAACCGCCCACGCCCGACGAGATCACCGCCGTGCTGCACCACCCCGACGGGCTGCTGTGGCAGGCGAGACCGCAGCGGGCGCAGGAGCTCTGGCACCCGATCCGGGCCCTGCTCCGCCCCGCCGTCCCCGTACGACGACCGGCCTGAGGCCCGCGGGGCGTCCGGCCCGGGGCCTGCGCGGGCCGCCGGGGCCGTGGCGCGCTCTACACCACCGGCTTGCCGGACAGCTTCACGCCGGCCCTGCGGAGCTCCTCCAGGGCCCGCTCCGTGGTCGTCTCGGCGACCCCGGCGGTCAGGTCGAGCAGCACATGCGTCGTGAAGCCCGCCCGGACCGCGTCCAGCGCCGTCGCCCGCACGCAGTGGTCGGTCGCGATGCCGACCACGTCGACCTCGGTGATCCGGTGGTCCCGCAGCCAGTCGGCCAGCCCCACGCCGTTCTCGTCCAGGCCCTCGAAGCCGCTGTACGCCGCGGCGTAGGCGCCCTTGTCGAACACCGCGTCGATCGCGCCCGAGGCGACCGTGGGCGCGAAGTTCGGGTGGAAGCCGACACCCTCGGTGCCGGCCACGCAGTGCGCCGGCCAGGAGTCCTCGAAGTCCGGCTCGGCGGAGAAGTGGCTGCCCGGGTCGATGTGGTGGTCACGGGTGGCCACCACATGGTGGTACCCGGCCTGGGCCTCCCCGATCAGATCGGTGATGGCGGCGGCGACATCGGCTCCCCCCGCCACGGCGAGGCTGCCGCCCTCGCAGAAGTCGTTCTGAACGTCGACGACGATCAACGCGCGGTGCATGGCGGGTGTCCTTCGGTGGGGGACGGTCGGCGGTCGTGGGGGGTGTGTTTTCGAGCCTAGAGACTCCGGCCCCGGATAGGGAGGGGACGGAACGGAGCCTTGCGGCGCCCGGGGCGCACGGTGGTGTGCGGGCACGCCCGCCCGCCACCGTGCTCCGCGGTCACACGTACTCCGTGGGAATCACCGGCTCGCCGCGCGACAGCTGCACCGCCGACATCGGCAGCCCCGCCCGTGCCGCGATGTGCCGCTCACGCGCCGCGTCCAGCGGCTCGCGGGCGATCACCTCACCGCCCCTGACCAGCTCGACCAGCAGCTGCCGGCCGGCCAGCTCCGGCGGGACGGCGCCGGTGCCGACCACCTCGGCCTCGGCCACCCCGTTCTCGTCCAGCCGGCGTGCGGCCCACTTGCGGCCGCCCACCGACGACTTCGCGCCGAGCGACTTCTTGGCCACCGGACGCAGCGGCTCCGCCGGATCGGCCGAGCCGGCACGGGCGACGAGCTTGTAGACCATCGAGCAGGTGGGCTGCCCGCTGCCGGTCACCAGCTGCGTGCCCACCCCGTACGCGTCGACCGGGGCCGCGGCCAGCGAGGCGATGGCGTACTCGTCCAGGTCCGACGTCACCACGATCTTCGTCTCCGTGGCGCCCAGCTCGTCCAGCTGCTGCCGCACCCGGTGCGCGACCAGCAGCAGGTCGCCGGAGTCGATCCGCACCGCGCCCAGCTCGGTCCCGGCGACCTCGACCGCCGTACGGACCGCCTCGGCGACGTCGTACGTGTCGACCAGCAGCGTCGTGCCCCGGCCCAGCGAGTCGACCTGGGCCCGGAACGCGTCGCGCTCGGTGTCGTGGAGCAGCGTGAAGGCGTGGGCGCTCGTCCCGACGGTCGGGATGTTGTAGCGGAAGCCCGCCGCCAGGTCGGACGTGGTGTTGAAGCCGCCGATGTACGCGGCGCGGGCCGACGCCACCGCCGACAGCTCATGGGTGCGCCGTGCACCCATCTCGATCAGGCCACGCCCGCCGGCCGCGGCGGACATCCGCGAGGCCGCGGCGGCGATCGCCGAGTCGTGGTTGAGGATCGAGAGGATCACCGTCTCCAGCAGCACGCACTCGGCGAAGGAGCCCTCCACCCGCAGGATCGGCGAGCCCGGGAAGTACACCTCGCCCTCCGGATAGCCCCAGACGTCACCGCTGAAGCGGTAGTCGGCCAGCCAGGCGAGCGTGGGCCCGTCCACGACGTTCTGTTCGCGCAGGAAGGTGAGCATCTCGTCGTCGAAGTGGAAGTTCTCCACCGCGTCCAGTACTCGTCCGATGCCCGCGACGACGCCGTAGCGCCGCCCCTCGGGCAGCCGGCGCGTGAAGGCCTCGAAGACCGAGCGCCGGTCGGCCGTGCCGGCCTTCAGTGCGGCCTGCACCATCGTGAGCTCGTACTGGTCGGTGAAGAGCGCGGTCGACGGCACACCGACCCGTCGCCCAAGGTCCGCAGAGTTCATGTTCCGGATGCTACCCCTATTTCGTCAGAGTGACGAGATCTCGGGTCGTTTGTGCGATGGACCCTCCCGAGTGGCAGCATGGGGTGGGTGAGCGTCGCACCCACAGAGATCGAGCGTCCCGAATCGGCCGAGGAGAGTGTCGCCGTCCCCGAGCCGGACGTCCCCTGGGTGACGCTGGTCCACAACGACCCGGTCAATCTCATGAGCTATGTGACCTATGTCTTCCAGGCCTACTTCGGCTATCCCAAGGACAAGGCGCACAAGCTGATGCTGGACGTCCACCAGAAGGGTCGCGCCGTCGTCTCCAGCGGCAGCCGCGAGGAGATGGAGCGCGACGTCCAGGCCATGCACGGCTACGGACTGTGGGCCACCCTCACGCAGGACCGCAACTAGACCTCCCCGCCCGTTCGCCCGACCCACCATCGGAGAAAACCCATGGCCGGCCACTTCGAGGCCACCCCCGGCGGCGGCGCGGCCGTCGCGCTCGACGAGGTGGAGATCGCGATCCTGCGCTCCCTCGCCGTCCAGCTGCTGGAACTGATCGGTCCCGGCGACGAACCCGCCGAGGGCGCGGACCCGCTCGCCGCCCTCTTCGCGGAAGGGCCCAGCGAACCGCCCACCGACCCCGCCCTGGCCCGCCTCTTCCCCGAGGCGTACGGCGACGAGGACAGCGAACTGCGGGCCGCCTCCGCCGAATTCCGCCGCTTCACCGAGAATGATCTGCGCACCCGCAAGCGCGACGACGCCCTCGCCGTCGTACGCACCCTGGACGCCCTCACGGTCGCCGGGGACGGCTCCGCCGTGCTCGAACTGACCGGCGACGAATGCCGCAACTGGCTCGGCGCCCTCAACGACCTCAGGCTCACCATCGGTACCCGGCTGGAGGTCTCCGACCAGGACGGGGGCGAGTCCGACTCCTCGCTCTACCGGCTCCCCGACACCGACCCGCGCAAGCCGATGGTCATGGCCTATCTCTGGCTCGGCGCGCTCCAGGAAACCCTCGTGGAAACCCTGATGCCGTAAGGGCTGTCCCGTGGCCGGTGACGGGGCGGCGTGCTCCCGACGGACGTCGGGCGTTCGCTCAACGGACGCTCAAATCCGAATAACGATCCCGTCACCCGAATGGCCTTTTTGCTGCGGCAGGGAACTCTTGTCCGCTTTTTACTGTGGTGTGCACCACATAACGTCCGGTGGCCCGCCCGGGTGTGCGTGATAAATCTTCACGACCACTCGGGGGACGCCACACCTGTTCCCGAGGACGCCACGAGCCGGCCACCACCGGCGGCACTCCATCCATATCCGGGGGGATCAGGACCCGATATGCGGCCTCGACGGCGCGGATCGGCGTGGAGAAAGGCGCAGCACATGACATCGGCACAGGTCGACAATGGGCAGGGCGGCCGGCGGGCCGTGGAAGTCGCGGATGCCGGGCCGGCGGGCGAGGGGTACCAGCGGGCCCTCGGCGCCCGCCAGATCCAGATGATCGCCATCGGCGGAGCCATCGGCACCGGGCTCTTCCTCGGCGCGGGAAAGGCGATAGCCAAGGCCGGACCCAGCCTGATCCTGGCCTACGCCGTCGCAGGTCTGGTGATCTTCTTCATCATGCGGGCCCTGGGCGAACTCCTCATGTACCGCCCGGTCTCGGGCTCCTTCTCCGAGTACGCCCGCGAATTCATCGGCCCCTTCGCAGGATTCGTCACCGGCTGGACCTACTGGCTGTTCTGGGTCGTCACCGGAATCACCGAAGTCACCGCGGCCGCCCAGTACATGACGTTCTGGTTCAGCATTCCCCCATGGGTCTCGGCGCTGATCTTCACCATCATTCTGTACGGCGTGAACCTGATCTCCGTGAAACTCTTCGGCGAACTCGAATTCTGGTTCTCCATGGTCAAGGTGACCGCCATCGTCGGCATGATCCTCATCTGCGCCGGAATTCTCACCCTCGGCTTCTCCGACGCCGGGAACACTGCGTCCGTCACCCACCTCTGGGCGGACGGCGGATTCTTCCCGCACGGCATCAAGGGCACCCTGATGACCCTGCAGATCGTGATGTTCGCCTTCCTCGCCGTCGAACTCGTCGGCGTCACCGCGGGCGAGTCCAAGGACCCCAAGACCGTACTGCCCAAGGCCATCAACACCGTGCCCTGGCGCATCGCCGTCTTCTACGTCGGCGCCCTCCTCATGATCCTCTCCGTGGTCCCGTGGACCGAGTTCTCGCCGGACGTCTCCCCGTTCGTCGAGGCCTTCGACAAGATGGGCCTCGGCCTCGGCGCCGGAATCGTCAACTTCGTCGTGCTCACCGCGGCACTCTCCTCCTGCAACTCCGGCATGTACTCCACCGGCCGCATGCTGCGCGACCTCGCCCTCAACGGACAGGGCCCGAAGCTCTTCACCCGGCTCACCAGGAGCGGCACCCCGCTCGTCGGCACCACCTTCTCCGCCGCGCTGATGCTCGTCGGCGTCTGGGTCAACTACCGGTGGCCCGGCGACGCCTTCACCTACGTCGTCTCGTTCGCCACCATCTCCGGAATGTGGGCCTGGATCATGATCCTGATCTGCCAGATCCGCTACCGGCGCCTCGCCGACCGCGGAATGCTCCCGCAGTCCTCCTTCCGGGCCCCCGGCGCCCCGTACACCAGCGCCTTCGCGCTGGCCTTCATCGCCGTGGTCGTCGTGATGATGGGCATCGACAAGGACACCAGGATCTCCCTGTACTGCGCCCCGCTCTGGGCCGCCCTCCTCGGCATCTCCTACGTGGTCCTCAAGGCCCGCAACCCCGAGAACAAGGCCTTCGCCAAGAACTGAGCCCGCCGACCTGCGGCTTCAGCGGACACGTCCACGATGCGGGCCCTCGTGTACCACACTTCGGTACACGAGGGCCCGCATGCCTATCCTGGCGAAATGCTGACCATCACCCAGGCGCTCCACGACCAGATCGTCGCGCACTCCCGCGCCGACCACCCCGACGAGGCGTGCGGCGTGGTCGCGGGACCGGCCGGGACCGGCCGCGCCGAACGGTTCATCCCGATGCTCAACGCCGCCCGCTCACCCACCTTCTACGAGTTCGACTCCGCCGACCTCCTCAAGCTCTACCGCGAGATGGACGACCGCGACGAGGAGCCGGTGATCATCTACCACTCCCACACAGCCACCGAGGCCTACCCCTCCCGCACCGACGTCACCTACGCCAACGAGCCCGGCGCCCACTACGTCCTCGTCTCCACGGCGGACACCGACGACGCGGGCCCCTTCCAGTTCCGCTCGTACCGCATCGTGGACGGCGAGATCACCGAGGAGGACGTCGAGGTCGTCGAGGCGTACGAACCCGCCTGACCGCGCCCTACCACCGCACCCCGGCAGACCGCCCACCGGCCGGACGGGACCGCACTCACCACGGCCCCGTCCACCTGCCGAACACCGGGCATCCACCAGGTGAGATCACACTCGGGATTACGGACCGGGAATCGATACGATGAGCGCATGGTTCCCCATGACGTGAGCGACAAGACGCCGGGCACGCTGCTCGTCGCGCGCCTGCACGTCGACCTGTGCAGGCTCTCCAGCGCGATCTGTACCTGCCGCACGCCCGCCGGCCGCAAGGCCTGAGCCGGGCCCGCGACCCGAGGCCGCACACAGCACCACACACACACCACCCCCGCGCGGGGCCAGAGCCGCGCGCCCCACGCCACCTCCCCGCTTCCGACAGGAGCCCACGCCATGGCCATCGAGGTCCGCATCCCGACCATCCTCCGCACCTACACCGACGGCGCCAAGGCCGTCGAAGGCAACGGAGCGACCCTCGCCGACCTCTTCACGGACCTGGAAAGCCGCCACAACGGCATCCGCGAGCGCATCGTCGACGGCGACGAACTCCGCCGCTTCGTGAACGTCTACCTCAACGACGAGGACGTCCGCTTCCTCGACGGCATCTCCACCAAGCTCAGCGACGGCGACAACGTCACCATCCTCCCGGCCGTCGCCGGCGGCATGAACTGATGCGGTACGACAGCCCGCTCGCCGCGGTGGGCAACACCCCGCTCGTCCGCCTGCCGCGGCTGTCACCCTCGAACGAGGTCCGCATCTGGGCCAAACTGGAGGACCGCAACCCCACCGGCTCGATCAAGGACCGCCCCGCGCTCCACATGGTCGAACAGGCGGAGAAGGACGGCCGGTTGACCCCCGGCTGCACCATCCTGGAACCCACCAGCGGCAACACCGGCATCTCGCTCGCCATGGCGGCCAAGCTCAAGGGCTACCGCATCGTGTGCGTCATGCCCGAGAACACCTCCCAGGAACGCCGCGACCTGCTCACCATGTGGGGCGCCGAGATCATCCCCTCCCCGGCGGCCGGCGGCTCCAACACAGCCGTCCGCGTCGCCAAGGAACTGGCCGCCGAACACCCCGACTGGGTCATGCTCTACCAGTACGGAAACCCGGACAACGCAGGCGCCCACTACGCCACCACCGGCCCCGAGA
Source organism: Streptomyces sp. NPDC048295 (assembly GCF_040652135.1). Lineage (NCBI taxonomy): Bacteria > Bacillati > Actinomycetota > Actinomycetes > Kitasatosporales > Streptomycetaceae > Streptomyces > Streptomyces sp. NPDC048295. The sequence goes on from NZ_JBEZLL010000010.1 coordinate 145,127, forward strand.
TCCTCACCGACCTCCCGTCCGTCACCCACTTCGTGGCCGGCCTCGGCACCACCGGCACCCTCATGGGCGTCGGCCGCTACCTGCGCGAACACAAGCCGGACGTCAAGATCGTCGCCGCCGAGCCGCGCTACGACGACCTGGTCTACGGGCTCCGCAACCTCGACGAGGGCTTCGTCCCCGAGCTCTACGACGCCTCCGTCCTCACCACCCGCTTCTCCGTCGGCTCGGCGGACGCCGTCACCCGCACCCGCGAACTCCTCCAGCAGGAGGGCATCTTCGCGGGCGTCTCCACCGGCGCCGCACTCCACGCGGCGATCGGAGTCGGGAAGAAGGCCGTCAAAGCAGGGGAGAGCGCCGACATCGTCTTCGTCGTAGCGGACGGCGGCTGGAAGTACCTCTCGACAGGCGTCTACACCGCCCCGACCACGGAAGCGGCCATCGAGACGCTGCACGGCCAGCTCTGGGCATAAGGCCCGCCCGGCGGACCATCACCGAGAACCCGGCAGGGGTGCGCCCGGCACAGGGCGCACCCCACCGCACTCACCCCAGCCCCCGCACCCGCTCCCACACCTCCGCGTCCACGGCCCCCACCCGCCGCCGGAACCCCCGCACGGCCACCTCCCGCAGCTCGTCCGTCTCCAGGAAACTCGCCCGGCCCTGCGCATCCCCCACCGTCCCGGCGGGCAGCGCGATCACCCCGGGCCTGCCCTCGTGACGCTTGCTGGTGATCTTCGCGACGAGCGCCGAGCCACCCCGTACCGACAGCACCAGACACGGCCGGTCCTTCGCACCCGGCCCGTCCTCGTACGGCACCTCGGCCCACCAGATCTCACCCGGCCGCGGCCCGCGCTCCGGCCCCGCACCGCGCCCGGGCCCCGCCGGCGGCCGGGTCCGCCCGCCCGGACGCCCACCGGAACGCGACCCCGCCGACCCCACCGGCCCACGGGAACGTCCACGCGGCCCCCGCCCACCCCGCCCCCGCCCGTCGGCGACCGCCGCGACGAGCGCGAGCAGCACGACAAGAGCGAGCGCGATCCACCACCACGACATGTCCATGCTCCGACCGTACCGGCGTCCCCCACCGCTTCCATCGAACCGGTGACAGAGCAGGTGAGTTCCCCCACAACGGACGGCCACGGAGGAGCGACCGGCTGTTCCGCGCCTTACGCTCGACAAACCGCTCAACAGACCGCACGAACCCTCCCCGTTCCCACGTCTCGGAGGTTCACGCTCCATGAAGCTCACCGTCGTCGGCTGCTCCGGCTCGTTCCCGTCCGCGGGATCAGCATGTTCGAGCTACCTCGTAGAGGCCGACGGCTTCAGGCTGCTCCTCGACATGGGCAACGGCGCCCTCGGCGAGCTGCAGCGCCATGTCGGTCTCTACGACCTCGACGCCATCTTCCTCAGTCACCTCCATGCCGATCACTGCATCGACATGTGCGCGTACTTCGTCGTCCGCTACTACCGGCACGACGGAGGGCGCCCCGCCGCCATCCCGGTCTACGGACCCGAGGGCACCGAGCAGCGGCTGACCACCGCCCACGCCGACACCCCGTCCGAGCACGCGATGAGCGAGGTCTTCGACTTCCACACGCTGAAGCCGGGATCGTTCGAGATCGGCCCCTTCTCGGTCCGTACGGAGAAGCTCTGCCACCCCGTCGACACCTTCGGGATCCGGATCGAGCACGGCGGCCGCTCGCTGGCGTACTCCGGCGACACGGGGATCTGCGAGGCCCTGGACGAACTCGCCGAGGGCGTCGACCTGTTCCTCTGCGAAGCATCGTTCGTCCACGGCAAGGAGGACATCCCGGACCTCCACCTCAACGGCCGCGAGGCGGGTGAGGTCGCGGCCCGCGCCGGCGTGGGCCGCCTCGTCCTCACCCACATCCCGCCGTGGACCGACGCCGACCGCAACCTGGCCGACGCCCGCGTGGTCTTCGACGGACCGGCGGAGGTCGCGGCGCCGGGGGCGGTGTACGAGGTCTAGGACCCGCTGCCGCGCGGCGGACACGACGAAGCCCTCACCTCCCGCCATGGGAGGTGAGGGCTTCGCCGTGCGTCGGGCGAGGTCTACTTCGCCTCGGCCTTGAGGAGCTCGGCGAGCTCCTCGTCGGACTCACGGCCCGGAGTGGGCAGGTTGAACCTGGTGATCGCGAAGCGGAAGACCACGTAGTAGACCACCGCGAAACAGAGGCCGACCAGCACCAGCATCCACGGCTTGCTCGCGATGCCGAGGTTCAGGAAGAAGTCGACGGCACCCGCGGAGAAGCCGAAGCCGTCCTTCATGCCGAGCCCCCAGGTGAGAGCCATGGAGACACCGGTGAGCACCGCGTGGATCGCGTACAGCACCGGGGCGATGAACATGAACGTGAACTCGATGGGCTCGGTGACACCGGTCACGAAGGCGGTCAGCGCGAGCGAGAACATCATGCCGCCGACGACCTTGCGGCGCTCCGGACGGGCGCAGTGCACGATCGCGAGGCACGCGGCCGGGAGGGCGAACATCATGATCGGGAAGAAGCCGGTCATGAACTGTCCGGCCGTCGGGTCACCGGCCAGGAAGCGGTTGATGTCGCCGCTCTTGCCGTGGTACTCACCGGCCTGGAACCACGGGAACGAGTTCAGCAGGTGGTGCATGCCGACGGGGATCAGCGCACGGTTGGCGACACCGAAGATGCCCGCGCCGACCGCGCCGGAGCCGACCAGCCACTCGCCGAAGTTGTGCAGCCCGGTGCCGAGCACCGGCCAGATGTAACCGAAGACGATGCCGATGACCAGACCCGCGAAGGCGGAGAGGATCGGGACCAGGCGGCGGCCGCCGAAGAAGCCGGCCCAGGCGGGCAGCTTCGTCCGGTAGAACTTCTGGTAGAGCAGTGCGACGACGATGCCCATCACCACGCCGCCGAGGACCTTGGCGTCCACGGGGGCGTCCGTCATGACGATCTTGCCGTCGACCACCGTGGCGACCTGGGGAAGGTTGCTGTCGGTGAAGGTGGCGAGCACCTTCTGGAAGACCAGGTAGCCGGTGACGGCCGCGAGCGCGGTCGAACCGTCCGACTTCTTGGCGAAGCCGATCGCGATGCCGACGGCGAAGAGCAGCGCCATGTTGTCGAGGATCGCGTTGCCGCCCGCGGCCATGAAGCTCGCGATCTTGGTGACGAAGTCCGGGAACGAGTCCCTGCCGAGCATGTCGTCGTTGCCGAGACGCACCAGGAGGGCGGCCGCCGGCAGCACCGCGACCGGCAGCATGAGGCTGCGGCCGATGCGCTGCATGACCGACATCACGCCGGCGCCCTTCTTCTTGGTGACCGCGGGTGCGGTGTCTGCCGTGGACATCAACTTCCTCCATTGGACAAGGCGCCGCCCAGGACGTTGAGGGGGGAAGGCGACGACTCGAGAAACGCGGCAGAGCGCCACGTGGTCTGGACCACTCAGTGGTGTAGACCAGTTGTAGCACGGTGAGTACGGGATAAGGAACCTGCAAATCCCGACTACTTCGCATGAGCTATCACCCACGCTCGGTGACATGTCGAAGGCCCCCGGACCGCAAGGGTCCAAGGGCCTTCGAAGATGTGCTCCGGGCGGGCCCAAAGGCCCGCCCGACCTGCTATTTCGTGAGGTTCCTCTCGATCTCCTCCTCCAGCTCTTCGGGCTCACGCCCAGGCGTCTGGAGGTTGAATCTGGTGATCGCGAACCGGAAGATCACGTAGTACACGGCAGCGAAGACCAGCCCGATCGGGATGATCAGCCAGGGTTTGGTCGCCAGGCTCCAGTTGATGACGTAGTCGATCAGCCCCGCCGAGAAACTGAAGCCGTCCTTGACCCCGAGCGCCCATGTCACCGCCATCGAGACACCGGTGAGCACCGCGTGGATCCCGTACAGCAGCGGCGCGACGAAGAGGAACGAGTACTCGATCGGCTCGGTGATGCCCGTCACGAACGACGTCAGGCCGACCGAGAGCATCATGCCGCCGACCGCTTTGCGGCGATGCGGCTTGGCACAGTGGTAGATCGCCAGGGCCGCCGCGGGCAGGGCGAACATCATGATCGGGAAGAAGCCCGAGGTGAACTGGCCGGCCGTCGGGTCGCCCGCCAGGAACCGGTTGATGTCACCGTGCACGACCGTGCCGTCCGGCTTGGTGAAGTCGCCGAACTGGAACCAGACGAACGTGTTCAGGAACTGGTGGAGGCCGATGACCAGCAGCGCGCGGTTGGCGACACCGAAGATGCCGGAGCCCACCCAGTCCAGGTCCACCAGCCACTTGGAGAAGCTGGTCAGGCCGTCACCGATCGGCTGCCACAGCCAGGCACACAGCCCGGCGAAGAGCAGACCGACGAACGCCATGATGATCGGCACGAGCCGGCGGCCGTTGAAGAACCCGAGCCAGTCCACCAGCTTGACCCGGTGATACCGCTGCCAGAACCAGGCGGACAGCAGACCCATCACGATGCCGCCGAACACCCCGGGATTCTGGTACTCGGCAGCCGTGACCTTGGCGTCGCCGGTCACACAGGTGCCGAACCAGGTGCCGCCCGAGGTGAACGTCGACCCCGGAGCGCAGTCCACCGGGAAGGCGTGCAGCACCGCGTAGTAGACGAGGAATCCCGCCACCGCGGCGAGCGCGGTCGAGCCGTCCGACTTCTTCGCCATGCCGATCGCGACACCGACGCAGAACAACAGGGGAAGACCGAGCCCCGAGTCGAGCAGCGCACCGCCCGCGGCCGCGAAAACCTTGGCGATGTTGTTCCAGCCCAGACCCTCGTCGCCGAATACGTCCGGCTGGCCCAACCGGTTGAGAATGCCGGCCGCCGGCAGTACGGCGATCGGGAGCTGGAGGCTGCGGCCCATCTTCTGGAGGCCCTGGAAGAAGCCGTTCCACCACGTCTTCTGCGGCACTGCGGCACTGCTTGAGCTCATCGGCATCCTCCCGGAACAAGCACGTTCGGCGGTCGTTGCAGACTGGTGTAGACCAATTGAGGTACGGTGCGTAACCCGCCTGGAAGACAGGGGCACCGGTGATCGTCATCATTGAGGACCACCCGGCCACCCGCTCGCGAAGCTGGGCCAAACGTGCGTTACGGTGACGAAACGGACCCAGGGTGGGCCGTCGCACGCATGTGAACAACCAGGGAGAAGGCCATGGCCAGCAAGGCTGAGAAGATCGTCGCCGGGCTCGGCGGTATCGAGAACATCGACGAGATCGAAGGCTGCATCACCCGCCTCCGCACCGAGGTCCACGACCCGAGCAAGGTCGACGAAGCCGCACTCAAGGCCGCCGGAGCCCACGGCGTCGTGAAGATGGGCACCGCGATCCAGGTCGTCATCGGCACCGACGCCGACCCCATCGCCGCCGACATCGAAGACATGATGTGACCGGCCACCGAACCCCCCGCTGAGCCGACCGCCCGGCACCGCACAGGCCCCGCCCGACCGGACGGGGCCTGTGCCGCACCCGAACGGACGCCACCCCGGTACCCGATAGGGTCGACGCCATGTCTCGTATCGACGGCCGCACCCCCGAACAGCTCCGCCCCGTCACCATCGAACGCGGATGGAGCAAGCACGCCGAAGGCTCCGTACTCATCTCCTTCGGCGACACCAAGGTCTTCTGCACCGCCTCCGTCACCGAAGGCGTCCCGCGCTGGCGCAAGGGCAGCGGCGAAGGCTGGGTCACCGCCGAATACTCCATGCTCCCCCGCTCCACCAACACCCGCGGCGACCGCGAATCCGTACGCGGCAAGATCGGCGGCCGCACCCACGAGATCAGCCGCCTCATCGGCCGCTCCCTGCGCGCCGTCATCGACTACAAGGCCCTCGGCGAGAACACCATCGTCCTCGACTGCGACGTCCTCCAGGCCGACGGCGGCACCCGCACCGCCGCCATCACCGGCGCCTACGTCGCCCTCGCCGACGCCGTCACCTGGGCCCAGCACAAGAAGATCGTCAAGCACGGCCGCAAACCGCTGACCGACACCGTCTCCGCGATCAGCGTCGGCATCGTCGACGGCACCCCCCTCCTCGACCTCTGCTACGAGGAGGACGTCCGCGCCGAAACCGACATGAACGTCGTCTGCACCGGCGACGGCCGCTTCGTCGAAGTCCAGGGCACCGCCGAGGCCACCCCCTTCGACCGCAAGGAACTCGGCGCCCTCCTCGACCTCGCCACGGCCGGCTGCACGGACCTCACCGCCATCCAGCACGAGGCCCTCGCCCACACCCTGGGCGAGTAAAGAAGCAACCAAGAACGCACCACAACGCGTCGTTACGAACACGGGCGCACGGGTCGAACCGTGCGCCCGTCCGCGTATCCGCACCCGGGGAGGAACCGCACCATGGCCAAGGCCACCCGCCACCGCCGCACCACCGTCGCGCTGACCCTGACCGCCCTCGCCCTCACCGCCGCGACCGGCTGCGGCGCCGTCGACAAGGCACTCGACTGCGTCCGCACCGCCGACGCCATCGCCACCAGCGTCGACAACCTCCAACAGGCCGTCTCCAACGCCACCAACGACCCCACCCAGGCCTCCGAAGCCCTCGACGACATCCAGAAGTCACTCGGCGAACTCGGCGACAAGACCGACAACGCCGACCTCGGCAAAGCCGTCGACGACCTCCAGGCCGGCGTCGGCAACGTCCGCGACTCCATCGACAAGGGCGACGCCACCCCCGACATCACCCCGGTCACCGACGCCGCCGCGGAGATCGGCAAGGTCTGCACCCCCTGACCACCCCCGATACTGGGTGACATGACCCGCCTCATCCTCGCCACCCGCAACGCCGGGAAGATCACCGAACTCCACGCGATCCTCGCCGACGCCGGCCTCACCCATGAGCTCGTCGGCGCGGACGCGTACCCGCACATCCCCGACGTCAAGGAAACCGGCGTCACCTTCGCCGAGAACGCCCTGCTCAAGGCCCACGCCCTCGCCAAGGCCACCGGCCTCCCCGCCGTCGCCGACGACTCCGGCCTCTGCGTCGACGTCCTCGGCGGCGCCCCCGGCATCTTCTCCGCCCGCTGGGCCGGCACCCACGGCGACGACAAGGCCAACCTGGACCTCCTCCTGGCCCAGCTCTCCGACATCGACGCACCCCACCGCGGCGCCCACTTCGCCTGCGCCGCCGCCCTCGCCCTCCCCGACGGCACGGAACGCGTGGTCGAGGGCCGCCTCACGGGCACCCTGCGCCACACCCCGTCCGGCACCCACGGCTTCGGCTACGACCCGATCCTCCAGCCCGAGGGCGAGACCCGCACCTGCGCGGAGCTGACCCCGGCGGAGAAGAACGCGATCAGCCACCGGGGCAAGGCGTTCCGGGCGCTGGTGCCGGTGGTGCGGGAGTTGGTGGGGTGAAACGAGAGATGCCTGGTCCCCGAGGGGCCAGGCATCTCTTTCCCGGTGCGCCCGGTCGGATTCGAACCGACACAAACACGACCACCTAAAGATCGCCGCTCACCAGTTGGCGTACGGGCGCAGAACGAAGCCAAGGCTACCGTGCTGCGCGGAGCTGGTGGGAACGGTTGGAGAAATTTGCGCTTTGGCTGTGGCAGGACGGGCACAGGTAGCGCAGGTTTTCCAGGCGGTTGTCGAGCCGGTCGCCGTTGATGTGATCGATCTCCAGGACTAGGCGCTTGCCCTGCCACACTTCCCTCAGGCCACATTCACCGCAGGTTCGCGGTGCCCCGGTCTCGTCGAGTGCTCGTCGTAGCAGGGCTGTCTTGGTTCGCGGTGCCCCGGCAGGGAGCCGTTGCAGGATGTCCTGCGCTGCACGGCGGGTGGATGGCGGGCAGCCAGCGTTGTGGCCTTGCCCCACGAAATGGGCTGTCGACAGCTCGTACAGGGCAATGCTTCGCTTGGCTTTTGCTCTCCCTGCGCCATTCAAGGGATGCTTCCCGAGTGCGCGCATCACGCCAGCCATGCTGCGCGATTCCGCGACGGCCCGAGTGATTTCTTCCCGAGAGAAGTGCCGCTGGTCGCCCCGGCGGCCGGAGCCGGTGAAATGCGCGGTGTCGATGCCGAACTTCTCAAGCCTTCGACTGATGTGGGCGTAGAGGCTGTCGTACGGCACGATGCCCATGAACTCAAGCATCTCGCGGACGCTGTATGAGTGGGCCGCTGCCTCCTGCAGGCGCTCTCTGGTGTACGAACGGGCAGGCTGACGAGGTAGCGGCTCGTCTGCGAAGTGCGTCGTGTCGATGCCGTAGTGGGTCAGCCTGATGCGGAGGTATCGACGAGGCCCGCTGGCAAGGGGGGCGTCGAGGCGACGCATGAGATCGACAAGGCTTGTCGCCGCAGCTGCCGTCCGGGCAAGCAACTCGGGTGTGTACCGCGGACTGTTCAAGACATCGCCCGTCGCTTGCGTCCGCGGTAGGTGTCCGTAACTGCATGGCAGTTGGGGCACAGTAATCTCAGGTTGCCCGGACGGTTGTCCCACCACTCGCCGTTGATGTGGTCCACTTCGTGCCGGAGCGGCTTGTTGTTCCATTCGGTGCCCGTACCGCACAGTGTGCAGCGTTCCGGTACCCCGATGCGGATGAGTTCCCGGCGGAGCCGGTCGCCGGAAGTCCTTCCGGCCAGTGGCGACTTAAGGGTGAGCAGTTCGCCACGCGGGCTTCTTGAGCGGCGCGGGGACGCGGAGAAGTGTGATGTGTCGATGCCCAGCGCTGCGATTCGACGGCTGATGAGAGTGTGGTTGCCTCCAACCGGGCTGATGCCGAGGCGCCGGAGTACATCCTTCATGCTGACGGACTCGGAGACCACCTCGCGCAGTCGCGCTTCGTGGTGGCGGATCCGCCCCGTCGTGAAATGAGATGTGTCGATGCCTGCCTGCGCCATCTTCCGGCGCAGATAGCTCCGGCTCCCCGGCGTCGGCGTTCCCCCGCACCAGCGGACCGCATCGTTCGCGTTCGTGGTTTCCCGCGCCGCCTCTTCGAGTAGCTCGCGGGTGTATCGAGCCGCCATGTTCCCCTCCGCATCCGGCCACGTGTTCGCAGCCTCGTACGGAGCAACGAGCCGTTTATCGGAGGGTCACGTCCGATATCCGACAAGATGTGGAATGGCGTGCGCCGCTTCGGTCGAGGCTGAAGCGGCGTAGGCCATTCCGGGGGCCGGGGCCAGGGGGTCCGGCAGTGTGGTCGGCTCAGATGCCGAGGTCCTTGATGATCTTGGCGACGTGGCCGGTGGCCTTGACGTTGTAGAGGGCGCGTTCGACCTTGCCCTCCTCGTCCACGACGATCGTGGAGCGGATGACACCCGTCACCGTTTTGCCGTAGAGCTTCTTCTCGCCGAAGGCGCCGTACGCCTCAAGGGTCTCCTTGGACGGGTCGCCGACCAGCGTGACCTGGAGGTTCTCCTTCTCGCGGAACTTGGCGAGCTTCTCGGGCTTGTCGGGGGAGACGCCGATCACGTCGTATCCGGCACCGGTGAGCAGCTCCAGGTTGTCGGTGAAGTCGCAGGCCTGCTTGGTGCAGCCGGGGGTGAGGGCGGCCGGGTAGAAGTAGACGATGACCTTGCGGCCCTTGTGGTCGGCGAGCGAGATCTCGTTGCCGTCGGCGTCGGGCAGGGTGAAGGCGGGGGCGGTGTCGCCGGGCTGGAGTCGCTCGCTCATGGTTCTCCTCGGGTGGCACGTGGGGTGTACGGGATCGAGGGTAATAGGGGTGCCGCCGGGTGCGCGGGCGGTCGAGCTGACAGACTGTCGATGAAGGTTTACCGGACGAGGACCACGGAGGCGGCGCAGTGTCGGATGCCAGGACCCCTGCGCAGATCGAGGCGGACATCATCAGCAGGCGTGAGCAGCTTGCGGTGGTGCTCGATGAGATCGGGGTGCGGGTGCACCCGGATACGATCATGGGTGATGTGAAGGCCAAGGCTGTCGAGGCCGTGGACCGGACGGCCGGGCGGGCTTTCGTCGCGGTGAACCGGGCCGTGTCGGATGTGAAGGCACAGTTCGTGTCCGAGGACGGGGCCCCGCGGCTGGAGCGGGTGATTCCGGCGGCGCTGCTCGCGGTGGGTGTCGTGGGTCTGGTAGTGGCGTCGAAGCGGCGCCGGAAGGGCTGATGTCGCGGCCTGTGCACCCCGGAGGGGCGTGCGGGCGCGGCGGGCAGGTAGGTTGCGGGGCGTGAGCGAGAACACCGACGACAAGCTGCCCATTCGCATGCTGCACGACCGTGTGCTGGTCCGGTCCGATACGCCTGAGGGTGAGCGGCGTTCCGGTGGCGGCATTCTGATTCCGGCGACGGCTGCGGTCGGCCGGCGGCTGGCCTGGGCCGTGGTGGTGGCGGTCGGCCAGAACGTGCGGACGGTGGAGCCGGGTGACCGGGTGCTGTACGACCCCGAGGATCGTGCGGAGGTCGAGGTGCGTGGTGTGGCGTATGTGCTGATGCGTGAGCGGGATCTGCATGCGGTGGCGGCGGACCGGTTCGAGGGTTCGGTGGATTCGACCGGGTTGTATCTGTAGGTCCTGTTTCATCCGCGGGTCCTGCTTCTCCGCAGGTCGTGTTTGTTCCGCGGCTCCTGCCGCTGGCGTGGCCCGTGGGTGCGGGTGCTTGGCCTGGTGACCGGTGTCACCAGGCCTTTTGCATGTTCTTTGCTACGGTGGGGGCACCCGACGAGACGCGCCGTACCGGGCTTCGACAAGACGACGCACCGTGTTGTCCGCGTGTTCTGTCTCGTCGGAGGTGCCGTCATGGCGTGGGTTCTGCTTGTTGTCGCCGGTCTGCTGGAAGTGGCCTGGTCGATCGGGATGAAGTACACCGAGGGGTTCACCCGGTTGTGGCCGAGTGTGTTCACGGGTCTCGGGATCGTGGCGAGCATGGTGATGTTGTCGCATGCGGCCAGGACGCTGCCGATCGGTACGGCGTACGGGGTGTGGGTCGGGATCGGTGCTGCGGGTGCGGCGATATTGGGGATGGTGGTGCTGAACGAGCCGGTGACCGCCGCCCGGATCTTCTTCGTCTGTCTGCTGCTGGTGGCCGTTGTGGGGCTGAAGGCGACCTCGGGTCACTGACGCGGGGCGGGGGTGCCCTGAGGTGCGGGGAGGGTTCCGCTGGTTTCTCCTGGGGCGCCCCCTTCGCCGTTGTCGCCGCCGGTGTTTTCGCTGCCGCTGCCGGTGTTGTGTGTGCCGGCGTTGCCGGTGGGGCCTTCGGCCGGGGTGTTGGTGTCGGTGCCGCCGGTGGCGGGTCCGCTGGGGCCGGGGGGTGAGGGCTTGTGGGGCGGGGTGGTTCCGGGGCGGTTGGGCGGGGTGCCGGTGGTGGTTTCGGAGGGTGTTCCGGTGTTCTGGCGGGTTTCCTCGGCGGTGGGCGGGGCGGGTTCTTCGGCGCCGCGTTCGAGTTCGAGGTCGAAGTCGGTGGCCGTGGTGCCACGCAGGGCGGCCTCGGTGTACTGGGCCCAGGTCTGGGCGGGTGCGCCGCCGCCGTTGATGCGGGCCAGTCCGAGTGCTCCGTAGAGCGGTTTCTGTACGCCGGTCCGGGGGTCCTGGCCCATGACGGCGATGACGGTGGTGAGGTCGGGGGTGTAGCCGGCGAACCAGGCGGCTCTGTCCTCCTCGGCGGTGCCGGTCTTGCCTGCGGCGGGGCGTCCGGCGCTCTGGGCGGCGGTGCCGGTGCCGCCCTCGACGACGCTCTGGAGGATCGAGGTCGTGGTGTCGGCGGCCGGGCGGTCGACCGCCTGTTCGGCGTGGCCGGTGTCGGGGAGTGTGAGGTCTTCGCCGTTCTTGCTGATTCGTTCGACGAGGGTGTACGCGTTGTGCCGTCCGTGGTTGGCGAGGGTGGCGTACGCCTCGGTCATGTCCAGGACGCTGGCGGTGGAGACACCGAGTGCGATGGACGGGGTGGCGGTGAGGTCGGGGGTGTTCTTCGGGAGGCCGAGGCCGATGGCGGTCTGTTTGACGTTGTCCGGGCCGACGTCCTCGGCCATTTGGGCGTAGACGGCGTTGACGGATTTGTCGGTGGCGGTGGAGACGGTGATGGGTCCGTAGTCGATGTCGTCCTCGTTGGCGGGGGCGTATCCGGTGGGTCCGTGGGGGCCTTGGACCATGCGTTTGTTGGTGCCGTCGTAGAGGGTGTTGGGGGTGATGCGCCGGCCGTCCTGGGTGGTGGAGCCGTTGGCGACGGCGGAGGTGAAGACGAAGGGTTTGAAGGTGGAGCCGACCTGGTAGTCGCGCCGGGTCGCGTTGTTCACGTACTGCTTGGTGTAGTCGATGCCGCCGTACATGGCGACGACGCGGCCGGTGGCGGGGTCGATGGAGGCGCCGCCGACGCGGACGTTGCGGTCGGCCGGGCGGTCGGGGCTGGTCTGGGACATGACGTTGTCGTCGACGGCCTTGACGAGTGCGTCCTGCTTCTTCTTCTCCAGGGTGGTGGTGATCCGGTAGCCGCCGGTGGCGAGGGTGTTCTCGTCGATGACGTCGTTGCCGGTGAGGTAGTCCTCGACGGCCTGGACGATGTAGCCGCGTTGTCCGGAGAGGCCGGTGGACGGCTTGACCTTGCCGGGCAGGGGGAATTTCATCGCGGCGCGTTCGTCCGCGCGGAGCCATTTCTCCTTGACCATGCCGTCGAGTACGTAGTTCCAGCGTCCGAGGACCGCGGCCTTGTTCTCGGGGTGGACGACGACGTCGTACGCGCTGGGGGCGTTGAGCAGGGAGGCGAGGTAGGCGCCTTCGGCGGTGGTGATGTCGCCGATGTCCTTGGAGTAGTAGGCCTGGGCGGCGGCCTGGATGCCGTAGGCGTTGCGGCCGAAGTAGCTGGTGTTGAGGTAGCCCTCGAAGATCTGGTTCTTGGTTTCCTCGCGGTTGAGTTTGACCGCGATGAAGAATTCCTTGATCTTGCGGACGACGGTCTGTTCCTGGCCGAGGTAGTAGTTCTTGACGTACTGCTGGGTGATCGTCGAGCCGCCTTGTCTGCCCTTGCCGGTGAGGGTGTTGAAGGTGGCGCGGGTCATGGCTTTGACGTCGATGGCCCGTTCGGAGTAGAAGTCGCGGTCCTCTGCGGCGAGGACGGCGTGCTGGACGGTGAGCGGTACCTGGGCCAGTCTGACGTTCTCCCGGTTGATCTCGCCGGAGCGGGCGAGGACGCTGCCGTCCTTGTAGAGGTAGACGTTGGACTGTGCGGTGGCGCTGGTGTTGGCGGCCGGGATGTGGACGAGTTGGTATCCGGCGATGAAGCCGCCGATCAGGAGTACGGCGATGAAGAGGGCGGCGCCGAGGACCATCCGCCAGGTGGGGAGGGCGCGGCGCCATCCGGTGCGTCTGGGGCGCTTGGGTTTCTTCGTCGTGCTGCCCCCGCTTCCGTCGTCGGGATTGCCCGGATGGCCGGGGTTGCCGGGGTTGCCGGACGCACCGGCGCTGCCGTGGGCGGCCTGATCCCTGGGGGCCCAGCCCCGGGGTTCGTGGTCCCCGCCCGGCTGCTGTGGTTCGTCGCTCATTTCCGTGCAGACTCCTCGGCCGCGGTCAGTTCCCCCATAGTGCCCTTTTCTGCGGAATAAGCACCGGATCGACCCCGTGGTCGGCCCTGAAAAGCGGTCGCGGTGGCTGTTCCGGGTGGACTAGGGTCGTGCGCTTTGGTGTCCAAAGCCGTTGGGCGCCGGGTGACGGGGGGTGTATGCGGTGCGGCTTTACGCGGTGGTGGCGGCGGGACAGTTCCGGCGCTACGCCACCTACCGGACCGCCACGGCGGCGGGGGTCTTCACCAACACGGTTTTCGGGTTCATTCTCGCGTACACCTATGTGGCGTTGTGGGACGAGCGGCCGCAGCTCGGTGGTTATGACATGTCCCAGGCGCTCAGCTATGTCTGGCTGGGTCAGGCGCTGCTGATGACCTGTTCCATGATGGGCGGCGGTTTCGAGGACGAGCTGATCGAGCGGATCCGTACCGGTGACATCGCGGTCGATCTCTACCGGCCGGCGGATCTCCAACTGTGGTGGCTCGCGGGTGATCTGGGGCGTGCCGCTTTTCATCTGCTGGGGCGTGGCATCGTGCCGATGCTGGTGGGGTCGCTGGCCTTCGATCTGGCGTTGCCGTCGTCGCCGGGGATCTGGGTGGCTTTCCTTCTGTCGGTGGCGCTCGGTGTCGTGGTCAGTTTCGCGATCCGTTATCTGGTGGCGCTTTCCGCGTTCTGGCTGCTGGATGGGGCGGGGATGGCGCAGATGGCCTGGCTGGCCGGGATGTTCTTCTCCGGGATGCTGCTTCCGCTGACGTTGTTCCCCGGGGTGCTGGGGGATGTCGCGCGGGCGTTGCCGTGGTCGTCGCTGCTCCAGGTGCCGGTGGATGTGTTCCTCGGCGAGTACCCGGGGTGGGAGCTGGTGCGGGCGTATGCCTTCCAGGGCGGCTGGGCGCTGGCGCTGCTGCTGGTGGGGCGGATGGTGCAGTCGGTGGCGACGCGGAGGGTGGTGGTCCAGGGTGGCTGAGGCGACGGGTGCGGTGGCGGGGGCGGCGGAGGTGTCCGGCGGCCGGTCCGCCGAGTGGCCCGAGGAGGTGTTCGCCCGACGGCCGGGGTTCGTCGAGGGGGTCAGGGCGTACGGGCTGATCGCGATGATGTGGTTGCGTTCGACGATGGCGTACCGTGCCTCGTTCGCGCTGACGGCGTTCGGGAACTTCGCGGCGACCGCCTTCGACTTCGTTGCGATTCTGCTGATGTTCTCGCACGTGGACCGGCTGGGTGGCTACACGCTGCCCGAGATCGCGCTGTTGTACGGGGTGTCGGGTACCGCGTTCGGTTTCGCCGATCTGTTGCTGGGGTCGATGGACCGGCTGGGTTCGCGGGTGCGTGACGGCACGTTGGACACGCTGCTGGTGCGGCCGGTTCCGGTGCTCGCCCAGGTGGCGGCGGACCGGTTCGCTCTGCGCAGGCTGGGGCGGGTGCTCCAGGGGGCGCTGGTGCTGGGGTACGCGTTGGTGGCGCTGGACATCGCGTGGACGCCGCTGAAGGTGGTGATGGTGCCGTTGATGCTGCTGAGCGGGGCGGCGATCTTCGGGGCGTTGTTCGTGGCCGGGGCGGCGTTCCAGTTCGTCGCGCAGGATGCCGCCCAGGTGCAGAACGCTTTCACGTACGGCGGGAACACCCTGCTCCAGTATCCGCCGTCGGTTTTCGCGAAGGACCTGGTGCGCGGGGTGACGTTCGTGGTGCCGCTGGCCTTTGTGAACTGGCTGCCCGCGCTGTACGTGCTGGGCCGGGAGTATCCGTTGGGTCTGCCGGACTGGGTGGCGTTCCTGCCTCCGGTGGTGGCGGGCCTGTTCTGGTTGCCGGCCGGTCTGGCCTGGCGTGCGGGCCTGCGTGCGTACCGCAGTACGGGAAGTTGATCCATGACGACGAACGGGGCAGGGCAATGGGCAGGGATGTGGGAAGTACCGCCGGATTCATCGAACTGGACGATGTGGAGAAGGTCTTCGACGTGCGTCGCAGGACCGGTTTCATGCGGGGTGAGCGCCACCGGGTGCGGGCGGTCGATTCGATCAGTTTCCGTGTCGCGCGTGGCGAGATGGTGGGTTACATCGGCCCGAACGGCGCGGGGAAGTCGACGACGATCAAGATGCTGACCGGCATTCTCACTCCGAGCGGCGGCCGGCTGCGGGTGGCGGGTATCGACCCTTCCCGGGAGCGTACGAGGCTGGCGCACCGGATCGGTGTGGTGTTCGGTCAGCGGACCACGCTGTGGTGGGATCTGCCGCTGCGCGATTCGTACCGTCTGATGCACCGGATGTACCGGATTCCCGACGCGCGGTTTCGGGAGAATCTGGATCGCTGTGTCGAACTTCTCGATCTGGGTGAGCTGTTGGATGTTCCTGTGCGTCAGCTGTCGTTGGGTCAGCGGATGCGTGGTGACATCGCCGCGGCGCTGCTGCACGATCCCGAGGTGCTGTATCTGGACGAGCCGACGATCGGGCTGGACGTGGTGTCCAAGTCCAGGGTGCGTGGCTTCCTGCGTGACCTGAATGCCGAGCGCGGTACGACGGTGCTGCTCACGACCCATGATCTGACGGACATCGAGCAGCTGTGCAAGCGGGTGATGGTGATCGACCACGGCCGGTTGATGTATGACGGTGCCTTGGCCGGTCTGCATGAGGTGGGTGAGAGCGAGCGGACGCTGGTGGTCGATCTGGAGCGTCAGCTGCCGCCGATCCGGCTGGAGTCGGCGCCTTCGGTCCGTACGGTGAAGGTGGAGGGGCCGCGGCAGTGGCTGGCCTTCCCGGCTTCGGAATCGGCTGCTCCGCTGGTTGCGCGGATCGCCGCGGACTATCCGTTGGTCGATCTGTCGGTGCGCGAGCCGGACATCGAGGCCGTGATCGCGAAGATGTATGAGTCCGCTCCCGGTATGTAGGACTGTGACGTCTGCGCGGACGTTCAATAGGCTGCGCGGTATGACAAGTGACCTTCCGGAGATGCGTGCCTCCGATACAGAGCGCGAGCGTGTCGCCGAGATCCTGCGCGAGGCGGTTGCCGAGGGCCGGCTGGAGATGGAGGAGTTCGAGCAGCGGCTCGAAGCGGCCTACAAGGCTCGTACGCACGGGGAGTTGCAGCCGCTGGTGCGGGATCTTCCGGCGTCGGGTGCGGAGGTCGCCCCGGTGGGGGCCGCTGTGACGCGGACCGGTTCGCAGAAGCGGTGGGCGGACCGGATCGGCAAGCCCGCCACGTCGAGCGGCGCGTTCGCGCTCTGGGGTGGTTTCGGGCGTCGGGGGAACTGGACGGTGGGCCGGAAGTTCACGGCGTTCGCGATGTGGGGCGGCGGTGAGATCGATCTGCGCGAGGCGAACTTCGAGGACCGCGAGGTGGTCATCCGCTGTTTCGCGATCATGGGCGGTATGCAGGTGACGGTTCCGCCGGAGCTGAACGTCGAGGTCCGGGGCATCGGCATCATGGGTGGTTTCGGGGAGCGCACGAAGGACGACGGGGTTCCGTCGCCGGACTCCCCGCGGGTACGGATCACCGGTTTGGCGCTGCTGGGCGGCATCGGTGTGGAGCGCAAGCGGAGCAAGGCGGAGAAGCAGCGGCTGCGGGACGCGGAGCGCGGGCGCGGCCGGCTGGAGAAGGGCCTGTCGGACTGAGTGCGGTGGTGCCCCTGGAGCATCCCGGGGCACCGCCCGTCGACGTCGCCCGTCAGAGCTGGTCGGACCTGGGCTGTTGGGGCGTCAGCGCCGTCAGGTCCACCAGTGAGCCCAGGAGCCGGTAGCCCGCGTCGTTGAGATGGAGGCGGTCGCCGCTGTCGTACGCAGGCCGGAGCCGGGCCGGGTGGTGGGGGTCGCGGGCCGCCGCGTCGAAGTCGATGACGTGGTCGAAGATCCCGCCCGCCCGGATCAGCCCGTTGACCCGTTCCCGTACGCCGTCGCGTGCGGGTGTCCAGGTGCGGTATCCCTCGTACGGCATCAGTGTCGCGCCGACGACGTGCAGTCCGCGTGCGTGGGCGCGCCGGGTCAGGGACCGCAGGGCGTCCGCGATGCGCTGCGGGTCGGTCTCCTGGGGGGAGCGCTGTACGTCGTTGATGCCGAGCGCGACGACGACGGTCTTCACTCCGGCGATGTCCAGTACGTCGCGCTCGAAGCGGGCGCTCGCCCGTACGCCGCTGCCGTCGCGCAGGATCCGGTTGCCGGCGATGCCCGCGTTGGCCACTCCGTACCGGCCGCCCAGCCGGTCGGCGAGCACGTCGGGCCAGCGGCTGTTCGTGTCGAGGGTGGAGCCGGTGCCCGCGGTGAGCGAGTCGCCGATCACGGCGACGGTTCCGGCGGCGGCCAGGGTGTGCACGTCGACGGCGGTGAGGTAGCGCCAGTCCTCGGTCCGCCGGGTGCCCCACGCGGTGTCCACGTACGAGGTCTGGTGGCTGCGTCCGTGGACGGTGACGGGCCCCTCGGCGGTGGGGGTGCGCAGGGTGACCACCAGGTCGGAGTCGGCGGCCACGCGGACGGCGACGGGGTCGCTGACGACCTGCCCGCCGGCTGCGACGGTCACGCGCCCGGCGCCCCGGAAGGTCACGGGGCGGCTGCTCACGGTGGCGCGGTCCACGAGCAGTGGACGGGTGCCGAAGACATTGGAGAGGGTGATGCGGGCCGCGTCGCCGCCGATGCTGGTGTGCACGATGTTCCGGACGGTGCGTTGGTGCAGGGTGCTGCCGTCGTGGGAGTCGGCGACGCCGGAGACGGGTGCGGCCGCCCAGGTGGCGGCCCAGAGGCCGGTGGAGTGGGCGGGGGCGGCGGGTGTTCGGGCCACGGAGCGCGGGTCGGGTGCGCTGATTTGCTCCGGCGGGGTGCCGGGGCCGGAGAACAGCAGGGAGCCGGCGAAGGCCACGGCGGCGGCGAGTGCGGCGGTGCCCGCCACGGGGGCGATGAGCGGGGCATACCCCTGGCGCCTGGGCATGGGCGGTGTCTCTCCTCATGATCAATTGGACTGGTCCCATGATGGGGCAGGTCGTCGGGAACTCGACGCGTGGCCCGGGAGTAGGTCAGGTAGGGACAATGCGTACGGGACATGGGGGGCGAGGCGTACGCGGACGGGTGGAGCGGATGGAACGGATCGATCGGACCGGCCCCGGGGAGCCGGGGGCGCGGCAGCTGGAGCGTGCCGGGGAGCAGGCGGCGGGTGCGGCCCGGCCGGCACCCGGTGGCCGGGCTGCTCCGCTCGCGTCGTTCGCGTACACGGCGGCGGACGAGGAGAAGCGGCGCGGGGTGCGCCGGATGAAGGCGACGGCCACGGGCCTCCTCCTGCTGGTCGCGTTGGTGTACGTGCTCGCCACCTGGGCGAAGAGCGCGGGTGTGGGCGGCTGGCCGGGCTTCGTCGCCGCGGCCGCCGAGGCGGGGATGGTGGGTGCGCTGGCCGACTGGTTCGCCGTCACGGCGCTGTTCAAGCGTCCGCTCGGCCTGCCGATCCCGCACACCGCCATCATCCCCACCAAGAAGGACCAGCTGGGGGCCTCCCTGGGTTCCTTCGTCGGTGAGAATTTTCTCTCCGGTGACGTCGTGCGGGGCCGGATCCACGCGCTCGGTGTCGGTGGGCGTCTCGGTGCCTGGCTGGCCGAGCCGGAGCACGCGGACCGGGTCACCGCCGAGCTGTCGACGGCGTTGCGCGGTGCGCTGAGGGTGCTGCGGGATTCCGATGTGCAGGCCGTGGTGGGTGAGGCGATCACCCGGCGGGCCAACGCGGCGGAGATCGGGCCCGGTCTCGGCAAGATGCTGGAGAAGATCGTCTCCGACGGCGGCCACCGCAAGGTGGTGGACCTGATCTGCGTGCGCGCCCACGACTGGCTGGTGCTGCACGGCGACTCGGTGATGGACGCGGTGCAGGGCGGGGCTCCGGGCTGGACGCCGAGGTTCGTCGACAAGCGGGTGGGGGAGCGGGTCTACAAGGAGCTGCTGCGCTTCGTCACGGAGATGCGGGACATGCCGGGGCACCCGGCGCGGGCCTCGATCGACACGTTCCTGACGGACTTCGCGGCCGATCTCCAGACGGACTCGGACACCCGGGCCAGGGTGGAGCGGCTGAAGTCGGAGATCCTGGGGCGCGGCGAGGTCCAGGACGTCATCGCCTCGGCCTGGTCGTCCGTACGCACGATGATCATCGCGGCCGCGGAGGACGAGCAGAGCGAACTGCGGCTGAGGGCGCGGGCCTCACTGATGGCGCTGGGGGCACGGCTGGCGAGCGACGGCCGGCTCCAGGCGAAGCTGGACGGCTGGCTGGAGGACGCGGCGGTCTATGTCGTCACGACGTACCGCGCGGAGATCACCTCACTGATCAGCGACACGGTCGCCGGCTGGGATGCGGACCAGACGTCGCGGAAGATCGAGGCGCACATCGGCCGCGACCTCCAGTTCATCCGGATCAACGGCACGGTGGTGGGTGCGCTGGCGGGGCTGCTGATCTACACGGTGTCGTGGGCGCTGGGGGCCTAGGGCCTCGTTCGGTTCAGGCCGGGCCCGCGGGGTCCGGCACGCACGCCCGCCGCCGCGTCGCCGGTCGCCGGGGCTCCTTCCCCGGGCTCTCGGCTCTGCCATGCGATCGCACGGCCGGGCTCTTGGCTCCGCCTCGCGATCGTACGCACCGGACCCCGCTCCCTGATCCGGCTTGATCCGGACGGAAGACCCCGGCACGGCACAGCACGGCACAGCACAGCGCGGGAAAGGGGCGGGGCCTTTCGCGGCCCCGCCCCTTTCCCGTGCTCCCGTGCTTCCGTACGTGCGGCTCAGGCGGCCCGGCGGGTGACCGCCCACGACGCGGCGGCCACGCCGCCCGCCACGGTGAAGACGGCGGGCCAGGCGCCGACCTTCTTGGCCAGCGGGTGCGAGCCGGCGAACGCGGCGAGGTACGCCGCGGTCAGCCCGGCGGCGGCACGCGGCCCGGCCTGCCGGTTCCATTCGTACGCGGCGACGGTGCCCGCGGCGGCGAGGGCGACCCCGCCCAGCGGGCGCTTCCTGGTCCACCGCGCCATGGCGTACCCGCCGACCAGCCCGCTCGCCGCCACCGCCGCTGCCGGAACCTTCGCCATCGCAGCCACCTTCGCCTTCTCGTCCGTGTCGTCCGGGCCGTGGGAGCCCGGGTCTTCGAGGCTAACGCGGCGCCCGGCGTTCCGGTCGCCGAGGGGGTGCACAAGCGTTTACCCTGGGGTGAACGCGCGTGCACCCCTGCGCTGCTTCGCCTCTCACCCCGCACCACCCCGCCCGCCACCGAGCACCGTACGGAGAGCCATGCCCGCGGACATACCCGCCCCGGCCGCCACCACCGAGGCCCCGCATCCCCGCTTCGCCGTCGGTGTGCTGGCGTTCTGCGGTGTCGTGGTCGCGGTGATGCAGACGATCGTCGTCCCGCTGCTCCCGCACATCCCGGCCCTGACCGGCGCGACCCCGGCCGCCGCGAGCTGGCTGGTCACCGTCACCCTGCTCACCGGCGCCGTCTTCACGCCCGTCCTGGGGCGGGTCGGCGACATGTACGGCAAGCGGCGGGTGCTCGTCGCCTCGCTCATGGTGCTGGTGCTGGGTTCGGTCCTGTGCGCGGTCAGCTCCCACATCGGGGTGCTGATCGCCGGCCGTGCCCTGCAGGGTGCCGCCCTCGCCGTCCTGCCGTTGGGCATCAGCATCCTGCGCGACGAACTCCCGCCCGAGCGGGTGCTGTCCGCAGTCGCGCTGATGAGCTCGACGCTCGGCATCGGCGCGGCGATCGGGCTGCCGGTCGCGGCCCTCGTCGTCGAGAACTTCGACTGGCACACGATGTTCTGGGTCTCGGGTGCGATCGGCGTCATCGACATCGTGCTGGTGCTCTGGTGCGTACCGGAATCACCGGTGCGTACCCGTGGCCGCTTCGACGCCCTCGGCGCGCTCGGGCTCTCCGGTGCCCTGGTCTGTCTGCTGCTCGCGGTCACCCAGGGCGCCGACTGGGGCTGGACCTCGGCCCGGACGGTCGGCCTGCTGGTGGCGGCCCTCGTCGTGGCGCTGTTCTGGGGGGCGTACGAGCTCCGGGTGGCGTCGCCCATGGTCGACCTGCGGGTCTCGGCCCGCCCGGCGGTCCTGCTCACCAACGTCGCCGCCCTGTTGATCGGCTTCGCCTTCTACGCGAACTCCCTGGTCACCGCACAGATGGTGCAGGAGCCGAAGGAGACGGGATACGGACTCGGCGCCTCGCTCGTCGTCAGCGGTCTCTGTCTGCTGCCGGGCGGCGTGATGATGGTGGCGCTCTCGCCGGTCTCGGCGCGGATCTCCGCGAAGTACGGCCCGAAGGTCAGCCTGGCGCTGGCGGCCGGGGTGATCGGCGCGGGTTACGTGGTGCGGTACTTCACCAGCCACAACCTCTGGCTGATCATCGCCGGTGCGACGGTCGTCGCCTCGGGCACGGCCATCGCGTACTCGGCACTCCCGGCGCTGGTCATGCGCGGTGTTCCGGTCAGCGAGACGGGCGCGGCCAATGGCCTCAACACCCTGATGCGCTCGATCGGCCAGGCCTTCTGCAGCGCGACGGTGGCCGCCGTCCTCGCCAACATCACCTTCCGGGTGGGCGGCAGAACGGCCCCGACGCTCCACGCGTACCAGCTGGTCTTCCTGATCGCGGCGGGCGCGGCGCTCGCCGCGCTGCTGGTCACCCTGTTCCTGCCGGGCAGCCGGGCACCCGCGACGGGTACGGTCGAAGAGCACCATGACGTTCCCGCCGGCCGGAAGGACGGTGTGGGGACGATGCCGATCCAGGAGGGCGCATGACCAGTGGCCAGGCCACCGCACCGGCTCCGGCCCGGCCCGCCGCCGACCCGGGCACCGGCCGGGACGCGATCCTGCGCGCCGCCCGCCGGGCGTTCACCCAGCGCCCGTACGCCGAGGTCACCATCAGGGGGATCGCGGCCGACGCCGGAGTGAGCCCGTCCCTGGTGGTCAAGCACTTCGGCCGCAAGGAAGAACTCTTCAACACCGTCGCCGACTTCGGGCCCGCCGCCGCGGAACTCTTCGACGCCCCGCTCGGCGTGCTGGGCCGCCACATGGTGGTGACGCTGGTGACCCGCCGCCGCGAACTGCAGTCCGACCCGCTGCTGCGCGTCGTCTTCTCGCTCGGCAACCGCGACGAGCGCTCCCTGCTGCGCGACCGCTTCCAGCAACAGGTCACCGACGCCCTGACCGCCCGCCTCCCCGGCCGCGAACGCGCCCTGCGCGCCGAACTGGTCGCCGGCCACCTCCTCGGCCTCGGCGCCACCCTCAGCCTCCACCGCCAGGGTGCCGGCGCGGACGCCACCCCCGAACACATCGCGGACCTGTACGCGCCCGCGCTGCAGTCCCTGATCGACCGCCCCTGACCGGAACTCCTCGGCGGGCACCCGTGATCGACGGGCGAGGGCGCGGGGCCCGGGCCGGCGAGCCGGGCGGAGAGGTAAGGTCTGGGCCAACCGGACGAGGGGGGCCTCATGTCCATCCGTACCGAAGCATGCCGCGCTGCGACCGCCGTGGTCGCCGCGGTGGTTCTCGGGGCGTTCCTGGCGGGGTGCTCGGCCGAGACCTCGCAGGGGCCGGGCGGTGACGTTCCCGACGTGGCGCCGTCCGCGAACGCAGCCGCCGCGTCCAGGGCCGCCGACCGGGCCGACGCGGCACGGAACGCCGCGGACGAGGCCGGTGCGGAGGCGGAGGCGTCCCGGGCGGCCGAGGCGGAACTCAACAGGCCGGAGGCCGTACGAGACGCCTTCGCGGGCCTCCAGGCCACGTTCAACGACGACTGTGCCCCGGGCTCGTCGAACTGCGCCTACTTCCTGGGCCGGGTCCACGACGAACTGGCCCGCCTGGACCGGGCCATGAAGGCGGACGCCCAGGGCCCCGGCCACTTCAAGGAGCCGATCGCCCGGATCGCCGCCCTGCGCGGGACGCTGAAGGACGACACCTCCACGGAGAACCTGGAGAAGCACCGTTCGAACTGCTCGGCACCCGCGACCGCATCAACACCTGGATGCAGGGCCACCCCGAGGACTACCGCTGACCGTGACCCACCGCTGACCCACGGGCACCTTCACGTTCACGGGCGGTAGAGCGCCCGGCACCGGACGGGGTCGACCGGCTCGCCCTCCCGCACCGGCAGGAAGTACTCCACCTGCCACTCCTGCGTACGGCCCGCCTGGCGACCGGTCGTCGTCACCCACGGCGGGTAGACGCGGAAGGCGCGCTTCCCGCCCACACCGTCGCGCGACACGATGTCCCGCTCGCAGAGCACCTCGCGCGGGAACACGAACTGCCCGAAGCCGTCGGCGCCGCGGGAGCTGATGACGAAGAGGTCGACCGGGTCCGCGGAGTCATAGGGCCGGATCGGCCCGGCCGAGGACCGCTTCCACACCGTCACGAACTGGCCGGCCTTCGTCGGCGTGGTCCGCGCCACCCGGAACCTGACGGCGGAGCCGTCCACGGTGAACGAGTGTGCGCCGTACTCGGCGCTCTCCGCCTCGGCCACCGGCCGCGTGCACACGAGCCCGCTCGGTTCGTAGACCAGCGTCCTCGCCGCGAGGAGGTCGGGATGGAGGGACTCGGGAAGTGTGGTCATTTCCCCCATTCTGTCAGCAGCTGTCCCCTCGTCGCACGGCCGGGGCGGGCGACGGGTTCCCCCGGTGACCACGGCGAACCGCCGCCCCCGCTTCCCGCATACGACACCACCCCGGTACGAGGGCGGGGCGGCTCGTACCGGGGTGGGGGTCGCGGGGCGCGGTGGGATCAGCTGAAGACGACCGAGCGCAGCTTGAGCCGCTCGGAGGCGTGACCGCCCTTGGGCCGGAGGGTGAAGTAGTCGCCCTCGCAGTCGGGGCCGCTGAAGACCGTCGCGCTGGAGTCGGTGAAGTTCCACGGAGTGTGGGCGGGGTTCGTCGAACCGGGGTCGGCCACCTCGGGCAGGGTGATGCACATCCGGCTCGGCGGGTCGACGAGGAAGCCGAACTGTGGCGACCCGTCGAGGCCGGTGTAGGTGTACCTGAAGTCCCCGGTGGCCGCGCCGGCCGAGGTCGGCACGGCGACAATGAGTGCGAGCGCGCCGAGGGCGGCAGCGACGGTGGAACGAAGGCGCATGGGGGGAACTCCTTGTACGGGGTCGGAAACGCCCCAAGTCTGCGTCGCTGACCTGCGGTTACTGTCGAAGGAGAGGCTCCGTCACCCGGACGGGAACCGCTGAAACGGTTCTTCCGGCGGCCAAGTGGGTCATGGGCCGGCCCCACCGTGTTGACCACACCACCGCACCGGTCCGCTGCCAGGTCCTGGTGCGGCCCGGGTAGGACACGGACGACCGTGCTCAACGGGGGCCGGTCGAGGCGATGCCCGCAAGATCACGCGGGGCGACCGCGTCCCGGGCATGGCGGCCGCGCAGGCGGAGCCGGTCCGTCAGGGCGTGACGTACGACATCGAGGTGGACACGACGCGGAGCGGGTCCATGGAGTGCGCGCGGCTCATCGCAGCCCACCTCGGCTGACCGGGCGCGGCCCATCGACGTACGCTCCCGACGCCGCGCCGGGCCGCGCCACGCCACCGACGGAGGCTCTCGCGGTCCCACCGACACAAGCTCGCGCCGTCCCACCAGCACAAGCTCGCGCCGTCCCACCGACGAAGGCTCCCGCCACCTTCTGATCGTTTCCGGCCACAGCACTGCGCACACAGCTCTGCGCACACAGCACCGTGCGCAGAGCGCCGTGCGCAGAGCGCCGCGCACAGAGCACTGCGCACAGAGCACTGCGCACAGAGCACTGCGCACAGAGCACTGCGCACAGAGCACTGCGCAGCACCGCGTGGTACTTCACAGCCCGCGCGGCGCCGTGCGGCAAGCACTACGCGTCGCCGAGCTCCAGCTCACCGACGACCTGATCCCCGCTCATCTCCCCGGTCAGCCGGAATCCGAGCTTGAAGTAGAACTGCTCGGGCCCGTGTTCACCGGGGGCCCAGCTCACGGTCGCACGGGTCTGTCCCCGCCGCCGGATCTCCTCGCAGACCGCCTCCACCGCGAAGCGTCCGTATCCCCGTCCCTGTTGATCGGCGGCGATGTTCAGCCGCCAGAGCCCGGAACGCAACCGGTCGTCGTTCGGGTCGTCCGGATAGAACCGGACGTCGAAGAAGGCCATGACGAAGCCGACGAGCTGCTCGCCGTCGAGGATCAGCCGGGGCCAGGCGATGTCGGGGGTCGCATAGGCCTGGGCCAGCGACCAGGCGACCGGCTTCACGAGCCCGTCCTGGTCGGGTCGTACTTTCAGGTGGCAGGCGGCCTCGACGTTGTCCGGCCCGACCTTTTCCAGCCGCAGTGTTGAAGACATGCGGGCAACCTACGGACGGACGCCCTGCCACAACGAACGAATACCCGGTGCCGCCGAGGCGGTGGCACCGGGTACTCGATGAACTCCCTTTGCCCGAAGGGAAGTTCGAAGGTCAGTTCGCGGGCGCCTGGTACAGGCCCCGGCCGGCGCGGTGGGCCCGGGAGGTGGCGACGAGCCGGTCGAGGGTGCTGCGAACGGTGTTGATGCCGTTGGGGGTGAGTTCACGCCCCAGGGCCTTCGTCACGTCGCGGGCGCGGACGGGGGTGTCGCCGGACGCGGCGAGCACCTTCATGGTCAGCTCGGTGAGGCTGCCGCTGTCGTCGACGGCCGGTGCGGCGTCCGCGGAGGGCGCGGCCTTCTTCGGGGCCTTGGCCTTCGCGGGCTTGGCGGCCTTGGACGGCGCGGTCTTGCTCGTCGCCCTGGCCGTCTTCGTCGCCTTCGCCGGTGCGGCGGACTTCGCCGTCGCCTCGGTGTCCTTGGCGTCCTCGACCTGCTCGGCGGACTTGGCGGCGACGGCCTTCTTGGTCTGGCCGCGCTGGGCCCTCGGCTTGGCGGCGGCCTGCTTGCGGCCCTTGGGCGCGGCAGGCGCCTTGCGGGCGGCGCGGCGCGCGGGGGCGGCCGCGGCCTGCTCCTGCGGGGCTTCCGCCTGGGCGGTGGCTTCGGCGGAGTCGGCGGAGTCGATGGAGGCCTGCGCCTGCTGCGGAATCCTTGCAGCGGGAACGCTCACCGCGTCGGCCCCGGCGTCCTCCGCCTCGACCGGCTCCGCCGCCGCGCTCGCGGAGGGGGCAGGGGCGGGGGAGGCCGACAGCGCGCGCAGCGCCGTCAGTGCGGTCCGCACCGACTCCAGGCGCTCGGTGACGGTGGCGAGCTCCTTCTCCAGGGTCTGCTGGTGCTGCTCAAGGGCCGGAAGTTCCGCCTCCAGCAAGGTGGTTGTGGCATCGATGGTGACCAGTGTGCTGGTCTCGGAGGTCATGTTGTCGCCCTTCTGTCCCGGCCGACCGTTGGTGACCGATGTATCGCAGGGTAAGGGGTGTTGTGTTGTGGCCGGAAATCGCCCGTCCACCACGGCGATCCGCAAAGCACCGTCAGCACCGGTCGCCAGTCTCCTGAACTGCGCCGCGGCGTGCCCCGGAGTTGGTCCGGGAGACACTCGTTTGGCCGTACCGGGGAATCGGTGGAGGTGTCCGGCACGCGGCAACGCCGACCGGATGCGGATCCGTTCAGCCCACGTGGTCCGCCGTGCTTTCGCCCTGCCCACCGCGTGCGGCCGCTTCCGCCATGCGCGCCGTCGTACGGGCACCGTCCAGGGCCTCACGGACGATGTCCGCGTGCCCGCTGTGGTGTGCGATCTCCCGGAAGACGTGCAGCAGCACATGACGGACGGTCCATGTGAGGGGTTCCGGCGGTGACCAGGGGTACCGGGGAAGCGAGACGAGCCGATCGAGATCGGGCTCCTGGCGCACCGTGCGGTCGAACTCCGCTGCTGCCGCCCGGAAGGCGTCGAGCAGCCCGGCCAGGGTCTCGCCCTCGGTCATACGGGTGCCGTCGGGGTCGAGATCGGCCCGGCCGACCTCGGCCGGCGCCGTGCCCTCGACCACCGCGAGCCAGGTTCGCTGGACCTCACCGAGATGCTTGACCAGACCGCCGAGCGTCAGCTCGCTGACGGTGGTGGTGAGCCGGGCCTGGTCCTCGCCGATGTCCGCGAGGGCGTAGAGGAAGTTGGTGCGCTGATCGGCAACGATCGCGAGAAGATCTGTGCGCTCCCCGGCCTGCGCGTCGTCGCCGGTGCTCGTCGTTCCCATCGGGTGTTCCCCTTCCGCCAGGATTCCGGCCCACGGCCCTGGGCCGATTCGCTGGGATCATTCCCGCCGGCCGGGGTCGTCATCGATGATGTCCGTATGACCGACCGCATCAGCGCTTTGATCTCGGCCTTCGGTGTCCTGGCCGGCATGTCGCTGCTCGCCCTCGCCGTTCGTGAGTGCCGTGCCGGGGCATCGGCCCTCTGGATCGGGGCCGGAGCGGTGATCCTCCTCTGTGCCTCGTACACGCTGGTGCGGGATGTGCGGCGGCTCCGCACGGGACCGACGGCCTGAGGAGCACCGCCGTCCCGGTCGGCCCCATCGGTCGTTGTTCATGGGTGCTGTTGACCGACGCACAGCGGGCGCGCGTCCTGCCGGGCGGACGCTCATGGAGCGCGGGGGTTCCCGCGAAGTCGGTGTCGGCCGCTCCGGGGCGCTGCCGGGGCCGTCGGCTCACTGGCCGGGGCCGCTCGGCCGCCCGGTCCCGTCGGCATGGGCGATCGTGCCGTACCGCCGGTTCGAGCAGCGGCAACGTCCGCCGCTGTGCGTCCAGTCCGGCCCGGATGCCGACCGGCTTCGGCGGATTCGGGGCGGCGTACCCGAACTCGACGCCACCCGGGACCGGGATGTCACGGCCGCCGAGGGCATCGAGGACGGTCTCGGGGAGGGGCGGCGCCGCGTCGGGCGTCCCGAGTCCACCGATCTCGCGCGGAACGCCCACGACCGTCCCGGAAATCCGATCGAGGATGCCGCAGTGCCGCAGCACCTGCGGATCGCTCCCACAGTGCCGCAGCACCTGCGGATCGCTCCACACCCACGATGCCTGGCCGCCCCTCTCCTGCCAGAACAGCACCGAGCCGTCGAACCGTTCGCGCGGCAGCGCAAAACGCGTCGCCTGTGCCCGCACCATGCGCTTGAGTACCCCGCCGATCAACCGCCCTTCGGTGCGACCGGCACGCCGGCACTTCCACGACGGGCCGACAGGCAGCGCATCGATCGCTTCTGGGGCGGGTCGGGTCAGACCCCCGCCTCCCCGAGTGCCTGCCCGCTCGGGGAGGGGGACACGGCCTGCCGGTCCCCGCCCCGCTCCAGACCCAGCCGCAGCGCCATCACCAGCAGAGCGGCGACCGCGAATCCGACTCCGGCCCAGGGGAGTTGACGTGCTCCGTACTCGGCCATGACCCAGCCGCCGACGGCGGTGCCGACGGTGATGCCGAGGTTGGAGAACGAGATGAAGAGGCTGTTCCCGAACTCGGGCGCATCGCTCGCGTCCCGCCCCAGCCAGCTCTGGCTCACGACGAGCCCGCCCGAGTGCACGGCGCCCCAGACCAGGACCATCGGAACCATCGGTGCGAACAACGGGCCGACGGCGTACAGAAGGATGTAGACCAGCAGGCACAGCACCGGATACGCGACCGCCGTGCCGACGAGACTGCGCCGCAGCAGGCCGCCGAACGCGAAGTTCCCGAGGATCATCACGATGCCGAACGCCATCAGCATGGCGCTGACCCACGTGCCGTCCATGTGTGCGACCTGCCCCAGGTACTCGGCGGAGTAGCCGTACACCGAGAACATCGCGGCGAAGACGAGGACGACGGAGGTGATGGTCAGCCACATCCGGGGCTGCTTGAGAAGACTCAACTGGTCCCCGTACGAAGCTCGTTGGGAATCAGGAACCGGCATCGACGGGACGAACCGCAGGATGCCGAGGAACGCGATCAGATTGACGAGCGCGCCGAACCAGAAGGCCGAGGCGAGCGACAGGTGCCCGGCGAGGTACGAGGTCAACGGCACGCCGAGCGCGAAGCCGACGGTGACCCCGGCGAACACGGTCGTCGTGGCCCGGGTCGCGTCCTTCGCGGGTACCAGCCGTGCGGCGGTGGCGAGGGCGACCGCGAAGAACACGGGGTGGAAGAGGGCGGGGACGATGCGGAAGGCGAGCATCACCTCGTACTGCGTGGTGAGCGCGTAGACGGCGTTGGAGAGTGCGAACACCGCGATCGCGGCGGCGAGCACCTTCTTGCGGTCGATGCCGGACGCAAGCAGCGTCGTGAACGGCCCGGACACCGCGATGACCAGGGCGAACGCCCCCACGAGCCAGCCGGCGGCGGACGGTGTGACACCGAGTTCGGCCGAGACCCGGGGCAGCACGCCGACCATCCCCATCTCTGTGGTGATGATCCCGAACACGCCCAGGGCGAGCACCAGAACGGTGAGGGAGGTCTTTCTCATCGGAACGGTCGTTACCTTTCGTCAAATCTAGAAAAATAGATGCATTGGAAGGGGTGTTCGGGAGTGTGTGAGGGGTCGTGGTGGGACTACAGCTCGTCGCGGACGTGTGCGGCGAACTCCGCGATCACCGGCTCGTTGCGCCGGTAGTACGTCCACTTGCCGATGCGCTCCGAGGTGAGCAGCCCCGCGTCCTTCAGGGTCTGCAGGTAGCCGGACACCACCGACTGCGCCAGCCCGGACTGTTTCTGGATGTCGCCGACGCACACACCGATGTGGAAGCCGAGCCCCTGCTGCCGGTAGGAGTCCTCGTCGAAATGCTTCTCCGGCTCCCTCAGCCACCGCATGAACTGCAGGCGCGCGGGATTGGCGAGTGCCTTGTGCACGGCCAGCGGGTCCATCGCTCCACCTCTCCGACGATCTCCGTGTTACGCATCTAGCTTTCGCGATATGTAGCGGCGAGTCAAGTCGTGCCGAGACCGGTGCAGTGTGCGACCGTCGCATCGTCCGCCGCCACCGCGTGACGCGCCTCCGCCTGCCGGACGCGATGGACGAGCTCGGCGGGGCCGCTCGATGCCAGGAGGGCCATGGCCCCTGGCCGGT
Source organism: Streptomyces sp. NPDC048295 (assembly GCF_040652135.1). Lineage (NCBI taxonomy): Bacteria > Bacillati > Actinomycetota > Actinomycetes > Kitasatosporales > Streptomycetaceae > Streptomyces > Streptomyces sp. NPDC048295. The sequence goes on from NZ_JBEZLL010000010.1 coordinate 175,469, forward strand.
CGACGAGCCGGAACCGGTCCACGATGCGGGCGGCCCCGTTGCTGAGCAGCGCGGCACTGGCCGGGCCGGCGACCGTACGGCTTCCGGTGACCGCCTCGTCCGCCGCCCGTGGATCGTCCTTGGCCACCCAGAACCCGCCCGGACGGTTCCGGTGGGCGCGCAGGTCCCGCAGGATCCGGCGGTACTCCTCGCTCCCCTCGGCGACGGCTCCGAGCGCGGACGCGTACGGCCGGCCGACGATCAGCTCTCGGGGGTCGGAGACGACGAGCGGCGGGCCGTCCGCCGCGTCGAGCACGAGGAACGCGTCACCGAGCACCAGGTGGTCGACGCGGTCGCCGGACAGGCGCAGGACGGCCACGGCCGCCGACGGACTGACCGGGGAGGCGACGTCGCAGGTGTCCCGGTGGTCTTCCGTCACCCGCTCGATGGCCTCCGCGAGGAGCGCTGGAAGGCTGCGATCCGGCACGCGCGACAGCAGGCCGAGGAGACTGCCTCCCAGGCGGCCCGCGTACCAGGCGACACCGTGCCGGCAGATCGACGCGGTGCCGGGGATGCCGGCACCGTCGATCAGCACCACTGCCGTCGGCAGGGCGCCGACGAAGTCCTCATTCGCGCGGCCGGCCCGCGCCGCGACGCTCGTCGTCATCACTCGCACGGTGCGGGGCGCCTCCTGCGTGGAGTTCTGCTGGTGGGACCGCTCGCTGCGACAGGAGCCGTCCACGCCGGCCGGGCGGGGGCGGGCTCACCGGTCCTGGTCCGGTACCTCGCCGACGGCTCGCTGGAGGCGGAGCTGACCGATCTCTGCGGCGTTCTTCATCAGTTCGGCGTTCACCCAGGCAATCATGTGGGCGACGGTGTGCCGAGGATCATTCGGCCACGGGAACGGGGCCGTGGTGTCCAGACCGGCGGGGGTGAGCCGGTCCAGCGCCGCCAGCCAGTCCTCACGCAGGCCGCGCAGCCACTCGATGGCCGGCTTCCCCGCTCCGGGCCAGACGGTGTCCTCCCGCTCCCGGGGCGTTCTCCCATGGGCGTGATCCGCGGCCACGCTCCACCACCAGCCGATGTGCCAGCTCAGCCAGCCGATGGTCGGCACAGGAACAGGTTCGGGCTCGGTCTCCGACCAGTCCGCCGTCCATGTCCCGTCGTCGGCCCGGTGCATCGTCCAGCAATGTGCGGCGGGTTCCCACAGGAAGTCCTCGGGGACGAGCCGCTCCAGGTGGTACTCGAAGAGCGACCATGTCAGGTCGAACTGCCAGCGGAGCAGGTCGAGTGCACGGACGGAACCATCGGGGGAGTCGGTCATCGTACGACTCTGCCACGGGGACGGCTCCGGCGAGAAGCGCATACCCGGCGGGCGGGTCCGCCCGACTGCCCTGCGGGGCTGCGGAGTTGACGGGCCAACGGGTGCGCCAGGGGTCGCGGCGGTTCTTCGCGTACGAGCCCGGCGTTCCCGCTGCCGGTGCCGCGACGACCGGGCACGAGACCTCCGCGCCGCCGATGCCGCGGCAGCCCGCCGGGTTCTTGTCGAGGAACCGCTGGTGGTGACTGCTCGCTACGACAGGCGCCAAGGTCTGTGGCGACTGGAACGAGGCAGTGGCGCAGGGGTGGGCGAAAGGCACCCGTCCTGCTCACCCCGCAGAGGCTGCCCCGACGCAGAACTCATTGCCCTCCGGGTCCGCCATCAGCACATGATGCCCGTCGAACTCTTCAAGGACGGTCCCGCCCGCCTGCACCAGGCGTTCGGACTCTGCCCTGATCCGCGCCCATCGCTCGTCGGGGCTGCCGTGTCCCGGCACTCGCACGTCGATGTGGAGCCGGTTCTTCGCCGTCTTGGGCTCGGGAACCTTGAGGATGCACAAGCGGGGGCCGACGCCATCGGGATCGCAGAGCCACGCGCCGTCGTCCACGGATTCGTCCTCCGGCAGGTCGAAGTGCGCGAACCACTCCGCGCGTGTTCTGAAGGGAGCCGGCGGTGGCTCGTCGACATAGCCGAGGGCCGTCTTCCAGAACACGGCAAGGTGCTGTGCGTCCGCACAGTCAAGCGTCAGGTCGATCTTGGCTGCCATGGGGGGACCGTACTCCGCGCCTCTGACAGCCAGGTCTCCGGAGCATGGATGCCACCCACGCCGTCGCGCCACCCACGCCGTCGTCGCAGTCGATCCCCGGGCGGTGCGGGTCGCGTCCCGGCAGAGTGTGAGCCCGCCCGGACACACCGATCGGCACACGCGCCGCTGCCGCCTGCCAGGCCACCTGCCTTGCCGCCTCCGGAGCCCGCTCCATGTCCTTGGACGCGGCGGTGGCCCGGCTGGTCGCAAAAGCATTCCTCTGCCTCGTTCGCGGCCGGGCCCCGGGTCACGGGCATGCCCCCGCTCCTGCCCGGTGCCGTGCGGCACCGGGTCACGGGCAGCCTGTCACTCCCCGGCCGGAGCCACCCCGATCGGGCACGAGACGCCCGTGCCGCCGATGCCGCAGTAGCCCGCCGGGTTCTTGTCCAGGTACTGCTGGTGATATCCCTCCGCGGGCCAGAACGTGCGGCCCTCGGCCGGGAGGATCTCCGTGGTGATCGTGGAGTGGCCGGCGGCCGTGAGGACCTTCTGGTACGCCTCGCGGGAGGCTGCCACCGCCGCCTCCTGCTCGGGGGAGTGGGTGTAGATCGCCGAGCGGTACTGGGTGCCCACGTCGTTGCCCTGGCGGAAGCCCTGGGTCGGGTCGTGGGACTCCCAGAAGAGCTTCAGCAGCTCGGCGTACGAGACGGTCCTCGGGTCGAAGACGACGCGGACGGCCTCGGTGTGGCCGGTCAGGCCCGAGCAGACCTCTTCGTACGCGGGGTTCTCGGTGTAGCCGCCCTGGTAGCCGACGAGCGTCGTCCAGACGCCGTCCGTCTGCCAGAACTTGCGCTCGGCGCCCCAGAAGCAGCCCAGCGCGAAGTCCGCGACCTCCAGACCCTCCGGGTACGGGCCCAGCAGCGGGTTGCCGAGGACCGTGTGGCGGGACGGGACGCTGAATTCGGGGGTGGGGCGGCCCTTCAGGGCCTCTTCCGGGGTGGGGAGCTGGGGGGTGCGGCGTTGCAGGAACATGCGGGGGCTCCTCCTCGGTGGGGTGTGCAGTGCGTACAACGCGGCCGGGGCGCCATGGATTCCGCCCGGCCGTACGTCCGGCTAGTGCGGCAGCGTCGCCGGGCTGCCGCCGTTCGCCTCGTAGCCGGCCACCGCCAGCGCCCGGTAGACCGTGTACTCGGCGGCCGGGTCGGCGTCCTGCGTCCACGGCAGCGCGCCCACGTGGCCGTCGATGTGGACGAGCTGGGCCATCGCCTCCGACCAGCGCTCCATCCGGACGAGGAAGAGGACCAGCAGATGGCGCACGTGCGCGAGCATCGGGTCGTCCGGGCGGGCCGCGTGCACCGCGAACAGGGCGCCCTCGACCGCCTTGGTCACCACCAGGCCGCGGTAGAAGCCCTGCACCAGATTGACCTCGGGCAGGTGCTCGTACACCGCGAAGAGCGGCAGCGCGGCGAGCAGCGAGCCCTGCGGGGCGCGGGCGGCGGCCGAGGTGGCGAAACGGTCGGCCTCCTCGCGGGAGCCGTGCCACTTCTCGCACCAGAAGTGCAGCGCGGCGATGTGCGCGCCCATGTGGGCCGGGGCCCGGTCCATCACCTTCGCCCAGAGCCGGTCGAACTCCTCGTGGGAGTAGCCGAGTCCGCGGGAGACCGCGAGTTCGACGATGTACGGGACGGGGTCGCCCGGTGCCAGCAGGGCCGCCTCGCCGCAGACCGTACGGGCCTCCTCCAGGATGATCCGGAAGTCGTCCGTCCCCGCGGTCGACGAACGCCACGCCTGCTGCACCAGGAACTCGGCGTGCACCGCCGCACCACCCGCGTCCTTCGGCGCCTCCGCCCGCCACTTGCGCAGCCACGCGCCACCGACCCCGGGCTGCTGCGCCAGCTCCAGCGAGGCGGCACCGGCGAAGGCCTGCACCCGCTGCCACCGCACCTCGCCCTCCTTGGGCGTACCGGCCAGCAGCTGCGAGGCCGCCCGCCAGTCCTGGGAGCGCTGCACGACATCGAGCACATCGAGAAGATCCTGGTCCGGGCCCGGCAGCCGGATGTCCAGCTCCTCCTGGCGCACGAAGCCGTAGGCGTCCGGGTCGGCGGCGTCCGGGGAACCCGGCGCGACCTGGCGGATTCCGCCCCGGCGGCGCAGCACGAAGGGGCCGACGACCGCGGCGAGCATGCACAGGGCGATCAGGAACCAGAGAATCTCCATGCACCCATTGTCACCGGACGGCCCGGTAGTCCGGTGGGCGCCCTCGCGACGAACTACGCTCTGGCCCCATGAGCGACCAGCACAGCTTCGAAACCCTCGCGATCCACGCGGGAAACACCGCCGATCCCCTCACCGGCGCCGTTGTTCCGCCCATTTACCAGGTGTCCACGTACAAGCAGGACGGTGTGGGCGGACTGCGCGGCGGCTACGAGTACAGCCGCAGCGCCAACCCGACCCGTACCGCCCTGGAGGAGAACCTCGCGGCCCTGGAGGGCGGCCGCCGCGGACTCGCCTTCGCCTCCGGCCTGGCCGCCGAGGACTGCCTGCTCCGTACGCTGCTGACCCCCGGCGACCACGTGGTCATCCCGAACGACGCCTACGGCGGGACGTTCCGGCTGTTCGCGAAGGTCGTCTCGCGCTGGGGGGTCGAGTTCTCCGTCGCCGACACCTCGGACGTGGCGGCGGTACGGGCGGCGATCACCCCGCGCACCAAGGCGATCTGGGTGGAGACCCCGTCCAACCCGCTGCTCGGCATCACCGACATCGCCGCGATCGCCGGTGTGGCCCGCGCCGCGGGTGCGCGCCTGGTGGTCGACAACACCTTCGCCAGCCCCTACCTCCAGCAGCCCCTCGCCCTGGGCGCCGATGTGGTGGTCCACTCCACCACGAAGTACATGGGCGGGCACTCGGACGTCGTCGGCGGCGCGCTGATCGTCAACGACCCCGAACTGGCCGAGGAGTTGGCGTACCACCAGAACGCCATGGGCGCGGTCGCCGGACCGTTCGACGCCTGGCTGGTGCTGCGCGGCATCAAGACCCTGGCGGTCCGCATGGACCGGCACAGCGAGAACGCCACCAAGGTCACCGATCTGCTCACCCGGCACCCCAAGGTGACCCAGGTCCTCTACCCGGGGCTCCCCGAGCACCCCGGCCACGAGATCGCCGCCAAGCAGATGAAGGCGTTCGGCGGCATGGTGTCCTTCCGTGTCGAGGGCGGCGAGGAGGCGGCGGTCCAGGTCTGCAACAGGGCGAAGCTGTTCACCCTCGGTGAGTCGCTGGGCGGCGTCGAGTCGCTCGTGGAGCACCCGGGCCGCATGACGCACGCCTCGGCGGCGGGCTCCCCGCTGGAGGTGCCGGCCGACCTCGTACGCGTCTCCGTCGGCATCGAGAACGCCGACGACCTGCTGGCCGACCTGACGCAGGCACTCGGCTAGGGCCTCTCGTCGTCCGGATCGTGCCGGGCTCGTCAGGTCCGGCACGCACGCCCGAATCCGGGCGGACCCGAAGCCTCGGGCCCGCCCGGACGTGCGCGGCGGGGTCAGGCGCCGACCTTCTCGTCCTCCAGCATCGCCCGGATCTGTTCGCGCAGTTCCGGGCTGTCGGCGTGCTCGTGGACGGAGACCGCGTGCTCCGTCGCCGCCCGTACGACTTCCTCCTCCTCACCGGAGATGGTGAGCGAGCAGTGCGACACACTCGGATGCTTGCGGCAGTCAGCGATCTTCCTGGTCATGGCAGCCTCCTCGGCCGGATCCGCGTGCCGCCCATTCCAGGGTAGATCGCCCGCGAGAGGGCAGACCGCCCGCGAGCCCGTGATCACCGGCCGGTGATCACCAGCCGTCCAGCGGCGTCGTCTCGGCGGGAGGAACCTGCCAGGGATGCACCTGAATCGCCCAGACGGTGAAGGCCACCACCGCGGCGCACGCCACCAGCAGCATCAGCCGGCGGGCGAACAGCCGGCGGCGCAGCAGCCTGCCGCCGTGCTCCGCCACCCGCTGCGCCAGATCGGCCGGCACCTGCGGATGCGGACCGTCCAGCATCCGCCGGACCTCGTCCTCCCGGTCGCCGCTGCGGCTCATCGCGCCACCCTCGGCGGGCCCGGCGTGCCGCGCCGTGCCGTGGGCCGGCGGGTGCCGCGCATCGTGGCCACCGCGCGGTTGCAGACCGCCCGCACCCGCTCCACCGGCACACCGATCAGCGCGGCCGCCTGCTCCTCCGCCACCCCCTCGTACAGCCGCAGCACGAGAACGAGGCGTTCCTGCGGGGTCAGGGAGTCCAGCAGACCGCCGCGCGGCCGGTGGTGCCGCCAGACCTCATGGGCGAACCGGGCGGCGAGCTCGCGCCGGGTGCGGTCGTACGGGTCCTCGCCGCGCAGCCCGTCCCACTGTGCGTAGGTGTGCGCCAGGGCGGCCGTGAGCAGCCGCTGGGCACGGGGATTGGCCCCCGGCGGTCGCATGGGCTCGGCCGTGAGCAGCGTGGCGGTGTGCAGCAGTCGGCCGGCCGCGCCCGCGACGAAGGTCTCGAACTCCTGGGCGCGGCGCCGCTCCCGGCCCGTCTGGCGCTCTCGCACAGTCCACATACGAGCCGCTGCGGGACTCCCGGTCAAGAGGTATGCCGCAGTCCGCCCGGGGCCGGGGCCTCCGTCAGCCCGCCGGGGGCGCCTGGTGCGCGGTCTGGCGGGCGGCCAGCGAGGTGTTGAACCGGGTGAGCAGCGCGCAGAAGGTCTCGCGCTCCTCGGCGGTCCAGCTGTCCGTCACCTGGGTCATGAGCTCGCGCCGGGAGCTGCGGACCTCTTCCAGGCGCGCCTGGCCGCGCGGCGACAGCTGGAGCACGACGGCCCGGCCGTCCTCGGGGTGCGAGGTGCGCTTGACCAGGCCGGTGTCGACGAGCGGTGCGACCTGCCGGGTCACGGTCGAGGAGTCGATCCCCATGCCCGCGGCGAGGGCCTTGACGCCCATCGGACCTTCCCGGTCCAGCCGGTTGAGCAGCAGATAGGCGGCCCGGTCCATGGAATTGCGCACCTGGCCGACCCCGCCGAGGCGGGTCTGCTCGGCACGGCGGGCGAATACCGCGACCTGGTGCTGCAGAGCGTCGAGGACGTGTTCGGAACCCGTGGGTTCGGGGGCGGCGCCCCCGGAAGGAGACGCAGCTGTCGTCATGTCCTGAGGGGGCATGGCCGGGGGCTCTCTTCGTGCGGTGTCGGATGGGTGGGGGACAGAGTACGCGGCCACGGGGCAACGTGTACCAGCGCTGCACAAACCTGTGGACAACGGCCCAGGAGGGGACCGGACGCGTCTGCCGGTGCCCCGCCGGACGGCGGGAACCCGCAGGCCGAGCTGCAAGACTTACCGTATGAACTTCCGCGCGACCGGCCACTTCCCCCCACTGATCCTCGACGACATCCTCGGGGCGCAGAAGATGCTCTCCGGTGTGGCCAGGGTGACCGCCATGGAAGGCAGCCGCCATCTGAGCGCGCTCGTGGGCGCGCCGGTCCATTTCAAGTGCGAGAACCTGCAGCGGACCGGCTCGTTCAAACTGCGTGGCGCGTACGTACGGATCGCCGGCCTGTCCCCGGTGGAGCGGGCGGCCGGGGTCGTCGCCGCGAGCGCCGGAAACCATGCGCAGGGTGTCGCACTCGCGTCTGCGTTGCTCGGCGTACGGTCCACGGTCTTCATGCCGGTCGGGGCGCCGCTGCCGAAGGTCGCCGCCACCCGTCAGTACGGGGCGGAGGTCCGGCTGCACGGACATGTCGTCGACGAGACGCTGGCCGCCGCGCAGGAGTACGCCCAGGAGACCGGTGCGGTCTTCATCCACCCCTTCGACCACCCGGACATCATCGCCGGACAGGGCACGGTGGGCCTGGAGATCCTCGAACAGTGCCCCGAGGTGCGCACCATCGTGGTGGGGATCGGCGGCGGCGGCCTCGCGGCGGGCATCGCGGTGGCGGTCAAGGCGGTCCGGCCCGATGTGCGGATCGTCGGGGTGCAGGCGGCGGGCGCGGCCTGCTATCCGCCGTCGCTGGCCGTGGGCCATCCGGTGTCCATCGGCTCGCTGAACACGATGGCGGACGGCATCAAGGTGGGGCGCCCCGGAGATGTGCCGTTCGAGCTGGTCAGGGAGCTGGTCGACGAGGTCCGCACGGTCTCCGAGGACGAGCTGTCCAGTGCGCTGCTGCTCTGTCTGGAACGGGCGAAGCTGGTGGTGGAGCCGGCCGGGGCCAGCCCGGTCGCGGCCCTGCTGAGCGACCCGGAGTCGTTCCGCGGGCCGGTGGTCGCGCTGCTCTCGGGCGGCAATGTGGACCCGCTGCTGATGCAGCGCATCCTGACCCACGGCATGGTGGCGGCCGGCCGCTACCTGAGCCTGCGGCTGCGTCTGAGCGACCGTCCCGGCGCGCTGGCCACGCTGCTGGGCGTGCTCTCGGTGGTCGACGCCAATGTGCTCGACATCGGTCATGTGCGGACCGATCCCCGGCTCGGGCTCACCGAGGTCGAGGTGGAGCTCCAGCTGGAGACGAAGGGGCCGGAGCACTGCACGGAGGTCTCGACGGCGCTGCGCGACGCGGGCTATCTGGTGATGGACTGACCTGTACCGGAGCCGCGCCGGCCCCGGGGCACCCGGGAACCGCCGCACACGCGGGGAGCCTCCGGCCCGAAGGCCGGAGGCTCCCCGCGTCGGCGGTGCGTGATCAGCCGGTGTACGGCTTGGCCGCGAGGATCTTCACCGTGGCCGTCCTGCCGTTCGGCAGCTCGTACTCGGCGTCGTCGCCCATCCGCTTGCCGTTCACGCCGGTGCCGAGCGGCGACTGCGGGGAGTACGTCTCGATGTCCGAGCTCGCGTACTCGCGGGAGGCCAGCAGGAAGGTCATCGTGTCGTCCGGGTCTCCGTCGAAGGCGATCGTCACGACCATGCCGGGCTCGACCACGCCGTCGTCGGCAGGTGCCTCGCCGACCTTCGCGTGCTCCAGGAGCTGGGTCAGCTGGCGCACCCGGAGCTCCATCTTGCCCTGCTCCTCCTTGGCCGCGTGGTACCCGCCGTTCTCACGCAGGTCGCCCTCCTCACGGGCCGCCGCGATCTTTACGGCGATCTCCGTGCGCGCGGGACCAGACAGGTACTCCAGCTCGGCCTTGAGCTGGTTGTACGCCTCCTGCGTGAGCCAGGTGACGTTTTCGCTGGTCTGGGTCACAGGGTGCTCCTCGTCGGTACTGGGAATACAAAGCATCGCCCTACCCGTAAGCATGTGCCACCACGGGTGGGCGAAACCACGAGCCTAACAATTCCCCAGGAAAAGGGGGAGAAGGTAAATCACCGGGACCGCGTATGCGCAGGTCGGACCGGGGAACGGTGGGTCAGGGCCGGCGTGCGCCGGTCAATGCGACGCCCCGTCGTCCATGGTGCAGCCCAGCAGCTCGACGCTGGTGGCCCTGGCCGTCGTACGCAGCGTCAGGATCCGGTCGATCCGGTCGGTGCGCTCGTCGAAGCGGAAGTCCTTGCGGGCCACGTCGCTGCCGTCCTCGTGCTGCGCGCGCAGGGTGCAGTAGCCCTTGGCGTCCTTGTCCTTGCGCACTTCGAGGTGGATGTCGACCCGCTGGTCCGAGACGACCTGGCGCTTGATCACCTCGGCGCTGATGCCCTGACCGGCGACGTAGTCGTAGCCGATCCAGCCGACCACACCGAGGAGCACGACGCCCAGCACCGAGCCGACGATCTTGAGCTGGCGGTCCGCGCGCCGGTCCGCGGAGCGGCCGTAGCGGTTCTCCGGAGGCGCTTCGCGCACCGCAGTCATGATCGTTCCTCCCGTGCCGGGGATCGAGGAATTTTCCACCCCCCGGTTCGGTCACTATAGAAGCCTGCCTACATGCCGAATCACTGAGGATCGAGTCTTGACCGAGCAGCTGCGACTGATGGCCGTCCACGCCCACCCCGACGACGAGTCGAGCAAGGGCGCGGCCACCATGGCCAAGTATGTGTCCGAGGGGGTGGACGTGCTGGTGGTGACCTGCACGGGAGGCGAGCGCGGCTCCATCCTCAACCCGAAGCTCCAGGGCGACGCGTACATCGAGGAGAACATCCACGAGGTGCGCAGGAAGGAGATGGACGAGGCCCGGGAGATCCTGGGCGTCGACCAGGAGTGGCTCGGCTTCGTCGACTCGGGTCTGCCCGAGGGCGACCCGCTGCCCCCGCTGCCCGAGGGCTGCTTCGCGCTGGAGGACGAGGAGAAGGCCGCGGGCCGCCTCGTCCGCAGCATCCGCGCCTTCCGGCCGCAGGTCGTCACCACGTACGACGAGAACGGCGGGTACCCGCACCCCGACCACATCATGACCCACAAGATCACGATGATCGCCTTCGACGGTGCGGCGGACACCGAGACGTTCCCCGAGTCGGAGTTCGGCCCGGCCTGGCAGCCGCAGAAGCTCTACTACAACCAGGGCTTCAACCGGCCGCGCACGGTGGCGCTGCACGAGGCGCTGCTGGCCCGCGGTCTGGAGTCGCCGTACGGCGAGTGGCTCAAGCGCTGGAAGGAGTTCGAGCGCGACGAGCGCACGCTGACCACGCACGTTCCGTGCGCGGACTTCTTCGAGATCCGCGACAAGGCGCTGATCGCGCACGCCACGCAGATCGACCCGGACGGCGGCTGGTTCCGCGTGCCGATGGACATCCAGAAGGAGGTCTGGCCGACCGAGGAGTACGAGCTGGCGAAGTCTCTCGTCGATACCTCCCTCCCCGAGAGCGACCTCTTCGCGGGCATCCGCGACAATGCCTGATATGTACGCGACCCAGGCACTGACCGACCTCGTTCCGCTTGCCGAAGAGCTCGACAAGAACAAGGTGACCCCCGGCGTTCTCGGCTTCATCGTCTTCGCGGCGCTCGCCGCAGGCGTGTGGCTGCTGATGAAGTCCATGAACCGGCACATGGGCAAGGTCGACTTCGAGGAGGCCCCGGACCCGGACGCGGTGGCGGCCGAAGCCACCGCCGGGGCGGGCTCCGCGAAGCGGAAGTAGCAGCAGGGGCAGAAGGGGAGGGCGGGGCGGCCCCGGAGCGTTCCGGGCCGCCCCGCCGTGCGGCGCCGGTCCGGCCAGTCCTTGGCCGGCCGGGCCCGCGCCGCCCTCAGTCGTCGGCCGGGGTGTACCCGGCCGGGACCGGTACGCCCATGACCTCCCGGGCATGCCGCGTCGGCGTCATGCCCAGACGCCATGCCTGCCAGCCGTCCTCCAGGTCCACGCCGCGGTTCAGCACCACCGTGTACGCCTCCGCGCAGTCCTCCAGCTTGCGGTCGCGCGCCGGGTGCCCGGCCCCCAGCAGCTCGGCCAGCTCCTGCTGCGCCACCGCCGTACCCACCTCGCTGCCGCCCGGCGAGGCGTAGGGCAGCAGCGTGCAGCGCAGGAAGCGGGCCCAGTCCGTGCCCCGCGCGTCGCCGTACGAGCCGAACAGCTCCACGGCCTCGCCGCACAGCTCCAGCGCCTGCGGGGCCCGGTTGTTGCCCGCGTCGATCAGGGCCAGCTCCAGGCACGTCCACGCCTCGCCGTGGGCGACCCCGATGCGCCGGAAGTCGGCGCGGGCGTCCACCAGGAGCTGGCGGGCGAAGCCGGAGTTGCGCAGGTTCCCGGTCTGGGCCGCCCGCTGGTCACGGGTGACCCGGCCCGAGTGGTGGCGGGCGCAGGCCAGCCCGTACACGTCCCGCATCCGGGAGAACATCGTGCGGGCCCGCTCCAGCTGCCGGACCGCGCGGTCGGTGTCACCGCTCTCCTCCAGGGCCTGGCCCAGGTAGAACAGCGTCCACGCCTCGCCGCGCGCGTCCTCGTTGTCCCGGTGGCGGGCCAGCGCCCCGTTCAGCTGCTCCACCGCCGGGGCCGGGTCGCCGTCCAGGAGCCGGGCGCGGGCCAGCTGGGTCAGCGCCCATGCCTCGCCGCGCTCGTCACGGGTACTGCCGTACAGCTCCAGGGCCCGGCGCAGTGCGTCCTCGGCCCGCTCCACCTCGCCCATGCGCAGCAGGGTCTGCCCGAGCTGGAAGCGGGTCCACGCCTCGCCGTGCAGCGACTCGCCCTCCCGGTGCAGGGCCAGCGCGGTGTCCAGCAGGGTCAGCGCCTCCGTGAGCCGGGCCCGGTCGCGCTCGACGGCCGCCAGCGCGTGCATCGACCAGGCCCGGTCCTCCGCCTGCTCCTCGGAGGACTGCAGCTCGATCGCCTCGCGCAGCCGCGCCGACGCCTCGGTCAGATTGCCCTGGTGGTGCAGGGTGATGCCGAGCGAACAGAGCGCCAGCGCCGTACCCGCCTCGTTCTGTGCCTCGCGGTACAGGCCGACGACCGACGACAGCGTGGTCCGTGCCTTGTCCAGCTCACCGAGCTGACGGGCCGCGATGCCGGTACGCCACTGCACGGACCGCTCCAGCAGCCCCTGGTCCACCGCCTGCGTCAACTCGCTGATCTCGCCCAGCCGGTAGAGGTCGCCACGCAGCAGGCAGTAGTCGCACAGCGCGCCCAGCAGGTCCAGCACGGCGCCCTGGTCGACGCCCTCGGCGTGCCGCAGCGCGGATGTGATGAAGCTCGACTCGTCGTCCAGCCAGCGCAGCGCCGAGTCCAGCGAACCGAAGCCGTGCGAGCCGAACTGCCCGGCCCTGGTGGACATCTTGCCGTCCACCATGCGGATCACCGCACCGGCCAGGTCCGCGTAGTTGCGGATCAGCCGCTCCTGCGCGGCGGTACGGTCCGCCGTCTCCTCCTCGTCCCGCAGCCGGGCCAGGGCGAAGCCCCGTACGAGGTCGTGCAGCCGGTAGCGCGAGCCCCGTACATGGGTCAGCAGCCCGGCCCCGGCCAGGTCCTTCAGCAGCCGCTCGGCCTCCTGCTCGTCGGCGGAGAGCAGCGCCGCCGCGGCGGCGGCGCCGAGGCTCGCCCGCCCGGCCAGCGCGAGCCGGCGCAGCAGCCGCCGCGCCTGCTCGGACTGGTCGGTGTAGCGCAGCCACAGCGCCCGCTCCACCGGGGCGACCTGTCCGTACTCCGCGAGACCTGCGGCCAGCGCGCCGCGGGTGCGTGCCCCGAGCGAGGAGCCCGCGATCCGCAGCGCGAGCGGCAGCCCGCCGCACAGCTCGGCGACGGTGTCCGTGGCCCGGGCGTCGTACGGCCCCTCCTCCTCGGCCCGTGCCGTCTCGCGCAGCAGCTCCTCCGCACCGGCCGCGTCCAGCGCCCCGACCGGCAGCCGGTGGACCCGGGCCGGGATGTCGGCCGGCAGTTCCAGGGGCTCGCGGGCGGTGACCAGGACGAGGCTGTCGGAACGCTCGGGAACCAGGGTGCGGACCTGCTCCGCGTCGCCCGCGTCGTCCAGGACGATCGTCACCGGGGTGCCGGTCAGATGCTGGTGGTACAGCTCGCTCAGCCGCCGCACCTGCTGCTCGGCGGAGGCCCCCTCCCGGAACAGCAGCTGCTCGCGGGGCGCGCCCAGCCGGTTCAGCAGGTGCAGCAGCGCGTCCCGGGTCGGCAGCGGTGCCTCACCGGCCACATCGCCGCGCAGATCCACCACGCAGGCGCCGCGGAACAGGTCCTTCAGGCTGTGCGCGGCCCGCACCGCGAGCGAGGTGCGCCCGGAGCCGGGCGTGCCGTGCAGGACGACCACGGTCGGTTTGGTCTCCGTCGACGCGCGAGCTTCCCGCACCCAACGGGCGATCTGCTCCAGCTCGGCCCGCCGCCCCGCGAACGGCCCGTCGGAGGAGGGCAGCTGGCCGAAGGACTGCTCCAGCAGCGCACGCGTACGGGCCGCCGCGCTGCGGTCCGTACGGCGCGGCGAGACGGCGGTCCGTGACTGCGCCGGGACCTTCTTCGCCGGGGTGCGGGACGAGGCGGTGAGCATCCGCTGCTGGTCGATGAAGGGGCGGATGCCCCGTACCTCCAGCGCCGCCAGCCACTGGAGCCGCAGCTGTTCGGTGCCGCCGGGCTGCCCCAGCGCGCCGGCCCGCCGGTGGGCGGCGGGCCAGTGGGACGCGGTGACCTTGGCGACGGTGGCGGTCGCCCCCGCGACCGCCACGACGGCGCCCGCGCCGAGCGCCGGCCCGGTCGCCGTACCGAAGGCGACATCCGCGCCGATGGCGGCGACCGCGGCAACTCCCGTCACCAGCAGGGGCGTTCCCATCGTCGCCCGGCTGAACCGCTGCGACAGCGGTTGCGTCCCGGCCCCGGCCGCGTCCAGCGCCCGGGTGTACGCGGCATACTCGTCGTCCGCGGCGACCGCCAGCGAATCCAGCGCGGCCCGCCCGCGCGCCGTCAGTGTGGCCGCGTCGGCCCGGCCGCCCGAGCGCCGCACCTCTTCCTCCACGGCCCGTACCAACAGCCCTTCGGCTTCGGCCCGATGGCTGTCCCGCATGTGTGTCCCCCTCCGGGTACGACGGATACGACGGTTGTGACTGCCCTGCGGCAGACGGTGGTTCGACGTCACGGCCCAGTCTCCTGTCTGCGGCCCGTCAGCGCGAGACGTCGCACCCGTGGCGTGGGGGAGGGGCGGGCGGCGGACCGGCCGGGACCGTGCCCCTTTCTCCCGGGCGCCGGGCAGGGGAGCCGCAGCCGCCCGGCCGGTACGCTTCCGGGGTGATGGAGCACACCGGGCGGGACGGGCGGCGGCCCGCGAACGACGGGCCGAAGGCTGCCGCCCGTAACCGGGCCGCTCTGGTCACCGCCGCCCGGGAGATCTTCGCGGAGCACGGTCTGGAGGCACCACTGTCCGCGATCGCGCGCAGGGCCGGGGTCGGGCAGGGCGTCCTCTACCGGCATTTCCCGGACCGGACCGCCGCGGTGGCCGCCGTTCTGGAGGAGAACGTGCGGCAGATCGAGCAGGCGGCCGAGGCCGAGGACGCGACCTTCGCGGGCGTTCTCGGCGTGCTGACCTGGCATCTGATCGAGTCGGCGGCTTTCATCGGCCTTCTGCACGCCGACCGGGCGGCGGGCCGCTCCGACATCCGCGCACATGCCCTGGGCCTGTCCGAACGCGTGGAGCGCGCCCTGCGAAGAAGGCTGCCCGGCGGTCATCGGCTGAGTGCCGTGAACGACCTCGTGCTCTCGGTCGCCATGGTCTCCGCCGCCGTCACCGGCCCCACCCGGGAGGAGCGGGAGCGCCGGGCGCTGGCCGCCTGGCGGCTGCTCGGCGTCGAGGTGGGACCGGTGCGGGCCTTCGGCGGTTGAGCAAGGGCCGGCGTCAGCCGCCGTTGGACTGCCGGATGCCTTCCGCGAGCGCGTCGAAGGCGTACAGATATCCACCGGCGGGGCCGCTGACGGTCATGTACGCCCTGGTCCCGCCGGGTGTGATGGCCACGTTCGTCGCCGACTCCAGACCCTCGGTCCGTGCGGGAAGCCCGACCGTCGCCAGCCGCTCACCGTGCCGGTCGTACACGGCCATCGCCGCCCGGCCGTGCAGCCCCTGGTAGAGGTTGCCGTCCGCGTCCACGGCGATCGAGTCGGTCTGCGCGATTCCGCCGTCCACGCGGATGGCGGTGTGCCGGGACGTCACCTCGCCCTCGTCGTCGAGGCGCAGGTAGGAGATCCGGTTCTCGGTGAGTTCGCTGAACCACAGCCCGCGGTAGTCCGCGTCGAACGAGATCCCGTTCGGTGCGGCCAGGTCCTTCGCCAGAACAGTGGCGTTCTTGCCGTCGCGGCCGATCCGCACCACACGTCCGTGGGCCTCGCCCTCGGACAGGCCGTGTGAATCGCTGACGTACAGATTGCCCTTCCGGTCGAAGGCGATGTCGTCGGGGTTCATCCGCGCCCCGTCGACCTCGCCGGCGAAGAAGGTCCGCGGATCGCCCCCGTCGGGGGCCAGGCTCACGATCTCGCCGTGGGCGAAGTCGCTGAGGTAGAGCCGTCCGTCGTACGGGCTGAACTGTGCCGAGGTGTAGGCCCCCCGGCCGTCGGTGTGGACGGCGCGGGAGGTCTTCCTCCCGACGTCGACGCGCATGACCTTGGGCTTCCCTTCGGGTGCGGTGACGTCGACGACGTACAGGCCGCCGTCCTCCCCGAACGTCGGCCCCTCCAGCAGGGTCATCCCGGTCTCGGGGTGCACCTGGGTCAGTCGCATGACCTTCTGCGCGCGGATGGTCCTGCCCGCGGCGACGGACGCCGCCTCGTGCTTCTCGGGATCGCCGCTCTGCGTACCGCATCCGGTGAGGACCAGCGTGCCGACCGTGGCGAGAACGGCGAAGGACCGGGGCGAAAGTCGCTGCATGGGGGGATCACTCTTCCTGTCCGCTGCGAGGGGTCTGTGAGCCGGGGACGCGCGGCACGCCGGAGGTGTGAGAGCTGCCTGGCCGAATGTCGCGGTACCGCCGGACTTCAACCGGACACCATTGTCCGGTACTTGTTACCGTAGCGGACCGCCGCCCTGCATGGGCGGTTCCAACTCCCAGGATCGAGGCCCCACATGACACCCCCTCACGATCCCGACCCCCATGGGCTCGCCGCGCTGAGGCAGCGCTACCGCTTCGAGCGCGAGCGGCGCGTCCGCCCCGACGGTGCCGCCCAGTACCGCGACGCCGACGCCGAGTTCGGCTACTACGCCGCCGACCCGTACACGACGGGGCCGAACGAGCGAGAGCCGCTTCACGACACCGTCGACGTCGCTGTGATCGGCGGCGGGTTCGGCGGCATCCTCGCCGGCGCACACATACGGCGGCAGGGCGTGGAGCGCGTCCGGGTCGTCGAGAAGGGCGGAGACTTCGGTGGCACCTGGTACTGGAACCGGTACCCGGGCGTCCACTGCGACATCGAGTCCCATGTGTACCTGCCGATGCTCGACGAGACCGGCTACGTACCGGAGTGGAAGTACGCCCCCGGTGACGAGATCCGCCGCCACGCGGTGCGGATCGCGCGCAGCCACGACCTCTACGCGGACGCGCTCTTCTCCACCGCGGTCACCGCTCTGACCTGGGACGAGGCTTCCGGGACGTGGATCGTGGCCACGGATCGCGGTGACACCTTCCGGGCCACGTACGTCGTCAGCGCCACCGGCACCCTCACCGACCCGAAGCTTCCCGGGATCCCCGGGATCGAGGACTTCAAGGGCCACACGTTCCACACCTCGCGATGGGACTACGCCTACACCGGCGGCACCCCGGAGGGCGGCATGACCGGCCTCGCGGACAAGCGGGTGGGCATCGTCGGCACCGGAGCCACCGGCATCCAGGTCATTCCGATGCTGGCCGAGGACGCCGCGCACCTCTACGTCTTCCAGCGCACCCCCTCCACCGTGGACGTACGGGCCAACCGCCGCACCACCGCCCAGGACGTCGGCGCCGACCGCGAGGGCTGGGCCCGGGAGCGGCGCGAGAACTACCTCCGCATAGTCTCCGGCGAGCCCGCCGAACAGGATCTCGTGGCGGATCGGTGGACCGCTTCGGCGGGCCTGCTGGAGAAGCTCCTGCCGAGCTTCCGGCGCCAGGGCGACCGAAGGACGTTCGAAGCGGACTACGAGGCCGCCGACGCCGCCAAGATGAACGAGCTCCGCGCCCGCGTCGAACAGACCGTCACCGACCCGGAGACGGCACGGAAGCTCAAGCCCTGGTACCGCTACGCCTGCAAGCGCCCCACCTTCTCCGACCTGTACTACCCGGCGTTCAACCGCGACGACGTCACCCTGGTCGACACCGCCGACACCCACGGCATCGAGCGCATCACCGGACACGGCGTCGTCGTCGGCACCACCACGTACGAACTCGACTGCCTGATCTTCGCCACCGGATTCAACGTCGGAACCTCCGGAATCCACTCGGGCAGGCTCCCCGTCCAGGGCCGCGGCGGCGTCCGGCTGCTGGAGAGATGGGCACAGCGGGGCCCGCGCACGCTCCACGGCTTCACCAGCAACGGCTTTCCGAACCTGATCCAGATGGGCTCCCTCCAGAACGCCAGCAGCGTCAACTTCACCCACATCCTGGACGAGCAGGCCAGCCACGCCGCCGCCCTCATCGCAGCCGCCGAGGCCGAGGACGCCCTCATCGAACCGTCCGTCGGGGCCGAGGACGCCTGGACCGCCGTCCTGGCCGAGGGCGCCCCCGATCACGAGTGGTTCCACGCCGAGTGCACCCCCGGCTACTACAACCGTGAAGGAAGAGGACGGCCCAACGGCCCGACCGCCTACCCGCACGGGGCCGTCGCCTTCCACGCACTCCTGGAACGATGGCGCGACGAGTCCATGGGCGAAGTCCTCCGGGCGAGGACCGGGCCCTTCTAGGTCCGCACGGCCGCCGTTCCGGCCCCGCGAGCACCGGGCCGGCACGCCTCTGCCCCGTTCGTGCGCCGTCCCCGTGGCGCATGGGCGGCGCGGAGGCGGGTGCGCAAGGATGGGGGCATGTCCAATCGACTCGCGCAGGCCACCTCCCCGTATCTCCTTCAGCACGCGGACAACCCCGTTCACTGGCGGCCATGGGAGTCGGAGGCGTTCGAAGAAGCCCGGCGGCGCGATGTCCCGGTGTTCCTGAGCGTCGGCTACAGCGCCTGTCACTGGTGTCACGTCATGGCGCACGAGTCCTTCGAGGACGACGAGACCGCCGCGTACCTGAACGAGCACTTCGTGTCCGTCAAGGTGGACCGTGAGGAGCGGCCCGACGTCGATGCCGTCTACATGGAGGCGGTGCAGGCGGCCACCGGACAGGGTGGCTGGCCCATGTCCGTGTTCATGACGCCGGACGGCGAGCCCTTCTACTTCGGGACCTACTTCCCGCCCGAGGCCCGCCATGGCATGCCGTCGTTCCGTCAGGTGCTCGAAGGCGTGCACAACGCCTGGACGAGCCGACGGGACGAGGTGGGCGAGATCGCGGGGAAGATCACCCGGGACCTCGCCGAGCGGCAGCTGAGCACGGCGGGGTCCGGGACGCCCACCGAGGAGACCCAGGCCCAGGCCCTCCTCCGGCTGACCCGGGACATCGACTCCGTGAGCGGCTGGTTCAAGGGAGACACCAAGTTCCCGCCGTCGATGGTGATCGAGTTCCTGTTGCGCCACCACGCGCGGGCCGGTTCCGTGGCCGCCCTGGAGATGGCGGAGGGGCTGTGCGGCGCGATGGCTCGTTCGAGCCTGTACGACCAGGTGGGAGGCGGGTTCCACCGGTACGTACTCACACCGGGTACCGGTGGGCCACTGGTGCCCCACTTCGAGAAGATGCTCTACGACAACGCGCTGCTCTGCCGGGTCTACGCGCACCTGTGGCGGACCACCGGCTCGGAGCGGGCCCGCCGGGTCGCCCTGGAGACCGCCGACTTCATGGTGCGTGAACTGCGCACCGCCGAGGGCGGTTTCGCCTCCGCGCTCGACGCGGACAGCGAGGACGGGGCCGGGCGGCACGTCGAGGGCGCGTACTACGTGTGGACGCCCGGGCAGCTGCGGGAGGTCCTCGGCGAGGAGGACGCCGCCTTCGCCGCGGAGCACTTCGGGGTGACGCCGGAGGGCACGTTCGAGGAGGGCGCCTCGGTCCTGCGGCTGCCGCGGGCGGACGACGGGGCGGACGCGGACCGGGCCGCCCGGGTGCGGGCCGCGCTGCTGGTCGCCCGTGAGCTGCGCCCGCGCCCCGGCCGGGACGACAAGGTGGTCGCCGCCTGGAACGGTCTGGCGGTCGCCGCGCTCGCCGAGGCCGGGGCGTACTTCGACCGCCCCGACCTCGTCGAGCGCGCCACCGAGGCGGCGGACCTGCTGGTACGGGTGCACATGGGCGACACCGCCCGGCTGGACCGCACGTCCAGGGACGGGCGGGCCGGCGGACACGCCGGGGTGCTGGAGGACTACGGCGACGTGGCCGAGGGCTTCCTCGCCCTGGCCTCGGTCACCGGCGAGGGCGTCTGGCTGGAGTTCGCAGGCTTCCTGCTCGACATCGTGCTCCTGCACTTCACCGGCGAGGGCGGCCGGCTCTACGACACGGCGGACGATGCCGAGCAGCTCATCCGCCGCCCGCAGGACCCCACCGACAACGCGACCCCGGCAGGCTGGACGGCGGCGGCCGGAGCGCTGCTCTCGTACGCCGCGCACACCGGCTCCGAGGCCCATCGCACCGCCGCGGAGGGCGCGCTGGGTGTGGTGAAGGCGCTCGGGCCGCGGGTGCCGCGCTTCACCGGCTGGGGCCTCGCCGTCGCGGAGGCACTGATCGACGGGCCTCGCGAGGTCGCGGTCGCCGGGCCGGTCGGCGGCGAGCTGCACCGTACGGCGCTGCTGGGCACGGTGCCGGGTGCGGTGGTGGCGGCGGGGGAGACGGGCGGGGCCGAGTTCCCGCTGCTGGCGGACCGGCCCACGGTGGGCGGGGCGCCGACGGCGTATGTGTGCAGGCACTTCGTGTGCGACGCGCCGACCACGGACGCGCGGGAGCTGGCGCGCGCCCTCGGGGACGGCGGGGCCTGACGCGGTTCAGAGCCCCGGGCCGCCCTCCAGGGTGTCCAGCGCCTCGTCGACCATTGCGACGAGGTCGCCCTTCTGGCCGTGCTCGCCCCAGTACAGCGTCACCTCGCGCAGCGCGCCCAGCACCGCCGCGACGAAGACCCGGACCGCCAGGTCGTCGGGGGCGCGACCGCTGCGGGCGGCGAGCACGCCGGCCAGTTCCTTCGCCGTGCCCGCCATGTTCTCCGCCATCCGGACCCGGATGGCGGGGACTTCCACCATCAGCCGGGTGCGCTGCCGCAGCTCCTGTTCCCCGGTGGCCAGGAAGGCGGCGAGCGTGCCGGTCAGCACCTGCCGGACCGACTCCAGCGGCGGTTCACCGGCCGGGCGGGCGCGCAGGGCGGCGGCCAGGGCCCGGTCGTACTCGTCGGTGAGGACGATGTCCTCCTTGGCCGGGAAGTACCGGAAGACGGTGCTGGGCGACACCTCGGCCGCCTCCGCGATCTGCTCGACCGTCGTCGCGTCGTACCCCTGCTCGGCGATCAGCCGGTAGGTGGCCCGGCGGATCGCGATCCGGGTCCTGAGCTTCTTCCGCTCGCGCAGTCCCAGCTGCGGCGGTGTTCCCGGAACGGAAACGGAAGGGGTACGGGAGGTGGCGGCCATGGTCGTCATTGTCGGGCATCGGCGGGCCGCCGGCACCGGTCGGGAAGCGGGCTCAGTGGTGGTTGTAGGCCACCAGCGAGATGCCGACGTAATGCACCACGAAGGCCGCCAGCGTCAGCGAGTGGAACACCTCGTGGAAGCCGAACCACCGCGGCGAGGGGTTGGGGCGCTTGATGCCGTAGATGACACCGCCGGCGCTGTAGAGCAGCCCGCCGACCACGACCAGCACCAGCACGGCGATCCCGCCGGTGCGCAGGAAGTCCGGCAGGAAGAAGACGGCGGCCCAGCCCATCGCTATGTAGCACGGTGTGTAGAGCCAGCGCGGGGCGCCGACCCAGAACACCCGGAAGGCGATCCCCGCGGTGGCGGCCGCCCAGACCGCCCACAGCAGCGGGGTCCCGGTGGACTCGGGGAGCAGCAGCAGGGTCAGCGGGGTGTAGGTGCCCGCGATGATCAGGAAGATGTTGGCGTGGTCGAGCCGGCGGAGCACCGCCTCGCCGCGCGGGCCCCAGGTGCCCCGGTGGTAGAGCGCGCTCACACCGAACAGCAGGCAGGCGGTCAGGGTGTAGATCCCGCAGGCGATCCGGCCGCGGGAACTGTCCGTGAAGGCGATCAGCGCCACCCCCGCGACGATCACTGCGGGGAACATTCCGGCGTGCAGCCAGCCGCGCATCCGCGGCTTCGCCGGGACGGTGTCGGACTCGGCTGGTTCCAGCCCGGCGGACTCGGGCGCGGCGGCGGCAGCAGTCATTCCCGCATCGTACCTACGCGACCGTAGGTAACCGGTACGAGTGGCAATGCTCACGTGGGCGCCCCCCTGGACATATGGGCGAAACGGTCGGATGATCAAATGAGTGCGGTCGGCACCGGATGAGCGCCAACGGGATTCGAAGGGGTAGAAGCATCCGGGTCGCAGCCCCCACGGGGCAACTACCAAACAGACACCCTCAACAAGGAGCGATCGTGGCGCGCGACATCGCGGCTCCCCTCACTGTCCCCACCGATCACCAGGAGCTCGTTTCCTGGGTGAACGAGATCGCAGCGATCACAGAGCCGGACCAGGTGGTCTGGTGCGACGGATCCGAGGCCGAGTACGAGCGCCTGTGCGGGGAGCTCGTGGCCAAGGGCACGTTCACGAAGCTGGACGAGACCAAGCGCCCGAATTCGTACTACGCCGCGTCCGACCCGAGCGATGTCGCCCGCGTCGAGGACCGCACGTTCATCTGCTCCGAGAAGGAGGAGGACGCCGGCCCGACGAACCACTGGAAGGCCCCCGCCGAGATGCGGGCCGTCTTCACCGGTGAGAAGGGCGTCTTCCGCGGCTCGATGCGCGGTCGCACCATGTACGTCGTCCCGTTCTGCATGGGCCCCGTCGGCTCGCCGCTCTCCGCGATCGGCGTCGAGATCACCGACTCCGCGTACGTCGCCGTCTCGATGCGCACCATGACCCGCATGGGACAGGCCGTCCTGGACGAGCTCGGCACCGACGGCTTCTTCGTCAAGGCCGTCCACACGCTGGGCGCACCCCTGGAGGAGGGCCAGGAGGACGTTCCGTGGCCGTGCAACTCCACCAAGTACATCTCGCACTTCCCCGAGGACCGCGAGATCTGGTCCTACGGCTCCGGCTACGGCGGCAACGCCCTGCTCGGCAAGAAGTGCTACGCGCTGCGCATCGCCTCCGTCATGGCGCGTGACGAGGGCTGGCTCGCCGAGCACATGCTGATCCTCAAGCTCACCCCGCCGCAGGGCGAGGCGGAGGCCCCCAGGTACATTGCGGCCGCGTTCCCGAGCGCCTGCGGCAAGACCAACCTCGCCATGCTGGAGCCGACGATCCCCGGCTGGACCGTGGAGACCATCGGCGACGACATCGCCTGGATGCGCTTCGGCGAGGACGGCCGGCTGTACGCGATCAACCCCGAGGCGGGCTTCTTCGGTGTCGCGCCCGGCACCGGCGAGCACACCAACGCCAACGCCATGAAGACCATGTGGGGCAACTCCGTCTTCACCAACGTCGCGCTCACCGACGACGGCGACGTGTGGTGGGAGGGCATGACGGAGACCGCTCCGGCCCACCTCACCGACTGGAAGGGCAACGACTGGACGCCCGCGTCCGACACCCCGGCCGCCCACCCCAACGCCCGCTTCACCGTCCCGGCCGGCCAGTGCCCGATCATCGCGCCCGAGTGGGAGGACCCGAAGGGCGTGCCGATCTCGGCCATCCTCTTCGGTGGCCGCCGCGCCTCGGCCGTCCCGCTGGTCACCGAGTCCTTCACCTGGCAGCACGGCGTCTTCCTCGGGGCCAACGTGGCGTCCGAGAAGACCGCCGCCGCCGAGGGCAAGGTCGGCGAGCTGCGCCGCGACCCGTTCGCCATGCTGCCGTTCTGCGGCTACAACATGGGCGACTACATGAACCACTGGATCAAGGTCGGCGCCGACAAGGACCAGGCCAAGCTCCCGAAGATCTACTACGTGAACTGGTTCCGCAAGAACGAGGCGGGCAAGTTCGTGTGGCCCGGCTTCGGCGAGAACAGCCGCGTCCTGAAGTGGATCGTCGAGCGCCTCGACGGCAAGGCCGAGGGCGTCGAGTCCCCGATCGGCGTCCTGCCGGCCAAGGGCTCCCTCGACACCGACGGCCTGGACCTCTCCGAGTCCGACCTGGACTTCCTGCTCAGCGTCGACAAGGAGGTCTGGCGCGAGGAGGCGGCGCTGGTCCCCGAGCACCTCAACACCTTCGGCGACCACACGCCGAAGGAGCTGTGGGACGAGTACCGCGCGCTGGTCGAGCGCCTGGGCTGATGCCCCCGGGCGCACCCCGCGCGGGTGCGCCCCGCACGCCCCGCGGCCGGGCTCTCGGACATCCGCCCTGACCTGTGGGGTCAACAGCCCGCCGCGGCAAGGCCCCCGGAATCCCCTCACGGTTCCGGGGGCCTCCCCATGTTCCGCTCCGCGCCCTGCCCGTTTCCTTCCGGTTTCATGAAGAACGGCCCGGCATCGCCCTGCCCTTGCGCACGGCACCTTCACAAGATTCGATGTTCCTCCACATGTCCCCGGCTCGGTCGGCCGGGGACCAACCGTGCCTGTGGGGGACTCAGTTGAGAAGGAATCAGCACCACACACCTGTCGCGGCGACGCTCGCCGCGCTGACGCTCGCCGCCGCCGGGCTCACCGCCCTCGCCCCGTCCGCCGCCCTCGCGGCCGACAGCCCGGTGCCCGGGGACACCGTGGCCAAGCTGCCGATCTCGTCGTACTCGGCGATGGTCGTCGACTCGGCGCACGAGCGGGTCTACCTCACGGACGACCGCCGCAACCAGTACGCGAACCAGGTCCACGTCTACAACTTCCAGGGCCAGAAGACCGGTTCGCTGCCCACCGCCTCCGCGCCGTCCGGGATGGCCCTGAGCACGGACGGCGGCACGCTCTACGTCTCGCAGTCCTCGGGCATCCTCGCGTTCGACACCGTCACACAGCAGGTCACCGGTATCACCTACCCCGCGTACGACGTGCCCTGCCCGCGCGACGTCGCCTTCGCGGGCGGCAAGCAGTGGCACACCGAGACGCCGTACCTCACCACCGAATGCGACAACCGCCAGACCTGGCTGTACGGCACGACGGGCAACCAGAGCACCAACACCGGATGGAACGCGCCGGGCCGGCTGCGGCTGACGAGCGGCCCCGAGGTCCCGGACCGCATCGTGATGGCGCAGAGTCGCAGCACCGGCGAGGCCGACCCCTTCCTCACCACGCTCGACGCGAGCGGCGACACGCTCGTGCGCGGCCCGGAGCGCCGGTTCGCCGATGCCGAGGGCCGAGGTGCCCTCGACATGAAGGACGTGGCGCAGTCCCCCGACGGCCGGCGGATCGCCGTCGCCGACGCCGCGTACGGCACCCGGCTCCTGGACGCCGCCGATCTGTCCGACGCACCGGCCGGGTACCAGCCGCTGCCCGAGGGGGCGAAGGCGTCCGCCGTAGCCTTCAGCGGCGACGGCACCTACATCGCGCGGGGCGCCGCCGCGACCGGGAGCACGGCGGATCTGCTCGTGCAGCCGGCCGACCCGGCGGCCGGTACGGCCCCGCTGGAGTTCGCCTTCGACGGCGCGCTCGACGGGGACCGGATCGCGCCGCGCGGACTCGGCTGGTCGAAGGACGGCTCACGACTGTTCGCCGTCACCACCAACACCGCCGGCAACGAGTTCTGGCTGCATGTCGTCCAGCCCCCGGCCGCCCAGTACGACTCCCGCTTCACCGGCGCGCTCTCCACCACCCCGGGCCGGCCCGTCGTCGGTGAGCCGGTCGGGATCAGGGGCCGGCTGGAGCTCGACGGGCCCGCGCCCGCCGAACCGGTCAGGGTGACGGCGATACGGCACGACGCGAACGGCGACCGCCGGCTCGCCCCCGTCGAGGTCGACGCCGACGGATCGTTCACCGTCCTCGACGTCCCGTCGCTGGTCGGCGACGCCACCTACACCGTCTCGTTCACCGGTGACATCACCCACCGCCCGGCCGAGGACACCGTGCTCACCGTCACGGTCGACAAGGCCCCGACCACTCTCGCCCTCACCGCCCCGGCGGAGGCGACGAAGAGCGCCGGGCTCACGATCACCGGCACCCTCACCGGCCAGGGGCGGCCGCTGCCCGCCGGGATCACGGTGTCCGTGGTGCGCACCGACCGGAAGGGCACCGGCACCCTGACCTCGGCCGCCGTCGCCGCCGACGGCACGTTCACCGTCAGCGACCTGCCCCGGGCCACCGGCCAGGTGACGTACCAGGTCGGCTACACCGGTGACGCCCTGCACAGCGCATCGACGGCGTCGGCGACGGTGCGGGTGCGCAGCTGACGGAAGCCGTTCGCGGCCCCCAGGAACCGCGGCCCGCGGGCCGGGACGGGCACTACCCGTTCCGGCCCCGGTCCTCCAGGTAGCGGGTATGCGTCTGCTGGCGCCGCGTCTCCGCCTCCCGCAGTGATGTCGCCAGCGCCTCGATCTCCCGGTGCAGCAGCGCCAGTTGCTGTTCCAGATGGCGCTCGGGCGGTTCCGTTCCCGGCACCATCCGCGTCCACGGGCGGACCCGTACGAACGCGTCGACCGACTCCAGGAGGTCCTGGCGCACGGCGCGCGCCAGGACATGAACGCCCTCCGGGTCGGCGGCCAGCGCCTCGGCCACCGGCCCGGGGGCCAGCAAGCCGTCGAGCAGTTCCGTCAGTTCGGTGAGCCGTCCGGACGCGGCGGGCGGCAGCTCGACCTCGTCCAGATAGCCGCACAGGGCGTGGTAGTCGGTCCGCACCGCGTCCAGCTGGGTCGACGGGTCGGGGAAGACCGGGACCGGCGGGCGCTCGGGCGGGGCGATCAGCGCGCCCGCGCCGTACAGCCCGGCGACCACCACCGGCCAGTACGCCCCCGCGAGCCCGGTGAAGGTGAGGACGAGGCCGGCCAGTCCGCAGGCGCTCCCGGCGATGTTCTTCCGCGACCCCAGGTAGGCCGGCACCCGGCCCGCCGGCCTGCCGCCGGGCGTTCTACTGGTATCCACGGATCTCCTCGAAGGCGCCGTCCAGCGAGCCGGGGCCCTGTTCCTTCGTCGCGTCGAAGAGCCGGCCGCCGGTCAGTTCGGCGATCCGGTCCAGCTCCTGGCGGTCCGAGTCGCCGAAGACGACCGGGAAGACCGGGGTGACCCGTCGCGCGGCCGGGAGCGCACGGTAGTAGGAGGAGAATCCGCCGGCCGTGTCGCCCGTCGTGTTCTCGCCGTCCGTCATCAGCACGATCGAGGTGAACGCGGACTCGGTGCCGTCGCCGATCTGCTCGTAGGCCGACTTCAGGCTCGAATAGATCGCCGTCTCGCCGCCGGCCGTCAGCGCGGCGGTGTCCGCCCCGATCGCCGCCAGGCCCCGCTGCGGATCGGCGGGATCGACGGTGTGCGTACGGATCTGCTTCACCGACGAGCCGAACGGCAGCAGCGTGACCTCCTCCCGTTCCCTGAAGTCCCCGGTCAGCCCGGTCAGCGCCGCCTTCAGCGCCTTCAGCCGGTCCCCGGCCATCGAGCCGGAGGTGTCCAGCACGTACACGGTGCGCGAGGGTCGGCGGAGCTTGTTCTCGTAGCTGTGGAGCAGCCCGTCGGCGACGGACCGGGTGCCGGGGAAGGGCAGTTCGCGGCGGGCGTCGGTGGCGAGCGGCGCCGCGGGCGGCACCGAGGGCACGACCGGGCGGCGGAAGGTGTCCCGGGTCAGCTGCCGCTGGACGTCGGGCGTGCGGAGGTACGCCGTCAGCGCGCGGACCGAGTCCTTGGCATCCGGAGCGGCGGCCACGAGCGCGCTGAGCGGGTAGTCGGCGGTCACCACCCCGTCGCGGGGGCGGATCACGGTCAGCCCGGTGTGGCTGTCGCGGTTCAGCGAGAGCAGCACCGACTCGTAGTTGATCAGTGCGTCGACGGTGCCGCGCCGGGCGTACGCGGTGGCCAGCCAGCCCGAGGAACCGGAGGTCAGCCGCTGCCCCGCGAAGAACTCCTTGAGCTTTCCGCTCGCCCTGCGGACATCGGCGTCGGTCAGCGCGGACTGCGCGCCGGAGAGCCCGGAGGCGACCGAGACCAGTGCGGAGAAACCGGAGTTGGAGCGGTCCGGATCGGTCATCCCGTAGGTCAGCCGGCCCTCGGCGACCGCCCGGTGCACCTGCGACCAGGTCACCTCCGAGGGCTTCCAGCCCAGCCGCTTCACGGTCGCCGGGCGGACCCCGAGAGCGACCGGCGACGTCATCAGCGGGGTCTGCGAGGTGATGCGCCGCGCCGCCTCCGGGTGCAGCCGCAGATAGTCGTCGGACGACAGCCAGACCGCGTCGTACGCCCCGTCCGCCTTCCCGGAGCCGAGCTGCTCGACGGCGTCCAGCGTGCCGGTCCAGGTGGGCCGCACGGTGATCCCGGTGGCCTTGCGTGCCTGCTCCAACAGGGGCTTCATGTCCGCGAGTTCACTGGAAGCCAGGACCCGCAGTGTGCCGGCCCGCGGCCGGCCGTCGTCCGTCCCGGGCCCGCCGGACGCCCCGTCCAGAGCTCCGTCCTTCGATCCGGAGCAGGCGGTGAGCGGGGCGAGCACGGCGACGGCCAGCAGTGTGACGAGCGAACGGGAGACCCGGCGCCGCAGCCGTACCGGCCGTTCCCGGGAAGGGCCCGTCATGCCGGCCCCCCGCCGTCGAGCGAACCGGCCGACCGGCTGCGTTCCAGATGGGCACCGGCCTGCTGGAGTTCGGCGGTCAGCGCCTCCACGGTCGCCGCCATCGACTCGGTGGCCTGCACCTTGTACGTGTCGATGGCGTCGAGCGTCCGGTAGATCTGCTGGAACGCGGTGCGCAGCGTCTCCGCGCCCACCGCCGGATCGGCCGCGATGCGCTGGATCTCGCCGCTCTGACCGGCCAGCATCTCCGCGTTGCCACGGATCAGGTCCTCGGTCGTGGAGCGCAGCACCTGCACCTGTTCGGTCACCTTGCGCTGGCTCTCCAGTGCCGAGGCGAGCATCACGGCGATCCGCAGCGCGGAGACGGTGGTGGTCGCCGCCCGGTCGACGCCCTTGATGAGCTCGTCGTTGTTGCGCCGTACGACATCCATCGCGAGGTACCCCTGTGCGCAGACCGCGAGCTGGGTCAGCAGGTCCTGGTGCTTCTGCCGCACGGGGAAGAGCACATCGGCCCGCAGTGCGTCCGCCTGCACCGGGTCGGTGGCGGCGGCCCGGGCGATGCGCTGCTCGACGGCGCCGTCCAGTGCCTCGGTGAGCACGACGTACTCCTGGAGCTTGCCCATGGTCTCCCAGAGCCGGGTGCGCTCGGTGTGCAGGGCGGCGTTGTCGCGGCGCAGCTCGTCCTGCCCGCCGCGCAGCGAGCCCACGATCCGGTTCAGGGTGGCTTGGGAGGAGGCGTACTTGGCGACGTGGTCGCGGAGCCTGTTGCC
This sequence comes from Streptomyces sp. NPDC048295, assembly GCF_040652135.1. NCBI lineage: Bacteria > Bacillati > Actinomycetota > Actinomycetes > Kitasatosporales > Streptomycetaceae > Streptomyces > Streptomyces sp. NPDC048295. Next base: position 204,416 of record NZ_JBEZLL010000010.1, read on the forward strand.
GCCGGGGAGCCGGGCCAGCAGCCGGCGGGCACCGCGGCCCGGGGTGTCGCGCGGGTCGAGGTCCTCGACGGTGCGGCGCAGCTCGACCAGGGACGAGCCGACCCTGGTCTGCGCGTCCGCGCCCCCGGACCCGGCCAGCGAGCGGACGGTGCGGTCCAGCATCCGGTTGGACTGCTGGGCGGCGCTGCGGATGTCGCCCTGCCCGAGCGCGGTGATCTCCCCGATCCGGGTGGTGAACTCGGGGGACCGGGCGTCGAGCCCGGCGAGGCCGCCGACGTACTCGGCGGCGCGGCGTGTCATCTCCGCCCGTACCGAATCGTCGACCGGTACGAGACCGGCGGCCTGCTCGGCACGGACCGGGGCGACCGGCTCCGGCGGGGTGAGGACGAGCGGCGGGGCGGAGTCGCCCGGCGGGGTCAGGGTGAGCGGTTGCGGCTCTTCGGTCATGGCTGAGGTCTCCCGGGAGGCGTGTGTCGTCAGCCGCGGGTCCGCCGCGCCATCGCGCGCAGCACCGTGGCGGTGGGCACGGGCGCCTGGCGGACACCGGTCAGCTGTTGGTCGATGTAGTCGGTGTGGTCCGCGGTGGCCGCGGTGAACTCGGCCGCGGCGCCCTGCGGCCGGAAGCCGTGCCGTACCGCGAGCTTGCGCAACTTCGGGTCGGTGGACAGCAGTTCGCCCAGCCGGCGGCCGGTGTCGGTCAGCGGTACGAGGGTGTGGTCGCTGGAGACGGTGGTGTCGGGGTAGAGGAGGACCAGGTCCCCGGTGTCCTGGCGCTGCATCAGCAGTGAGGCGACCTGCGACTCGTACACCAGGACCAGCGGATTGCCGACCCCGCTGATGAAGTCCCGGAACGGTGCGTCGCTGCTGGTCTGCTGCGCCCCCTGCACCTGGATCAGCTTCTTCAGCAGCGGTGCGGTGCGGTCGATCGCGGCCTCGTCGGCGGCGACCCGGCCGCCGTCGGCCACGTACGAGGCGGCGGCGAGGTAGAGGGCGCCGGAGTTGGACGAGACGGGGTCGGTGCTGGTGATGAACACCGTCCCGGTCAACTCGGCGTGCCTGTCGGCTCCTTCGAGCTGCTGCCAGGTCCGGTCCGCGCGGGCGGCCCGGAGGTAGGGGCCCATGAGGAGCTTGCCGCTGGACTTTCCGTTCAGTGTCGCGAGCCCGTTGCCGGCCAGGACCTGGGCGGCGGAGCGGTGCGCGACGACGACCAGCGGCGAGTAGAAGGGCCTGAGCGGCCCTCCCTTGACGGCGGACCGGCGCTGCAGCTCGTCGGCCGGGGCCTTGGAGCCCGGGAAGGCGAAGTCATAACCCTTGAGCGGGAGTTGGTCCATGGCCCAGGACCCGGACGTCTCCGCCTTGACGGTGAGCCCCTTGGCGGCGAGGGCCTTCACCACGTCGGGATCGGCGAAGAACTCGGCCTTCTCCGACCCGATCACTCCACGCACGGTCTTCGTTGCCGTGCTCTTGTCCCCGCTGTCGCGGCCTGCTGCGACGGCCACTGCCACTCCGCCGATCAGCAGCACCGCCAGGACGATTCCCACGATGCGTCTCACACGCGCAGCCTGCTCGCGGAAACCCACATTCCAGGCGGAGTTGGGTGGACGGAAGGTTAAGCGATGATCCCAGTACGCAACGGAGGCGCGACAGGAACGGAAGCGTCCGCCCGGGCGTCACGGGGATGGGTGGCACCCGGCCCACGCGCCTCGACGGCACGCGGACCGGGGCCGTCAGCGGGCGCCGACCAGCGGGGCGGCGGGGATGGCGGCGAGCGCCGCGGTGTGCGCGTCCATGCGCTCGGCCGCGAGGATCGCGACGGCCGTGTCGGCGCGGGACGCGGCGACCACCAGTGCGCGGCCCGCGAGGGCGTGGGCGCGGCGGTGGAGCGTCGGTGCGGGTGCGTCGGTCCTGCCGGCGTGCCGGGCGGGCGGCGCGCCGCGCAGCCTGGCGACCTGCTCGGCGATGCGGTCGCCCGCCTCGCCGAGGCCCAGCTCGTCGGTGACCGCGAGGAGCGCGGCCAGGTGCCCGGCGAGCTGGATGTCCAGCTCTTCCCCGCGGGAGCGGTGCGGGAAGTCGTCGGCGTGGTCGTCCGGTGTGTGGACCGATTTGGTGCGGATCGGTTCGTACATGGATGGCCTCCTGGTGTTGCAGTGGGACCATCCTACCTTGGATTCAGTCTAAAGTTGTCTGCGATCGATTCTGGTGTGCGCGGAATCGACGGCGGGCGGGATCACGGCTGGCCGTACCCGTCCAGGAAGTGCGCGATCCGGTTCACCGCGTCCGTCAGGTCCTCGGTCGTCGGCAGCGTCACGACCCGGAAGTGGTCGGGCTCCGGCCAGTTGAACCCCGTCCCGTGCACGACCATGATCTTTTCGGCCCGCAGCAGATCGAGCACCATCTGCCGGTCGTCCTTGATCTTGTAGACCTTGGGGTCGAGGCGCGGGAAGAGATACAGCGCCCCCTTCGGCTTCACACAGGTCACACCGGGGATCTGCGTCAGCAGCTCGTACGCCGTGTCGCGCTGCTCCAGGATCCGCCCGCCCGGCAGCACCAGGTCGTCGATCGACTGCCGCCCGCCCAGCGCGGTGGCCACGGCGTACTGCGAGGGCATATTGGCGCACAGCCGCATATTGGCGAGGATCGTCAGCCCCTCGATGTACGAGGAGGCGTGCGCCTTCGGACCGCAGACCGCCAGCCACCCCGACCGGTATCCGGCCACCCGGTAGTTCTTGGAGAGCCCGTTGAAGGTGAGCACCATCAGATCGGGCGCGATCGTCGCGGTCGGGGTGTGGGTCGCCCCGTCGTACAGGATGCGGTCGTAGATCTCGTCGGAGCAGACCACCAGGTGGTGGCGCCGGGCGATCTCCGTCAGCCCGCGCAGCATCTCGTCGTCGTACACCGCACCCGTCGGATTGTTCGGGTTGATGATCACGAGAGCCTTGGTGCGGTCGGTGATCCTGCGCTCGATGTCGGCGAGGTCCGGCATCCAGTCGGACTGCTCGTCGCACCGGTAGTGCACGGCCGTACCACCGGCCAGTGACACCGAAGCGGTCCACAGCGGATAGTCCGGAGCCGGTACGAGAACCTCGTCGCCGTCGTCGAGCAGCGCCTGCATCGACATCTGGATCAGCTCGGAGACACCGTTGCCCAGGTAGATGTCCTCGACGTCGAGGTCGATCCCCTTGGTCTGGTAGTGCTGCATCACCGCCCGCCGCGCGGACAGCAGCCCCTTGGCGTCGCCGTAGCCGTGCGCCCCGGAGAGGTTGCGCAGTATGTCTTCGAGGATCTCGGGCGGGCACTCGAACCCGAACGCGGCAGGGTTGCCGGTGTTCAGCTTGAGGATGCGGTGACCGGCCGCTTCCAGCCGCATCGCCTCCTCGAGCACGGGGCCCCGGATCTCGTAACAGACATTGGCGAGCTTCGTGGACTGGATGACCTGCATGTCTGGGAGCTTACGACCGCACCCCGCGCCCCGCCCGGCCTTTCCCCTCCGGTTGCCCCACCCGGGTGCCCTCCCCGTCTTCCATCGCCATGCCCCCACCGCCCGGCACCGTGGGAACCCCGGGCGGGGACGGCGGCGGGGCTTCGAATGCGGTGGAACAGGGGCGTGACGGACACGGACGGGTGAGATGCGCCACGACACGGGAGGCGTGCGGGGCGTGCGGGCGTGACATAGCAGGACCACATCGAGTGCATCGAGGAGGGCGGTACGGCGCCGGCACGCGGGTACGGAAGGCGGCACGGATGTCCGCCCCCACGCGGCGTCCGGTGGTCCGGCTTCCGTCATTCCGGCAGCCGTGTGCCCGGAGGCAGGCGGATGCCGAAATCGCTCGCCAGCACGCGCAGCACCTCGTCGCCGTCCGCGAGCCCGCGTTCCTCACGGGTGCCGTTCGGCGCGGTGACCGTGAGGGTCCGGCCGGCCAGCGACAGATGGGTTTCCGGAGTGGTGCGCTGGGCGTACACCCGGTGCGCGAACGGGGAGCGCGGGTTGGTCGCGATGTGCCAGTTGATCACCTCGTAGTCCGGCGCCTCGAAGGGCTCCAGGGTGAAGGCGTACTGCGACTCCCACTCCCCGTCGGCGGTGTACGCCTGGAGCTCCCACTGCTCCAGCGGCCCGTCGTGCGGGGTGTTCGCGAGCCGGTGGCGGCGCGGGGTGTCGCGCAGCTCGGCACCGGCGACCAGCAGGATCGGCTCCAGCAGCGCGCCGATGGAGCCGAATCCGACATCCACCACGTACGGCGTCGCCTCGCCCGGCACCCCGGCCAGCATCAGCATGTGCGTGCGCGGCCGGATCTCCCCGGGCCCGGCCCCGACCACGACCCGTGCGCACAGCAGTGTGATCCTGAAGCCGAGCGCGGTCAGCGCGGCGGCGAGCAGGGTGTTCTGTTCGTAGCAGTACCCGCCGCGCCCACCGCGTACGAGCTTCGCCTCCAGGTCCGCGAGCGCCAGCGAGGGTGCACTGCCCAGCACCGGGTCCAGGTTCTCGAACGGGATGCCCAGGGCGTGGGCCCGGTGCACGGAGCGCAGCACCTCCGCGGTCGGCCGGCGCTCCCCGGCCCAGCCGATGCGGGCGAGGTAGGCGTCGAGGTCGGGCAGACGATCGCGGTCGGAAGTCATGCCCCCGACAGTACGCAGCGGGGGCGGGCGGCCGCCTCCGGCCCGGGACGGAGGCGGCCCGGTCCTCGGGGCCTCCGTCGCCGGGCCCCGGACGCCTTCCCCGTACCTCAGATGTGGCTCAACTCGGGTGAGGGAGCGATTCCCCCGGGGGATCATGACCACATGATCGGAAATAGGAAGCAGGACATGCCCGTGGTCGTGGTGCGCGACGCGGAGGCCATCGGCGCGGCGCTCCGGCAGGCGCTGGAGACCGCGGGCGCGGAGGAACGCCCCGGCCTGGAGCGGGCCCTCGCCGTGGTCGCCGACGCGGCCGGCGCACCGGACTCCGAGGTGCGGGGCCGTTGGGCGCGGCGCCTGATCAGGGCGGGCGGCCACCAGGGTCCGCTCGACGAGGTCGCGGCGGTCAAGGCACTGCGCACGGCCGAGCCGGGGCTGGGCCTGCGTCAGGCGGTGCAGCTGTCGAGGGAAGCGGCCGCGACGGAGGCCATGTAGCCCTGCTGCGGCCCCGGCAGAACTCGTATGACGTGCCCGGCGTCCCCGCCGTAGGGTCCCCGCCATGGACTGGCAGGCATGGCACGACACGTACGACGACCCCGATTCATGGCTGACGCGGCGGCTGCGGGCCGTCCAGGACCGGATCCGGGACGCCCTGGACACCGCGCCCCCCGGCCCGCTGCGCGCGATCAGCGTGTGCGCCGGTCAGGGCCGCGACCTCATCGAGGTACTGGCGGACCACCCACGGCGCGAGGACGTACGGGCCCGGCTGGTGGAGCTGGACCCCGGAAACACCGCGACGGCCCGGGAGTCGGCCCGCAGGGCCGGGCTGACGCGGGTGGAGGTGGTGACGGGCGACGCCTCGCTCACCGATCACTATCGCGATCTCGCACCGGCCGATCTCGTGCTGGTCTGCGGGGTGTTCGGCAATGTCGTCGAGGCCGGGATCGAGCGCACCGTCGACACCTGCACCCGGCTGTGCGCGCCCAACGGCACCGTCGTCTGGACCCGCCACCGCGCCGCACCCGACCGGGTGCCGCTGGTCTGCGACTGGTTCGAGGAACGCGGCTTCGAGCGGCTGTGGCTGTCGGAACCGGACGCGGGGTACGGCGTCGGCGCCCACCGCTTCACCGGCCAGCCGGGCGAACTCGCGCCGGGGCAGCGGATGTTCGACTTCGTCGGCTACGACGTCCTGAAGGCGGCGCAGGCCGGTGCGCGGGCCGCGAGGCCCTGATGCGCGACGCCACGACACCGCCGCGCACCGGCCCGTCTCCCCGGAGCCGGGCCCTCGGCCATGTCGCCTCGCTCTCCTCGGGGTGGCCGCTCGACGCCTCGCTGCGGCTGACGCTGAACTTCCATCCCGACCGCGAGGCGGCGGGCCGGCCGGTGCTGGCCGCTCTGGCGCAGGACGGCGTCTACCGCTCGCAGTTCGTGACCGGCACGAGCAACGGCGGTCTCACGGCGCACCCGGGCGGGGACAGGTGGCGTTGGGAGAGCCGGATCTTCGACGGGGCCTACGACGAGGCGCCCGGCGAACAGCGCCCGGTCTACGGTGCGTTGAACTTCCGAAACGTCTCCGTCGGTGCTGCCCCCAGGTTCGGCTCCGCGTATTTCCGGCTGACCGCGGACACCCTCCCGCGCGCCACGTTCTGCTACCCGGACAGCGCGGCCGAGCCGGTGGACTTCGGTGTCGCGTCCGGGATGCACCTCATCGAGCTGGCCGAAGCCGACGAGCGGGACGCGCTCGACGACTACATCGAGGCGCAGATCCACGGCCCGGTCGTCCTCGACCGCCATGTGGAGGCCCTGGTGCTCGACCCCTGCTACCGGTCCACCCCGGTCGAGGAGGCGGCCCGCCGGCTTCCCTGCCGGACGGAGTGGCACGCGGGATTCCGGCTGACCGTCGAGCGGCTGCGGTGCCATCCCGGCTACCGGGGAGCGGAGTTCACCGAACTCGGCACCGAGATCGCCGAGGACGGCCTCCTCGACCCGCGGATCATCGGTGACGCCGCCCGCTCCGGCCGCCACGACCTCCAGTCACTGAAGAAGGTCTGGCACTGCCTCGCCCGCTTCGGCGCACCGCCTCGCCCGACCCGACCGCACCGGGCACAGGATGTCGGGCCTACGGGGGTGCGCGGTTCCTAGCGTGGGTGCCCGTAAGGGAAGGAGGCCGGGGTGCTGGAGAAGCTGAACCAGGCCATGGAACACATCGAGGGCCGTCTCGATCAGCGGATCGAGGCGGCCGAGCTGGCGCGGATCGCCATGACGTCGGAGTACCACTTCCGGCGGATGTTCTCCGCGCTGGCCGGGATGCCGCTCTCGGAGTACGTACGGCGCAGGCGGCTGACGCTCGCGGGCGCCGAAGTGCTCCACGGGGAGCGGACCTTGCTGGAGGTCGCCGTGCGCTACGGCTACTCCTCGGGGGAGGCGTTCGCGCGGGCGTTCCGTGCCATGCACGGCGTCGGTCCCGGCGAGGCCCGGCGGGCCGGTGCGGTTCTGCGGTCGCAGCCCCGGATGTCCTTCCGTCTCGTGGTCGAAGGGAGCAGCAGCATGGAGTACCGGATCGTGGCGAAGGACGGGTTCCGGGTGGTCGGCAGGAAGGCGCGGGTTCCTCTGGTGCACGAGGGGGTCAACCCGGCCATCGCCGAGTTCGTCCGGAGCATCGACAAGGAGACCGTGGCGCGCATCGCCGCGCTGTCCGACCAGCAGCCGGAGGGCATCGTCCAGGTCAGCGACAACCTCGCGGAGAACCGCGCGGAGGGGACCGGACTCGACTACTACCACGCCGTGGTGACCGGCGCGGACGCGCCGGACGACCTGGACGTGCTGGTGGTCGCGGCCGGCACCTGGGCCGTCTTCGGGAACTCCGGGCCCTTCCCGGAGGCGCTCCAGTACCTGTGGCGGGACGTGTTCACCCAGTGGTTCCCGTCCAATCCGTACCGGAGCAGGCCCGGGCCCGAGATCCTGCGCGTCGGGCCGTCGCCGGTGGCGGGGGAGGCCTCGGCCGAGCTGTGGATCCCGGTGGAGCCGGACGCCGGCTGACGGGCCCCGGGTACGGACGGCTTGAAACCGCCCCTTGTGGGGGCCCCTTCAGTGCGCCAACATGCGCATGTCAAATCCGAAGGAAACTTCGGTGGGCGGGAGCCATCAGGACCCTGCCCAGGTCACTTGAGGGGACCCCCACATGAAGAAGCCTCTCGTCGGTGCGCTGTTCGCCGTCCTGCTCCTCGGGGCAGGTGTCGCGCCCGCAACCGCGGCAACCGGCCACGAAGCGGCGGCGTCCGTCGCGGTCAAGGAGAAGGTCAGGCCCAAGGCGGTCAACTTCGCCGGGACCGTGGCGCTCAGCAACTGTTCCGGCTCCGTCGTCCGCACCCCGGACTCCCAGCCCGGCGACCCCGCGCTCGTGCTCTCCAACGGGCACTGCATGGAGACGGGATTCCCGGGCCCCGGCGAGGTCGTGTTCGACCAGCCGTCCACCCGTAGCTTCACCCTGCTGAACGCCTCGGGCAGCGGTGTCGGCACCCTGCGGGCGAGCAAGATCGCGTACGGGACGATGACCGACACCGACATATCGGTGTACCAACTCACCAGCACCTACGCCCAGATCGAGAGCAAGTACGGCATCAAGGCGCTGGAGCTCAACACCGCGCACCCGGTCCAGGGCACCGCGATCACCGTCGTGTCCGGGTACTGGAAGCGCACGTACGCCTGCAATGTCGACGGCTTCGTCTACCGCCTCAAGGAGGGGGAGTGGACCTGGAAGGACTCGGTCCGCTACACCTCCGCCTGCCAGACCATCGGCGGTACGTCCGGCTCCCCGGTGATCGACAACGCGACCGGCAAGGTCGTCGCCGTCAACAACACCGGCAACGAGGACGGCCAGCAGTGCACGGACAACAACCCGTGCGAGGTCGACGAGAACGGCAATGTGACGGTGCGCGAGGGCATCAACTACGCCCAGGAGACGTACGGCATCGTGCCGTGCATCGGCGCCGGCAACACGTTCGACCTCGACCGTGCGGGGTGTGCGCTGCCCAAGCCGTGACCGTGTGAAGGACCCGTCGCCGCCGCGATGCCCGTCACCGGGTGTCGCGGCGGCGGCGCGCGTTTCACGTCCCACGTTCCGTGATTCACCGTTCGCTATTCACCGTTCGCGGTTCACGGGGGTCGCCGCGCGTCCGATCGCCGCCTCGATCCCGTCCAGCAGCACCCCGAGTCCCACGTCGAACGTCTCCCTCGCCTCCCGCTCCAGGTGCGGCACCGCCTCCTCGCCGGGGACGGGGGCCGGTGGCTGCGGGGCGGAACCGGTCTCCATCGCCATCAGGTTCGGATAGCGCTCCGCGAAGTCGGGGGCCACCTCGCCCAGCAGCGCCGAGCGGGCGAACCACCACTCCTCGTCCGGCTCGCCCGTCGCCGCCGCGGCCTGCCGGGCCTCGGCGACCGTGCCGGCGCAGCCGCGGACGAAGTGGGACAGCGTGCCGGTCAGCCGCCGCAGCAGCCGCGCTTCGAGCCCGGTCGCGTTCAGCAGGCGTACGAGGGTGTCCAGTCCCGCGTACTCGTGCGGGCCGAGCACCGGGCGGGCCTGCGAGACCTGGAGCACCCAGGGGTGGCGGAGGTGGAACGCCAGCGTGTCCCGGGCCCAGTCGGTCAGCGCCGCGCGCCAGTCGCCGGTGTCGTCGTACTCCGTGGGCAGCTCGGCGTGGACCGCGTCGTACATCAGATCCAGCAGCTCGCTCTTGCCGGGGACGTAGGTGTAGAGCGCCATGGCGGTGCGGCCGAGCCGCTCGCCCACCGCCCGCATCGACAGCGCGGCCATGCCGTCCTCGTCCGCGACGGCGATCGCTGCGGTCACGATCGCGTCGACGCTCAGCCCGGGCCGGGGGCCGGGACCGGGGCGCCTCTCCCGCTGCTCCGGCCCGCCGGAGCGCCAGAGCAGGGACATCGAACGGCGGGCGTCGCCCTGTCCGGCAAAGACCACCACTTGCGACTCCTTACGTCGTAAAGTAACTTCACCCGGGTAATTCTTTACGGCGTAAGCTATCAGTCGGAAAGGGTGGGGGTCGCGATGGGGCAGGCGTTGGCCGTTTCGTATGTGCGGGTCGTCGGCGTGGAGCGGATCACTCCGCGGACGGTGCGCGTCACCTTCGCCGGTGACGCGCTGGCGGAGCTCATGGAGGACCGGCCCGACCAGCAGATGAAGCTCTGCTTCCCCAGGGCGGGGCAAGCGGCGCCCCGGCTGCCGGAGCCGGAGGCCGACGACACGTACGGGATGCGGTGGTACGAGGCGTACCTCGCGATCCCCGAGCCCGAGCGGCCGCTGATGCGGAGCTTCACCGTGCGCGGGTACGACCGTCGGCTGGACGTGATGGCGGTCGACTTCGTGCTCCATGGCGACGACGGGCCCGCCGCCCGCTGGGGACGGGCCGCGCGACCCGGCGATGTGCTCGGCATGGTCGGCCCGTCGTCGCTGTACGCCCGGCCGCTGCCCGCCGCCGACTGGCTGCTGCTGGCCGGCGACGAGACGGCGCTCCCCGCGATCGCGACCCTGCTGGAGTCCCTGCCGGCCAGTGCGCGGGCGCTCGTCTGCGCCGAGGTCGCCGACGCGGCGGAGGAGCGGCCGCTCGGCCCGCCCGGCGACGTGACCGTCCAGTGGGCGCACCGCGACCGGGGCGGGTCACTGGCGGACGCGGTGCGGGCGGCCCGGCTGCCCGCCGGGTCCGGGGCCGCGTGGCTGGCCGGTGAGGCGGGGGCGGTGCGGGCCCTGCGCCGCCATCTGGTCGAGGAGCGCGGGCTGCCCCGGGCTGCCGTGCGGTTCAGCGGCTACTGGCGGCGCAGCCTCACCCAGGACGACGCCCCGACCGAGGAGGACCTGGCCTGGGCGAAGGAGCAGGCGGGGGAGTGAGGGCGGCGGGGGCCGGGCGCGCTACCCCGCGGCGCGCCCCGTTCCCCGGACGGCCCGGCCCGCCAGTGTCTGGGTGCGGCGGCCGTCCTCGATGACGAACCGCCCGTCGATCAGTACGTGCGGGATGCCGTCCGGCAGGGTGCGCGGCTCCTCGAACGTGGAGCCCGCCGCCACCGTCGCCGGATCGAAGAGGACCAGGTCGGCGCGGTACCCCTCGCGGACGTACCCCCGGTCGGCCAGACGCAGCCGCCGGGCCGGGCGCGAGGTGAGGTGGGCGACGCACTCCTCCAGTGACAGGGTGCCCAACTCCCTCACGTACCGGCCGAGATAGTGCGGGAACGTGCCGTAGGCGCGCGGGTGCGGCTTGTCGCCCTGGAGGATGCCGTCGCTGCCCCCGGTGTGCACCCGGTGGCGCATGATCTCCCGCACGTTCTCCTCGTGGCCCACGTGCTGGAGGATCGTCGAGCCGAGCCGGTCCTCGACGAGCAGTCTGCGCGCGGTCACCCACGGCGCCTCGCCGCGCAGCCGGGCCGATTCGGCGACCGTGCGTCCGACGTGGTCGGCGAGCGCGGGCGTGCCGACCCCCGAGATCTCGATGGTGTCCCACTCGATCGGCACACCGTGGCAGCCGTCCGAGCCCAGCTCCTCCATGTGGTGCCGGATCCGTTCCGCCGTCGCGTCGTCCGCGAGGCGGGTGAGCACCGACTCGGGCCCGCCCTCGCTCGCCCAGCTCGGCAGCATCGCGACGAGGGTCGTGCACCCGGGGGTGTACGGGTAGGTGTCGAGGGAGATGTCGGCGCCCGAGTCGAGGGCGTCGTCGAGCAGGGCGAGCAGCTCGGGCGCCCTGCCCTTGTTCACGCCGAAGTTCATGGTGGCGTGGGCGAGATGGAGGGCGCAGCCCGCGTTCCTGGTGAGCTGCACCATCTCCTTGTAGGCGCCGAGCGCGCCCGCCCCGTAGGAGCGGTGGTGCGGGCAGTAGTAGCCGCCGTGCGCGGCCACCACCCGGCACAGTTCGGTGAGTTCGGCGTCGCCCGCGTACATGCCGGGCGTGTACGTGAGGCCGGAGGACATGCCGACCGCGCCTTCCGCCATGCCCTGGGCGACGAGTTCCTTCATCCGGGTCAGTTCGGCACCGGTGGCGGGGCGGTCCTCCCAGCCCACCGCGTACATCCGGACCGTGCCCTGCGGGATGAGGTAGGCGGCGTTGACCGCGATGCCCCGGCCGTCGAAGTTGCGGTCCAGGCGGTCCAGGTACTCGCCGACCGTGCGCCAGTCGAAGTCGATGCTCGTGTCCTCGGGCGCACCGCCGTTCCAGCCGGTGATGGAGCGGCGGACCTCGGCGAGCGTCCGGTCGTCGACCGGGGCGTACGAGAGGCCGTCCTGGCCGAGGACTTCGAGGGTGACGCCCTGTGCGGCCTTGGCGCTGTGGTCCGGGTCGCGGAGCAGCGCGAGATCGCTGTGCGCGTGCATGTCGATGAAGCCGGGCGAGAGGACGAGCCCGTCGGCGTCGAGCGTGCGGCGGGCGGAGGGGCGCGGGCCCAGGGAGCCCTCGGGGCGGATCTCGGCGATCCGGCCGTCGGTGATGGCTACGTCGGCGCGGTGGCCGGGGGCGCCGGTGCCGTCGACGACATGGGCGTTACGGATGACCAGGTCCATGAGGGGCTCCAGTTCAAGCCCCTCCGGCGATCGAGGAGCGGGGGTCCGGGGGCGGAGCCCCCGGACACGGGAAGGGGCGGGGTGGGGAGCGGCCCCGCAGAGCGGCTCCCCCGGGGCATCAGAAGAACGTGCGGATGTAGTCCGTGACCGTCCCGTCCGCCGCCACCAGCGGAATCAACTGCCACTTGTCGAAGCTGGTGCACGGATGCGACAGGCCCATCCCCACCCAGTCGCCGACCTCCAGCTCCGCACCCGGCTCCGTACGCACCCAGGTGTGCTGGTCCGAGAGCCCGGTCACCGAGACACCCGTCGCGGGCCGGACCGTGCCGTCCCGGCCGGACCGCACGACCTGCGCCTCGGGCAGGTCGAGGTCGTACGCCGCGTCCCGCTTGCCCGCGTTGAGGAACGCCTGCTCGGCCGACGGGCGCGACACGACCTGCGCCCACAGCCGGAAGGCGGGTTGCAGCTCCCCTTCCTCCGGCACCCGGTTGAACGGGGTCAGATGGCGGTAGTGGCCGTCGTCGTGCGAGACGTAGGCGCCCGAGCGCAGCAGCTTCAGCACCGGCGCGGACAGCTCCGGGATCTGTGCGAACACATCCGCCACCGCGTCGAACCACGCGCTGCCGCCCGCACTGATCACGATCTCCTCGCCGGCCGCGAAGCGCCCCGCGCGGTCGAAGTCGACGGCCAGCGCGACGAGCCGGCGCAGCCAGTCCCGTACCCGCTCGCCGGACGCCTCCGGCACCTCGCCCTCGTAACCCGCCACGCCCACCAGACGCAGGGTCCCGGTCGCCGCCACCGCGTCGGCCACCGCAGCGCACCCGTCCTCGGTGCGGACACCGGTGCGGGCACCCTCGCCCGCGCCCAGTTCCACCACGACACCGACGGGGCGGGAGGCGCCCGCCGCGCGCAGCGCCTCGTCCATCAGCTCCACGCCGCGCACCGAGTCGACGTAGCAGACGAAGCGGAACTCCGGATCGGAGTCCAGCTCGGCGGCGAGCCAGCGCAGGGCCGCGGCGTCGACGAGCTCGTTGGCGAGGAAGATCCGCCGGATCCCGTACGCCCGGTACACCCGTGCCTGGTGCGGCACGGCGGCGGTGATGCCCCAGGCGCCGTGCTCCAGCTGGCGGGCGAAGAGCTGCGGGGACATGGACGTCTTGCCGTGCGGGGCGAAGGCGAGCCCGTGGCGCTCCGCGTATGTCTCCAGGAGGGCGAGGTTGTGCTCGACCGACTCGGCGGACAGGGCGAGCACCGGGGTGGTGAAGCCGCCCGCGAAGAGGTTGCGCCGCTCGGCGGCGAGGGCGCCGACGGTCAGGCCCTCCGCGTCGGGCGGGAGCGCCTTGAAGCGGTGGTCGACGGGCTCGTCGGCGAGTCCGGACACAGGACGGTCGGCGCCCAAGGGGGCCTCCTCGATCGAAGTCGTCGTTGCATCATATGCAACACCCATTGCGTATATCGCTTAACGCTGTCTAACATCCGAGCCGACGCCGGGTCAATGGCGTGTACCCCCGCCGCGCCCCGAACCGCAGCACCGAACCCGCGAGGAGCCCCGAGTGTCCGGAACCCCGGCCAGGACCGCCGACGCCGCCACGGCCGCCGAAGTCGTGTGCCTCGGCGAGTCCATGGTGACGTTCCTGCCGTCGCAGCCCGGACGCCTCGCCGACGTGCCCTCCTTCGGCCGCGGCATCGGCGGCGCCGAGTCCAACGTCGCCTGCGCGCTGGCCGCCGCCGGGCACCGGACGGCCTGGGTCAGCCGGGTCGGCGCGGACGGCTTCGGCGACCACCTCGTCGGGGCGATCGCCGGATACGGGGTCGACACCTCCGGAGTGCGGCGCGACTCCTCGCGGCCCACCGGGATCTACTTCCGCACCGCCACCGACCGGGCCACCGATGTGCACGAGGTCGCCTACTACCGGGCCGGATCCGCCGCCTCCGCGATGTCGCCGCGCAACATCCCGTACGAGACGCTCCCCGCGGCCCGGGTCCTGCATCTGTCCGGCATCACCGCGGCACTCTCCGCCGACTGCCTGGACCTGCTCCACGACCTGACCGCGCCCCGCCCCGGCCGCCCGCTGATCTCCTTCGACGTCAACCACCGGCCCGGCCTGTGGCGCGACGCCGACGCGTCCCCCGAGGTGCTCCTCGGCCTGGCCCGCCGCAGCGACCTGGTCTTCGTCGGCGAGGACGAGGCGCAGGAGGCGTGGGGGGTGACCGGCGCGGAGGCGATCCGCGCGGCGCTGCCGGAGCCGTCCGTCCTGGTCGTGAAGCGGGGCGCGGAGGGCGCGACGGTCTTCTCGGGCGCCGGCGGCCTCCCCGGTTCCGGCAATGTCCCGGGCGCCGACGACGTCACCACCGTCCCCGCCCTGCGCGTGGACGTAGTCGCACCCGTCGGCGCCGGCGACGCCTTCGCCGCCGGCTTCCTCTCCGCCACCCTCCGCGACCTCCCCGTGCGCGACCGCGTCCGGCACGGCCACCTCATGGCCGCCGCCGTTCTCACCGTCCCCGGCGACCTCACCGCCCCGCCGGCCCGCGCGCACGCCGACGCCCTTGCCGCCCTGGACGACGAGGCCTGGGGGAGACTTCGTCTCGGCCCCGGGTGGACGGGGGACGACCAGGAGGTACGTACGACATGAGTCAGACCGTCGACCGGGCGCTGAGCATCCTGCCGCTGCTCGCCCAGGGACCCGCCGACCTCGGCCAGGTCGCCGAGCGGCTCGGCGTCCACAAGTCCACGGCGCTGCGCCTGCTCCGTACGCTCCACGAGCACGGACTCGTCTACCGCCAGCAGGACCAGCGCTACCGCCTCGGCGCCCGCCTCTTCGCCCTCGCGCAGGAGGCCGTCGAGAACCTCGACGTACGGGAGATCGCCCACCCCCACCTCGTCGAACTCAACGAGAGCTGCGGTCACACCGTGCATCTCGCGGTGTACGAGGAACAGGAGGTCCTCTACATCGACAAGGTCGAGAGCCGCTACCCGGTCAGGATGTACTCGCGGATCGGCAAGCCCGTCGCGATCACCGTCGCCGCCGTCGCGAAGCTGCTCCTCGCCGACCTCTCCGAGCCCGAGCGGCGCGCCGTCGCCGAGAAGCTCGACTACCCCATGTACACGTCCCGTTCGACCCCGAACGCCGGTGCCTTCCTCAAGGAGCTCACCGCCGTCCGCGAACAGGGCTGGGCCACCGACCTCGGCGGCCACGAGGAGTCCATCAACTGCATCGGCGCCCCCATCCGGGGTGCGGACGGGCGGGTCGTCGCCGCGATGTCGGTCTCCGCGCCCAACGTCGTCGTCACGGCCGAGGAACTCCTCACTCTGCTCCCGCTGGTGCGCCGCACCGCCGACTCCATCAGCCGGGAGTACTCCGGCACCACCCGACCCAAGAAAGCCTGAACAGCCATGACCGAGAAGATCGCCCTCACCCCGAGCACCCACACCACGCCCCCCGCGAAGTTCTCGCACGGGGTGAAGAAGGGGAACATCCTCCAGGTCGCCGGCCAGGTCGGCTTCCTGCCCGCCGTCGAGGGCCAGGCCCCGACCCCTGCCGGTCCGACGCTGCGCGAGCAGACCCTCCAGACCTTCGCCAACGTCAAGGCGATCCTGGAGGAGGGCGGCGCGAGCTGGGACGACGTGATGATGATGCGCGTCTACCTCACGGACGTGGACCACTTCGCCGAGATGAACGAGATCTACAACTCCTACTTCGCCGAGCAGAACCTCAAGGCGGCCCCCGCCGCCCGTACGACGGTCTACGTCGGCCTGCCCAAGGGCCTGCTGATCGAGATCGACGCGCTCGCGGTACTCGGCTGAACCAGCTGATCCACTTGCCGCACCGGCTCCACGCGCACGGCACGGCGCTCCACCTCGTGGGGGCGCCGTGCCGCGCTCCCCCACACCCGAAAACCGTCTCCGACAACGGAGTTACGCATGCTGCTCGCCGCAGCCCCACCACCGGCCGAGACACCGCCCCACACCGGTGGCATCCTGGTGCTGATCGACGGCACCACCGGTCTGCTCACCGTCGCCGCCCTCGGAATCGCGCTCCTCCTCTTCCTGATCATCAAGGTCAGACTGCAGCCGTTCGTCGCGCTGCTCGCCGTCTCCATAGCCGTCGGCCTGGGCGCCGGACTCTCCGTCACCGAACTCTTCGGCACGGTCCAGAGGTCCGCCGCCGTCTCCGTCATCGAATCCGGCATGGGCGGCATCCTCGGCCATGTGGCGATCATCATCGGGCTCGGCACGATGCTCGGATCGATCCTCGAAGTCTCCGGCGGCGCCGAGGTGTTGAGCACCCGCCTGCTGAATCTCTTCGGAGAGAAGCGCGCCCCGCTCGCCATGGGCCTGACCGGCCTCATCTTCGGCATCCCGGTCTTCTTCGACGTCGGCATCTTCGTCCTCGCGCCGATCGTCTACGCCGCCGCCAAACGCTCCGGCAAGTCGATCCTGCTCTACGCGATGCCGCTGCTGGCGGGCCTCTCGATGACCCACGCCTTCCTGCCGCCGCACCCGGGGCCGGTCGCCGCCGCCGGACTCTTCCACGTCTCCCTCGGCTGGGTGATCCTGATGGGCGCCGTCGTCGGCATCCCGTCCGTCCTCGCCGCCTGGGGCTACGCGGCGTGGATCGGGAAGCGGATATTCGTCGCGGTCCCGCAGGACATGGTCGAGGCCGCCGAGGAGGCCAGGGCGGCGGTCGTCGCCGAGCAGCGGGCCGCCGGAGTCACCCCGCGCGAGGAGCCGGTCGCGCTCTCCACCGTGCTCACGATCATCGGCACCCCACTGGTGCTGATCCTCGCCGCGACGTTCTCCTCCATCGCGCTGGACCCCTCCACCCCGCGCTCCGTCATCGAGTTCTTCGGCAATCCCTTCGTCGCCCTGACGATCGCGCTGGTGCTGGCGTACTACCTGCTGGGCATCCGCCGCGGCTGGTCCCGCAAGTCCCTCGAATCGGTGTCCACCTCATCCCTCAAGCCGGTCGGCAACATCCTGCTGGTCGTCGGCGCGGGCGGCGTGTTCGGCGCCGTCCTCAAGGCCAGCGGCATCGCGGACGCCCTCGCCAAGACCTTCGACGACGTCGGCCTGCCGGTCATCCTGCTCGCCTGGCTGATCTCCGTGGTCCTGCGCGTCGCCCAGGGCTCGGCGACCGTCGCCATCGTCACCACCGCCGGCATCGTCGTCCCCCTGGTCGAGGGCCAGGACCTCTCGCAGGCCCATCTGGCCCTGATCATCATGGCGATCTCGGCCGGCTCGATCTTCGCCTCGCACGTGAACGACGGCGGCTTCTGGATGGTGTCGAAGTACTTCGGCATCTCCGAGCGCGACACCCTGAAGTCCTGGACGGTCCTGGAGACGGTCCTGTCGGTCGCGGGGTTCGCGGTGGCGGCGCTGCTCAGTCTGGTGATCTAGGACCTCGTCGGCTTCCGGCCGTGACACCCGGCGGTTGCCGCCCGGACCCGAAGGCCCGCAGGAACCCCGGTCCCGGCGGGCCTTCGGGAGGCCGGCGTTCCGGCCCGGTACGGACGGACCGGCAACGGACGGACCGGCAACGGACGGACCGGCAACGGACGGACCGGCAACGGACGGACCGGCAACGGACAGATCAGCAACGGACGGATCAGCACGGACAGGGGTCCGCACCCGTGCCCGGGCCGAGCACGTCCCCGCCCCAGGCACGTCCCCGTCCCAGGCACGTCCCCGTCCCGCAGCGCGCCGGAGCAGGCCCGCACCCCGGTGGAGGGTGACCGGCGCCTCCGCCGCGCCGGAGTGCGGGCGGGGTGCCGGGGCGCGCCCGGTCAGGCCGCCGAGGCGCAGATGATGCTCCGGCCGTTGTTCACCTGCCAGTACCAGAACCGCTGCCCGCTCCCTGCCGGGCAGGTCCAGTTGGTCCCGGCCGAGGGCGCCCGGTAGTACCCGGTGATCCGGAGGATGGACTGGCCGGCCCGGGGGACGGTCGACGAGTTGCAGGACAGCACCACCGTCAGATCGGCGTTGACGGCCCCCTGGACCTGCGCGGGGAAGCACTGGCCCACCTGGTAGACCCGGTCGAGGCAGAGCGTGCGCTCGATACCGTCCACACCGGACTTGTGCCACCAGGTGAAGCCCTGCCCCGTGTCGCAGGAGCTGGATTCCCCGGACTGCGAGGTGACCCGGTTGACATGCATATAGGCGTTCCAGGCACGGCAGTTGACCCGGACCGGGGTCGTGGCGCTCATCTTGCCGTGCCCGTCGCCGTACACATTGAGACAGTCGCCGGCGCTCACGGCGCGGAACGCCCGGTCGGTGGCGTCGGGTGTCGGTGTGGGGGTCGGGGTCGAGGTCGGGGTCGGTGTGGGTGTGGGTGTGGGGGTCGGGGTCGGGGTCGGCTCGTCGAAGGTGCTGTCCGACTCGTCCGAGGTGCCCCCGGAGCCGTCGCTCCTGTCGCCGGTGCCGGTGTTCTCGTCGGAGTGGGTGTCGAGACCGCTGCCGGATGTGACGGCACCGGAAGTGGTGGTGCCGGCGGAGGAGCCGCCGCTGCCGCCCGCCTTCCCCGACGTGTCCCAGGGCTGCCAGATCACCAGGGCGACGACGACGGCGACGGCGATCAGCCAGCCCCAGTTCGAGGAGCTGCCCGAGGAGCCGCCCGACGGGCGCGTCGTGCCCCCGGCGGACGAGGCGTTGCCGGCCGAGGCGTTGGAGGATGCGGCGTTGCCGGAGGATGCGGCCGCCCGCGCACGCGCGGCGCGGATCGCCTGCTCGGCGCGGGCGGCCTCCTGCGCGCGCTGCCTCTCGGCCCGCTCCCGCGCGGCCGCCTCCCGCCGGGCCTGTTCCTGCGCGGCCCGTTGCCGCTCGGCGCGCGCGGCCTCCTGGCGGGCGGCCTCCGCGCGCTCCCGCTCGGCGCGCTGTGCCTCCTGGCGGGCCGCCTGCGCCCTTTCGCGCTCCGCGCTTTCCTGTTCGGCGCGTTCGGCCCGTTCGGCCCGTTCGCGCTCCTCACGCTCCCGTTCGGCCTGCTCCGCCCGCTGCCGCTCCGCCAGCTCCGCGAGCGCCGCCAGCTCCTGGCGCGTACGGTCGCGGCGGGCGCGGTCGCGGGCGGCGCGGGCCTTGCGCTCCTCCGTGTAGACCATCGTCGGGCGGGGCGGCGGCACCACGTTCGTGGGTGCGTCGACGGTCGGGGCCGCCGGGTTCGCGGGGCGGGCGTTCGCGAGTTCCAGGCCCTGGGTCGCGTACGCACCGATCAGTTCCGTCCACCGCGGGGGCAGCCAGCGGGTACCGCTGTGCGACGCGGGCAGGCCCGCCTGGTCCCGGCGGAAGCGGGCGAGCAGTGCGGCGGGGGTCGGGCGCCCGGCCGGGTCGGCGGCGAGACAGGGCCGGATCGTCGCGACGAGTTCCTTGGGCAGTCCGTCGAGGTCGAGTTCACCGCGCTGGACGCGGGCCAGCAACCGCAGGGTGTCGCCGTCCGAGGCGTACGGCGGCCGTCCCGTGGCGAGCAGGAAGAGCGTCGCGCCCAGCGAGTACACGTCCGAGGCCGCCGTCGACGCCTCGCCGCGCGCCTGCTCGGGAGAGGTGAAGGCGATCGTGCCGAGCGTGAGCCCGGTGAGCGTGAGGTCGCTGGCGTGCGAGATGCCGAAGTCGATGACCCGGGGGCCGTCCAGCGGCAGCAGCACGTTCTGCGGCTTCACATCGCGATGGACGATGCCCAGGCCGTGCAGGGTGACCAGCGCCTCCGCCGTCCCGGCGGCGATCCACCGTACGGCTGAAGCGGGCAGCACCCCACAGGTGCGGACGAGTTCGGCGAGCGAGGGTGCGGCGATGTAGTCGATGGCCATCCACGGCCGCTCGGCGTCCGCGTCGGAGTCCCGTACGCGCGCCGTGTACGCGCTGTCGACCCGCTGCGCGAGCGACACCTCGCGCGCGAAGCGCCGCCGGTCGGTGTGGCTGACGCTCCCCTCGGCCAGCAGCGTCTTCACGGCGACGAGCCCCCGGCCGCCGCGTTCTCCGCCGCGCGCCAGATAGATCCGCCCCATGCCACCGGACGCCAGCCGTCCGATCAGCCGGTACGGTCCGAGCGTCTCCGGATCGTCCGCGCCCAGTGCCTGCACCCGCGCCCCGGCCATGACTCTCCCCCTGTCGCATCACCGTCGAGCCCGACAACGGTGCCACGTGTGCGCTCGAACGGCCATGGAATGAGGGAAGTCCCGGACACTCTGTTGCCGGTCCGGGACAGGAGCCGGACGGCCGCCGGACCCGGAACGTGCAGCAGCGCCGCCGGGGGAGCGGCGGCGCTGCTGGTCATTGATGCCGGCGGGCGGTCGGGGCCGCCTGCCGTGTGGTGCGCACCGGCAGTGTGGTGCGTACCAGGCGCCGGTCACGCACCGGCCGTTGGTTACGGCAGGCCGTGCACGTGCGGGGCCACCGCGTTCGACCAGGCGTTGCCCGACTTGGCGTCCCAGTTGGTCGACCAGGTCATCGCGCCCCGGATGCCGGGGTACGTCTTCGAGGGCTTGAACGTGCCGCAGTTGGTGCCGGCGGCCAGGCAGTCCAGGGCCGCGTTCACGACCGAGGGCGAGACGTAGCCGCTGCCCGCGCCGCTCGGGGAGGCGGGCACACCGAGGCCGACCTGCGACGGGTCGAGGCCGCCCTCCAGCTGGATGCAGGCGAGCGCGGTGAGGAAGTCCACCGAGCCCTGCGAGTACACCTTGCCGTCGCAGCCGAGCATCGAACCGCTGTTGTAGAACTGCGTGTTGACGACGGTCAGGATGTCCTTGATGCCGAGTGCCGTCTTGAAGTACTCGCCCCCGGTGGACTGCATGTCGATGGTCTGCGGGGCCATCGTGATGACGAGGCCCGAGCCCGCCTTCTGCGAGAGCGAGCGCAGTGCCTTCGTCATGTACGTGGAGTTGAGGCCGTTCTCCAGGTCGATGTCGACGCCGTTGAAGCCGTACTCCTGGATGAGCGAGTAGACCGAGTTCGCGAAGTTGGTCGCGGAGGCGTCGCTGTTGACCGAGATGGAGCCCTTCTCGCCGCCGACCGAGATGATGACGTTCTTCCCGGCCGCCTGCTTCGCCCTGACGTCGGCCTTGAACTGGTCGACGGTGTAGCCGTTCAGGCCCGCCGTGTCCAGGTTGAAGGTGACGGCGCCCGGCGTGGTGGTGGCGTCGGCGAAGGAGACCGCGATGATGTCGTAGTTCGCGGGTACGTCACTGAGCTTCTGCACGGTCGCGCCGTTGTTGAAGTTCTGCCAGTAGCCGGTCACCGCATGCTTGGGGACGGAGGTGCCGGGGTTGGGGTTTCCGCCGCCCTCCTTGGCCGTACGGCCGCTGACCGTCGTCGACTTGACGGACTCGCCGGCCGCGTTGGTGGCGGTCACCGCGAACTGGTACGCCGTGTCGGCTGCCAGCCCGGTGACGGTCGTCGAGTTCCCGGTGGCCGTGGTCGCCTTCTGGCCGTCCCGGTAGACGGTGTAGCCGGTCGCGCCGGACACCGCGTTCCAGGACAGGGACACGGAGGAGGAGGTGGTCGCGCCGACCGCGAGCCCGGCCGGGGCGGACGGAATGGTCGGCTCCGGGTCGGTGCCGCCCCCGCCGTCGGGGCCGTTGACCGAGACGTCGTCCACCAGATAGGCGGACTGCCCGTACCAGCCGTGCGTGTAGACGTCGACCGAGGTGGTGCTCGCGCCGGTCTTGAAGGTGGTGGTGAGCTGCGTCCAGTCGCCGGAGCCGGGGGACCAGGTCGACACATCGGTGGTGCCGGTGCCGCTCGCGCCGAGGTACGCGTACCCGCCCTGTACCCAGGAGCTGAGCGTGTACGTCGAGTTGGGCTTCACGGCCACGGTCTGCGTGCACCGCGCGTTGTCCTGGCCGGCCGGTGTGGCCTTGAGGGCGGCGGTGCCGCCGTGCACGGGGGAGGAGACCGTGGTGCCGCTGCCGCCCGTACAGGACCAGTTGGCGAGCCCGGACTCGAAGCCGGCGTTCTTGGCGACGTTGATGTCGGCGGCCTGGGCGCTTCCGGCGAGACCCGTGGCGGTCAGCGCGCCGGCCGCGAGGACGGCCATGGTGGCGCCGAGCCGGATTCGGCGGCGCCTGTGGATTCTGTGGCCGCTGAGGGGGGAACGTTCCACTTGCTGCCTCCGTGGGGAGTTGGGGATGCCTGCCGGGGGTGCCCGGGGAGGAGCCGGCGGGGGACCGGCGGTACTCCGGACCGTCCTGGAGGTGACGGGGAGAAGAAGGGGATGTGGAGTTGAGGAACGGTGGCCACCGCTGGCCGATAAACTGGTCCAGACCAATCAAGTTGTCAAGACCTCTGGCAACGAGACCTGCGGTGATCGTGTCCGCCGGATGTGTCCGTGCGTGCTCCGCTTGCGCCCCGCGGTGGCCTCCGCGGGCCGTCGAAGTCCAGGCGGCGCGCCTGTGAATTGACGTTTTGTTGACCTCTCGGGGTCGCGCACGGGTGAAGAGGCGGGGTGCTCGGACAGTGACGATCCGGCCCCCGGCGCGAAGCCGGTGCGCAAGGTTCCGTATCCGCGCTGACGTGCGCGGATGAATTCCCGGGGCAAGGTGGCCGGGAGGTGGACCCGTAACCCTCCGCAGTTGTACAGAAGTTGACCATTTTCGATTTGATCCGATTTAGCACTCAGGCGTTACGCGGGCGCCTCGCACATGTTGTCGGACTGGCCTCCGAAAAGTGTTCTCTGCCAGGTAAGACGTGGATAAAGTGCTGAGGCAGAACCGCGGAGCAGGAGCGATTGCGGCCGACGTCATGACCGGCGTCCGGCCGGAGCCGAAACGGGGAACAGCGTGCCGACCGCAATAGCAGTGACCAGTGCTGACTTGGTACTACCTCCGACCGATCAGCAGACACCGACAGCCGCCCTGCTGCAGGCACCCGATGCCCAGGCGCTGGAGATGGCCATCGGTGACATGCACGTGCTGCTCGAACAGCACGGCTATGTAGTCGCCGTCTATCCGTCCGGCATCTCGCCCGCGCACGAGCGCCGGCTCTACTCCGTGCGCTCGGTCCTGGAGAGCGACCGCATCGCCCTGGTGAAGGTGGACCTCCCGCCGCTGGGCGTCGCCGTACTCGTCAGGCAGCTGCGCCAGTTGTCCATCTGTGACTTCAGCCCCGGAGTGGTCGCCTCCGCCGCCCGGCTGCTGACGCACTACATCCACGCGGGCGCCCTGCTCCACTCCGTCACCAAGTTCGACCGGGTCCCGGTCGACCTCAGGACCCATGCGAAGTCCTGGGTGCCCGGCTCGCTGTTCGCCGTGGTCGCGGGACCCGAACCGCAGCTCGTCAGGGTCGGCCCGAAGGCCGACCCGCCGACCGGACCCGAATTCGGCACCCACCTGATGACTGCCAAAGGGCAGTCCCAGTCGGAGTGGGTGAAGGAGACCCTCGCGCCCGCGTGGCAGGTCCAGTCCATTCACGAGTCCGCACTTCCGTCCGAATCCCCGGCATGGTGGGGAACCGGAAAACTGGTGGAATTCGCCGCCTACCTGCCAGACATCTCCGTCCTGTACCAATTGGTGGCCTCCGTACGCCGTGAGAACTGCCACTGGTGCGGAATGGAACTCATCGGTGACCGCTGCGGGTTCTGCTCCTCCCCGCTACCCGCAGCCGAGAACCGAATGCACTCTGCCGGTGTCCTCAGCCATGGAGCGCTCGCACCACCGCAGTCCTAGCGCTTCCGCTTTCCTCCGTAGACGCCCTTCTGTCCGCTGCCCCAAGCATCCGAATCGAACGAGGTTGTCCGGCCCATGAACTCCCGTCAGCGCCGCGGCGTGATACTCCTGCTTTTGTCGGTTCTGTGCGCCTTCGGCGCCTTCGCCGGCGTGCTCTCGGTGATCAGCGATGTCAACTCCAAGGTCGGGCCGGAGGTCTCGGCCTACCAGCTGAAGTCCGACGTAGCGCCCTATACCGCACTGTCCTCCGGGCAGTTCGAGAAGATCTCGATGCCCAAGCGCTGGCTGTCCCAGAACGCGGTCACCGATCTCTCCGAGGTGAACGGCAAGATCGCCGTCACCCAGCTGCGCAAGGGCTCCCTGCTCCAGTCCGACATGATGCAGCGCCGCCCCGAACTGCAGCCCGGGGAGCAGGAGATCGCCATCATGATCGACGCCGCGACCGGTGTCGCGGGCAAGATCACCCCCGGCGCCACCGTCAACATCTACGCCACCTTCGCCGGTGAGCGCGACGGCGATCCCTCCCAGTCGAAGGTCATCGTCTCCAACGCCAAGGTCCTGGACGTCGGCAAGCTGACCGCCCTGGAGCCCAACCACGACGGCAAGTCCAACATGGGCACCGAGGCCGTGCCGATCACCTTCGCGCTCAACACGCTCGACACCCAGCGCATCGCCTACGCCGAGTCCTTCGCGGAGCACGTACGCCTCGCGCTCCTCGCCTCCGGCAGCGACAGCACCATCCGTCCGGGCGACCGCACCTACACGCTCGACAAGGACAAGTGAGGATCGAATGACCACGAGGATCCTCCCGGCCGTCGGTGACGTCGACGCGGCCAGATCCGTCACCACCCTGCTCAGCCAGCTCCCCGAGGCGGAGCCCGCTGCTCCGGTCAGCGACTCGACCCAGCTCATCGACACCCTCGCCCGCCTCGCGGGCGAGTCGCTCGACGATCTGCCCGAGGTCGTGCTGGTCCACGAGCGGATCGGACCGGTGCCGGCCCTGGAACTGATCCGGGAGGTCTCCCTGCGCTTCCCCGCCATAGGGGTCGTGCTGATCACCGCCGATGTCACCCCCGGTCTGTTCTCGAACGCGATGGAGTCGGGCGCACGAGGCGTCGTCACCCTCCCCCTCAGCTACGAGGAATTGGCCAACAGGGTTCAATCCGCGGCCCAATGGTCCGTCGGAGTCCGCCGCCACCTGACCACCGGGAACGATGTCTTCACCGGTCCCGGCGGTACGGTCATCACCGTCAGCGGCGCCAAGGGCGGTGTCGGGACCACCCTCACCGCCGTACAGATAGCCCTGGCGGCCCAGGCGTCCGGGCGCAGCGTCGCCCTGGTCGACATGGACCTCCAGGCCGGTGACATCGGCTCGTACCTCGATGTGCAGTTCCGGCGGTCCATCGTCGACCTGTCGACGATCACCGACATATCGCCGCGCGTCCTGTCCGACGCCGTGTTCAGCCACGGCACCGGACTGGCGCTGCTCCTGGCACCCAGCGAGGGCGAGAGCGCCGAGGAGGTCAGCGACCGCTCGGCCCGGCAGATCGTCAGCGCCATGCGCTCGCGCTACGAGGTCCTGATCGTCGACTGCGGCAGCCAGCTCCAGGGCGCCAGCGCGGCGGCCATCGAGATGGCAGACACGGCACTGCTGGTCACCACACCCGATGTGATCGCGGTGCGCGGCGCCAAGCGAGTCGTACGGATGTGGGACCGGCTCCAGATCCGCAAGGCGGAGGAGACGGTCACCGTCGTCAACCGCTTCATCCGCAACACCGAGATCCAGCCGCAGCTGATCGAGAAGATCACCGGCACCAGCACGGCCAACACCGCGATTCCGGCGAACTTCAAGGAACTCCAGGCCGTCGTCGACGCCGGCCGGCTGCACGAACTCGACTCCAAGAGCACGGTCAAACAGGCCCTCTGGGCCCTTGCGGGCGAGCTCGGCATCGTCAAGGTTCCTGAGAAGGAGAAGAACGGCGCGAAGACCGGCGTGAAGACCGGCGCGAAGTTCAAGAACGACCGAGGCTCGATCGGGCGCCGACGCGACCGCGACGGCGACTCCAGGAAACGGCCGACGACCTAGGGGGCAAGTTGACCAATGGCACTTACCGAGACGAAAGACACGGAGATACGGGGAAGGCGTTACGGTGACGCCGCCCCGGCCGGGGACGGAATGCGCGCCCGTCTCCTCGGCCGTGGGCGTGACCGGGGGCAGACCGCGATCGAGTTCCTGGGCGTCACACCGCTGATCATCCTGCTGCTGATCGCGCTGTGGCAGTGCGCGCTGATCGGCTACACGTTCTCCCTGGCGGGGAACTCGGCGGACCAGGCGGCGCACAAGGGTGCCATCGCACAGAGCATGCGTGGACAGGCATGCCGGGACGCGGCCGAGGAAGACCTGCCGACGGTCTGGCGGGAGTCCATGAAGCGGACGAAGTGCGAGAGCTCCGGCGCGCTGTACAAGGCCACGGTGAAGCTGCGGGTGCCGGTACTGGTACCCGGAGTACTCAACTGGCCGATGACCATCGAGGGCAACGCCGCGTCACCGCTGGAGGCCGAGCGATGAGCATGCGCGCACACACACCGGACCGGAAGACCGCCGCAACCCGCCGGGACCGCGGGCAGGTCGCCATCGAGTACATGGGTTTCATCCCGCTGCTGCTCCTGGTGGGCCTCTTCGCGATTCAGCTGGGGGTCGCGGCCTACGCCGCCAACCAGGCGGGCACGGGTGCTCGCGCGGCCGCGCGTACCGCCACCCAGGACATGTCGCGCGGGGATTCCGAGCAGGCGGGGCGCGACGCGATGAGCGACTGGCTCGGAAGCCACAAGAACTCGAAGTTCAGGCGCCACGGTGGATCCGGCGACGTCACGTACACCACTCGCGTGCGGATTCCCTCCGTCGTGCCCGGAATCGACGACTGGGGTTGGGCCAGCCGGAGTTCCACCATGCCGCGAGGGTGAGCGGGGCCCGCATCGCAACACCGGAGCACTACAAGCACGTCTGAGCGAGGAGTTACGCAATGAGTCTGCGGGCACGCATGACCGCCCCCGAGAAGAACGGCGGGGCGCGGGAGGACAGCCACATGGTGGCCACCTACCGCGCCAAGCTGCTCGAAGAGATCGACCTGGCCGAGATGTCGTCGCTCGCCGCCGCAGACCGGCGAGCGCGGCTGGAGCGCGTGCTCAGCCACATCATCAGCCGCGAAGGGCCGGTCCTCTCGACCGTCGAACGCACCCAGCTGATCCGCCGGGTCGTCGACGAGGCCCTCGGGCTCGGCATTCTGGAGCCGCTCCTCGAGGACGCGTCCATCACCGAAATCATGGTGAACGGACCGGACCAGATCTTCGTCGAGCGCAGCGGCAAGGTCGAGAAACTGCCGATGCGTTTCAGTTCGCACGAGCAGCTGATGCAGACGATCGAACGCATCGTGTCGACGGTCAACCGCCGCGTCGACGAGTCAAACCCCATGGTTGACGCGCGTCTACCCAGTGGTGAGCGTGTCAACGTCATCATCCCGCCGCTCTCGCTCACCGGTGCGACGCTCACCATCCGACGGTTCCCGAGGGCCTTCACCCTCCAGGAAATGATCAACGTCGGCTCGCTCGACGACCAGATGCTGATTCTGCTGTCCGGGCTCGTCCAGGCGAAACTCAACGTGATCGTCTCCGGAGCCACCGGTACCGGGAAGACGACACTCCTCAACGCGCTCTCCGGCCTGATCCCCGACAGCGAGCGCATCGTCACCATCGAGGACTCCGCGGAGCTCCAGCTCCAGCAGAGCCACGTCATCCGGCTGGAGTCCCGGCCGGCGAACGTCGAGGGGAAGGGCCAGATCACCATCCGTGACCTGGTCCGCAACTCCCTGCGTATGCGTCCCGACCGCATCGTCGTCGGTGAGGTCCGTGGCGGCGAGTCGCTCGACATGCTCCAGGCCATGTCGACCGGTCACGACGGCTCGCTCGCCACCGTCCACGCCAACAACGCCGAGGACGCGCTCATGCGTCTGCAGACCCTGGCCTCGATGTCGGAGATCGAGATCCCGTTCGAGGCGCTGCACGACCAGATCAACAGCGCCGTCGACGTGATCGTCCAGCTCACCCGCCACGCCGACGGTTCCCGCAAGATCACCGAGATCGCCGTTCTCGACTCACACGGCAGGGACCCCTACCGCATCGTGTCCGTTGCCCGGTTCGACGCCCAGCCCATGGACGCCGAAGGACGGATCAACGGCGAGTTCAAGTACCTCCCGATTCCGCGCAAGATCGCCGAGCGCCTCTACATGGCCAGCCAGCCCATCCCGCAGGCCTTCGGGGTTGCCGAATCCGCCGAACAGCTCGCCACCCGAGAGGCCAACTAGGTACCGAGCCATGACGAATCTCCCTCTTCTCTCCATCGGCGTCACGCTGCTCGCCGGTGTCACCGGCGTCGCGGGTCTGCACGCCTACAGCGGTGGCAGGGCCGACCGGGACGCCCTGGTGGACCGGCTCTCGCACACCGGGCACATACCGGAGGCGGGCCGCCGTCGCCGGTTTCGGGCACTGGACAGCCGGCTGCGGAAGACCGGCCTGGGCCGGAAGCTCGAACTGAAACTGGCCGCCACCGGCCTTGAGATCACCCCGGGCGAGTTCTTCGTCTACGCCGTCGTCGCCCTGGCCGGGCTCTGGATGATCGCTTCGGCCATGCTCGCCAGCTTCTTCGGTCCGGTCGCCGCGCTCATCGGCCTCTGGGGAACCAACGCCTTCCTGAACTGGCAGCGGACCAAGCGCACCGAACACTTCATCAACCAGCTTCCCGAGCTCGCCCGCATCCTGGCCAACGCCACCCAGGCCGGCCTGGCGCTGCGTACGTCCATCGGCATGGCGGCGGATGAGATGGAGGACCCGGCCGGTGAGGAACTGGCAAGGGTTTCCCGGCGTCTCGCCGTGGGCGAGCCCCTTGAGGACGCGATGAGCGAACTCACCGACCGCCTGCCCTCCCGCGAGCTCGTCGTCCTCGTGACCACCCTGGTCCTCTCCAACCGGGCCGGCGGTACGGTCGTCAGCTCGCTGCGCAACCTCACCGAGACATTGGAGGAGCGCAAGGAGACCCGGCGCGAGGTCAAGACCCAGCTCTCCCAGGTGACGGTCACGGCCTACGCCGTTCCCGCCTTCGGCCTGGGCGCCATGCTCCTGATGAACGCGGTCATGCCCGGCGCTCTCGACCGTATGACCGGGGCGTTCATCGGCCAGGTGGCGGTGATCGTCTCCCTTGCCCTTTACGCGATCGGGTTCATAGTGATCCGACGCCTCTCCAGGATCGACGTCTGATGGGCGGCGCACACATGGACCTGCTGCTGGCAGCCGTCATAGGACTCGCGGTCTTCGGAGCCATCGCGGGCGTCCGCATGTACCGTGCCGACGCGAAACTCCCCGGTGACCTTGCGATCGCTCTGGAAGTCGGCTCGACCCGTACCAGTGCGGTCGGCTCCGGCATCGACCGTCTCGGCATGCGCTGGGCCCCCATGGTGCTTCGGATGATGGGCCCCAAGGCGGTCAACAAGAAGCGCCGCCAGATCGACATGGCGGGTAACCCCGGCGGTCTGACCATCGACCGTTACGCTGCCCGCCGAGCCGTCTACGGTGCACTCGGCCTGCTCGGCGCCTTCTCAATGATCATCCGCGGGCAGGTCCTGCTCTCCCTGGCGCTGATCGCCTTCGGACTGTTCTGGGTCGAGGTCGGCATCTGGTCCGCGGTCCGCATCCGGCGCGACCACATCGACCGGACGCTTCCGGACTTCCTCGACGTGCTCGCCGTCGTGGTCTCCGCCGGTCTCGGCTTCCGGCAGGCACTGGCCCGGGTCGCCGACAAGTACGAGGGTCCCTGGGCCGACGAGCTGCGCATCACCCTGCGTCAGATGGACATGGGCGTCAGCCGCCGCGAGGCGTTCGAGCAGCTGCGCAAGCGCAATGACTCGGAGCAGGTCGCGATGTTCGTGACCACGCTCCAGCAGGGCGAGGAACTCGGTGCGCCGATCGTCGAGACGCTGATCCAGATAGCCAACGACATGCGGCGCACGGATGCCCAGAACGCCCGCCGGAAGGCGGCCAGGGCCGTTCCCAAGGCGACCTTCGCCGTCACCACGTTCCTTCTCCCCGGAACGCTCGTGATGCTGACGGTCGGCTTCGTCTACGGGGTCAACGTCGACTTCAGCACCCTCATGGGCGGATGACGTGAACGAGGCGGACGGTGGGCAGATCCGCCGAGGGGAGGTGAGACGTTCATGTCGTTCCAACTCGGCAGCATCCAGTCGGGACTGAACGCGCAGGTGCGTCAGGCGATCGCCGACCCCGGGGCACGACCGGCGTTCGCGATCCAGCTCAACGCGCTCCAGGCGATGTGCCGCCAGGTCTTCGGCTTCCGGCTCGCCATGATTGCCGTCGCCACACCGTTCGCCATCGATCACACGGCCGCGGGCCTGGCCACCTGGCTGATCGGCTCGGCCATCCTCGTCACCTTCATGGGCAGCTACGTGCTCTTCCGTGACTGGGAGCGCTTCGGCCCGGTTCTGCTGCGTCACCCCTGGCTGCTCGGCATCGACGCCTTCTTCGGTGCCCTGCTGCTGATCACCGCCTCCCCGGAATCCACTCTCGCCTACGTCACCGTGTGCACCCCGATGCTGGCCGGGCTGGTCCACGGCTGGCGGGGTGCCGCCATCTTCGCGGCGCTCCAGACCGCGATCGTCCTCGGTGTGTACGGGACCGACCCGAGGCTGGAGGCTGCGGGCGCGACGGCCTTTCTCCTTCCCGGTTTCTGCGTGATAGCCGGAGCGGTGGGAGTCACGTTGCGTAACCTCCTCCTCCGCTTCGGTTCCGCCAGTCAGGCCCTCACCGAGACCAAGGCACGGCTGGCCGTCAGCGAGGCGGTGGAGGGCGAACGCGCCCGTCTCGCCCGGGAGATGCACGACTCGGTGGCCAAGACCCTGCACGGCCTGGCGCTGGCGGCCGACGGCCTGGCGATGTCCTCCGACCGGATGGACCCGCTCACCGTCAAGCACCAGGCCGAACTGGTCGCCCGTGCCGCCCGCCGGGCCGCCGCCGAGTCCCGTGAGCTCCTCTCCGACCTGCGCCGCGAGTCCGGACTGGACGGAGACGTGGACGTGACACGCGAGCTCCGGGCCCGCGCCGACGACTTCACCCGACGCCACGAACTCACCGCCACCTTCCGGCTCCTCAACGACATCCCGATCCCACAGGTCCCACAGGTGGTCGCCCGGCAGCTGCTCACCATCGCCTCCGAGGCGATGGAGAACGCCCACCGTCACGCACAACCCACCTACCTCGTCGTACTCGCAGGTGTGAAGGGCGATGTCCTGCGCGTCAGCGTGTACGACGACGGGCGCGGCCTGCCCCCGGGCACCACGCTCGACGACCTCCGGCACGCCGGGCACTTCGGCCTGGTCGGAATGGTCGAGCGGGCCGCCTCCATCGGCGCCCGAATCCGTATCGGAAAGGGGAAGGCGACCAAGGGCACCGAGGTCCGCCTGGAACTCCCGATCGCCGCTCTGCTCGCCACTGCCGGCGCGGAGCAGCCCGACTGAACCGCTCAGTCTTCACCCTCACCCCCCATCAGACCCTTGAGAGGAGGTCGCAGATGCCGGACGACGTCTCCCGCGCGTCGGGCCAGAACTGGGCCGCACAGCACCACGCGTCCCAGCACACGTCCCCGCACGTCACACCACTCACCTCGGAGCCCAGCTCCCACGCGTTCCCCGTCTCCCAGCAGCCCGCGGCATCCGAGCCCATGTCCCCCTTTCCCGCGGCGGCACCCATGGCCGTGCCCGGTGCCCTGAGGGTCGTCGTCGCCGACGACAACCCGGTGGTCCGGGCCGGCCTCGGCGTCCTGCTCTCCGGCCGCGACGACATCGAAGTCGTCGCGGAGGCGACGGACGGGCGCCAGGCCTACGACATGGCCGTCCAGCACCGTCCTGACGTCGTCCTGCTCGATGTCCGGATGCCCGGCGTGGACGGCATCTCCGCACTGCCGCACCTCGTGCGGATCGCGCCCGTGATGATGCTGACCTACAGCCGTGAGAACGAGATCGTCCACGAGGCGCTGCGCCTGGGCGCGAGCGGCTATCTGGTCCACGGCGAGTTCACGGCCGATCAGCTGGTGCAGGCCGTACGCGACACGAAGGACGGCCGGGCCCACTTCACCGCCACCGCGGCGAACGCCCTCCTCGCCCACATGCGCCAGGGGCCGGGCACACAGGGACGACCGCTCCCCGAGGGGCTCGGGACGGCTCTGACCACGGGCGTTCCGTACCAGGGGCCCGGGTACGACGGCCACGGCCCGAGTTCCGTTCAGCAACACGGTGCGCCTGCACATATACCCAGGCCCGAACCGTCTCCACCTGCGCCGCGACCCGTTCGAGCATCGCAGGGTCTTTCGCATCTGCAACCAGTTGTGGCACAGTCTTCCATGACCGGGGAACCGGGTGCGAAGCTCAACAGGCAGCAGTACGGGCTGAGTTCGAGGGAGGTGGAGGTCATGGAGCTGATCGCTTCCGGCATGAGCAATCAGCAGATCGCCGCCACCTGCTTCATCAGCGAGAAGACGGTCAAGAACCACATCAACCGCATCTTCACCAAGCTGCACAGCGCGAGCCGTAGCGAGGCCATCGCCCGCTGGCTCGGCACGGCCCCCTCCACGGGCGGCGGAGTTCGCGAGGCCGGTGGTCACCGTGGCTGAGCAGAAGAGCGTGAACGTAGCCGTGACGGGAAATGGGCCCTGGCGACATGTAGGGGTGCCGCAGACCCAACTGACGCTTTGGGCCCGGGAATGGGTCCTGGGACCCTCCGGCGTGCGGGTCGCGCCGCCGTATGTTTCTCATGTCGCCAGCGGCACCGGCCAGGAGGAAGCCGGTACCGCAGGCGACACCCAAGAAACTTGCGAGTCGGCCGGCTACCGGTCGGCCGAACCCGGAGGGGATCACCATGTCGAACATCACCCTGAAGACCGCCGTTCGCATCAACGGCTGGGCCAACACCACGGTCAGCGCGATCCAGAAGCGCTACGAGGCCAAGGACCGCGGCCAGACGGCGTTCGAGTACCTGGGCATCATCCTGGTGGTCGTGGCGATCATCGGCGCGATCGCGGCCTCCGGCATCGGCGGCTCGATCTCGAGCAAGATCTCCGACCTGGTGTCGCAGATCAAGGCCGGCTAATGACCGCGAAGCTTCGCGGCGAGGCAGGGCAGGCTTTCCCCATCTATGTTGTGATGGTGGCGGGCCTGCTCTTCCTCGCGTTTGCCTTCTTTACCGTCGGCAAGGCCGCTGCCTTGCGCAATGGGGCCCAGGGCGCGGCAGATGCTGCCGCGCTGGCTGCCGCTCAGCAGTCCCGCGAGCAGCTGGAAGGCCCGTTCCTCGCTTCTCTTCCCGAGAGCATGCTGGACATGTTCCTCCAGGCGCACCCGGTCACGGGATGCCCTGCGGCGCAGGCGATGGCCGCAGAGAACGACGCGAAGCTCACCCCGCCCGGATGTGTTCCCATGCCCGGCGGCGAGCGGGACAAGATCAGGGTTGACGTCAAGACTCTCAAGCCTGTGGGTGCGTCTGTTGTTCCCGGCATGAAGCGCACGTTCGCCAAGGGGCACGCCACCGCCGTCATCGAGTGGCGCTGCCCCACGTGGAGGTCCGTCGACTACAACGACGACACCGTCCAGGACATGTACTTCTTCTCGTGCAGGGGAGGGGAGATGCTCCAGATCAGCCCGAGCAGCCCCCCGCCCTGGGAGCAGGTGAGCAAGATTCTCTTTGACGTGCACCTGGTCGACAGTTGACAGTGAACGACGAGTAAAGGAATCAGAAGCGATGAGCATTCGGCGCTCCATCAAGTCCCGAAGGGTAGTGGCAGCCGTCTCGATGACGGCGGCACTGGCCCTGGCCGTCACCGGCTGCGGTGCCGACGACGGCGGAGGGACGAAGGACACCGGTTCGCCGTCTTCCCCCGCGTCCCCGAAGGCCTCCGACGAGGACAAGGGGCAGAAGCAGGAGGACACCGCGGCCGGCGAGAACGTGGACCCGAATGTGAAGCTCGCTGAGGCCAGGGGCGACAAGAACATGCTGCTGGTCGTCAATCAGGTCAAGCGGGACTCCGGCGGCTTCGTCACGGTTCAGGGCGAGTTGAAGAACCAGGGCCAGACCGTGGTCAACCCGTCCGCCTGGGCCGGCGGCGAGGCCGCCATCGTCAGCAAGAACCTGAACTCCGTCGGTGGGGCGACGCTCGTGGACAAGGCCGGGAAGAAGCGCTACTACATCCTCCGGGACACCGATGGTCGTTGCCTGTGCACGACCGGGATGTCCGCTGTCCAGCCCGGCGCGTCGGTCCCGGTATTCATGCAGTTCCCGGCGCCGCCCGCTGCGACGACCGAGGTCGACTTCAACCTGCCGACGTTCGCCACCACGTCGCTGAAGATCTCCGGGTGACGGGCGAGATGACATACACCTGCATGCGGAGTGGTCCGATTCAACTGGCAGGCATGACCATTGCGGCGGTAGTGCTGATGGCCGGCACATCCGTCATGGGCGCCTCGGCCGCTCTGGCCGATGACGGACCGAGCGTACCGCCGGGTACCGAGGCATCTGCGGCTCCGCCGGTAGCTGTGGACGGCAAGGACCCCGACCTCAAGATGGTCGACGGTGCCACGCTCGCCCCCGCCAAGGTCCTCGACATCATCCAGGTCGTCGAGGACATGGGCGGCGAAGAGCGTCGCGAGGACAGCAACGCGAGCATCAAGTTCGCGCTCCAGGCCGAGGTTCTGTTCGGCAAGGACAGCGCGAAGCTGAGTTCCGCGGCCAACTCCCGTATCGCCGCCATCGCGGCCGAGATCAAGAAGCAGAACGCCACCAAGGTGCGTGTCTTCGGCTTCACCGACAACCTCGGTTCGTCGGCCCACGGTGACGTGCTGTCCAAGCAGCGCGCCAACGCGGTGCAGGCGGTGTTGGTGAAGGATCTCGGCTCGACCGTCACCTTTGAGATCCGTGGCTACGGCGAGCAGTACCCGATCGCCGACAACAGCACGGAAGAGGGCCGCAAGAAGAACCGTCGCGTGGAGGTCTCCTTCCCGCGCAGCACGTCTTCCTGAGGAACCGCGCCACAGCTGGGGCCCGGTACCGCGAGCACATCGCGGTGCCGGGCCCTTTGCTTGCGGCAGGAGTTCCTTTTGCACTCGACTGGCCTCGCACATCATTCTCTGACTAGAGTCAGAGAATGGATGCGCAAATCGATCAGGTGCGCCGGTTCAACCGCACCGTCACCGAACGTGTGGGCGTGCTCCACGACCGCTACCTGGGCCGCGACCGGCCTGTCGGCGAGGCCCGGCTGCTCTGGGAGATCGGTGAGCAGGGTCAGGACGTGCGGCGCCTGCGTGAGCGTCTCGGGCTCGATTCCGGTTACGTCAGCCGGCTGCTGCGTTCCCTTGAGGCCGACGGCCTGGTGAAAGTGGAGCCGCAACCTCGCGACAGGCGTGTACGCAGCGTGCGGCTCACCGAGAAGGGGCAGGCGGAGCACGCCCTGCTCGATGTCCGTAGCGACGAACTGGCCGGCTCCCTCCTTGAGCCGCTGAACGCTGCACAGCGCGCCCGGCTGGTCGCGGCCATGGCCGAGGTCGACCGGTTGCTCACCGCGGCGACCGTCACGCTGGATGTCGTCGACCCCGACCACCCCGATGCCACGTACTGCCTGTCGGCCTACTTCGCCGAGGTGCGCGGGCTCTTCGAGACCGGATTCGACCCCGCGCGCAGCCTGCTGCCCGACGCGGGTGAACTCCGCCCGGACCGGGGCCTGTTCCTGGTCGCCCGGCTGCACGGCGAACCCATCGGCTGCGCTGGTCTGAAACTGCCGACCGGCGCACCGGCGGAGATCAAGCGCATGTGGGTCGCCCCCGATGCCCGCCGGCTCGGCCTCGGCCGTAGGTTCCTGGCCGAACTGGAGGCGCGGGCCGCCCAACACGGCTGTGACACATTGCGGCTGGACACCAACAAGGCGCTCGGCGCCGCGATCAGCCTGTACCACTCCTCCGGCTTCCAGGAAGTCGCCGCCTTCAACGACGAGCCGTACGCCCACCACTGGTTCGAGAAGCGGATCGGCGCATCGTCGTCGGGGTGACGGCGGGTGGCCATGCAAGGGCCGGGCACCGCGAGCGCATCGCGGTGCCCGGCTGTTTCTGTCTACAGCAGGTGGTCGGCCTTGCCGGCCTTGATGTCGCGGATCAGCTGCTGGAGGGCTTCGCGGCTGTCGGTGAGGAAGTGATCCTCGGAACCCGCGACGGCGACATAGCTGTTGCCCGCCTCATCGGTTCCTATCCGGTAGCAAGAGTTTCCTTCGCCACAGAACGAGTCTTCCCAATTGACGTCCGGCATGGGGTATCTCCTCAGAGTTGGCGTGCGATGTTGTGGATGAAGGCCCGCGACTCGACCGGCGACAGCGCAATCCCTTCCATCCAGTCCAGGTGGGCGCGGTACTTTGCCAATTGGACGTCGGAGTGGACAAAGACGGGCCCGTGCGAGTTGTCGATCTGCACAGTGTCGAGCTGAGGTACAGGCCCCTCTGTGTACAGGACGGTCTGTCCGGCACCGGGGAACGCGCCCGCTTCGAAGGGGATGACCAGCAGTGTGATGTTCGGCTGCTCGGACTTGTTCAGCAAGTGCTCCAGTTGGGCGCGCGCCACGGTGCGGCCGCCGAACTGCATGCGGAGTGCTGCCTCGTGCACGATGCCTGTGTACGGAGGCGGCTTCTCCCCGTTCAGGATCTCCTGCCGTTCCGCGCGATGTGCAAGCCTGAGCGCAATCTCTCGCTCCGGCAGCTGGGGGATCACCACGCGGAACAGGGCCAGGGCATGGTCCGAGGTCTGCAGGAGGCCTGGCATGTGTACGGAGTAGGCAGCTCGCATGCGTACCGCGCACATCTCCAATTCCGCAATGTCGAGAAGACCTTGGGGAAGCAGTCCTCGATATCTCTCCCACCAGCTGCGTCCGCGTGACTGGGCCATCTCGACAAGTGCTTCGACGTACTTGGCGTCGGTGCAGTCGCAGTTGCAGGCCAGAGTGCGCAGTCGATCGGGGCTGATGGGACGGGTTCCGGCCTCGATGTTCGAGATCTTGCCCCGGTCCACGCCGAGCAGGCCGGCCGCGTACTCGGCTGAGACGTCGGCCGATGTGCGCATCCTTCGCAGCTCGGCGCCGAGCCGCCTCTGACGTTCGGTAGGAGACGTCCTTGCTGCCATGCCGTTCCTTTCCGCATGCGGTCATCGGCAGTCTGCCGCTTGCGCGTCCCGCTCGACCACGAAAGGGTTCATTCTCCGATAGAGAGGGGTAATTTTGCCCTCTGAGTACTACGTTAGGTGACGCACCGCTCACCCAGTCAAGACGAGCCGGAAGTGCATCACGCGGTCCTGCCCGCAACCTCCTGCCCTGGGAGGGGCGGTCCCGCGTCAGGGAGACAGGCCACTGCTCGTCCGCAACACAACAGGTGAGCCACCCGTGCGCGCCCACGCGAAACGAGAGACACCGCCAACTCACCACTCACATCAGGGGAGTCAGCCATGCACTCATCTCCGATCGCCGCACTCTGTCCGGCCGCCGCCGAGACACGTATGCCGGTCCCGTTCACGTATCCGTACCCGTATCCGCAGGCCACCCTGCGAACGAACCCGCAGCCGCACCCCCGGCCCTATCTCCGCCCGAAGGGCCGTTCCGGGCGTGGGCTCGGGCTGAGTTTCACGTTGCCGGGTGACGTCCGCAGCGCGTTCATCGGGCGGACCGTGGTCGGCGCCGCGCTGGAGGCGCACGGGCTCGCCCCGTACGTCTGGCCGGCCACGCATGCCGTGGACGAGCTGGTCGCGGTCACCGCCAGGATGAGCCCGGGGAAGGAGCTCTACGTCTCGCTGCGTCAGCGGGACGACGCCGTACGACTCCTGGTGTGGGACCAGCATCCGCATCACGCCGAACCCGACCTGGCCACGCTCTGCGAAGCCCGGCGTCGGCGGGCGCTCTGGCTGCTGGCGGCCGTGGTGGACGACTGGGGCGGGGAGTGGGGATCGGGCGAGGCCAAGCTGCCGCAGCGCGGCACCAAGTCGTGGGTGCAGTTGCCTCGCTGACACCGCCCCCTGAACAGATCGGTCAGAGCCCTCGGCGAGGCCGCAGCGGTCGTCGTCCGCGCCCGCCCGGGCAACATATGCGCGGGGGCCGGAGCGTGTCCGCTCCGGCCCCCGCTGCGCGATCGGGAAGGTGCTCAGCTCTTCAGCTGGGTGAAGCGGATGCGGTTGCCGAAGGGGTCGCGCAGGCCGCAGTCGGTTCCGTACGGGCGGTCCGTGGGCTCCTCGGTGAACTCGACGCCCTGGGCCAGCAGCGTCTCGTACGTCTTGCGGCAGTCGTCCGTGGTGAAGATGAGCCAGCCGCCCATCGCGCCCTTGGTCACCAGCTCGCGTACCTGCTGGGCCGTTTCCTCGGACATGGCGGGGGCGCCCGGCTTCTCCAGCATGATCTGGCGCTCGGGGTGGCCGGGGACACTGACGGTCAGCCAGCGCATGATGCCCATGTCGACGTCGGCTGCGACCTCCAGGCCGAGCTTGCCGACGTAGAAGTCGAGGGCCTCGTCCTGGTCGAGGACGTAAATCTGTGAATGTGTGATGGCGTTGAACATGTGCATCACGCTACGGGGCACACTCGGAGAAAACTTATCCAAATCTGCTCAGGTGCTCGGCCGCATCCATGCCATGGTGAAACATATCGGGACGCCCGTCGGCGTCGCTTCCTTGCGGTACGTTCTCGGCGACCGGCCGACGATGTCGTGGAACGTGCGGCTGAACGTCCCCGGGCTGCCGAAGCCGACCTCGTAGCAGATGTCCGTCACACTGCGGTCGGTCTCCCGCAGGAGGAACATCGCGCGCTCGACCCGGCGGCGCTGCAGGTAGCGGTGGGGTGTCTCGCCGAACGTGGCCCGGAACGTACGGGTGAAGTGCGCCTGGGACACGTGCGCGATCCGGGCCAGGGCCGGGACGTCCAGCGGCTGCGCATAGGCGCGGTCCATCGCATCCCGCGCCCTGAGCATCCGGCGGTTGGTCTCTTCCACGGCGCGGTTCACGGAGCCATGACACCACACGGCATCCGCATCCGCTGGCCGGAGTCCTCCGGGCTTCAGCGGACGACGTCGAAGACGTTCTTCTGCAGGCCGTTGGAGTACGCCTCGTGCTCGACGAGCTTCAGCTTCTGGCTGTCCTTGTCCGCGTCGCTG
The DNA here is from genome assembly GCF_040652135.1 of Streptomyces sp. NPDC048295. Classification (NCBI taxonomy): domain Bacteria; kingdom Bacillati; phylum Actinomycetota; class Actinomycetes; order Kitasatosporales; family Streptomycetaceae; genus Streptomyces; species Streptomyces sp. NPDC048295. The sequence continues at coordinate 243,502 of NZ_JBEZLL010000010.1, forward strand.
AACAGGCGCTTGCCCGCTCCGAGGAGGAGGGGGAAGACCAGGAGGTGATAGCGGTCGATCAGGCCGGCGTCCGAGAGGGCACGGTTGAGGGTGGCGCTGCCGTGGATGATGATCGGGCCGCCCTCGGTCTCCTTCAGCGCGGCGATCTCGTCGAGCGAGCGCAGGATCGTGGTCTCGCCCCAGTTCTGGACCAGGTCGTCCTCGGTGAGGGTGGTGGAGACGACGTACTTCGGCATCAGCTTGTAGTCGGCGAAGTCCGCCATGTCCGGCCAGACCGGGCTGAACGCCTCGTAGCTGACCCGGCCCATCATCATCGCGGCGGCTTCCTGCTGCTCGCGGCCCTTGATCTCGAAGGCCTCCGGGACGAACTCGATGTCCTTGAAGGTCCACCCCGAGTTCCGGTAGCCGGGCTCCCCGCCCGGGGCCTCCACCACTCCGTCGAGCGAGATGAAGGCGGTGCTGATCAGGGTGCGCATCTGGAGTCTCCCGAGGTCACGTGGTGCGGTGCATCAACTGTCTACTGCTTGATGACTGCCGATCGTGGCGAGACTCATCGGTGGTTGCCAAAACGATCAGTGATCAGCGATCAATGATCAATGATCTCCGATCGGGGATGCGGACGATCGGGGCCCCACCCCCTTGAGTCAGGGAATGGGGCCCGTCGATCGGGTGCTCAGGTGCTCAGGTGCTCAGGTGCGCCGTGCCGGTGCCTGCCCGGTCAGCTCGTTCCCGTACGGCGTCGGCGCATCCACCACACCAGTCCTCCGCCGACCGCGACGACCGCCGCGGCGAGGGCGGAGAGCAGGCCGACGGGGGTGTCGGAGCCGGTGTGGGCGAGGTTGCCCTCCGGGGCCTTGCCCTGCGGGGTCGGCTTGTTGTGGTCGCCGCCCGCCGGGTGGGACGGGGACGGAGACGGTGCCGGCCTGGACGGCGGGTCGGTCGGCTCGGGATGGGTGGGGGTCGGTGTCGGGGTGGGGTCGGCGCCGCCGGTGTCACCCACCGAGTCGCTGCCCATGTAGAGGATGTCGGTGTCCCGGTAGGACGTGTCGTCCGACGTCAGGGACGTCCTGGTGGTGGTGTCCAGGGTCCGGTTCTCCACGTTGAACCGGGTACGGGTGATGTTGCGCTTCGGCGACTTGGAGAAGTCCACACCGCCGACGCCCTGGTTGTAGACCTGGCCGCCGTACTCCAGCTTGAACCACTCGACGCCTTCGCGCAGAGACTTCATGTACCGGTCGTACGTCCCCTGCTTGGTCCACGCCTCGTTGGGGGCGCGCAGCGGCCACCGGTCGACCTTGTTGCTGTTGATGATCGGGCGGAAGTCGGTCTCCTTCTTCGCGTCCTGCAGGCGGATCCACTCCGCGGCGACACGGGAGGTGTAGACGCGTCGCAGGTCCGCGTATTTCGGGTCGTTGTTGACCCGCCTGTCGACCTCCGGCATCACGTTCGTCCGCAGCAGGGTCTCGCTCGCACGCTTTTCCGGATCGGTCAGCTTGCACTCACGGGCGCCCGGCACCGACCAGTCCATGTCCATCCACTCGGTGGACACCTTCAGCGGCGCGTCGAGGATGTAGATCCCGCCGTCCTGCTCGCGGACCTGCGCCGGCTCCGGCTCGATCCACAGGCGCACCTCGGGGAAGCAGGGCATGCCGTCCCGGCGCGGTGCGTTGTCCCAGAAGCGCTTGGCGGAGTCGAACTTCTCCGGGTTGATGGCCGCGGCGAAGTCGTGCTTCATCTCCAGGTCGGCCTCCAACAGGACCCGGCCCGCGTCCGTCTTCGCGAACGAACTGTCCATGATCTTGTCCGGCTGGTCCGGGTTCAGATTGACCCAGAACTTCTCGGGCGTGAGCGCCAGCCAGGTGAACAGCGAGTCCGAGGCGAGGGTCATGTTGGCCTCGCCGCCGAAGCCCGGGTTGTTGTCCGGGTCGGGCATCATGTCGGCCTTCATGGAGTACTCCATGCCCTTGCCCTTGGCCAGGCCGCCGACGTAACGCAGTTCGAGCGTGGTGAAGTCGACACCGCCCGGGCCGCCCCGGGGAAGCGTGCCGCGGGTGTCGAGACGCCGGGCCTCGGCCTGGAAGCGCTTGGCCTCCTCCAGGGTGCGCCCGGACTCCCGGATCCGGTCGTTGACCGGTCCGCGGGTTCCGCACGAGGAGGCGGCCGCGGCCTGGAGCGTCGGTGTGCCGCTGCCGGCGCAGCCGGGGGCGAACCAGCGGTCGTACTGCGAGTAGCCGCGGATGGGCTTGGTCTGCGGGATCGCGTTGTACTGGCGCTGGAAGCCGCGCACCTGGTTGGTCCTGCCCGGCCGCATCCGCTCGACTTCGGCGTTGAAGTCGTTGATCTTCTTGATCTGCCCGGCGCTGAAGTTCTTGGCACCGGAGTAGCGGAAGGTGTGGTCGGGCATGGACCGGGCGATGATCCGGTCCTGGCCGAGCTGCTTGTTGCGCAGCACGCTGTTGGACTTGAACTCGTTGAACTCCTTGCTGACCTTGTTGTACGCGTCGTACTTGCGGTACCCGGTCTTCTTGCCGTTCTCGTCGAAGATGTCCACGTACACCTCGCACAGCCAGTCGGGGCCGACGAGGTTGAAGTCCTTGACCAGGCGTCCTTCGAAGGAGGCGCCCTTGCTGTTGTTGATCTCGTTGCGGATGTAGATCTTGTCGAACCAGCGCTCGAAGGTCTGCGGGCGCTGCTTGGACAGGTAGCGGGCGTAGATCTCCATCGCCTTGTCGGCGGGGTTCCCCGACGCCTTGGCCTGGGCCTCCCAGGCGTCGACGTTCTTCTCCGGGTCGGGGTCCTTGGACAGGGCCTTGGCCTTCTCGGCCGCCGTCGGGGCCTTCAGGCCGTCGAACGCCTTGCCCGGCAATGGGTAGTTGAAGTTCTTCGGGTTGCCGGCCCACTTGTCGAAGTTCGTCGTTCCGGAGGGGAATCCGGAGTTGGACGGCGTCTTGTCGTAGGTCCTGCCCAGGTGCTTCTGGTCGCAGCGCTTCCCGGTGCCCGGCCTGAGCTTGGCCGTGGGCGCGGCGGAAGCGGTCTCGACCGGGCTGCCGGGAAGCCCCGTGAGCGTCACGGCCCCGGCCAGGCCGAGGGCCGCGGTCAAGCGGGCGGCGATCCGCCAGCGCTTCGGTATGTGCAGAGTTCTGTTCAAGGTGCCGCTCTTCCCTCACTGATGGGGGCTGGAGGGGGTGTGTGGGCGGCACGATGAGGCCCCCGTGACATGTACGCGCCGCGCCCATCACCCTAGGGCGGGGCCGGATGTCAAGCACGGCGTTGACGGAGTCGGCGTGGCGTCAACACAGGGTTCTCACAGGTTGGTTATCCGCCGAGGAAGTACAGCTCCTCCATCGCGCGGGTGCGGGACCGGGTGTGGCGGACGCCGAAGGCCGATGTCTCCAGGTGGGGCCAGGGCCAGGGGTCGGCCTCGCCCAGCGCCAGGGAGACGAAGTCCGCCCATTCGACCTCGCCGGGCTCGGCGTCGAGGTCGACGTCGATGTCCTCCAGCTCCAGCGCGGTGACGCCGAGGGCGGCGGCCACGGCGTGCGGGTCGCCGGACAGCTCCCAGGGTTCGCCGGTGGGCCAGCCGGAGGCGTGGAACATGGTGCCGTCCGGGAGCCAGACGATGTCCTCGGTGTGGTCCTCCCCGCAGTCGACCTCGACCCGGCCCACGATCCGGGCGTCGGGGAAGCGCTCGCGCAGTTTCTTCGCCTCGTGGAACAGGGGGGTGTCGTTGCCGTTGTCGACCAGGGCCGGATCGCTGATGCCCAGCACATTGCCCCAGACGCCGGCCCGCACCACATCGAGATCGGCGCGCGTGGCGAGTTCGGGCGACTCGCTCGCGGGGCGGAGCCCGAGGTCCTCCAGGACCGCGTCGACGGTGGGGAAGGCCTCGGCGAACCGGCGTGCCACGGCGGGGTCGTTGGGCGGAAGGCTCCGGGCGGTGACGGTGAAGGGCGGCTGGAGGACGGTGATGTCGTGGCGCGCCCCGCTGCCGCGGACCATCCGGTCCGCGGGCGACGTCCAGAAGGTGTTGTCGGTCATGCCGACACCGTAGCGGCGGCTTGCGCCATCGCTACGGCGAGTTGGCGTCCCGGACGCGCCGGGGTCAGCCCCCGGAGCGGGCGAGGGAGTCGGGGAGCGGGGTGGCGGACCGTCGCGTCGGGAGCGATGTCCTGCCGCAGAACTCCGCCTCGATGGCATTGACGTAGAGCGATCCGTCCTGCAGCCAGTCGCCGTTGACGTTGAACGTCAGCTGGTGCTTCCCGTCCGGTGTGCCGACCATCGCGGACAGCGAACCGTTCGTACGGCCGCTCTTGCCCACCACCTTCACGCCGCAGGACAGCTGAGCGAACTCGACCCCGAGTCCGTAGCCGGTCCCATCGCCGGAAGGCACCTCGTCGAGCATCTCCTCCATCTGTGCCGGAGGCAGCAATTTCCCTCGTATCAGGGCACGTTGGAAGTGGTTGAGGTCCCCGGTGGTGGAGATGACGTCGCCGGCCGCGCCCAGCCAGGTCATGTTCTGCTCGGTGGTGTCATGGATCTCGGCGTCCGGGGCGTCCTGGTGGAAGCGGGAGTACGCGACGGGGTGCGGGTCCGGCATCCGCGGCGATGTCCCGGGGAACGACGTGCCGCGCAGCTTCAGCGGCCGGATGATGCGGCGGGTGACCTCCTGCGCGTACGAATGGCCGGTCGCCTTCTCGACGACCATCCCGGCTATCACGAAGTTGGTGTTCGAGTACGACGGTGTCGTCTCCGGGTCGGGGAGCGGCGGGTACTTCAGCGCGATCGCCACCAGTTCCTCGGGCGTGTGGGTGTCGTACCGGTGCTCGGGGAAGCCGGGGCCCGCGGCGTTGTGCACGAACTCGGGGTCATCGGTGTAGTTGGCGATGCCGCTGGTGTGGTTGAGCAGTCGGCGCAGGGTGATCCGGCTGCCGTCGTACCCGTTGCCCCGCACCAGGCCGGGCAGCCATGTCTCGACCGAGTCGTCCAGGCTCAGCCGCCCCTCCGCCTCCAGCTGGAGCAGTACGGTCGCGATGAACGTCTTGGTGATGCTGGCCCCGCGGAAGTGGTCGCCGGGGGAACGCTCGCGGCCGGTCGCGATGTCGGCGTAACCGGCCGATCCGTACCAACTGCCCTCGCCGTCGACGGCCTTGGCGGCGACCCCGGGCTGTCCGCCCTTCTCGACCAGATCGCGCAGGGCCGCCGAGGTCGCCTCGTGGCCGGCCGACGACCGCACCGCGTGCGGTGCCTGCACCGCGTGTGCGGGCGGGGCGAATGCGGATGCTCCCACGACCGCGGTCACCGCCAGGACGAGTGCGGAGATGCGTACAGCCCGTTGCCTCATGCGTCTTGCCTCCAGGTCACCGAGGGGGCAGGGGCTGCCCCTCGGTGCCATTGACGCGCAACTGGGCTCTCAGGGTTGATCGTTGGGCGGTGCGCGGGGCCGCCGTCCGCCGTGAGCGTCACAGCTCGGGGGTCCTGGCCCTGATCATCGGGGCGGCGAGCAGGCTCGCGAGCAGGGTGAGGCCGGCCGCCCACCAGAGGGTTGCGGAGTACCCGCTCACGACCGCCCTGTCGATCAGCTCCGGGGTGCCGGACGGCGACGGCAGGCGCTGCCCGAGCGGGAGACCGGCCTGGGCCGCGTCGATCAGCTGACCGGGAGTGCTCTGGACACCGGAGAGCCGCGCTGGGATCACCGAGGCGAGGACGGTGCCGAACAGCGGCCAGGCGGCCCGGCCACCCGGATTCCGGGCCGCGAGGATCACCGCCGAGGTCCCGCCGGAGTCCTGCGGGGAGTTTTCGCCGGTCGCGGTGGCGAAGAGCGGTGCGAAGGCCGGACCGGTGCCGAAGCCGATGAGCAGCGTGCCGGGCGGCACCTGTGCGGTGTACGAGCTGTTGGCGTCGATCCCGGTCAGGGCCGCCGGGCCGACCGCCGTCAGCAGCAGGCCCGGCACGATCGGAGTGCGGGGCGCCGGCCGGTGGCGGAGCCGGGCGTCGACCTGGGTGGAGGCGATGACGGCCGCTCCGGCCATCGGCAGCAGGGCCGTGGCGGCCGGGCCGGTGCGTAGTGGCGCCGGGCCGCCACGCGGAACCCGTCGCTGCGCCGCACCGCCCGACATGCCGACGACCTGCACCCCGCGTAGCGTGAGCGCCGACTACGCAAGGTGGCCGACGGCGTCGGACGGGAGGCGGGACATGAAGCTAGGTCTGCACTACTGGAACTACTCGACACCGGCCGACCCCGCGCTCATCGCGCCCACGCTCGCGGAGTCGGTGCGGATCGCCGAGCAGGCGGAGATCGCGTCCTTCACCGTGATGGACCACTACTTCCAGATGGAGACCGGGCAGAGCGTCGCCGACGAACCGATGCTGGAGGGCTACACCACACTCGGCTACGTGGCGGCGCTGAGCCAGCGGATGACGCTCGGCCTGATGGTCACGGGCGTGATGTACCGCCACCCCGGCCTGCTGGCGAAGATCGTCACCAGCCTCGACGTGCTGTCGGGCGGCAGGGCCAGGCTGGGCATCGGCGCCTCCTGGTACGAGCGGGAGCAGTACGGGCTCGGGGTGCCGGTGGTCCCGGTCGCCGAACGGTTCGAGCGGCTGGAGGAGACCATCCGGATCTGCCTCCAGATGTGGAGCGACGACAACGGCCCGTTCCGGGGCCGGCACTACCAGCTGGCCGAGACGCTGTGCGTACCCGAACCGATCGGCGGTCACCCGCCCATCATGATCGGCGGCGGGGGCGAGCAGAAGACCCTGCTCCTGGTCGCCCGCTACGGGGACGCCTGCAATCTCTTCGCCACCGGCCAGGAGGAAGTGGCCCACAAGCTCGACGTGCTGCGCGCCCACTGCGCCGCGGAGGACCGCGACTACGACGCCATCACCAAGACCGTGATGTACAACGGCCCGGTGCTGGAGAAGCCGGCCGCGTTCCTCGCCGACGCCGAGGCGTACGCCGCCCTGGGCATCAGCGAGATCCAGGTGCTGCCCGACCGGCACCCGGTCAGCTACACCCACCAGATCGCCGAACGCATCGCACCCGCCGTCGCCGCGATCGGCTAGCGGGCGGGTGCGGGGCGCCGGGCGGTCCTACGCGCCGGTGGTGCCGTCGACGATCTCCCGGATCAGGTCGAGGTGGCCGTTGTGCCGGGCGGTCTCCTCGATCAGGTGCAGGACGATCCAGCGCAGATCGGGGTGGTCGCCGTCGCCCCGCGGGCGCGCGGCCAGGGTGTCCAGGTCGTGGGAGGCGACCAACTCGCTGTAGCGGGTGGTCCGTTCCTCGTACAGCGACAGTACGTCGGCGAGCGGCATGTCCACTGCGATGCGCATCTCGCGGTCGGGGTCCTCGTCCGTCCACGGGCCTTCGTCCGCACCGCCGAGGAAGGCCACCTCGAACCAGTAGTACTCGACCCAGCTGAGGTGGTTGAGCAGCCCGGCGATCGTCATCAGCGGAGAGCCGGGCAGCGGGGCCCGGCGGGCGTCGTCCGGCGAGACGCCCTCGCATTTCGCGCGTGCGGTGTCGCGGGCGTAGTCGAGGAAGGTGGTCAGCTGGGTGCGCTCGTCCCGTGCGGGAGGCGTGTCGGTGCGTGTCATCGGCGTACACGATCTGCGACGGGACGCCTCCTGTCCACCGGATTGTCCATTGGGGCCCGCCCCTGGGTCCCTGGGCCCACGCCCCGCGGATCGGGCCTCATTAGGCTCGTGCACGACCAACTGCGAGCCACCTGACCGGCGCCCGGACGAGCGCCTGCCCGGCATGCCCGCACGCATCTGGAACTTCACGCTCCACCTGTCTCGCATGGGGTGATGTGTCGATGAGTGACGGATTCTTCTACTCGTACCACCTCGGCTGGAGTCGCCCGGACTCCGAGTCGCTCTTCAATGATCTCGACGCGGCGGGGCTGCGGCTCGCCCACCCGGTCACGAGGCGGGTCACGCTCCTCGGCCCGGGGCCGGGTCCGCGGGGGACCCCGTCGTGGGTGACCAGGGAACAGCTCGTGCTCCTGGCCGGACTGCAACGGCTCGACAGCGTCGAGTTCCTGTTGTGGGTGAACAGTGGGACCGACGTGCCCGCACGGGTCCGCCGGATGAGGGACGGGGTCGTCGCGCTGGAATTCGGCTTCGGCCGGCTGACCCGGGACGAGCAGGAGGTGGCCGCGAGGGCGATCAGGGAGGCGATAGGGCGGGCCTCCGTCCTCTGCATCGGCTTCGTCGTCGACCGCGAGGGCGCCTCCGTGGCGACGGACTGGAGCGGTGTCGTCATCAACGGCACGACGTACTTCGACAGTTGGCCGGACACGCTGGCCGTCCGGCACGAGATCGCCGCGATGCAGCCGCAGTTGGCGGGCGTGGCCTCGTACGACCAGTCGCCCTGGATGCTCTTCGGGAGCGAGGTGCCCGTCCGGTAGCGACAGCCCCGCCGCACGTGATCCGTTCCGTGACTTCCGTCGTATTCGGCAACTTTGAGCCTTGCATTGGGTCCTGAGGCCCATGCCCCGAAGGGTGCCGGTGTGGTCGGATGCGTGGAGTGGCTGAACTGTGGCCGTACACCGGCAAGCTGGGGGACTCGTCGTGTCTGGCATAGGCGGATTTGCGGTTTCGGGCGGTGCCGGCGGGGGAGTCGTCGGCGGGGATGCCGCCATGGGGGGCAGGCACTCCCTGCCGCGCCCGCTGCAGGCGGTGCTGATCCTCGTACGGTTCCTCTTCGCGGCCGCCGCCCTTGGCGGCATCGGAGTGCTGACGGTGGCGTCGGCGGTCGACGAGGTCGACGGCCAGCTGCTCGGGCTGCTGCTGTACGCGGCACTGCCGAGCGTGTTCGCGTTCGTGCTCTCGTTCTACGTGCGCACCGGCGGCGTCTGGGTCCGGCGCGGGCTGCTCGCCGTACACGTCTGGCTCGTCCTCGGCGCGCTGGCGACCCTCGGCGGGGACGGGGGCGGACGCGGTGTCACACAACTGGTGATGCCGGTCGCCGTCGTCGTCCTGCTGTTCCGGTCGAGCTCGCGCGAATGGTTCGAGCTGCCCCTCGAACAGCGGGCGCCGCACCGGCGGTTCAGCATCGCGCGCATGATCAGGTGGCGCCGGGACGACGCCGGTCAGACCGCGATGGAATACCTCGGCATGGTCCTGGTGGTCGTGGCCCTCATCGGCGGGCTCGTCGTCACGGGGATCGGTGCCCAGCTGACCGGCGGGATGCAGGACGCGATCTGCCGGCTCACCGGCAGTGCCTGCCCCGCGCCCGGCAGCAATGTGGAGGCGGGCCACGGCAAGGACTCCGGCGGTTCGTCCGCCTCCGGCGGCAAGGACTCCGCCGGTACGGACGCGGGCGGAGCGGTCGCCACGGGCGGCACGGACTCCGGGGGCTCGGACACGGCCGGAGGCTCCAATGCCGCCGGGGGTTCCAACGCGGCCGGAGGCTCCAACGCGGCCGGCGGGACCGACGCCTCCGGCGGAACCGGTTCGGCGGGCAGTGCGGGCAACGCGGGCAACGGCCCGGGCGGCTCCGGAAGCTCCGGCGGGGACGACACCGTCACCCAGGTCGACGACGGCGGCGACGACGTGGACAGCTCCGGCGAGCCGGACGGCGGCGACGCCCAGGACCAGGGCGGCGACAGCGGCGACGACAAGCCCGGCGAGAGCTGCACCTCCGGCGTCGGCGCGTTCTTCTCCTGCGCCGCGCACCAGACCGGGGGCTTCTTCAAGGGCCTGATCGGCGACGGGCTGTGGGGCGACATCACCGGCACGATCGACACGGTCATCCACCCCATCAAGGCCTGGAACGGCCTGAAGGACTACGGCAAGAGCCTCGGCGACAAGTGGAGCCAGGACTCCAAGGGCGCCGGCGACAAGTGGTCCAAGGGCGACTACCTCGGCGCGGTCTGGGACTGGACCAAGGCGTCCGGCGGCACCGGCATCAAGGTCCTCGACGACGTGTTCATCGGCGACGACGTCCGGGAGATGTGGAAGAACGGCAACGAGGGCCAGGCGATCGGCACCGGTCTCTGGAACATCGGCTCGCTGTTCATCCCCGGCTACGGCGAGGGCAAGCTCGTCGGCAAGCTCGGAAAGCTGGGCAAGCTCGGGAAACTCGGCAAGCTGGGCGAGTTCGCGGAGAAGGCCTCGGAGGCCGCGTCCAAGGCGAAGAAGGCCGCCAAGGCGGGCGACGTCACGGCCGCGGAGAAGGCCGCGAAGGAAGCGCAGCAGCACGCCGACGACGCCGCCGAGAAGGCCGGCCTCAAGGGCTGCACCGTCGGGATGGGCGGTCGCGTACGGATCCCGTACGGCAGCGGCGCGGGCGTCGGACTGCCCGGCTCCGGCACCGGCCTCCTGGCCGCGCCGCCCGCCTCCGTGCCCGTCGGCTTCCTCATGGGCAAGTGCGACGAGGTCGACCCGGAGAAGAAGGCCGCCGCCGACGAGGCCCAGAAGCTGGCCGACGAGGCGAAGAAGGCCGCGGACGCGGCCAAGCGCCGCAAGGCCCTGCAGGACGCCCAGAACCAGCCGAAGCCGGCCTGGTACAAGGACCTCAAGGACCCGCCGGCCGGGGCCAAGGACGGCGGTTCGGGCAACTGGCAGGAGATCAAGCCCGGCGTCTGGAACTACCCGACCGAGATGGGTGCCCGCTACCAGGAGCAGATCTCCAAGGTGGGCCGCGGCAAGGAGTACCGGGTACCGCTGGACAAACTCACCGGCAAGCCGGTCGACTTCGACGGCTGGGACGCCTCGCGGGGCACGTACCTGGAGGCGAAGTACGGGTACAAGGGCAAGGACTTCTACAACGCCGACACCGGGACGCTCACCTCGAAGGTCGCCGACCGGTGGGCGGACCAGGCGCGCCGCCAGGTCGACGCGGCACGCGGCAAGCCGGTCGAGTGGCACCTGTCCGACCCGGACGTCGCCGAGGCGGCGCGAGAGATGTTCGAGGAGAAGGGCATCCCGGTTAAGGTGATCCACACCCCGGGGGATGTGACCGGCTGAACACCGGACGGGGTGTGGAACCGCGGACCGGAGCCCTAGGGAGAACGTGTCGTGCTGTACGTCGTCGTCAACGGTTTCTGGGGCCTGCGCGGGGAATCGGTGCCGGGCATCGCCGAGCGCTGGGCCGATACGCTCAGCGCGCTCGAGGGCATCGACGGCCCGACGTTCGACGTATGGCACGAGGCCGGTGACGACCTGCCGTCCGATCCCGTGCTGGAGCCCTCGGTCCCCGTGCTGACGGAGTACATCGAGCGGAAGAACACGGGCCCCGACCTCGACGTGGTGGGCTACACGGCATCGCTGTGGGCGCAGAACCCCGCCGCGGCGCGAGTGTCCGTGGCCCTTCACGCGGGCAGTACCTCGCACTACGCGCTGAACTCCGTCTCGCTCGCCTTCCGGTCGCGCGAGGTGGACGAAACCGCGGAGGCGATCCGGCGCGCCCCGGAGATCCTGCGCCTCCTCGCGGAGAGCTGGGAGATCGACGCCGGGCAGGTCTACAGCAAGCCCCAGTACCGGGCGGTGGCCGAGCGCTTCGACCTGGCGAACAGCGCCCCCCGCTGCGGCCGTGCGGTCTTCCTCTCCGCCGGCCGTGCCGCCCTCGCCCCCGACGATCTGCCCGGAACGTACGTCCGCACCGCGCACGGGGGACTGGTCATCGACCTCACCCGCGGCGGTACGGAGTCCCCGGACATCGAGACGATCATCGAGGCGAACACGAGACTGCGAGGGGCCGGGGCGCTGGCGCCGCTCCCGGAGCCCTTCGACCGCGACAGGTTCTGACCCCGCCGCCCCGGCGCACGCGGGCAGCTCTCAGAACCAGCCCCGCATCGCCGCGAACCCCACCAGCAGCCCCACCGCGAACACCCCGAGCCCGAGCGCGAACACCGCGGGCATCACCACCGGACCCCACGCCCCGGGCCCGGCCACCGTGGCCTTCCTCGCCGGGTCCGCCGGGTCGTAGCTGACCCGGACCGGCGCCCCGACCTCGAAGCCGAACGGGCCGGGGGCATGGTCGGTGAACTCGATGTCGCGGCCGTCGCGGGTGCGGAACGCGAAGACGTACTCGGTGGCGTAACTCCGCTCCATGCCCGGCCCCCGGTCGACCGTGCGGCGGTCCGCGCACCGCCCCTCGGCGTGCTCGCCGTGCCGCACCAGCCGCAGCACCCGGTTCAGGCGCAGCGCGGAACGGATCGCGAACGCGCCGAGGAACAGGCCGAACAGCAGCAGGAACGTGGCCGTGCCGCCTGGCAGGATCTGCATGGACGAGCGCTCCCGGTCCGCTACTTGACCGTGATCGAGTCGACGAACGCGTCGAGGTCCTGCGCGCTCAGCGAGCCCTTCACCGCGTTGATCCGGACCGCGAACGGCACGTCCTTCGAATCGACCCCCGCCACCACGACCCCCGTCATCCGGGTGCCCGGCGCCGGGGTCCGCTCCTCGCCGCTCGACGTGAACTCGTAGTCGATCCGGCGGGCGTCACGGGCGCTGTCCGCGCCCGCGAGCCGCACCTCCTCGGTCCCCTTGCGGGTCGCCCCGAGACCGATGCCGGCGCCCGCCGCGGACGCCGCCTCGGCGGCGCTGTCCACGCCCGTGGCGAAGTCGAGCTGCACGGAGACCATTCCGGTCCGCAGCCCGCCCTCCTCCTTGAGCGCGACGGCCGCGTTGGCCTTGGCCCGGTCGGCCGCGGGCTGCTCCTTGTAGCCCTTGTCCCCGGGGTAGCCGACGGAGAGGCTCTTGGTGTCGAGCTTGCTCCAGCCCTCCGGGAGTGCGGCGGAGTCCCCGCCGCAGCCGGTGAGCAGGGCGAAGCCGATGGCGGCGGCAGCGGTCGCGCCGATCGTCCGGTACGTCTTCTTCGTCGTCATCGCCTATCGCCTCTTCGTCGTGCGCGGTTGGTGCGTCCCGTACGGCTACTTCGCGCAGTAGCTGTACGGAAGGTACGAGCGCTTGTCGCCCTGCGGAGCCCCGAGGAACTCCGCGTCCGTCAGTGTCTCCTTCTTGTGCTCGTCGGAGATGGAGAATCCCAGACTCATGCCGAGCGAGACCTCGAAGCCGAACTCCTGGGCGTCCGTCTGACCGTTGTACTTCATCTTGCTCGACAGGCCGTCCTGGTACATCAGCTGGTCGAAGGGGTCGGTTCCGGTGGGCTTCTGCTCCAGGGAATGATCGCCGAACATGTACTCGAACGGGGCGGTGTTGTTGCCGGAGCCGTCCAGCCACTGCTCGGCGATGGCCCGCTTGTCCTCGGTGGCCTTGTCGGTGTCCTTGCCGAAGACGATCGAGTTCGTCTGGACCTCGATGCCGGTGTCGCCGGAGGAGTCGGAGCCGCTGACCTTGCCGCCGCGCTTGTCCTTGCCCGTCTTGCCGTTGTCGCCGCTGATGTCGCCCTTGTCGGTCGTCGAGCCGGTCTCGACGGTCTGGGTCATGTCGATGCGGACGATCTTGCCGGTCTCCTGGTCACGGGTGACGGTGACCGCCCCGGTCCGGCTGTCCTTCGCGGAGGCCGTGCCGCCCAGCGGACCGGCCGAACCGCCGACCTTGCCCTCCAGGTCGAGCTTGGCGGTGTACGTGTACGACTCGTTGCCGTTGACGTCGTCCTTGGTGATGGTGACCTCGGGGGAGAACTTCGCCTTGCCGCCCAGCTTCGCGCCGAGCTTGGCCTCGTCGCCCGCGCTGATGGAGAGTCCGCCGTCCGCGTAGACGTTGAGACCGATGGTCGAGTAGGAGATCTTCTTGTCCCCGATCTTCTTCTCGACGTCCTTCTTCTTGTCGGCCCACTTCATCCCGGAGTACCAGCCGCCGCCGTAGCCGCCGCTGTACTTGGTGGAGGTCTCCCACATCTTCATTTCTTCGATGTCGTCCCGCATCTTCTTGGCTTCTTCCTCGCTCTTGAAGACCCAGGTGTCACCGTTGGTGATCTTGATGCCGCCGCCGACGTCCACGTCCGCCTTGCCCAGCTTGCCGAGCTTGACGCCGGGGGTGCTTGCGGTGGCACCGGCCGAGGCGGCGTCCGTGAACGTCATGTAGACCAGCTTGTCGTTCTCGTCGACCTTGCCGTCGCCGTTCACATCCGTCTTGGCCTGGCTGACCTTCTGCTGGAAGCCGTACTCGTTGCCCCACTCGAACCAGCCGATCTTGACCTTGTCGCCGACGGTGTCGGAGACGCTGGAGACCTGGCACATCTTGGGTTCGTAGTCGGCGTCCGTCTTCGGTTTCGCGGTGGTGTCGCCGCCGCCGCCCGTGGAGCAGCTGCCACCGCCGCCGCCCAGCGAGCTGATCGCGCAGCGGATGCGCTCGCCGATCTGGCCGCCGACACCCGCCATGGACATCGCGCCGATCAGCGTGACGACGAGGACGACCACCCCGAGGTACTCCATGGCGGTGGCGCCGCCGTCCCGCCAGGAGTACGGGTGGTACGGAGCGGGCTCCGGCTCGTCCGCGCGGTCGTCCAGGAGCCGGTCGACGGCCAGCCCCGCCGCCGAGCCGGTCGCCAGCGCGACGAACGGCATCAACGTGCCCTCGACGTCCACGAGGTGCCAGGACACGGCCAGCCCGTAGACGAGCGCGGCCACCGGGACGGTGAGGGCGGCGGCGAGGGTCAGTGGACGCGACTCGCGGTACTCGTCGGGCAGGACGCGGGCGGAGGCCAGGACCGTGAGAACGGTCGTGATGACGCTGGGCACGTGGATCAGGGCCAGGCGCCAGCCGAAGCTCATCAGCCGCTCGTCGCTGGCCAGCAGCTCCACCAGCCCGCGCGACACCAGATACCCGGCGGCGATGTAGACCAGGGCGCCGGCGGCCCAGCTGCGGGTCAGTGCGAAGAACACGCCACTGCTCGCGCCGGAGCCACCACCCCCGTTCCGCGGTGGTATACGGCCCGCGCCTCCGCTTCCCCAGCCCCCGCCACCAGTCACGGTTCTTCCTCTCCGACGCCCACTCGCCATGCCTGCGCCCGCAGTTCGGCATGCGGGTCGACGTGAGCGTACGGGTGTACGAGCCGGGTGACCTGGGCCCTTGGCCCCAAAGTCGGGCCCAACGGTGATGCCCCGCCCCGCCGCGAGGAGCGGGGGGACGGGGCATCGGGGAGGGGAGCGGGGTACGGCCGGGTGGTCAGTCCAGGTCGTCCGCGAACGTTCCCGCGCGCTCGGCGACCTCGGGTCTGCGGACCCGCAGTACGGCGAAGCCGACGACGCCCACGACCAGCGCGCCGACGAACACGTACGGCAGCACGTTCAGCGGCCAGGCCGGGACCGGCCACAGGTTGCGGTAGAAGACGTAGATCATCGCGGCGGCACCGATCAGCCCCAGGCCCCAGGTGACGATCAGGCCGCGGGCCCCGATCCGGCGTACGAACAGCGGAGCGGCCAGACACACCAGGGTGTAGCTGAGCATGTAGCCGAAGACGCCGATGGTGTCGATGTACGACGTCGCGTTCAGCGGCGCGGTACCGGCGCCGACCACGAGCACCGCGGGGACGACGACGAACGGGGTGATGGTCCAGATCGCGGCGGACGGGGTGCGGTGGCGGGGGTGGGCGACACCGAGCCGGGCCGGCATCACGCCCTCCTTCGCCATGCCGAACAGCAGCCGGGCGGCGACGGTGATGCAGGCCATCACCACGGCCACGAACGACGCGGCGAAGCCCGCGTGCAGGAAGAACTTCAGGAAGCCGAGACCGGACATCTCCGCCAGTTCGTCCATCGGGTCGGAGCTCCTCCCGAGCGCGTCCGCCCCGCCGAACCCGGCGACCTGCGCGTACGTGGCGAACATGTAGAGCACACCGGCCAGCACCGCACTGCCCATCACCGAGCGGGGGATCGCCTTGTACGGGTCGGTGGCCTCGGCGCCCAGCGAGGCGGCGCCCTCGAAGCCGACGAAACCGAGCACACCCAGCACCACGGCGAAGACGATGCCGTCGAGGGTGGAGCCGCTGAGGGTCAGCTGGTCGGTGTCGATGATGTTCCCGCTCTTGAAGAAGGCGGGGAGCAGTACGACCACGATCAGGACGATCGACACGACCTCCAGCACCGAGGCGACCCGGGCCGCCGTCCGCACACTGGCGATCGTCAGCCGCATCGCGACGGCGGCCAGCAGCACGTCCAGCAGGATCTGACCGGTGATCCCGGTGAAGATCCCGATGCCGATCTGGTCGAGGGCGCGCGCCGTGTAGTAACCGGCACCGGCGAGCGAGCCCGAGCCGATGCACACCGCGCCGATGAGCAGCGCCCAGCCGGTGACGAACGAGCCGGGCGCCCCGAGCGAGAGCCGGGAGAAGGCGTACAGCGAACCGACTCCGGCGCGCCTGCGGGCGAAGACGCAGATGCAGTACGCGATGGCGAGTACGGCGGCCATGGCCAGGAAGAAGGAGAACCAGGCGCCGTTGCCCGCGGAGGCCGCCATGCTGGCGGGCGCGAACGCGATGACGGCGCTGGGGGCGACGTTCGCGACGCTCTGCGCACCGACCTCGAAGGTGGAGACGGAGCGGTGGGCCAGGCCGTCGGCGGGCTTCGCGGCGCTGGACTGCTTTCCGGCGGTGCTCATGTCCGGTCCTCCATCATCAGCAGCTGGCGCAGGGCGTGGCCGGCGGCGAGGTCGGCGAGTGCGTCGGCCGCCTCGTCCAGCGGACGCCGTGCCGAGATCATCGATTCCACGTCGAGCTCGCCCGACACCACGAGGTCCACCAGCGCGGGGATGTCCCGGCCGGCGTCGACCGAGCCGTAGTTGGAGCCGAGGATGCGCTGGTCCGCCTCGGCGAGCGCGAGCGGGTCGAAGCGAGCGGTGCGGCCGGTCGGCGGGAGGCCGACGATGACGGCGGCGCCGCCCTGGCCGAGCGCCGCGATGGACTGCTCGGTGGTCTCGATCTTGCCGATGGCGTCGAACACGTAGTCCAGGCCCTCCGGGACCAGGGCGCGCAGCGCCTCGACGACGTCGCCGTCGCGGGCGTCGACCGCGTCCGTCGCGCCGAGCCTGCGGGCCAGCTCCAGCTTCTCCGGGACGACGTCGACGGCGACGATGCGGCCGGCCCCCGCCAGCCGGGCGCCCTGCACGCAGGACAGGCCCACGCCGCCGCAGCCGATCACCGCGACGGTGGCCCCGGCCTCGACGCCCGCCGTGTTGCGGACCGCGCCGACACCGGTGGCGATGGCACAGCCGACCAGGGCGATCACATCGAGGGGCGCGTCCTTGCGCACCCTGATCGCGCCGGAGGCAGGGACGACGACACGCTCGGCGAAGGAGGAGACGCCCAGGTAGTGGTGGGCCCTCTCGCCGTCGACCGAGAGCCGGCTGGTGCCGTCGTACAGCACTCCGCCGGGTGCCACGACCTCGGCGACCAGGCTGCACGCGGCGGGGCGTCCGGCCAGACAGAAGCGGCAGGTGCCGCAGGAGGGGACCCAGGACAGGACGACATGGTCGCCGATCTCCAGGCCGGTGACGCCGTCGCCGAGCGCGGTGACCACGCCGGAGCCCTCGTGCCCCATCACGACCGGGGTGGGGTGGTCCCACTCGCCGCGCAGGACATGGAGGTCGGAGTGGCAGACGCCGGCCGCCGCCACGGCGACCTCGACCTCGCCGGGGCCGGGCGGGGCCAGGGTGACGTTGGCGACGGCCACCTCCTGGCCCGGGGAGCGGAAGACGACGCCGCGCACGGTGCGCGCGGTGCTCTCTTGGAAGGACGGGGAGCTCATCGGCTTACTCCTCGGGTGGTGCGGAAGGGGCGGGGAGCGCGGTACGGCCGGCGCTCGGAGGCGGGCGGCACAGCGGTCCGCCAAGACGCCTTGTTTAGCGCCATTAAACTTTCGTCAAGTTTTACAGCACTAAACTCGATGGGTAAAGACCCTTCTGCGACCCTTTTGGCCTGCGTCTTCCCCCGGCCACCGACCGTGACGCCCCCGACAGGTAGCGTGTCCGCCATGTCCGAAGCTCCTGACAGTCACATGTCCACGATCGGTCCGCGACTGCGCGAGCTCCGCCTGGCGCAGCGGCTGACGCTCGCTCAGGTCGCCGAGGCGGCAGGTGTGACCAAGGGGTTCGTGAGCCTCGCCGAGCGCGGCAAGACCTCGGTCTCCGTCCCGACCCTGATCCGGATCTGCGAGGCCCTGGGCACCGGCATCGCCACGCTCTTCGACTATCCGGACCAGGACGTGGTCAAGGGCGGCCTGGGCGCCAAGCTGGAGATGGGCGGGCACGGCATCGAGGAGTTCCTCCTCACGCCCGCCGAGGAACGGCACGTCCAGGTCATGCGGACGATCCTGCGGCCCGGCGGCGGCTCCGGCGGCGCGTACAGCCTGGAGGCCGAGACGGTCTTCGCCTACATGGTCCGCGGCACGTTGCGGCTGAGCGTGGACGGAGAGCCCAGGATCCTGGAGGCCGGCGACTCGACCACCTTCTCGGCGCGGGCCGCCCACGCCTGGGACAACCCCGGCGAGGACGAGGCCGAGGTGCTGTGGTCCATCGCACCGGCCCTGCCGCTGTCCCGTACGAAGCTCCGGCCGTAGCGGGGGCGGCGGCCGGGCCGGGCCGGCCGCGGCGCCCCGGGTCCGGCCGGGATCGGAACGGTTCGACCGCCCGTGCGCCCGGTCACCGGACTAACCCCGCCACGGGGGAGACCGGCGACGCCGCCGTGATCACACCGCGGTGCAGGGGCGCGCGCCGCCGGTCCGCGCACTCACTTCCGGTCGGTCTCGTTCTGGACGACCGCCACCCGGACCCCCGGACGGATCCCCCATTTCTCCATCGCCCCGGCCTCCGCCTCCACCACGTGCCGGGCCCGCAGCCGGGGCATGCCCAGCCGGCCGGGCTTCATCGTGTGGACCGCCACGACCTTGAACTTCCGGTCCAGATACGCCACATCGATGGTGAACCGCATCCGGAAGCTGTGCACACTCCCGCACGGGGTGATCAGAAGAGCACCGTCGATCCCGTCCTGCCCGAGCAGCCCGCGGCTCCGGGCCCGGTACGAGGCCGCGATCCGCAGCGGTATCTCCTCCCCCTGCCCGCCCTGTCCGTCGGTGACCGTCAACGTGCCGTTGCCATTGCGCCATTGAGCCATGGCCACGAAGGTAGCGCCAGGTGACCGCCACTGGGTCCGGAACGGGTGGCAGTGGGCCCCAGGACCCATGACCGGTGCCGGGCGCCCGCCTAGGGTCGGCACCGTGGACGTCATGCTGACAGTGCTCGCCGCACTCTGGGGCGCAGCGGCCGGACTGCTGGTCCCGCGCGCCGCCTACCGGTTCTCCGTCGAGCCGGAGGAGCCCTGGCGCGACGCCTGCCCCGAGGGCCATGCCCTGACCGGGGCCGCCCGCGGCTGGCTCGGCTCCACCCGGTGCGCCCCGTGCGCGGCCGTGCCGGTGACCACCACCCCGGGCGACGCGGCGCGGGACCCGGACGACGCGGCGGGCCGCACGCAGCCCGCCGCGCGCTACGCCCCCGGCGTCCTCGGCCCCGTAGTCACCGCGCTCTCCTGCGCGGTCCTCGCGGCGGCCACCGGGCCCCGCCCCGAACTGGCCGCCTGGCTGCTGCTGGCACCCGTCGCCGTACTCCTGGCGACCGTCGACCGCCGCGTCCACCGGCTGCCCGACCGGCTCACCCTGCCCGCCGCCGGGGCCCTCGCCGTACTCCTCGGCGCCGCCGCGCTGCTCCCCGAGCACGCCGGATCCTGGCTCTCCGCCCTGCTCGGCGGTGCCGCGCTCGGCGGCTTCTACTTCCTGCTCTTCGTCATCAACCCGAACGGAATGGGCTTCGGGGACGTCAAGCTCGCCCTGTCGCTGGGCATGGCCCTCGGCTGGTACGGCTGGGCCGTGGTGTTCGCCGGCGGCTTCGCCGGCTTCCTGCTCGGTGCGGCGTACGGGTTCGGGCTGATGGTCCTGAAGCGGGCCGGGCGCAAGACCGGCATCCCGTTCGGCCCGTTCATGATCACGGGCGCGCTGCTGGGCATGCTGCTCGGCGCCCTGGCCGCCTGACCTCGCCGTATCCGCGGCCCCGCCGCAATCCGGTCGCGCCGCCGGGCACCCGGCTGCCACCATTCCCGTATGCCCGGAGCACCCGAAGAAGCCGCAGCCGAAGCAGAACACGCACGATTCGAAGCCCTCGTCACGGAAGCGGCCACCGTCTCCGTCGACGGCTGGGACTTCTCCTGGCTCGACGGCCGGGCCACCGAGGAGCGCCCCTCCTGGGGCTACGCCCGCGCCATGGCGGACCGCATGGGCCGGGCGAGGGCCGCGCTCGACATCCAGACCGGCGGCGGCGAGGTCCTCGCGTCCGTGCCGAAGCTGCCGCGGCTCACCGTCGCCACCGAGTCCTGGCCGCCGAACGTCGCCCGCGCCACCGCGCTCCTGCACCCGCTCGGCGCGGCCGTGGTGGCCGACCCGGACGAGCCGCCGCTGCCGTTCGGCGACAACGCCTTCGACCTGGTGGTCAGCCGGCACCCCGTGACCACCTGGTGGACGGAGATCGCGCGGGTGCTCACCCCCGGCGGCACGTACTTCTCGCAACAGGTCGGCCCGGCAAGCGTCTTCGAGCTCGTCGAGTACTTCCTCGGCCCGCAGCCCCCCGAGGTGCGCGGCTCCCGCGACCCCGAGCAGGCGCGCGCGGCCGCCGAGGCGGCCGGGCTGGAGGTCGTCGGTCTGCGGACGGAGCGACTGCGCACCGAGTTCCTCGACATCGGCGCCGTCGTCTACTTCCTGCGCAAGGTGATCTGGATGGTGCCGGGCTTCACCGTCGAGGAGTACCGGCCCCGCCTGGCCGAGCTGCACCATCTGATCGAGACCGAGGGGCCGTTCGTCGCCCACACCACCCGATTCCTGATCGAGGCCCGCAAACCGGACGCCTGACTCCGCGTCGCACCCGCCGCTCACGGCCGGAGGATGCGACCCTGGGCGGTGAACCCTGGGGAAGGATCTGGCACATGAGGGTGGGGAACGAAGAGGACGCACCGCGGGTCCCGCGGCAGGGAAGGGCCGACTGGCTCAGAGGTGCGCGGATCACCGGAGTGCTCGGTGTCTACTACCGCCCGGAGGGACGGCTGGCGGAGCCGGAAGCCGTGGAATTCCTGCTGGCCGACGGCCAGTCGGTGCTGCTGACCTGCGCCTCCGACTGGACCCTGCGCGTCGGACCCGGTGCCTGGCCGCAACTGCCCGAGTGGTGCGTGCCGTCGGGGCAGTGGGAGTTCGCCACCGTGTCCACCCTGCCGCAGCCGCCCGACGGCGGCTGGACGGTCACCCGCACCGAGGAGCGCGGGGACGAGAACGGCCAGGTCCGCGAGGCCGTCATCCGCTGCGAGGGCGGCAGCTTCGTGGTCGTCGGCGGCGACACCATGGCGATCCGCTTCACCCGCGGCCACCGCGGCGCACCGGCCACCACCTGAGCCCCGCGCGTCACGCGTGCGCCCCCACCGTCACCGCGCCCACCGTCAGCTCCGCGTTCCCCTCCAGCACCTCGCCGACCCGTGCCGCCTCCGCCTCCAGCTCCCGCAGCTGCCCGGCCGTCAGGGGCGCCAGCGGCTCCACGGTGACCGCGATCCGGCGGCCCGAACGCCGCTGGTGCCACACCCCGGCGGCCGTGCCGTCGACCAGCAGCACCGGGAAGTTCCCCGCCTGGCCGCCCGCCAGCGCCCGGGTGTACGCCGCACCGGGGAAGAGCCTCTCGCGCGGCTGGGACGCGATGAGGAACGCGTCGAAATAGGGGAGCAGCCGCACCCCGCAGACCGGCTCCGCCGGGAAGCCGGTGTCGCCCGCCACCACCCAGGCCGGCCCGCCCTCGTACGTCACCGGCTCGATCTCCCCGCGCGCGGCCGTCCCCGCGAACAGCTCCGCCGCCCAGCCGGCAGGCAGCGCCAGCCACTTCGCGAAGTGCGCGGGCGTGGCGGGCCCGTACGCGTACAGATAGCGGCGTACGAGTCCGGCGAGCGCCTCGGGCCCGTCCAGCGGTACGACACCGGGGCGGGTGTAGGTGACCTTGCGCCCGCGATCCGGCGCGAAGCACAGCACCCCGCGGTGTCCCGCCAGATGCATCACCTGCCGCCAGCGCGGCCACATCCCCTGGAACGCGGGCATCACCAGGTCCCCCGCCCACGCCCCGGCCCGCTCCACCACCGCCTCGGACAGCTCGTCGACGGTCAGCTCGGCCCCGGCCAGCGCCTCCCCGATCGCGGAGAGCACCGCCCCGACCTGCTCCGGAGTCATCCGGGCGTCCTTGGCGAACGGATTGCGCCCGGCCGGCAGTGCGGACAACGCTCCCGTCCACAGCGGGAGTTCGGCCATCGGCAGCAGATGGACGGTGCCGCGCGGGCCGAAGGTCTTGACCAGGGTGCGGTCCTTCCACAGCGCGTCGCGCACATCGGCGCGGGTCACGCCCGTCGTCCGCAGCCCGACGGAGAGCTCGGCGGCCGAGAGGACCTGGGCGTGCGCGGCCGGCAGTGCGCCCACCACCTCGGCGGGGGAGAGGAGGCCGGGAGCGGTGAGCCCCTGGCGCGCCATCCGGCGGGCGTTCGCGGCGGACCAGGTCACGGTTGCGGTTCGGCTCGTCATGACCGGGAAACTAGCGTCCCATCAGGTCAGCCCCTGTCCCATACTCGGCCCATGACCTCTGCGAGATGTTCCGCCCGCGCCCTCGCCGCAGCGGCGGCGCTCGTCCTCGTCCCCGTCCTCGCCGGCTGCGGCACGGAGCGGGCCGGGTCCGGGGCGCCGGCCGGGGGGCCCGGCGCGAGCGGCGGCCCGCCCTCCGTGGCTGCCTCCCCCCAGGGCGAACCGGTCGACGGGAGCGACGCCTCGAAGTACCGGGAGAACCACGCCTTCCAGTCCACCGCCGAGCTGACCCCTGCCGACCGGGCCCGGGCCGAGGCCGAGGTGAAGAAGATCAAGGCCGGTCTGGCCGGGATCGCCGAGGGCCGGCGGACCACCGAGCCCCGGATCCGGGCGGCCCTCACCGGCCTGGGCTACGCGCCCGGCGCCATCACCACCGGTACCTTCGGTCCGCACCGCAGCACCTTCGTCCTGGACCTCGGCGCGATCTGCGTGGAGGGCGCGTTGGACGGCGAGGCCAACGGGCTGGTCACGGCCGAGGCACATGGCAAGTACCTCGAAGGGACGGGCTGCGTGAAGCCGGTCGGCGGCCACTGAGAGACCGGCGGGCGCCGACCGGACGGCATGCGCGCAACGGAGTCCGCCGAATTCGCAGAGTGATTGTGGAGTGGCGTGGCGCGCAGCATCACTTACGAAGGGTTATGGTGGAAACCCCCCCTCGGGCCGGTCCGTATCCCCCCCCACGGACCGGCCCGTTTTTTTCGGCCCGCGGCGCCGGCTGCGAACCGGCCCCGCGCGACCGTCTGTCCCGTCAGCCCCGTCCGGCCCAGATGTTGGTGCCCGCGGTGTCCACGGCGAAGGTGTCGATCTCCTTCAACTCCTCGTCGGTCAGCGGCGGTCCGGCGAGCGCCGCGACGTTCTCCTCCAGCTGCTTCACGCTCGACGCACCGATCAGGGCGGACGTCATACGGCTGTCGCGCAGCACCCAGCACAGCGCCAGCTGGGCGAGCGACTGACCGCGCCGGGCGGCGATGTCGTTCAG
The DNA here is from genome assembly GCF_040652135.1 of Streptomyces sp. NPDC048295. Classification (NCBI taxonomy): domain Bacteria; kingdom Bacillati; phylum Actinomycetota; class Actinomycetes; order Kitasatosporales; family Streptomycetaceae; genus Streptomyces; species Streptomyces sp. NPDC048295. The sequence continues at coordinate 267,031 of NZ_JBEZLL010000010.1, forward strand.
CCCGTTCAGCCGGCGCACCACCTCGTCCGAGAGCAGACCCGGATCCAGGGACTTGCCCTGGGTGGCGCGGGAGCCCTCCGGGATGCCCGTCAGGTACTTCCCGGTGAGCAGGCCCTGGGCGAGCGGCACGAAGGAGATGCAGCCCATGCCGGCCGTCTCCAGGGTGTCGAGCAGGTCGTCGTCCTCGATCCAGCGGTTGATCATCGAGTAGGACGGCTGGTGGATCAGCGCCGGTACGCCCATTTCCCTGAGCAGCCCGGCCGCCTCGGCGGTCTGCTCCGCGTTGTACGAGGACACCCCCACGTACAGCGCCTTGCCCTGCTGGACGGCGGAGGCCAGTGCCCCCATCGTCTCCTCCAGCGGGGTCTCCGGGTCGAAGCGGTGGGAGTAGAAGATGTCGACGTAATCCAGCCCCATCCGGTTCAGCGAGGCGTCGAGCGAGGACAGCAGGTACTTGCGGGAGCCCCACTCGCCGTAGGGGCCGGGGTGCATCTCGTAGCCGGCCTTGGTGGAGATGATCAGCTCGTCCCGGTACGGGCCGAAGTCCTGGCGGAAGAGCTTGCCGAAATTGAGCTCCGCGGAGCCGGGCGGCGGCCCGTAGTTGTTGGCCAGGTCGAAGTGGGTCACCCCGAGGTCGAAGGCGCGGCGCAGGATCGCCCGCTGGGAGTCCAGCGTGCGGTCGTCGCCGAAGTTGTGCCAGAGACCGAGGGAGACGGCGGGCAGCTTGAGACCGCTGCGGCCGCTGCGGCGGTACTCCATGGAGTCGTAGCGCGAACCGGCGGCTTGATAGTGGAGAGGAGAATCAGTCACGTTTCTCTCCTTATCACGGACTTGTGACAGGCCGGGTTGGGCCGGTGCCCCGCCTGCGCAGTAATGTGGCGGCCTCGGGGACTGCCACGGCACGGCGGGGCGATGGACTCTGTGGACCAGTGCGGCGTTCCCCAGGGGGACGACCCCGGACCCCGGGCAAGGGGGCGGGCGGGCCCGCACGGAACCGAGAGGTGAACTCAGTGAACTTGCGCGACCTGGTGTACGGGCTCTACGCGCGCCGGGTGGAGGCCCGCCTCGACCACACCCAGGTGCCCAAGCACATCGGCGTCATCCTCGACGGAAACCGGCGCTGGGCGAAGGCGTCCGGCGGCACGGCCGCGCAGGGACACCAGGCCGGCGCGGACAAGATCAAGGACCTGCTCGGCTGGTGCAGCGAGACGGATGTGGAAGTCGTCACGCTCTGGCTGCTCTCCACCGACAACTTCGACCGCCCCGAGTCCGAGCTGAAGCCGCTCCTCGGGATCATCGAGAACACCGTGCGCGACCTCGCGGCGGACGGCCGCTGGCGGGTCCACCACGTCGGCACGCTCGACCTGCTGCCGGCCCACACCCAGACGGTGCTCAAGGAGGCCGAGCAGGCCACTCTCGATGTCGACGGAATACTGGTCAACGTCGCCGTCGGCTACGGCGGGCGCCAGGAGATCGCCGACGCGGTCCGCTCGCTGCTGCTGGACCACTCCGCCAAGGGGACCTCGTTCGAGGACCTGGCGGAGATCGTCTCCACCGACATGATCTCCGAGCACCTCTACACCCGGGGCCAGCCCGACCCGGACCTGGTCATCCGCACCAGCGGCGAGCAGCGGCTGTCCGGCTTCATGCTCTGGCAGACCGCGCACTCCGAGTACTACTTCTGCGAGGTCTTCTGGCCGGCCTTCCGCAAGGTCGACTTCCTCCGCGCGCTGCGCGACTACGCGGCCCGTGGCCGCCGCTACGGCGGCTGACCCACCGCGGACTCCCCGGGCCCGGCCCCACGTGCCCGGGGCGCAACTCCCGGCTCACCCCGCCGGCCCAGGACGGCATGGCTTCGCGTGTTCGAGGGAATACCCCTGACAGGTCGACGTCCGGTCAGGAACCAGGCGGACGTCGTGTCCAAGTGAGCGGCATGGAGTCCGCTCGCCCGGGAGGCCCTTTGCACACGAAGGACCGTACGAACCGCACGGCCGACGCGGAGGGCCGGTGCCCGGCCCGCGCATCGGGGCCCACGCCCGGTCAGTCCTCTCCCATTGGGATGCTCCGCGACGCCGTCGCACCCCAACCTCGTCCGAGGGGGTACGTCCTTCCGTGGTGACCAGCACAAAGCGCCGCATGTCCGACAGGCGCACCTATGTTCTCGACACCAGCGTCCTGCTGGCCGATCCCAACGCCATGACCCGGTTCGACGAGCACGAGATCGTGCTCCCGATCGTCGTGGTCACGGAACTGGAGGCCAAACGGCACCACCCGGAGCTCGGCTACTTCGCCCGGCAGGCCCTGCGTCTGCTGGACGACTTCCGGGTCCGGTACGGCCGGCTCGACGCCCCGATCCCGCTCGGGGACCTGGGCGGGACGCTGCGCGTCGAACTCAACCATTCCGACCCCGGCGTACTGCCAGCCGGCTACCGGTTGGGGGACAACGACTCACGGATCCTCGCGGTCGCGCGCAACCTCCAGGCCGAGGGGTACGACGTCACGGTCGTCTCCAAGGACCTGCCCCTGCGCATCAAGGCGTCCTCGGTCGGCCTCCTCGCGGAGGAGTACCGCGCCGAGCTCGCCATCACCGACTCCGGCTGGACGGGCATGTCGGAACTCTCCCTCGGCGGCGAGCAGGTGGACCTGCTCTACGGAGAGGAGACGCTCTACGTCCCCGAAGCCTCCGAACTGCCCGTGCACACCGGACTGGTCCTCCAGTCCGAGCGGGGCAAGGCGCTCGGCCGGGTCACCGCCGAGGGCAATGTGCGCCTGGTGCGCGGCGACCGGGAGGCCTTCGGCATCCACGGCCGCAGCGCCGAACAGCGCATCGCCCTCGATCTGCTCCTCGACCAGGACGTCGGCATCGTGTCACTGGGCGGCCGGGCCGGCACCGGCAAGTCGGCGCTGGCGCTCTGCGCCGGGCTCGAAGCCGTCCTGGAGCGCAGACAGCACCAGAAGGTGATGGTCTTCCGCCCGCTGTACGCGGTCGGCGGGCAGGAGCTGGGCTACCTCCCCGGCACCGAGGCCGAGAAGATGAGCCCCTGGGCGCAGGCCGTCTTCGACACGCTCTCGGCGGTCGCCGGGCGCGAGATCCTCGAAGAGGTGCTGGGGCGCGGGATGCTGGAGATCCTGCCGCTCACCCACATCCGGGGCCGCTCGCTCCACGACGCCTTCGTGATCGTCGACGAGGCCCAGTCGCTGGAACGGAACGTACTGCTGACCGTGTTGTCCCGGATCGGGACGAATTCCCGGGTGGTGCTCACGCATGACGTGGCCCAGCGGGACAACCTCAGGGTCGGCCGGTACGACGGAGTCGTCGCCGTGGTCGAGAAGCTGAAGGGCCATCCGCTCTTCGCGCATGTCACCCTCACCCGCTCCGAGCGCTCGCAGATCGCCGCACTGGTGACCGAAATGCTGGAGGAAGGCCAGATCTGATACGGGATACGACAGTTGGTGCCGCCCGGCGAGCGAAGCAGCTTAGCCGGGCGGCACTGTGCTGCGGCGCCATTTCCGTAAATCACTTGCTCCAAACGAGGTGTGAGCTTTCACACGCAACAGAGAATTGCTTCCCGGCGTGCCGTTCCGGCAGAGTCTTGCTTCCGTCAGGCCCCGCATACGGCACACCCGCACCTCCAGAGGTGCCACGCACCACACAACTCAACAATCGACGCCCGTATGCCGCCCGCGAGCACCACGCGGCGCTCCCTCCGGGGAGTCGCCCACCGGGTCCGTGCCTCCCGTGACCCAAGCAGTAGGGAGGCCAGCGCCAGGGGCACGATTGCGTCCGCGAGGTCACCTAAGCGGGCGATGCTGGAAGGACACCGTGTGAGCCGGATCTCGGTCCGGGGGTTCGCCGTGGCATCCGCCACCGCCGTAACCACCGTTGGCGCCGTCGTTGGCGTTGCCTCGGGCAGCACTCCCGCTGTCGACGACAACAACTTCGAGGCGACCGCAGCCGACACCACGCTGCTCGCAGACATCCCCGCGGGCCAGCAGGCCCAGGTGCAGACCGCCTCGCTGACGCAGCAGGCCGACGCCCAGGCGTCCGCGGCCGATGCCGCGGCGAAGAAGTCCGTGGAGGAAGCGGCCCGCATCCAGGCCGCCAAGGACGCCAAGTCGAAGAAGGCGGCGGCCGAGGACAAGCTGGAGCAGGAGCGCAAGGAGAAGAAGAAGGAAGCGGACGAGCGCGCCAGCCGCTCCTCGATCCGCAGCGCCTCCTCCTTCGCCCAGCAGAGCTCGTACACCGTGGCCGAGGTCCAGGCGATCGCGCGTCAGATCGTGCCCGCCGATCAGTTCCAGTGCTTCAGCAACATCGTGAACGTCGAGTCGAGCTGGAACTACCGGGCGAGCAACCCGTCGTCCGGCGCCTACGGCCTCGTGCAGGCGCTGCCGGGCTCGAAGATGGTGAGCGCCGGCGCCGACTGGCAGACCAACCCGGCCACCCAGATCAAGTGGGGCCTCAGCTACATGAACGGCGCCAAGTACGGCAGCCCGTGCGGCGCCTGGTCCTTCTGGCAGGCCAACCACTGGTACTAGAACCTCCCGAGGTTCCGGTCCCGATCGTGCAGAGCCCCTCTCCGTCCTACGGTGAGGGGCTTCGTGCATGTACGGTCGGTCCGGACGGTGCGGCGGGGGAGCGGCCGGGAGAGAAGACGGGGGAAGAGGTACGAACATGTCGAAACTTCCGGGGTGGCTCGGCCGGCTGGGCGCCGAACTGACCGAACTGGGCGATCGGCTGGAGCAGCGCCGGGCCGAGGCCGAAGGGGACGAGACCGCGCGGACCGAGGCGCCGGTGACCGCTTCCGCCGCGCCCGCCGCGGCCGTTGCCTCCGGAGCCGTCGCGTCCGGCACCGTTCCTGACGAGGAGGCCCGGCACGGTGCCGGGGCGGGCCATGTGCCGCCGCCGCCCTCGTACGCCCCCTCCGTCGCCGCCCGGCCCGATCCGGTCGCGGCGATTCCCTGGGGGATGCGGGTCGCGGCCGAGGCGGGCTGGCGGCTGCTGGTCCTGGCGGGCACCCTCTGGGTGCTGATGCGGGTCATCAGTGCCGTGCAGCTGGTGGTCCTGGCCTTCGTCGCCGCGCTGCTCGTCACCGCGATGCTGCAACCGACCGTCGCCCGGCTGAGGCACCACGGGCTGCCGCGCGGGCTGGCCACCGCCGTGACGGCGATTCTGGGCTTCGTCATCATGGGCCTGGTCGGCTGGTTCGTGGTCTGGCAGGTCATGGACAACATCGACACCCTCTCCGACAAGGTGCGGACGGGTATCGACGATCTGAAGAACTGGCTGCTCGACAGCCCCTTCCACGTCACCGAGCAGCAGATCAACGATGTCGCCAAGAACCTCAGCGACACCATCGGCACCAACACCGAGCAGATCACCTCCGCCGGGCTGCAGGGCGTCACCGTGATGGTGGAGCTCCTCACCGGGATGCTGCTGGCGATGTTCTCGACGCTCTTCCTGCTGTACGACGGGAGGCGCATCTGGCACTGGGTGCTGAAGCTGGTGCCGGCCCAGGCCCGGCCGGGCGTCGCGGGCGCCGGGCCGCGCGCCTGGCGGACGCTGACCGCCTATGTGCGGGGCACCGTCATAGTGGCGTTGATCGACGCGATCTTCATCGGGCTCGGGATCTTCTTCCTCGATGTGCCGATGGCGGTGCCGCTGGCGGTCTTCATCTTCCTCTTCGCCTTCATCCCGCTGGTCGGCGCCGTGATCTCCGGGGCGCTGGCAGTGGTCGTCGCACTGGTCACCCAGGGCGTGTTCACCGCCCTGATGGTGCTGGCGGTGGTGCTCGCCGTGCAGCAGATCGAGGGCCATGTGCTCCAGCCGTTCATCCTGGGACGCGCGGTGCGGGTGCATCCGCTCGCCGTGGTCCTCTCGGTCGCCGCGGGCGGCATGATCGCGGGCATCGGCGGCGCGGTCGTCGCGGTGCCGCTGGTCGCGGTCACCAACACGGTGGTCGGCTATCTGCGGGCGTACGGACAGGAACAGGCGTTGCGCTACGCGCCGTCCCCACGCGGGGCGACGGCGGTCGATGTCGCCCCGACACCCGCGCCCGGATCGCCGCCCGAGGACATCGACCACGGCGACGACGCCCAGGACCGCGCCGACGGGGACACGAAGAGGAACGGGCCCGGCAAGTAGGCCCACGGGCACAAGAGAGAAGGGCCCCGGGGACGGTCGGTCGTCCCTGGGGCCCTTCTCGTACAAGGGGTACTGCTGGTCCTACTCGGCGAGCACGGCCTCGGCATCGAGGGTCACGCCGACCGCCTGGATCACCGAGGCGATCTTGACGGCTTCCTGAATGGTCTCACGGTCCACGCCGGCCTTGCGCAGCACCTGCTCGTGGGAGTCCAGGCACTGGCCGCAGCCGTTGATCGCGGAGACGGCGAGCGACCACAGCTCGAAGTCGATCTTCTCCACGCCGGGCTTGCCGATGACGTTCATCCGCAGACCCGCCCGGAGCGTCCCGTACTCGGGGTCCGACAGCAGGTGCCGGGTCCGGTAGAAGACGTTGTTCATCGCCATGATGGCGGCGGCCGACTTCGCGGCGGTGTACGCCTCCGCGGAGAGGTTGGCCTTGGCCTCCGGCTCCAGCTCGCGCAGCACCTTCGGCGAGCGCGAGGCGATCGCGCAGGCGAGGACGGTGCCCCAGAGCTGCTGCTGCGGAAGTTCGCTGTTCCCGATGACCGAACCGAGGTTCAGCTTCAGGTCCTTGGCAAAGTCCGGAACGGCGGCCTTCAGTTCGTCGAGTGCCATGTCGCTGTCAGCTCACTCGCCCGAGAGGAGGGCGACCGGGTCGAGGGTGTTCTCGCCCTTGGTCCAGTTGCAGGGGCACAGCTCGTCGGTCTGCAGGGCGTCCAGGACCCGCAGGACCTCCTTGGGGTTACGGCCCACGGAACCGGCGGTCACCATCGTGAACTGGATCTCGTTGTTCTGGTCGACGATGAAGACGGCGCGCTGGGCGAAGCCGTCCTCGCCCTCGATGCCGAGGTCACGCATGAGCTCGTGCTTCGAGTCGGCCATCATCGGGAAGGGCAGGTCGGTCAGGTCCGGGTGGTCCTTGCGCCAGGCGTGGTGCACGAACTCGGAGTCACCGGAGAAGCCGAGGACCTGGGCGTCACGGTCGGCGAACTCGTCGTTCAGCTTGCCGAAGGCGGCGATCTCGGTGGGGCACACGAAGGTGAAGTCCTTCGGCCACGCGAAGACGATCTTCCACTTGCCCTCGTAGGTCTTGTGGTTGATCTGCTCGAACTCCTTGCCGCTCTCCAGCGAGACACAAGCAGTCAGGTCGAACTCGGGGAACTTGTCACCGACAGTGAGCACGCGCTCTCCTTGTAGCGTAGGAATTCCCTTTTGGGGGTTTTCCTGAGGGTTGGACGGAGTCCACCTTGGCACAGAGTGCATTGATCGCGGAAATAGCTACACTCGGCCGTGATGATCGGAGGTGCCTATCAGTGGCTCAGAGCAATCCGGGCAGTCGGCCCAAACAACCCAGCCTGTCGCAGCTGCGCGCCTTCGTGGCCGTCGCGGAGTACCTGCACTTCAGGGACGCGGCGGCAGCAATCGGGATGAGTCAGCCGGCGCTCTCCGGGGCGGTCTCGGCGCTGGAGGAGGCACTGGGTGTCCAGCTCATCGAGCGTACGACGCGCAAGGTGCTGCTCTCGCCGGCCGGGGAGCGGCTCGCGGTACGGGCCCGGGCGGTGCTGGAGGCCGTCGGTGAGCTGATGGAGGAGGCGGAGGCGGTCCGGGCGCCGTTCACCGGGGTGCTCAGGCTCGGCGTGATTCCGACCGTCGCCCCGTACCTGCTGCCGACCGTGCTGCGGCTGGTCCACGAGCGATACCCGGAGCTCGACCTCCAGGTGCACGAGGAGCAGACCTCCTCGCTGCTGGAGGGGCTGGCCGCGGGACGGCTGGACCTGCTGCTGCTCGCGGTGCCGCTCGGAGTACCCGGAGTGAGCGAACTCCCGCTCTTCGACGAGGACTTCGTGCTGGTGATGGAGAAGGACCACTGGCTGGGCGGGCGCGCCGACATTCCGCGCGAGGCGCTGCGCGAGCTGCCGTTGCTGCTGCTCGACGAGGGGCACTGCCTGCGCGACCAGGCGCTGGACATCTGCCGGGAGGCGGGCCGCACCCAGGGGGCGCCGGTCACCACGACCGCGGCCGGGCTCTCCACGCTGGTCCAGCTGGTGGCCGGCGGGCTCGGTGTGACGCTGCTGCCGCGGACCGCGGTGACGGTCGAGACCGGCCGCAACGACGCGCTGGCCACCGGGTACTTCGCGGAACCGGCGCCGTCGAGACGGGTGGCGCTGGGGATGCGGACGGGGGCGGCGCGGCACGAGGAGTTCGAGGAGTTCGCGGCGGCGCTGCGGGAGGCGATGCGGGGGCTGCCGGTGCGGGTGACGGCCGGCACGCGGAGCGACTGAGAGGTGGAGGGGGTGCGGTCCCGCGGGACCGCACC
>NZ_JBEZLL010000011.1:0-251502 GCF_040652135.1 Streptomyces sp. NPDC048295
GCCGATCGACCCCCTCCCAAGCCTCTCTACGATGCTCAAATGGGAGGGGCCTCTTTCTTTCCGGGATGCTAGTGGCCTCCGGCCGGAGGCCGCCCGACAGCGTCCCTGGACCGGTGTGCGCGGCTACCGGGCGAGGTAGGCGGTCAGGGTGGTCCCGGCCAGGTCGCGCATCTCCCGGGCAAGATGGGCCTGGTCGGTGCAGCCCGCCTCGACGGCCGCCTCGGCGTACGGCGTCCCGGACCGGGCGAGGGCGAGCGCGCGCTGCAGCCGCAGGACCCGGGCGAGGGTCTTGGGCCCGTAGCCGAAGGCGGCGAGCGAACGGCGGTGCAGCTGGCGGGCGCCGAGACCGGCCCGGTGCGCGGTGTCCGCGACGGACCGCCCGGCGCCGAGCCGGTCCGCGACGTAGCGCATCAGCGGGTCGGGCGGCGCGGTGCCGGCCGCCAGGCGCAGCGCGACGTCCTCCAGCGCGGCGGCCGGGTCGGCGGCTTCGGCGAGTTGCTCGGTGAGTACGCGGACCCGGCCCCCGGGCCACAGGTCCGCGAGCTCGACGCGGCGGTCGCGCAGCTCGTGCGCCGCCACGCCGAGCAGCGCGGGGGCCGTGCCGGGTGCGAAGCGGATACCGGCGCAGTGCCCGCCGGGCGGGGCGGACGGCGTCATGGCACGGGTGTCGGGTCCCGCGACGAACAGCCGGCCGCCGATCCAGAGCAGGTCCATGCATCCGTCGGGCAGCACCGGGTGTGCCGCGCCCTCCGGCATGTTCAGTGTCCACACGACCGCACCGTCGAAACGCGACGTCCGCTCTTCGTACCTGTCGCCCATGCCTCACACGCTAGTCTCGTCCGCGAACGGAATCGGCTTCCCGGGGGCGGTCATGACTGCACTGATGGAGTTCACCACCGACAACGGTGCGACGGTGACGGTCGAGGTCGACCGTCACACACAGGGCGCGCAGCTGGTCGCGCTGGGCGACGACAACACCCTGGCCAGGGCCGGGCGCACCTTCGACAGCGCCCTCACGGGAATCCGCTCGGCGGCCGAGTCCGCCCTCGCGGTGTTCCGGGACGGCGCCCTGAAGCCGGACGGTGTGGAGCTCGAGTTCGGGGTGAAGATCACGGCGGAGGCCGGGGCCGTGATCGCGAAGAGCGCGGTCGAGGGCCACATGGTGGTGAAGCTGTCCTGGTCCCCCGGCGCGACACCGGCGGAACCGACGCAACCGGCGGCTCCGGCGGCTCCGGCGGAACCAGCGGCTCCGGTCGTTCCGGCGCCCGCACCCGCGCCGTAGCGGCCGCGGCGGTCACAGCCGCTCAGCCGTCGGACCCGTCATCCCGCTCGTCGGCGTTCGGCTTGTCCTGGTTCGATTTGTCCGGCTCCTTGTCGCGGCCCGGCTGGAGCCTGGACCTCACATCGTCCGGCGGCAGGAACTTCGACCAGCGCTCGGGGAATTCGGACGGCATGTACGGGCTGTCGCCGTCGTCGCCCTCGTCGTCGTCATCGTCGTACCAGTCCTCGTCGTCCTGGTTGCCCGCCTGCGACCGGGCGACGAACTCCGCCGCCTGGGCCGCGCGAACCCGGTCGTTGGCCGCGCGGGCGGCGGCCGTCGCCAGCGAGGGCCACACCCGGTCGATGGCCGCGTTCACCGCCGCTCCCACCAGTACCGCGAACGCGGAGATGCCGATCCACAGCAGGACGGCGATCGGGGCCGCCAGCGAGCCGTAGATCGTGGGCCCCTCGACCGTACTGGTGAGATAGATCCGCAGCAGGAAGCTGCCGAGCACCCACATCGCGAGCGCCACGAGCGCACCCGGCATGTCCTCGATCCAGGGCGAACGGACCGGCACGGACACGTGGTAGAGCGTGGTCAGGAACGCGATCGACAGCAGGATCACCAGCGGCCAGTACAGGACGCTTATGAGCTCGGTGCCCCACGGGACGAACTCCACGACCCTGTCCGGTCCGACGACGAGCAGCGGCAGCACCACGGAGCCGAGCAGCAGCGCGACGACGTACAGCAGGAAGGAGAGCAGCCGCGTCTTGACGATGCCGCGCTGGCCGTCGAGGCCGTACATCACGGTGATCGTGTCGATGAAGACGTTGACCGCGCGGGAACCGGACCAGAGCGCGATCGCGAAGCCGATCGAGATGACATCGGGCCGGGCGCCGGTGGTGACGTCCGCCAGGAGCGGCTTGGCGAAGTCGTTGACGCCCCGCTCGCTGAGCACGGTCTGCGCGGCGTTGAGGATGTTGCGCTCGATGGAGGCGACCGTGGTGGTGCTGGTCCACTCGTCGACATAGCCGAGCAGCCCGATCAGGCCGAGCAGCAGGGGCGGCAGGGACAGCAGGGTGAAGAACGCCGCCTCGGCGGCGAGCCCGAGAATGCGGTACTCCATGCACGAGTTGACCGTGTCCTTGAGCAACTGCCAAGCCATCTTCCGCTTGGATACGTTGCGGTAGAGAACTCGGGCTCGGTGGAGCCGACCCGGCCGCTCGGGTGTTTTATTTGCTGCCTGCACGTCCTTACCGTATCGGCATGGCAGCCACCACCCACACCGTGTCCAACCAGGTACCACCGCTGACCGGCTACGACGTCTTCGCCGCCGACCGGGCGCTCGGCGAGGCGGTGCGACGTCACACGTCACCCGGGCTCCTGGCCGAAGTCCGGGGCGAGCTCGGCGAGCTGGGCAGGTCCGCGGGCTCCGCCCAGGCGCAGGAGTGGGGCGCGCAGGCGAACGCGAATCCGCCGGTGCTGCGTACCCACGACCGCTACGGCCACCGCATCGACGAGGTCGGGTTCCACCCGGCCTGGCACCGGCTGCTCGGCCACGCGGTCGGCGCGGGCCTGACCAGCGCCTGGAGCCGGCCCGGCGGTCATGTGCGGCGGGCGGCCGGCTTCCTCGTGTGGACACAGGCCGAGGCGGGGCACGGCTGCCCGCTGTCGATGACGCACGCGGCGGTGCCCACGCTGCGCACCGATCCGGCGCTGGCCGCCGAGTGGGAGCCGCTGCTCACCTCGACGGTGTACGAGCGGGGGCTGCGGCCCGCCGCGCGCAAGGCCGGGGTGCTCCTCGGGATGGGACTGACGGAGAAGCAGGGCGGCACGGACCTGCGGTCGAACACGACCCGCGCCGAGCCGCTGGCCGCGGAGGGCGAGTACCTGCTCACCGGGCACAAGTGGTTCTGCTCGGCGCCGATGTCCGACGGATTCCTGGTGCTGGCGCAGGCGCCGGGCGGACCGACCTGTTTCCTGCTGCCCCGGGTGCTGCCCGACGGCACCCGCAACGCCTTCGCGATCCAGCGGCTCAAGGACAAGCTGGGCAACCGGTCGAACGCGTCGGCCGAGGTCGAGTTCGACGGTACGTGGGCACGCCGGGTCGGTGAGGAGGGGCGCGGGGTGCGCACCCTCTTCGGGATGGTGGCGGCGACCCGGCTGGACTGCGTGATCGGTTCGGCGGCGCTGATGCGGCAGGCCGTGGCGCAGGCGGTCCACCACTGCACGTACCGCAGCGTGTTCGGCGGGGTGCTGGTCGACAAGCCGCTGATGCGCAATGTGCTGGCCGATCTGGCACTGGAGTCGGAGGCCGCGACGGTGCTGGCGATGCGGCTGGCGGCGGCGTACGACGACGGCTCGGAGAGCGAGCGGGCCTTCCTGCGGATCGCGGTGCCCGCGGCGAAGTACTGGGTGACCAAGCAGTGCACGCCGATGGTGGCCGAGGCGCTGGAGTGTCTCGGCGGCAACGGCTACGTCGAGGAGTCCGGGATGCCCCGGCTGCTGCGCGAGGCGCCGCTCAACTCGATCTGGGAGGGCTCGGGCAATGTACAGGCGCTGGACGTACTGCGGGCGCTGCAGCGCGAGCCGATGGCCCTGGACGCGTTCCTCCAGGAGGTCGGCAGGGCGCGCGGGGCCGATCACCGGCTGGACGGGGCGATCAAGGACATGCTGACCGAGCTCGCCGATCTGAGCGGGATCGAGGCGCGGGCCCGCCGGCTGGCCGAGCGGATGGCGCTGGTGCTCCAGGGGTCGCTGCTGGTGCGGTGGGCACCGCCGGAGGTGGCCGACGCGTTCTGCGCGTCACGGCTGGGCGGGGACCGGGGCGCGGCCTTCGGTACGCTGCCGCACAGCCTCGATCTGGCCTCGGTCGTCGAACGGGCGCGGCCGGTCGCGGATTAGCGGGGCGCGTTTCGCGCGCACGGCAAAGGAGGGTGGTGCTGCGCCGACACGGCACCACCCTCCATGCTGTGCACACCGAACAGTGGAGCGCAGGCTCCGCCGCGCGGTGTTCCACCACTCTCGTACGGACCTCCACCCCCTCGCCAGAGTTGCAAAGGGTTGCAACCATTGTGCGGAGTGTGCGGTGCCCGCCCCCTCGCGGCGGCAGGATGGGGCCCGTCGATCGTCGAGCCGGCCTGGGATGTGGGGGGAACCGGAGTGGAGACAGGTGCCTTCGGGGTGACACCGACGGATGCCCGGCAGTCCGCCGAGGCCGCCCGCCTGGTCCACCGGGCCAGGGAGGCCAGGCTCGCCGGGGAGCGCCGGCCGGTCTCCCCGCGGGCCGAGATCGGTGCCTCGTGGGACCGGGTGCTGCGCAGCGGCATGGATCCGGACCAGTCCACCGAGAGCGAACTGCTGGGCGTGGACGAGATCGAGCACCGGCGCCGGATCTCGACACTGGGCGAGGTGATGCCGCTGCTGAACGACGGTCTGGTCGCCCTGGCGGACGCCGCCCAGCAGATCATGGTGGTCACCGATGTGGAGTGCCGGGTGCTGTGGCGCCGGGGCAATGCGACGGTGCTGCGCCGGGCGGACGAGGTCTGTCTGGCGGAGGGCGCGGCCTGGGCGGAGGAGAGCACGGGGACGAACGCGATCGGTACGGCGCTGGTCTCCCGTGTCCCGGTCCAGGTCCACTCCTCGGAGCACTTCGTCCGCACCCTGCACAACTGGACGTGTGCGGCGGCCCCGGTCCGCGACCCGCGGGACGGCAAGGTGATGGGGATCGTCGACATGAGCGGTCCCGCGTCGACGTTCCATCCGACGACGCTCGCCCTGGTCAGTTCGGTCGCCAGGCTCGCGGAGAGCGAGATCAGGAACCGGCATCTGCAGGCGATCGACCGGCTGCGTTCGGTGGCTGCACCGCTGGTGTGCCGGCTGGGCGGGCGGGCCCTGGCGGTGGACACCCACGGCTGGCTGGCCGCGGTGACCGGGATGCCGCCTGTCGACCGGCTGCCGCTGCCCAAGTCGTTGCGGCCGGGGCGGGTGTGGCTGCCCTCGCTCGGCATGTGCCGGGTGGAGCCGCTGCCCGGCGGCTGGCTGCTGCAGGTCGCGGACGGGCCCTCGGACGGGGCGCCGCAACGGGTGGTGCTGGATCTGAGCCGGCCCCGCGGTCTCACGGTCAATGTGGTGGGCGCGGTGGGCACCTGGACGCAGCGGCTCTCGCCGCGCCACGCGGAGCTGCTGTACGCCCTGGCACTGCACCGCGAGGGGCGTACGGCGTCCGAGCTCGCCCAGGACATCTTCGGCGACGCGACCCGGACGGTGACGGTGCGGGCGGAGATCTCCCGGATGCGCCGCCATCTCGCCCAGGTGCTCGCGCACCGCCCGTACCGCTTCGGCGAGGACATCGAGGTGGAGGTGATCCACCCGGACGACCCGGCCGATCTGCTGCCGCACTCGACGGCTCCGGTGGTGGTCGGGGCGCGGACGGGCGACCGGGGTGCCCCGTAGCCGATTCCGGTTCCGGCTCCGGTCCGGCTCCGGTCCGCGGTCCGGTCCGCGGTCCGGTCCGGTCTGGTCCGGCTCCGGTCCGCGGTCCGCGCCTCGGGACCGGCTTTGGCGCGGGCGGCGGGGCGTGGTTCCCTGGCAGTCATGAGCAACTCCGTACCTGCCGCCGCGCCCGCCACCACCGAGGTGACCGTCTGGTCCCTGGAACAGACCTCCCCCGACGACCTGCGGCCCGCCGCGGTCCCCGAGGGCGATGTGCGGATCGTGCGGTCACAGATTCCGCTTCCCGAGTTCAGCCGGTTCCTCTACACGGCGGTCGGCGGCGACATCCGGTGGACGGACCGGCTCGGCATGACGTACGCGCAGTGGCAGGAAGCCCTGGACCGGCCGGGGGCCGAGACCTGGGTGGCGTACGAGAACGGCACCCCGGCGGGCTACATCGAGCTGGACCCGCAGGACGAGGGCGCGGTCGAGATCATGTACTTCGGGCTGATTCCGGCCTTCCGGGGGCGGCGGATAGGCGGCCATCTGCTCTCGTTCGGGGTCGCCCGCGCCTGGGACCTGGCGGAGCGCTGGCCGGAGCGGACGCCGACGAAGCGGGTGTGGCTGCACACCTGCTCCAAGGACGGCCCGCACGCCATGGACAACTATCTGCGGCGCGGCTTCCGGCTCTTCGACACGAAGGTGGAGCTGGAGCCGGAGCTGGCGAGCCCGGGGCCGTGGCCGGGGGCCGGGCGGTGACGGGACGGGCGGCAGCCCTCCGCCTGCGGTGAGGCCGCCGTCGGCGCGTGGGGGGATTGCGGCGATTGCGGAGGGGACGGCCCGGGTGTTCCGAGTGACGAGCACCACACCATCTCGCGATGCGGGACACTCTCGTCCACATCTTGGATAGTGGTGGACTGGCCCGAGATACGCGTGCCACGCTTCCGTCATGCCTGGAACTGGAATTGCCTTGGTGAGTCGACGCCACGTCGACCTCGGCCGCGTGTCCAGCGCCATCTGTCCGGCGAGCTGAGAGTCCCAGCACCGCCGCGCTCCCCTTTTTCTCTGCAATCCCTGCGCACCGCCGCGCCTTGACGCGAGTGTGCAGTTCAGAGCCGCCCTCCTGCAGTCCCGAAGGACGTACTGTCATGGCCGCTACCCCGGAACAGCCTGCGCCCGTCACGCCCCGCCGCAAGGCCGGACGCCACCGTGGCGAAGGCCAGTGGGCCGTGGGGCACCACACTCCGCTCAACGGCAATGAGCAGTTCAAGAAGGACGACGACGGTCTCAATGTGCGGACACGCATTGAGACGATCTACTCCAAGCGCGGCTTCGACTCGATCGACCCCAACGATCTCCGCGGCCGGATGCGCTGGTGGGGTCTCTACACCCAGCGCAAGCCCGGGATCGACGGCGGCAAGACCGCGATCCTGGAGCCGGAGGAGCTGGACGACAGGTACTTCATGCTGCGGGTCCGCATCGACGGCGGCCGGCTGACCACCGCGCAGCTGCGGGTGATCGGCGAGATCTCGCAGGAGTACGCGCGCGGCACCGCCGACATCACCGACCGGCAGAACATCCAGCTGCACTGGATCCGCATCGAGGACGTCCCGGCGATCTGGGAGAAGCTGGAGGCCGTCGGGCTCTCCACCACCGAGGCGTGCGGCGACTGCCCCCGCGTGATCATCGGCTCCCCCGTGGCCGGCATCGCCGCCGACGAGATCATCGACGGAACGCCCGCCGTCGACGAGATCCACGACCGGTACATCGGCAACAAGGAATTCTCCAACCTGCCGCGCAAGTTCAAGACCGCGATCTCCGGTTCGCCTGTGCAGGACGTGGTCCACGAGATCAACGACATCGCGTTCGTCGGCGTGGTCCACCCCGAGCACGGTCCGGGCTTCGACGTCTGGGTCGGTGGCGGGCTCTCCACCAACCCGCGGCTCGCCGAACGGCTGGGGGCGTGGGTACCGCTCGACGAGGTTCCCGACGTCTGGGCCGGAGTCGTCGGCATCTTCCGCGACTACGGATACCGGCGGCTGCGCAACCGCGCCCGGCTGAAGTTCCTGATGGCCGACTGGGGCCCGGCGAAGTTCCGCCAGGTGCTGGAGGACGAGTACCTGAGGCGTCCGCTGACCGACGGCCCCGCACCCGAGCAGCCCAGCAGCCGCTGGCGCGACCACGTGGGTGTGCACCAGCAGCAGGACGGCCGCTTCTACGTCGGTTTCGCCCCCCGGGTCGGCCGGGTGGACGGCTCCACACTCGCCAAGATCGCCGACCTGGCCGCCGCACACGGCTCGGACCGGCTGCGCACCACCGTCGAGCAGAAGATGATCATCCTCGATGTGGCACAGGACCAGGTGGACTCCCTGGTCGCCGGGCTGGAGGCGCTCGACTTCCAGGTACGGCCCTCGCCGTTCCGGCGCGGCACGATGGCCTGCACCGGCATCGAGTTCTGCAAGCTGGCGATCGTCGAGACGAAGGCGCGCGGCGCGGCGCTCATCGACGAACTGGAGCGCCGCCTGCCGGACTTCGACGAGCCGCTCACCATCAACCTCAACGGCTGCCCCAACGCGTGCGCCCGCATCCAGACCGCCGACATCGGTCTCAAGGGCCAGCTCGTGCTGGACGAGGACGGCAACCAGGTCGAGGGCTATCAGGTGCACCTGGGCGGCGCCCTGGGCCTGGAGGCCGGGTTCGGCCGCAAGGTCCGGGGCCTGAAGGTCACTTCGGCCGAGCTGCCCGACTACGTCGAGCGGGTCCTGGGCCGTTTCCAGGAGGAGCGCGAGGACGGCGAGCGGTTCGCGGCCTGGGCGGCGCGGGCGAGTGCGGAGTCGCTGTCATGAGCGAGCGCGCCGCACCGTTCCACTGCCCGTACTGCGGGGACGAGGACCTGCGCCCGCACGAGAGCGGCCACGGCGCCTGGGAGTGCGGCTCCTGCAACCGCGCGTTCCAGCTCAAGTTCCTGGGCCTGCTGGCCCGGGGACTGCGGCGCAACGATGGCGAAGGGGACGGGATATGACTCAGACTCTGCGGACCGAGGACCTTGAGACCCTGGCCGCACGGGCCGGCCGTGAACTGGAGGACGCCTCGGCGCCGGAGATCCTGAAGTGGGCCGCGGACACCTTCGGCGGGAAGTTCTGCGTCACGTCCTCCATGGAGGACGCGGTCGTCGCGCACCTCGCCTCGCGCGTCCTGCCCGGCGTCGACGTGGTCTTCCTCGACACCGGCTACCACTTCCCGGAGACGATCGGCACGCGTGACGCGGTCGAGGCCGTGATGGACGTCAACGTCATCACGCTGACCCCCCGGCAGACGGTGGCCGAGCAGGACGCCGAGTACGGGCCGAGGCTGCACGACCGCGACCCCGACCTGTGCTGCGCGCTGCGCAAGGTCAAGCCCCTCCAGGACGGTCTGACGGGGTACACGGCCTGGGCGACCGGACTGCGCCGCGACGAGTCCGCCACCCGGGCGAACACCCCGGTCGTCGGCTGGGACGCGAAGCGGCAGAAGGTGAAGATCTCGCCGATCGCCCGCTGGACGCAGGACGACGTCGACGCGTACGTCGCGGAGCACGGCGTACTCACCAACCCGCTGCTGATGGACGGCTACGCCTCCGTGGGCTGCGCGCCCTGCACCCGCCGGGTGCTGGAGGGCGAGAACGCCCGCGCCGGACGCTGGGCCGGCCGGGGCAAGACCGAGTGCGGGCTGCACGACTGATGACGACTGATCAGGAGACTTCGATGAGCGTGACGGAGACGGGAGCCACCATCTGGCTGACCGGTCTGCCGAGCGCGGGCAAGACCACCATCGCGTACGAACTCGCCGGGCGGCTGCGCGGCGAGGGCCACCGCGTGGAGGTGCTCGACGGGGACGAGATCCGGGAGTTCCTCTCCGCGGGTCTCGGCTTCTCCCGCGAGGACCGCCACACCAACGTCCAGCGGATCGGCTTCGTCGCCGAGCTGCTGGCGGCCAACGGCGTGAAGGTGCTGGTCCCGGTCATCGCCCCGTACGCGGACAGCCGGGACGCGGTACGCAAGCGGCACCAGACGGAGGGCACCGCGTACCTGGAGGTGCATGTCGCGACGCCGGTCGAGGTGTGCTCCGAACGCGATGTGAAGGGGCTCTACGCCAAGCAGGCGGCGGGCGAGATCAGCGGGCTCACCGGGGTCGACGACCCGTACGAGGCGCCCGAGTCGCCGGACCTGCGGATCGAGTCGCACCGGCAGACCGTGCAGGAGTCCGCGGCGGAGCTCCACGCGCTGCTGAGCGAGAGGGGTGCGGCATGACGACCGTCGCGACCGTGCAGGAAGGCACCGGCAATCCGTACGCACTCAGCCACCTGGACTCCCTGGAGTCCGAGGCCGTGCACATCTTCCGCGAGGTGGCGGGCGAGTTCGAGCGGCCGGTGATCCTTTTCTCCGGCGGCAAGGACTCCATCGTGATGCTGCACCTGGCGCTCAAGGCGTTCGCGCCCGCACCGGTGCCGTTCACGCTGCTGCACGTGGACACCGGGCACAACTTCCCCGAGGTGCTGGAGTACCGCGACCGCACGGTGGCCCGGCACGGGCTGCGGCTCCATGTCGCCTCCGTGCAGGAGTACATCGACGCCGGAAAGCTCCGCGAGCGCCCGGACGGCACCCGCAATCCGCTGCAGACCGTGCCGCTGACCGAGGCGATCCAGCAGCACCGCTTCGACGCCGTGTTCGGCGGCGGGCGCCGGGACGAGGAGAAGGCCCGCGCCAAGGAGCGGGTCTTCTCGCTGCGCGACGAGTTCTCCCAGTGGGACCCGCGCCGCCAGCGCCCCGAGCTGTGGCAGCTCTACAACGGCCGGCACGCCCCCGGCGAGCACGTCCGGGTCTTCCCGATCTCCAATTGGACCGAGCTGGACGTCTGGCAGTACATCGCCCGCGAGGGCATCGAGCTCCCGGAGATCTACTTCGCCCATGAGCGCGAGGTCTTCAGCCGCTCCGGAATGTGGCTGACCGCGGGCGACTGGGGCGGCCCCAAGGAGGGCGAGCGGGTCGAGACCCGGCAGGTGCGCTACCGCACCGTCGGCGACATGTCGTGCACCGGCGCCGTCGACTCGGACGCCACGACGCTGGACGACGTGATCACCGAGATCGCCGCCTCCCGGCTCACCGAGCGGGGCGCGACGCGTGCCGACGACAAGATGTCCGAGGCCGCGATGGAAGACCGCAAGCGCGAGGGGTACTTCTAAATGACCACCACAGCCGAGCAGTTGTCAGCCACCACTCTGCTGCGGTTCGCCACCGCGGGGTCCGTCGACGACGGCAAGTCCACCCTCGTGGGACGTCTGCTGCACGACTCCAAGTCGGTCCTGGCCGACCAGCTGGAGGCCGTCGAGCACGCCTCGCGCAGCCGGGGCCAGGAGGCGCCCGACCTGGCGCTGCTGACCGACGGCCTGCGGGCAGAGCGCGAGCAGGGCATCACCATCGATGTCGCCTACCGCTACTTCGCGACACCGCGCCGCCGGTTCATCCTGGCCGACACCCCGGGGCACGTGCAGTACACCCGGAACATGGTGACCGGCGCCTCGACGGCCGAGCTGGCCGTCGTCCTGGTCGACGCCCGCAACGGCGTCGTCGAGCAGACCCGCCGCCACGCCGCGGTCGCCGCGCTGCTGCGGGTGCCGCACGTGGTACTGGCCGTCAACAAGATGGACCTGGTCGACTACGCGGAGCCGGTGTTCGCCGCCATCGCCGAGGAGTTCACCGCGTACGCCGCCTCGCTCGGCGTCCCGGAGATCACCGCGATCCCGATCTCCGCACTGGCCGGTGACAACGTCGTGGAGCCGTCCGCGCACATGGACTGGTACGGCGGTCCGACGGTCCTGGAGCACCTGGAGACGGTGCCGGTCAGCCATGACCTCACCGCCTGCCACGCCCGCTTCCCGGTCCAGTACGTCATCCGGCCGCAGACCGCCGAGCACCCCGACTACCGGGGCTACGCCGGTCAGATCGCCGCCGGCGCGTTCCGGGTGGGCGAGGCCGTCACCGTCCTCCCCTCCGGCCGTACGTCGACGATCGCCGGGATCGACGCGCTCGGCGAGAGCGTCGACATCGCCTGGGCGCCCCAGTCGGTGACCCTCCGGCTGGCCGACGACATCGACATCTCGCGCGGCGACCTGATCGCACCGGCCGACGACGCGCCGGCCGTCACCCAGGACGTCGAGGCGACCGTCTGCCACGTCGCCGACCAGCCGCTCGCCGTCGGCCAGCGGGTGCTGCTCAAGCACACCACCCGCACGGTCAAGGCGATCGTCAAGGACATCCCCTCGCGCCTCACGCTGGACGACCTCTCCCAGCACCCGGCGCCCGGCCGGCTCGTCGCCAACGACATCGGCCGGGTCGTCGTCCGGACCGCGGAGCCGCTCGCGCTCGACGCGTACGCGGACTCCCGGCGCACCGGATCGTTCCTGCTGATCGACCCCGCGGACGGCACCACGCTGACGGCCGGGATGGCGGGCGCCTCGTTCGCCGCCGCGGACGGGCCCGAGGCCGCCGCGGACGACACCGGATGGGACTTCTGATGACCGTCGACATCTACTCCACGTTCGCGAAGGAGGGCGGCCGCATCGGCAGCGGCGCCCTCGGCAGCGGCCAGGGCGGGGTCGCGCGATGTGCGCGATGACGTACGCGCACTGCCTGCGCGCCCACTCGCTCCGCCCGCAACGCCAGTTCAGACGAAGACCTGCCGACCTCCCGGCCGCGTCCCCGTGATCGACCGGGACGCGAGGACCGGGCCGACGAGAGGAAAGCCTCCCGTGTCTGCCCCCCGTACCACGCCGCGCCGTGCCCTGACCGCCGTCGCCGCCCTGCCGCTGCTCGCCCTCGCGCTCACCGCCTGCGGCTACGGCTCCGAGGCGAAGCAGGACGACGCCAAGAAGGCGGACGTCGCCGCCGGCGGCAAGAAGCTCTCCGCGGACACCGTGAAGATCGGCTACTTCCCGAACCTCACCCACGCGACCGCCCTGGTCGGCATCCAGGAAGGCATCATCGCCAAGGAGCTCGGCTCCACGACGGTCAAGCCGTCGACGTTCAACGCCGGTCCGTCCGAGATCGAGGCACTCAACGCGGGCTCGATCGACATCGGCTTCATCGGCCCCTCGCCCGCCATCAACGGCTACACCAAGTCCAAGGGCAAGAGCCTGAGGATCATCGGCGGTTCGGCGTCCGGCGGTGTGAAGCTGGTCGTCGACCCGAAGAAGATCAAGACCCTGGACGACCTCAAGGGCAAGAAGATCGCCACCCCGCAGCTCGGCAACACCCAGGACGTGGCCTTCCTCAACTGGATATCCGAGAAGGGCTGGAAGGTCGACGCCAACAGCGGCAAGGGCGACGTCTCCGTGGTCCGTACGGACAACAAGGTGACGCCGGACGCCTACAGGTCCGGCTCCATCGACGGCGCCTGGGCCCCCGAGCCGACCGCTTCCAAGCTGGTCGCACAGGGCGCCAAAGTGCTCCTCGACGAGTCGACGCTGTGGCCGGACAACAAGTTCGTGATCACGAACATCATCGTGTCGCAGAAGTTCCTGACCGAGCACCCGGACGTCGTCGAGGCGGTGCTGCGCGGCACCGTCGACACCAACGCGTGGATCAACGCCAACCCGGACAAGGCGAAGGCCTCCGCCAACGCCGCGCTCAAGACGCTGTCCGGCAAGGAGCTGCCGCCCGAGGTCCTCGACCCGGCGTGGAAGTCGATCCAGTTCATCGACGACCCGCTGGCCGCCACGCTCGACACCGAGGCCGAGCACGCGGTGAAGGCGGGCCTCCTGGAGCAGACGGAACTGACCGGCATCTACGACCTGAAGCCGCTGAACAAGATCCTCAAGGCCGCGGGCGAGCCCGAGGTCGCCGACGCCGGTCTCGGCGTCAAGTAATCCGGCACCCGGAAAGGATCCCAGGAGGTGACGACCATGGCGACCACCACGCTCACCGAGGCCGAGGACCGCACGGCGGTCGGGTACGCCGCCCGCATCGACCACGTCTCGAAGTCCTTCGGCGGACCGGAGGGGCCGCAGCTCGTCCTGGACGACATCACACTCGATGTCGCTCCCGGCGAGTTCGTCACCCTCCTGGGCGCCTCCGGGTGCGGCAAGTCGACCCTGCTCAACCTGGTGGCCGGACTCGACCGCCCGACCGCGGGGTCCATCGAGACCCCCGGCGGGCGGCCGGCCCTGATGTTCCAGGAGCACGCCCTCTTCCCGTGGCTGACCGCGGGCAAGAACATCGAACTCGCGCTGCGGCTGCGCGGCGTGCCCAGGGCCGACCGCCGCGCCGAGGCGGAGCGGCTGCTCGAACTCGTACGGCTCGGCGGGGCGTACGGGAAGCGGGTGCACGAGCTTTCCGGCGGCATGCGGCAGCGGGTGGCGATGGCCCGCGCGCTCGCCCAGGACAGTCGACTGCTGCTGATGGACGAGCCGTTCGCCGCGCTCGACGCCATCACCCGGGATGTGCTGCACGACGAGCTGACCCGGATCTGGCACGAGACGAACGTCTCGGTCCTCTTCGTCACGCACAACGTGCGCGAGGCGGTCCGGCTCGCCGAGCGGGTCGTCCTGCTGTCCTCGCGTCCGGGCCGGATCGCCCGGGAGTGGACGGTCGACATCGACCAGCCGCGCCGCATCGAGGACACCGCGGTGGCCGAGCTGTCCGTGGAGATCACCGAACAACTGCGTGGGGAGATCCGCCGACATGGCCAGCACTGAGACCGCCGCCGAGGACACCGCCCAGGACCTGGCGGGCCTGGAGGCGGGGCTGGACGCCCTCGACGCCGTACGGGTGAGCCGCACCCCGGTCCGCGAGGTGCTGGTGCGCAAGGTGCTGCCGCCGGTCGTGGCGGTGGTCCTGGTGCTCGCCGTCTGGCAGATCCTGATCTGGGCGCAGGTCACCGACGACTACAAGCTGCCGTCGCCGTCCCAGGTGTGGGACGAGGTGACCAACGCCTGGGCGCAGGGCACCCTGCTCGGCTACATCTGGACCAGCGTCTCGCGCGGTCTGCTCGGCTTCCTGCTGGCGCTGGCCATCGGTACCCCGCTCGGGCTGCTGGTGTCGCGCGTCAGGCTGGTCCGCGCGGCGATCGGGCCGGTGCTCTCCGGGCTCCAGTCGCTGCCGTCGGTCGCCTGGGTGCCCCCCGCGGTGATCTGGCTGGGGCTCGACGACAGGATGATGTACGCGGTGATCCTGCTGGGCGCGGTCCCCTCGATCGCCAACGGCCTGGTCGCGGGCGTCGACCAGATCCCGCCGCTGCATCTGCGGGCCGGGAAGACGCTGGGCGCCACCGGGCTCCGCGGCACCTGGCACATCGTGCTGCCGGCCGCGCTGCCCGGCTATCTGGCAGGGCTGAAGCAGGGCTGGGCGTTCTCCTGGCGTTCGCTGATGGCCGCCGAGATCATCGCCTCCTCACCCGATCTGGGGGTGGGCCTGGGGCAGTTGCTGGAACAGGGCCGGGAAACCAGCAGCATGTCGATGGTGTTCCTCGCCATCATCCTGATCCTCACCGTCGGCATCGCGATCGACCTGCTGATCTTCAGTCCGCTGGAGCGGTGGGTGCTGCGCGGCCGCGGCCTCCTCGTCAAGAGCTGAGTACGACCATGACCGCTCCGGTACTTCTCGTCATCGCCCACGGCAGCCGCGACCCGCGGCACGCGGCGACCGTGCACGCGCTCACCGCGCGGGTGCGGTCGCTGCGGCCGGGGCTGCGCGTGGCGACGGGTTTCCTGGACTTCAACGCGCCGTCGGTACCGCAGGTCCTGGAGCGGCTGGCCGCGCAGGGGGCGCAGGACGTCGTCGCGCTCCCCCTGCTCCTCACCCGGGCCTTCCACGCCAAGTCCGACATCCCCACGGTGCTGCGCGAGGCCCGGAGCAGACTGCCCCGGCTGCGGGTCCGGCAGGCCGAGGTGCTCGGCCCGTCCCCGCTGCTGAACTCGGCGCTGGAACGGCGGCTGCACGAAGCCGGGATCCGTCCCGGCGACCGGAGTTCGACCGGGCTCGTCCTGGCCTCGGCGGGCTCCACAGACCCGGAGGCGATCGCAGTGATCGCTGAAATCGCGCGGGAGCTGCGGCACACCGGTTGGTGTTCCGTGCGGCCTGCGTTCGCCTCCGCCACATCTCCCACGGGGTTCCCGCGCACCGAGGACGCGGTACGGGCCCTGCGGGACGAGGGGGTGCGCCGGGTCGCGGTGGCGCCGTACGTCATCGCTCCCGGCCGGCTCCCGGACCGGATCGCCGAAGGGGCGGCCGGCGCGGACGTGCTGGCCGATGTGCTCGGCGCCGCACCGGAGTTGGCGCGGCTGCTGCTGACCCGGTACGACGGGGCCCGGGTGCCGGCGGCCCGGACCGCGGCGCTCACCGCGTGACGCGGCGCCCGGTCATCCCACGTCCAGGCTGCCCGTGCGGGTGCGCTTGAGTTCGAAGAGGTCGGGATTCCCGGCGAGCACCCGGAAGCTGTCGAAGACACGTCCGGCCTCCTCGCCACGCGGTGCCGCCCGCAGCACGGGCCCGAACCACACGGCACCGTCGACATGGATCGTGGGCGTACCGACGTAACCGTCCGCCTCCGGGTCCTTTCCGGCGTCGTGGCTGCGCCGCAGCGCCTCGTCGTAGTCCTCCGAGTGCGCGGCGGCGGCGAGCCCGGCGGGCAGGCCGAGCTCCGCGAGGGACTCGGCGATCACCTCGTCGAAGTCCTCGTTCTTCTGCTGGTGGATACGGACGCCCATCGCGGTGTAGAGATCGCGGAGCACCCCGTCGCCGTGGGCCTCGGCCGCCGCGACCGCGACCCGTACCGGGCCGATCGACTTGTCGACCAGCTCCCGGTACCAGTCGGGGAGTTCATTGCCGGTGTTGTGCAGATGGAGGCTCATGACGCGGAAGCGGAGATCGATGTCGCGCCGCTGCTCCACCTCCAGCATCCAGCGGGAGGTGATCCAGGCGAAGGGGCATGCCGGGTCGAAGTAGAAGTCGACGGCGGTGCGGCTCTGTTCCGGTGTGTGCGATGTGGTCATGGGTCGAGCCTAGACAGGGATTGGCACGTGGTCCCGGGCCATTGACCGACGATTCGACCGGGCCACTTCGGACCGGGACGGGCGGTCGGAGCAATCCCCGGACGCGAACCGTCCGGGCACTGGTCCCGCAGGCCGGGCAGATCGGCACCGCGGGCCTGCGCGCGTGCGACGCGGGCCCGCTCGCGGGTACGTGGCCGATCCGGCACATCCGTGGTGGCGCCGCCGGGCCCGTGCGGTCGCGCCGGCCGCCGGGCCGCCCGTGCAGCCGGACGAGGACGAACAGCTGCGCCGGGCCGTTTCGGCAGCCGCGAGCCCCTGGACGCCGCCACCCTGCTCCTCCACCGGCAGGACCAGGGTCTTTCGTCCGGATCAGGCCCCGGTCCACTGCGGGTCGCGTCCGCTGTGGGCCAGTGCCCGCTCGAAGACCGACGCCGACGCGGGCACCGCCACCTCGTCGGCGAAGCCGTCGTACTGCCGGTAGAGCGCGGCCATGGAGTCGACGACGCCCAGGACATAGGCGGCCGCACCGTCGGAGAGCCGGTACTCCTCACCGACGGAACGGGCCACGTCCCAGCCGTGCAGGGCCGTCTCCGCGATGAGCATCGCGGCGATGTCGGCGGCCGGGGTGGCCGAACCCCCGAGGTCGACCTCGCCCTCCCAGACCGCCGGGTCCGACCAGGCGGCGACCGCGCGGTCCAGCTGCTCGGCGTACCGCTGCGCCCAGTCGGCGTCGGCGGTGAAGTCGCGGGCGGTGAGCTCCTCCGGGAGGTCCTTGCGCAGGGCGCGGTGCTCCAGGCCGTGGGAGGTGTACAGCACCCAGTGGTTGACGAGCCCGCGCAGATCCCAGTCGCCGCAGGGCGAGTTCGGTGCGCCGAGCTGCTCGGCGCGGATGGAGCGGGCGATACGGGCCGCCTCGGCGGCGACTTCGGTCAGGTACGTGTGCTCGTTCTTCATGCGTTCCAGTCTGAGGCCTTCCCGCCGGCCGGTATTGAAGAAATGCGACGCCCGAGCAGGGGCCCGTCCGGTGCGGCCCGTTCAGGGACGCTCGGCGTCGACGAGTGCGACGAGCTCGGCCACGGGCATCGAGCCGGCCTCCCGGCGCTCGCGCGCGAAGGCGTTCGCGGTACGGCGGAGCACCTCGTTGACCGGGGTGGGAACCCC
Organism: Streptomyces sp. NPDC048295; assembly: GCF_040652135.1. Lineage (NCBI taxonomy): Bacteria > Bacillati > Actinomycetota > Actinomycetes > Kitasatosporales > Streptomycetaceae > Streptomyces > Streptomyces sp. NPDC048295. The sequence continues at coordinate 17,883 of NZ_JBEZLL010000011.1, forward strand.
GTGGAGGCGGCCGAGCAGCACGATCTCGCCGTTGAGGAAGTCGGCCTCGATCGTGCCGGTGCCCCGGCTGAGGCTCTGCCAGGACGAACCGCCACCGCGCGGGGAGCCGTCGAACGGTTCGAAGCGGATCCTTCCGGCGCGTACCGCCGCCTGTTCCTCCCGGCCGACCGGGTCGATTCCGGCGGCGGTGAGCACGGCCGTCCCCTCGGTGTGAGCGCGCTCGAACAGATCGAGGGCGTCCTGTCCGCCGAGCGGGCCGGTGACGGCCTCGATCGCGTTGGCGAGGTTGGAGAGCAGCTTGCCGTACTTCCAGCGCATCACGTCCGGCACGACGGGGGCGAGCAGCTTCGACTCCTCAAGGCCGGCGGCGATCAGCCGGGCCGTCCCGTCCGTCCCGGTGGGGTAGCGGCCCAGGTGCAGGATGCCGGTCAGCGGGGTACCGGCGGCAAGGACCTCGCCGGGCCGGACGAAGGTGGCGGGCAGCCAGACGCACATGCCGTACACCCGGTGGAAGCGGCGCAGGGCGAGCCGTTCGCTCTCCACCCCGTTCTGCGCGCAGATCAGCGGCAGCCGCTCCCCCGCCGTGCCGCCGCCGGCGACCGGCCGGACGCTCCACGTGTCGAGGGCGGCCGCGCTGTCCTGCGTCTTGACGGCGAGGACGAGTACGTCCTTGGCGGTCAGACCGAGCGCCTCGGGCCGGTCCACGACGGGGAGCCGGTGGGTGTGGGCGCCCTCGGGGGTGACGAGCCGCAGCCCGCCGGTCCGCAGCGCCTCGTACTGCGCACCGCGCGCCACGAGCACGACCTCGTGGCCGGCCTCGGCCAGACGTCCCCCGATGGCACCGCCGACGGCACCCGCCCCGATGACGACGTAACGCATCCCGACTCCCGTTCCACGGCCCACCGGTCAGAGATCCTGCCCCTCGAAGGGGCGTCGGCACCTCAGCATATGGTCGGTGGCCACAGCACCGATGACGACTAGTGTTCCTGTCATGTCTTCTCTCGCGCCCCTTCCCGACGATGTGTTCCTGCTCGGCGGCGAACTGCCCGTACGCCGGCTCGGCTACGGCACCGCCCAGCTGACCGGCTCCGGCTACTGGGGCCCGCGCGGTGAGCGGCAGGACGCCGTGGCGGTGCTGCGGGCCGCCGTCGAGCAGGGCGTCACACTCGTGGACACCGCCGACAACTACGGTCCGGGGCTGGCCGAGGAGCTGGTCGCCGAGGCGCTGCGCCCGTACCGCGAGGATCTGGTCATCGCGACCAAGGGCGGTGTGGTGCGCACCAGTGACAGCGCCTGGCACATCGCGGGCCGGCCGGAGCAGCTGCGGACGATGTGCGAGGCCAGTCTGCGGCGGCTGCGGACCGACCGGATCGACCTCTACCAGCTGCACCGGCTGGACCCTCAGGTGCCGATGGCCGACCAGCTGGGCGCCCTGGATGTGCTGAGGCAGGAGGGTAAGATCCGGTACATCGGTCTGGACACCCTCACCGCCGACCAGCTGGAGCAGGCGCTCTCCCTGACCGGGATCGCCTCGGTGCAGAACCGCTTCAATCTCCTCGACCGTTCGTCGGACGCGGTGCTGAAGGTGTGCGAGGCCCACGGCCTGGCCTTTCTGCCCTGGTTCCCGCTGGCCAACGGCGCTCTGACCGGCGACGCCGCCGCGGCGCTCACCGGCATCGCCGACCGGCACGGTGCCACCCGCGGGCAGATCGCCCTCGCCTGGCTGCTGCACCGGTCCCCCGTGCTGTGCCCGACCCCGGGCACCGGTTCGCCCGCCCACCTGGCGGAGAACCTGGGGGCCCGGGAGATCCGGCTGTCCGCCGAGGACCTGAGCCGCCTGGAGGCGCTCGCACCCGCGTGAAGGAGCATTCGCCCATGACCACCCCCCGTACCACCTCCGCCGTCCCTGCCCCGGCCGCCGCTCCCGAACCAGGTGGCGCCGCCCCGGTGATCCGGGCCGATACCGTCTCGCTCGTACGGGACGGCAAGGTGCTGCTCGACTCGGTCTCGCTGACCGTCCGGAGCGGCGAGCACTGGGCGCTGCTCGGTGCCAACGGTGCCGGGAAGAGCACGCTGCTGGGGCTGCTCGGCGCGGTCACCCACCCCACCCGGGGCTCGGTGGAGGTGCTGGGACGCACCCTCGGCCGGGTCGATCTGCGGGAGCTGCGGTCGCTGCTCGGGCATGTCAATCCGCGTCATCCGCTGCGCTCCCCGCTGTCGGTGCACGAGGTGGTACTGACCGGTCTGACCAACTCGGTCGAGCCGGTGCCCCGCCGGTCGGTGAGCGAGGAGCAGCGGGACCGGGCGGAGCGGCTGCTGAAGATGCTCGGCATGGGCGGCAAGTCGGGCTCGCGCTGGCCGGCGCTGTCGCAGGGCGAGCGGGGCCGTACGCTCATCGCCCGCGCCCTGATGCCGCAGCCGCGCTTGCTGCTGCTCGACGAGCCGGCCACCGGCCTCGACCTCGCCGCGCGTGAGCAGCTGCTCGACAGCCTGGATGTGCTGCGGGAGGAACATCCGGGGCTGGCCACGGTCCTGGTCACCCATCACCTGGAGGAGCTGCCCGCCTCCACCACGCACGCGCTGCTGCTGCGGGGCGGCCGGTGCGTGGCCTCGGGTCCGGCGGACGAGGTACTGACCACCGACCGGGTCAGCGACTGCTTCGGGCATCCGGTACGGATCTCCCGTACGGACGGCCGGTGGGCGGCCCGGGCGCAGCGCGTGGCCCGTCGCTGACCGGTGCTCAGCCGTCGGTTCCGGCGGCGCCGTCGAACGGTGTGGCCTGGTTGAAGTAGAGCACCCAGCCCTCGTCGGTCATCCGCCACACGGAACTGCGGTGGGCGAGGCGTCCCTTCGTCTCGGTGTCGTAGGTCAGGTGGACGAGGTCGTCGGCGAGCTGGACCCCGCTCATCCGGGACGCGGTGAGCGGGCCGGGGCGCGGGGCGTCCACCGCTGTCAGCGAGGCGATCATGGTGTCGCGGTCCCAGACCCGGCCGGTGTAGTCGATCTCGCGGTAGTCGGGGTGCAGCAGCCGTGCGAGGAGTTCGGCGGAGGCGCGCACGGCCGGGTCCAGAAGGCGCAGCTCGCCCTCGACCGCGGCGGCCACGCCGGGGGACGGTTCGGTCATGTGCGGCCTCCGTCGTGCGCGGGTGCCGTGGGTGCGGTGGTGCCTGCGGGTGCCGTGGTGCCTGTGGGTGCTGCGGTCCCCGTGGGTGCTGCGGTCCCCGTGGGTGCCGTCATCTCCACCAGCTTGACCACGGTGTTCCAGTTGCGCGAGGTGGCGACGAGGGTTTTGGTGACGGAGGAGCGCGACAGCGCCTCGGCGAGCTTCGAGCGGCCCAGTCCGTCGGGGGCGTAGAGGTAGAGCGCGCGGTCGCCCAGTCCGAATGCCTCGGGAAGGAAGGCCGCCTGGTCGATGCGGGCGAAGCGGCCGGCGTCGACCGGCTGGTCGTAGTAGGTGATGTGGAGCTGTTTTCCTTCGAGTTCGGCGGCCGGGAACGGGCAGGCCGCCGCAACTGCCGCCAGGTAGGCACCGTCCCGGACCAGGCAGGGTACAAAGAAGCCGAAGCGCTTCTCGATGGCCTGCTCCAGTTCGGCGGCGAGTGCGTTCTCGTCGTCCGACGGACTGCTGAAGACGGCATTGCCGCTCTGCAGGTGGGTCCGTACGTCTCCGTGGCCCAGTTCGGTGAGCAGTGTACGGAGTTCGGCCATCGGGATTTTCTTGTGGCCGCTCACATTGATCCCGCGCAACAGCGCCGCGTACATCGTCATGGCCACACCATAGGACGATCTCTTCGCACGATGCGGCCGCCGCGCCCCGTGGGGGAGGGCGCGGCGGCCTGTCATGGCTGCGGGCCGGTTACTCGACGACCTTCAGCAGCTTGTTCGGCGTGCCCTCGGTCGCGTTGGAGATCGCGTCGGGGGTGGCCCCGTCGGTCAGCGCCGTGGCGACCTCCTCGGGGGTGGCGTCCGGGTGACCGGCGAGGTAGACGGCGGCGGCACCGACGACGTGGGGGGTCGCCATGGAGGTGCCGGAGATGGTGTTGGAGCCGTCGTCGCTGTCGTTCCAGGACGAGGTGATGTCCGAGCCCGGGGCGTAGATGTCCACGATCGAGCCGTAGTTGGAGAAGTACGACTGCTCGTCGTCCACCGTGGACGAGGCGACCGTGATGGCCTCGGGGACGCGGGCCGGGGAGCTCTCGCTCGCGTCGGAGGAGTCGTTGCCTGCGGCCACCGCGAAGGTGACTCCGGAGGCGATGGCCTTCTGGACCGCGGCGTCGAGCGCCTCGTCCGCGCCGCCGCCGAGGCTCATGTTGGCGACGGAGGGGCCCTCGTGGTTCTCGGTGACCCAGTCGATGCCGGCGACGACCTGCTCGGTGGTGCCCGAGCCGGAATCGTCGAGCACCCGGACGGCGACGATCTTGGCCTTCTTGGCGACCCCGTAGGTCGCACCGGCGATGGTCCCCGCCACGTGGGTGCCGTGGCCGTTGCCGTCGTCGGCACTGTCGTCGTTGTCGACGGCGTCGTAGCCCGAGCTGGCCCGGCCCTCGAACTCGTTGTGCGTGGTACGGACACCGGTGTCGATGACGTACGCGGTGACACCCTCGCCCGCGCTGTCCGGGTAGGTGTACGCGTTGTCGCCGGCCGTCTCGGTCTGGTCGATCCGGTCCAGGCCCCAGGACGGCGGGTTCTCCTGGGTCTCGTCGATGTGGAACTTCTTGTTCTGGACGACCTTGGAGACGGCCGGGTCGGCCGCCAGGCGCTTGGCCTCGGTGAGCGAAAGGCCGCTGGCGGAGAAGCCGTTGATGGCGGAGCTGTAGTTCCGCTGCAGCTTGCCGCCGTACTCCTTGGCGAGCTTCGCCTTGTCGGCCTTCTGGTCCAGCATCACGATGTAGCTGCCGGAGACGGTGTCCGCCGCGTCCGCGCCGTAGACGACACCCATCGCGGGGGCGGGGGCCGCCCCGGCGAGGGAGGTGTTGAGCAGGGTGACTCCGGCGGCCGCGGCCACGGCGGTTATCGCCGCGGTCAGCTTGATCCGGCGTGCGCGCTTGTGAATTGCCATGAAGAGGGGTCTCCTCGTCATTCTTTGTGGGGGGATCGACCCCCGGCCGGAAGATCTCCGGGGGGCTGGCTCGAAACCCTCGCCGATTGACGCGCCCAGATCAAGACCTTCATGCGGCTGTGACTTACTCAACAAAGTTTCGTAATAAGAAACCGGCCAGCCGCGCCCAAGTCGGGCGCGGCCGCCGCAACATCCGCCGCGCACACCGGGCTTGGGGCACGACCGGCGCACTTCGCACATGGGAAGACGAACCCCGCCCGACCGTACGGACGGGCGGGGCGGCGGCTTGATTCCACCCCCGTGTTCACAGAGCTCTCACGAGGTGACCACGTTGAGGTCGGCTCCGTGCGACGCGGACACCGAAGGCCCCACCGGCCCGGCGAGCGGCACCTCGGAGCCTCGGTGTCTCAACGCTGGTAGCGGGCCAGGACCCGGTTCCCGTCGTCGACCAGACGCTTCCTCAGCTCCTGCGCCCCGATGGCCCCGCTGTAGTACTCCTGGAGGGCGGGCGTGGCGACCTTGTCCTTCCACTCCGGGTAGCCGCGCACCGACTGGGCGGGCGCCGGCCGGAGCGCCTTCGCGACGGCGACACCGGTCGCCCAGCCGTTCTCGGCGGTGTGCAGGGACGGGTCGGCGAGGGCCTCGGTGCCGGTCGGGAGCATCCAGTCGCCCTTGGCCAGGCGCACCATGTTCGGCGGCCGGAGCATGAAGTCGATGAACTGCGCGGCCTCCTTCTTGTGCGGGCTGGCCTCCGAGACGGACAGGGTCTGCGGGCTCACGCCCTGGGCGAGACCCGCACGGCCCGCGGGGGCCGGCAGGACCGTCCACTCGAAGCCCTCGGGCGCCTGCTCGACGACCTGCTGGCGGTACGAGAAGCCCAGCGGCACCATCGCGTACTTGCCGCCGAAGAATCCGGGCAGGGTGTCGGAGCCGCCCATGCCGAGTGCGGTGCGCGAGGCGCTGCGGTCGGTTTCGACCTGGGCGTGGATGGTGCCGGGGACGACCTGGTCGCCCTCGTCCGCGCGGATGGTCACCTTGCCGTCGGCGCCGCGGTGGAAGAGCTGCCCGCCGCCGGAGAGTCCGAGGTTGAGGGTGACGGAGACCGGTTCCTTGAGGGGCCAGGCGACGCCGTACCGGCCCTTGCCCGTCAGTTCCCTGGTGACCCGCCGGAACTCGTCCCAGCTCCACGGCTCGTCGGGGGTCGGGACGCGGACCCCGGACCCGGTGAGGATCCTGGTGTTGGCGATCAGGACACGGGGCTCCTGGAGGAACGGCACACCGTAGACGCCGTCGCCGAAGGTGGTGGTGGACCAGCTCTGCCGCGGGATGTCGTCGGTCAGCCGGCCGGGGAGCAGTCCGCGCAGGTCCGCGAGGTAGCCGCTGTAGGCGAAGTCGGCCAGGTCGTCGGAGGCGTCGTGGATGATGTCTGGCGCCTCGTCGCCCTCGAAGGAGGTGAGCAGCTGGTCGTGGACGGTGTCCCAGCTGCCCTGGAGGTAGCTGACATGGATGTCCGGATGGGCCTCGTTCCACTCCCTCACCAGCTGTTTGTTGGCGTCGACGGACTCCTTCTGCCAGGCCAGCGACTGGAAGCTGAGCTCGATCCGCCCGTCGGCGCCCCGGCCGCCGTCCGTCCCGGCGCAGCCGGTGAGCAGCAGGGCCAGCGCGGTGGCCGCTGCGACGGCCGTCGTGCGCAGGGATGCCCGCATCAGCTCTTCACCGCCCCGGCCAGCATGCCGCCCGTGATCCGCCGCTGGATGATCGCGAAGATCACCAGCGAGGGCAGGGTGGCGAGGAACGCGGCGGCGGCGAGCGGCCCGAGGTCGGCCGCGCCCTCCGCACCGATGAAGTGGGTCAGTACGACCGGCAAGGTCTGCTTCTCCGGGGTCTTGAGCAGGACGAGCGCGAAGAAGAGCTCGTTCCACGCGGTGATGAAGGCGAAGAGCGCGGTGGCGACGATGCCGGGGGCCAGCAGCGGTGCCGTGACCGAGACGAGGGTCCGCAGCCGGCCCGCGCCGTCGACCGAGGCGGCCTCCTCCAGCTCGGCGGGCACGGCCCGTACGTAGCCGATCAGCATCCAGAGCGCGAAGGGCAGGGCCCAGACGACGTACACCATGATCAGCCCCCACAGGGTGTTGATCAGATGGAGGTTCTTCAGGATCAGGAAGAGCGGGATGACCAGCAGGACGAGCGGGAACGCCTGGCTGATCACGACCCATCCGCCGGCCGCCGCCGAGAGCCTCGACCGGCGGCGGGCCATCACATATGCCATGGGGGTGGCGACGACGACCGCGACGAGGGCGGCGCAGACCGCGGCGATCAGCGAATTGGCGGCGGCCTGGAGCAGCGGCTGTTCGTCGAAGGCCTTGCGGAAGTTGTCGAGCGTCGGATGGTCGGGGATCCAGGTGGGGTGCAGGGAACCGAGTTCTCGCGCCGGTTTGAAGGCGGTGGAGACCAGCCAGAGGAACGGGAACGCCAGGAAGACGAGATAGCCGAGCAGCGCGGCGTACTGTCCGGCGCGTGCGGTTCTGCCGGTACGCATGCTCATCGGTCCTCGCCTCCCCTGAGCCGGCCGGCGAGATGGACGGCGAGGATCACGGAGATCACCGCGACCATCACACAGCCCATCGCCGCGGCGTATCCGAACTGCCCGTAGTGGAAGGCCTCTTCGTACGCGAAGAGCATCGGCAGCCGGGTGCGCCCGCCGGGCCCGCCGTTGGTCAGTACGTAGACCAGCGCGAAGGAGTTGAAGTTCCAGATGAAGTTGAGCGCGGTGATGGCGAGCGCGACCGGCCTGAGGACGGGCCAGGTGACGGTGCGGAAGCGGCGCCAGGCACCGGCCCCGTCCAGCGCGGCCGCCTCGTGGAGCTCCTGCGGGGTGTTCTGGAGCCCGGCGAGCAGGGCGACGGTGGTCTGGGGCATGCCCGCCCAGACACCCACGACGATCACGGCGGGCAGCGCGGTGGCGAGACCGGTGAGCCAGTCCCGGCCGTCGCCGAGGCCGAGATCGCGGATGGTCTCGTTGAGGATGCCCGCGTCCGGGTTGTAGACGAGCCGCCACATGAGACCCACGACCACCTCGGGCATCGCCCACGGAATGATCGCCAGCGCCCGCGCCAGCCAGCGCATCCGCAGATTCTGGTTGAGCAGCAGGGCGAGGCCGAGGGCCAGTACGAACTGCGGAACGGTGACGCCGAACGCCCACACCAGGCCGATCCGGAACGAGTCCCAGAAGAGGGTGTCGTGGAGCAGGTCCTGGAAATTCAGCCCGCCCACCCACTGGGTGGAGCGGGTGCGGCCGGACTGGGCGTCGGTGAAGGCCAGCGCGATGCCGTAGAGCAGGGGGCCGACGCTCAGGACCAGGATCGGGATCAGCGCGGGCAGCACCAGGAACCAGGTGCCGGCGCTCCGGCCGGGCGGCCGGGGCCGCTTGTCCCGCAAGCCGCCGGGCGGGCCGTGATGCTCCGAACGTACGGTTACACTAGTTAATGTCATGAATTCGCCCCCTTGCGTCATTCGATCGGTTTCATACCGTTCTGGCCGCTCAGGTGGCCTCCGTCATCGTGCTGACGGGCCGTCGGTTCGTCAAGCCAACCTGCACTGATGCGAAAATCGGAGCCATGAACGAGATGCGTGCGCGTGAGGTGCTGACCGCTGCCGGACTGTCCGGCGGTGCGGAGCTGCTCGCGCTGGGTGAAAACGCGGTGTTCGCCGTCGGCGACCTGGTGGTCAAGGTCGGCCGGGACGCCGTGCGGCACCCTGAACTACAAGGCCGGGCCGAACGCGAGGTGGCCGTCGCCCGGTGGCTGGCGGACTCGGGCGTACCCGCCGTACGGGCGGCCGAGGCCACGGCGCGCCTGGTCGAGGGCCACCCCGTGACCCTCTGGCACCGGCTGCCCGACGCCGTGCGCCCCGCCGAGCCGCGGGACCTGGCACAGCTGCTCACCCTGGTGCACGCGCTGCCCGCCCCGGACGGCCTCGGTCTGCCCCGCCGCGAACTGCTGGGCGGCGTCGAACGCTGGCTGCGGCTCGCGGGCGACGCGATCGACCCGGCCGACGCCGATTATCTGCGCGAGCGCCGCGACGGCTTCGCGGCGGCAGCCGCCGCACTGGTCCCGCACCTGCCGCCGGGGCCGATCCACGGCGACGCGCTGCCCCGCAACGTCCATATCGGTCCGGACGGGCCGGTGCTGGTCGACCTGGAGACCTTCTCCGCGGATCTGCGCGAGCACGACCTGGTGGTGCTCGCCCTGTCCCGGGACAGGTACGGCCTGGCGCCCGAGGCGTACGACGCGTTCACCGCCGTGTACGGCTGGGACGTCCGTGAGTGGGAGGGCTGCGCGGTGCTTCGCGGGGCCCGGGAGACGGCCAGCTGCGCCTGGGTGTCCCAGCACGCGCCGGGCAACTCGAAGGCCCTCGCGGAATTCCGCCGCCGGGTGGCCTCGCTGCGTGACGGTGACACGGCGGTGCGGTGGTATCCGTTCTGAGCACCGCCCCCTGAACCCCGGCTGCGGGGCCGGGCCGTCAGCCGGCGGCGACCCCGGCCGGCTCCCGCAGCGGCCAGTGGCCGTCGACCACCGCGTCGGCGGTGCCCTTGCGGCGCAGGAACTGCTGGAAGTCCGCAGCCCATTGCGCGTACCACTCCACCTGGCGCTCGTGCAGTTCGGCGGCGCTCAGCCCGGCGACCACGCCGTGCCGCTCGGCTATGGCGTACGCCACCCGGACCGCGGCCAGCGCGTCCGCCCCCGCGTCATGGGCTCCGCCGTGCACCACGCCGTACTCGACGCAGACCGCCTCCAGGTTGCGCTTGCCCTTGCGGTAGCGGTCGACGGCCCGGTCGATGGTGTACGGATCGATCACCGGCCCGATCCCCGCCCCTTCGAGCCGGTCGCTCAGCGACGGCAGTCCGTGCCGCTGCAACTCCGCCGTGAGCAATGTCAGATCGAAGGCGGCGTTGTACGCGACGACCGGCACGCCCCGGCGCCAGTACTCCGTGAGTGTCCCGGCGATCTCGTCGGCCACCTCGCGCACCGGCCGGCCCTCCGCCGCCGCCCGCTCGCTGCTGATGCCGTGGATCGCCGAGGCCTGCTCGGGAATCCGGATGCCCGGATCCGCCAGCCAGGTGCGCTGGCGCACCGGCTCCCCGTCCCTGCCGCCGACGCCGACGACCGCGGCCGTCACGATCCGGGCCTCCAGCGGATCGGTGCCCGTCGTCTCCAGGTCGAAGCCGACCAGCGCCTCCCGGTGCCAGCTCATCCCGTACCTCCTTCGTGGTGCTCTCCCCCAGGTGATGACCACCCTCGCACGCGCCACTGACAACGCGGTCGCAGCCCCTCAGGAGACGGGCCGGGAGTCCGTCCACACGGACTCGAACTCCTCGCGGTACGTCTCGAACAGCCCGTGCTCGTTGTCCTGCCCCGCCCGGACCACGGCACGCCCGCCGCCGCGCAGCACCAGCACGGGTGCCTCCATGCCGCGTGCGCGCCGCAGATAGGTCTGCACGACCCCGACCGCGTCCGTCCCGTCGCCGTCCACCAGATAGGCCGTGAAGCGCGGGGTCTCGTCGAACACATGGATCTCGAAGGCTCCCGGATCGCGGAGCTTGGAACGGACCCGGCGCATATGGAGGATGTTCATCTCCACCGACCGGCTCAGCTCGCCCTTCTTCAGGCCCAGCTCCCGCTCCCGGCGCTTGACCGCGCTGCTCGCCGGGTTGATGAAGAGCAGCCGCACCCGGCAGCCCGACTCGGCGAGCCGGATGAGCCTGCGCCCGGAGAAGTTCTGCACCAGCAGGTTGAGCCCTATGCCGATCGCGTCGAGCCGGCGCGAACCGCCGAAGAGGTCCTCGGCCGGCAGCTGGCGCTGGAGCCGCACCCGGTCGGAGTGGACGGAGACCACGTCCGCGTAGCGGTCGCCGACCAGTTCCTCGACGGCGTCGACCGGGAGCCGGTCGGCCGAGGGGACCGCGGCGCCACTGCCCAGGATCTCCAGGAGCCGGGCGGAGGCGCGCTCGGCCTGGGCGAGGACCGCCTCGTTCAGGGCGCGGTTGCGGGAGACCACGTTGCGGGCGACCTCCAGCTCGTCGAGCGCCAGCTCCACCTCGCGGCGGTCGTCGAAGTACGCCTCGAAGCACGGCCAGTGCTGGACCATCAGCTCACGCAGCTGCGGCAGCGTGAGGAAGCTGAGGACGTTGTCGTCGGCGGGGTCCAGCAGATAGCCCTTGCGGCGCGAGACCTCGCGCACGGCGACGGCGCGCTGCACCCACTCCTGCCCGGCGGGCCCGGCGGCGGCCACCACCCAGTCCTCGCCGTGCACCGGCTCGTAGATGGGCCGGAGCACCGCGGCGACCACGGCGCGCAGCCGCTGCTCCACGAGATTCAGCCAGATGTAGGCCCGCCCGGCCCGCTGGGCGCGCGTACGCACCTCGCTCCAGGCGTCCGCCCCCCAGTCCAGTTCCGCGCCGATCTCCATGGGCTGCGCAAGTGAAACCGCCCCTGGTGGGGCATCGGTGGATTCCCCCTCGTGACCTGGGTCACCTGGGGGCAGCTCGAAGCCTCCCGAGCTCACCCGCGCACCGCCTTCCACTCCCCCACCAACGATCAAGGAAGGGTACTCCGGGAGCGGGAGCCGGTGCAGCCCGATGCGCATGCTGCTTCGTCAACTCCTTTATGACGCAGGGATGTTCCCAGCGGCAAGATCTGCCGTAGTGAGGGGATTCATAGTGATTGAGCACCCCGTCCGGCGCCTGGTACCGGGCGAGCACCGGGGCCGGGGCCCCGGATCGCGGTTCCGGGCGACACGGAGAGGCCCGATGTTGACCGGACCGCGTGACGTGCCGGTCGGTCCTAGGTAGCCGCACCTGTTTCGGGGAAGATCTGGCTCAGAGCCTGTCGGGTGGCCTCCGGCCGGACAGCGGACGCGGTCTGGTGCGTGCGATTCCGAGGCGGAGGAAGGAGTCGGCGCGGAGCGTCGGCGACCGACGACAACGCGGGAAGCGTGCGTGCCAGGGCGTGACCGCCCGGTCGGAGGCCACCCGACAGGCTCCGGGGCCTGTCCGGCGGATCAGGGGTCGGACGGGTTCTGGCAGCCCGCAAGCCCCAGGCACCCGGATCAGAAGTGGAAGAGTCGAACCTATGCAGGTCTGGCCGGGACAGGCGTATCCCCTCGGTGCCACGTACGACGGCGCCGGGACCAACTTCGCGGTCTTCTCGGAGGCCGCCAGACGCATCGAGTTGTGCCTGCTGCACGACGACGGTTCCGAGACGGCGGTGGAGCTCAGGGAGACCGACGCCTTCGTCCGCCATGCCTATCTGCCCGGTGTGATGCCCGGTCAGCGGTACGGGTTCAGGGTCCACGGGCCGTACGAGCCGGAGCGCGGCGCCCGCTGCAATTCGGCCAAACTGCTGCTCGACCCGTACGCCCGTGCCGTCGCCGGGCAGATCCGGTGGGGCGAGGCGGTGTACGGCTATCCGTTCGGCCGGCCCGACGCGCGCAACGATCTCGACTCGGCGCCGCACACCATGACCTCGGTCGTGGTCAACCCGTACTTCGACTGGGGCGACGACCGGCGGCCCCGTACGGACTATCACCGCACGGTGATCTACGAGGCCCATGTGAAGGGCCTGACGATGCTCCACCCGGGGCTGCCGAAGGAGCTGCGCGGCACCTACGCGGGGCTGGCCCATCCGGAGGTGATCGCCCATCTGACCGAACTGGGCGTCACGGCGATCGAGCTGATGCCGGTTCACCAGTTCGTCCAGGACCACCGGCTGGCCGACGCGGGGCTGGCCAATTACTGGGGCTACAACACCATCGGCTTCTTCGCCCCGCACAACGCCTACGCCTCCTGGGGCGACCGCGGCGAGCAGGTGCTGGAGTTCAAGCAGGCCGTGCGGGCACTGCACCAGGCCGGTATCGAGGTGATCCTCGACGTGGTCTACAACCACACCGCGGAGGGCAACCACCTGGGTCCCACGCTCTCCTTCCGGGGCCTGGACAACGCCTCGTACTACCGGCTGGCGGACGACCAGCGGTACTACATGGACACCACGGGGACCGGGAACTCCCTGCTGATGCGGTCGCCGCACGTGCTCCAGCTGATCATGGACTCGCTGCGGTACTGGGTCACGGAGATGCATGTGGACGGCTTCCGCTTCGATCTGGCGGCCACCCTGGCCCGGCAGTTCCACGAGGTGGACCGGCTGTCGTCCTTCTTCGACCTGGTGCAGCAGGACCCGGTGGTCAGCCAGGTGAAGCTGATCGCCGAGCCGTGGGACGTGGGCGAGGGCGGCTATCAGGTGGGGAACTTCCCGCCGCTGTGGACCGAGTGGAACGGCAAGTACCGGGACACCGTGCGGGACCTGTGGCGGGGCGAGCCCCGGACCCTCGCCGAGTTCGCGGGACGGCTGACCGGCTCGTCGGACCTGTACCAGGACGACGGCAGGCGGCCGCTCGCCTCGATCAACTTCACCACCTGCCACGACGGATTCACGCTGCACGACCTGGTCTCGTACAACGACAAGCACAACGAGGCGAACGGCGAGGGCAACCGGGACGGCGAGAGCCACAACCGGTCGTGGAACTGCGGCGCGGAGGGCGACACCGACCAGCCGGAGGTCCTGGATCTGCGGATGCGGCAGATGCGGAACTTCATCGCCACGCTGATGCTGTCCCAGGGCGTGCCGATGCTGAGCCACGGCGACGAGTTCGCGCGTACGCAGCGGGGCAACAACAACGCGTACTGCCAGGACAGCGAGTTGTCGTGGGTGCACTGGCCGGACCCGGAAGAAGCCGCGGCGGACGACGCGGAGGAGGCCGGCCGGGACGGGGAGAGCGGCCTCGGCAGCAGTCTGCTGGAGTTCACCCGGGCGATGGTCTGGCTCCGCCGCGACCATCCGGTCTTCCGCCGCCGCCGGTTCTTCCACGGCCGTCCGGTCGAGGGCACCCACGACGACCTCTCGGACATCGCGTGGTTCACGCCGGAGGGCCGCGAGATGACGCAGCGGGACTGGCAGGCCGCACATGCCAAGGCGCTGACGGTCTTCCTCAACGGGCACGCGATCTCGGAGCCCGGGCCGCGCGGCGAGCGGATCTCCGACGACTCGTTCCTGCTGATGTTCAACGCGAGCGCCGAGACGCTGGAGTTCTCCGTTCCGGTGAACCTCGGCCGGCAGTGGCTGGTGGTGGTCGAAACGGCCCGCCCGGTCGGAGTCATGCCCGGCTCGGGGCCGAAGGTGGCGGCGGGCGATCGGGTGACGCTGGTCGGACGCAGCATGGCCGTGCTGCAGCGGCCCGCGTAGGCGTGTCCGGTGGCCGGGGCACACCGCCGGTCGAGCCCTTTGCGGCGTTCCGTGACACAGAAGCCGCCAGGCTGGGTACGAACGTCCGCATGACGCCCACCGCCACCTACCGGCTCCAGCTCCAGCCCGACTTCCCGTTCTCGGCCGCCGGGGAGGCCGTGCCGTATCTCGCCTCGCTCGGCGTCTCCCATCTGCATCTGTCCCCGGTCCTGGAGGCCGTGCCCGGCTCCCGGCACGGCTACGACGTCGTCGACCACGGCCGGGTCCGCGCCGAGCTCGGCGGTGAGGAGGGGCTGCGGGCGCTGGCCCGCACGGCGCGCGGGCACGGTCTCGGACTGGTCGTGGACATCGTGCCGAACCACATGGCCGCCGTCCCCCGCCACAACCACGCGCTGTGGGAGGTGCTGCGCGAGGGTCCCGGGTCCCCGTACGCCCGCTGGTTCGACATCGACTGGGCGGCGGGCGGCGGCAAGGTGCTGCTGCCGGTGCTCGGCGGGCGGATCGGCGAGGAGTTCGGCAGGCTCCGGGCCGACGGGGACGTGCTGCGCTACGGCGAACAGGAGTTCCCGCTGCGGACCGGCACGGCCGGTCTGCCGCTGGCCGAGCTGCTGGACGCCCAGCACTACCGGCTCGGCTGGTGGCGGCTGGCCCGCACCGAACTGAACTACCGGCGCTTCTTCACCATCTCGGAGCTCATCGGGGTGCGGGTGGAGGACCCCGAGGTCTTCGCCGCCACCCATGGCAAGATCCTCGAACTGGTCCGGGACGGCGTCGTCGACGGGCTGCGCATCGACCACCCCGACGGGCTGGCCGACCCCGCGGCCTACCTGGAGCGGCTCTCGGCGGCGACCGGCGGGCGGTGGACCGTGGTGGAGAAGATCCTCACCGGCGGGGAGCCGCTGCCTGCGGACTGGGCCGTCGCGGGGACGACCGGGTACGACGTGCTGCACCGTGTCGACGGCCTGTTCGTCGACCCGATGGGCGCGGCGGAGCTGGTCGGCCGCTACCGGGAGTACGCGGGCCCCGCCGGCGATCGCGGCGGTCACTGGACGGCGACCGTGCGCCGCGCGGCGTACCGGGTGGTGACGCACGAACTGGCAGCCGAGACGGAGCTGCTGACCCGGCTCGCGGTACGGATCTGCGCGGACGATCCCGCGCTGCGCGATCACGCCCCCTGGACACTGCACGCCGCGGTGCGCGAACTGCTGGTGCGGGTACCGGTCTACCGCCCGTACGCGACGGCCGGCGGGCCCTGCACGGCGGCGGCCGGACAGGCGCTGCCGGACTCGGTCGTGCGGGACGCGAAGGCGGTGTTCGCCGTCGCGGAGGAGGCCTCGGCCGTCGACGTGGTCCGGGATCTGGCGCTGGGGCGGCTGGGAGAGGGGCCCGAACGGGCCGCGTTCTGTGCCCGGTTCGCCCAGACCGCTTCCGCGTTGCGCGCCAAGTCGGTCGAGGACACGGCGTTCTACCGGTACGTGCCGTTGATCTCGGCCAACGAGGTGGGCGGCGAACCGGGGCAGCCCGCGGTGACACCGGAGGAGTTCCACACGTTCTGTGCCCGGCTGGCCCGCGACTGGCCGGCCACCGGCACGGCGCTGACCACCCATGACACCAAGCGGAGCGCCGATGTGCGGGCCCGGATCGCGGTGCTGACCCAGTGCCCGGAGTCGTGGTCCGGGCTGCTGACGGAGCTGGAGCGGGCCACCCCGGCCACCGCGCCCGACGCCCAGCTCGCCTGGCAGGCCTGGCAGACGGCCGTGGGCTGCGCGAAGCTGCCCGGCCGCGAGATGGCGGGCCGGCTGGAGCCCGCGCTGCTGAAGGCGGTCCGCGAGGCGGGGCTCTTCACCAGCTGGACCGAGTCCGACCCGGGCTACGAGCGGGCGGTGACGGACTTCGTCGCGGCCGGACCGGCCGCCGGCTCCGGTCCGGTGCGCGAGATTCTGGAGCGGTTCGCGAGCAGGCTCGACCCGTATGTGCGGGCCAATGTGCTGGGGGCGGCGCTGGTGCATCTGACGATGCCGGGTGTGCCGGATCTGTACCAGGGCACGGAGCGGGAGTACCTGGCGCTGGTCGATCCGGACAACCGGCGGCCGTTTCGCGAGCCGTCGCTGGACGGGGCCCTCGGCGAGAAGGGCGAGCTGACGGCGGCCGCCCTGCGGCTGCGGCGCGAGCGCCCGGAGGTGTTCGGCGAGTCCGGTACGTACGCCGCGCTGAGCGCCCGTGGCCCGGCGGCCGCGCACTGTCTGGCGTTCTGCCGCTCGGGCGAGGTGGTCACCGCCGTGACCAGGCTGTCGCTGCGGCTGGCCGAGTCGGGTGGCTGGCACGACACGGAGCTGGCGCTGCCGGACGACGGGCCGTGGAGCGATCTGCTGACGTCCGGCCGGGAGTTCGCCGGGGGATCGGTCGCGCTCGCCGAGCTCTTCGCCGTGCGGCCGGTGGCACTGCTCAGCCGGGCCGGACGAGGAGGGCCCGCGGACCACGGGTGAGCAGCCCGGCGCCGGCCGGGCGGAACCCGTCGGCCCAGCGGAGCCGGGGCATCGCGTCGAGCAGCGCGCCCAGGCCCTGCCGGGCCTCCAGCCGGCCGAGCAGGACGGCCGGGCAGGACGCGGGGCCGGTGAGGGACCGGCCCTGGTCGCGGCGGAAGGGGTCGAAGAGGTCGGGGGCGGCGAACCGTTCCGGATCGCGGCCGGCCGCGCCGGTCAGGCAGGCGACGACCGCCCCGGCGGGCAGGGTGCCGCCGCTGAGGGCGACCTCGGTGACGGTGCGGCGCAGCACCACCTGGACCGGCGGGTCGCGGCGCAGCGACTCGGTCCAGGCCCGGTCGGCCAGGGCGGGTTCGATGCGCAGGGCGGCGAGGAGGTCGGGGGCGTCCAGCACATTGGCGAGGAAGGAGGCGAGGGCCCGCTGGCGGAGGCCGGTGTCCCGGGTGCAGGGTGCGGCGGTGGTGCCGGTCACGATGCCTGTCCCGGTACCGGCCGGGCGGTGCGGCCGGGCGCTCGCGCCGGGGAGGGCGCCGACGGGCAGCCAGCGGCAGAACTCCTCGACGAGGTCGGCCTGCCGGCGGCCTGCGATCCGGCGCGCCAGGACGTATGCGGTCCGCTCGATCCGCGCTGCCGTGTGACGTGGTACCGGGCCGGGCGCGGCCGTGCGGTGCTTGCGGGGTGCGCAGAGCGGGCTGCCGTGGCAGAGGCCGAGCGGGGCGGGGCCGCCACGGGATGCGGTGTCGTGCGGGAGGCCGGCGAAACGGGGGTCGGTGAGGGCCGTGGCCACGTCCGCGTACCGGCTGACCAGCCAGGCGCCCAGGGGCGCGTCGTAGCTGAGTGGGTACTCCTCGCGGAGCACGCGGTAGAGCCGGTACGGGTCGTGCGCCGCGCCGGGTGAGAGCAGGCTGGGTCCGGTGCCCGGGCGGTGACCGCGCTCCGCCGCGGGTATGCCTTCCGGCGCGTCGGCCTGCATCGGTACCCCCGGGGCGTCAGGGCGCCGGTCTGCGGCGCGGTTTCCCTCCAGCGGACCACCCGCGACGGCGCCACGCAGCCGGCGTACGGCCGTCCGGGTGAGGGCGGTGCACCCGGTCGGAGGGGCTCAGTCGCCCGGCGTCCGGGGGCGGAGCGGCCAGGAGATCCCCAGCAGGCCGGTGAACGCGGCGGCGGCTCCGGTGAGTTCGACCCGGGAGAAGACCGCCAGCCGGCGCCGCCACGGAGGCTCCACGGCCAGGACCGCGCAGTCCTCACCGACCGCGCCCCGGACCACGTGCGCCGGTGCCGTGGCAACCCCGACCCCGGCCGCGGCCATCCGCACCGCCGTCGACGTGTGTTCGGTACGCACCGCCGTGCGGGGTGTGAAACCGGCCTCTCCGCAGGCCAGGTCGAGGAACGGCCGGCCGTGGACCACGGGTTCCATCGCGCAGCGCACCCATGGGCGGTCGGCCAGCTCCCGCAGGCGCACCGAGGTGCGTCCGGCGAGCGGGTCGTCGAAGGGGACCACCAGGACGATGTCCTCCTCGCCGACCGGGACGACCGGCCCCGGCCAGTGCGCGGGCGGCGGGCCGACGGCGAGGTCGGCGGTGCCGCGTTCGAGCTGTTCCTCCAGGGCTTCCGGGGTGGCGTACTCGTGGAGGACCAGGCCCACCCCGGGATGCGCCCGGCGCCAGCGCGCGAAGACGTCGGGGAGGATGCCGACGGCCACCGCGTGCACCGTCGCGATGTGCAGTTCGCCGCCCTCCGCACCCGCCGCGGCCCGTGCCGCCCGCGTGGCCCGGTCGGCGCTGCGCACGGAACGCTCGGCGTGCGGCAGGAAGGCACGCCCCATCGGGGTCAGGCGCACCCCGCGCGGCAGCCGTTCGAGCAGGGCCCCGCCGACGGCCCGCTCCAGGGCCTTGATCTGGTGGGAGAGCGCGGGCTGGGTGACATGGAGGAGCTCGGCGGCCCGGGTGAACGACGACTCCTCGACGACCGTGAGGAAGTACTCCATCTGCCGCAGGCTCATCGCGCTCTCCCCCGTGGTCCGTACCCATGAAGACTGTGCATCGGTGCCACAGAAACATTGCCTTGGACTCATGGCAAGCACCGGGCGGAGGCTGAGGCCATGACACGGACAGCGGCAACAGCAACGGCAACGGGTGAGAACGGTACGGAGACCGATGTCCTGGTGATCGGCGGTGGCACCGGCGGGTACTCCACCGCCCTGCGGGCCGCTTCCCTCGGTCTGGACGTGGTCCTCGTGGAGCGCGACAAGGTGGGCGGCACCTGTCTGCACCGCGGCTGCATTCCCAGCAAGGCGATGCTGCACGCCGCCGAACTCGTGGACGGCATCGCGGAGGCCCGGGAACGGTGGGGGGTGAAGGCGACCCTGGACGCGGTGGACTGGCCGGCCCTGGTCGCCACCCGGGACGACATCGTGGCGCGCAACCACCGCGGCGTGGAGGACCACCTCGCGCACGCGGCGGTCCGAGTGGTGCGCGGGAGCGCCGGGTTGACCGGTACGCGCAGCGCTCATGTCACCGGTCACGGGACGGTCGTGGCGCGCCGCGGCATCGTCCTGGCGACCGGTTCGCGACCGCGCGTGCTGCCGGGGCTGAAGGCGGACGGGCACCGGGTGGTCACCAGCGACGACGCGCTGTTCGCGCCGGGGCTGCCGCGGACCGTCCTGGTGCTGGGCGGCGGGGCGATCGGCGTCGAGTACGCCTCGTTCCACCGGTCGATGGGCGCCGATGTGACCCTGGTGGAGGCCGCGGACCGGCTCGTGCCGCTGGAGGACGCCGATGTGTCGCGCCATCTGGCCCGCGGTCTGAAGAAGCGCGGGATCGATGTGCTCACCGGGACGCGGCTGACGGACGCGAGCGTGCGGGACGACGGGGTGCTCGCGGCCCTGCGCACCTCGCGCGGCGAGACCCGCACGGTGCGGGTGGAGCGGCTGCTCGTCGCGGTGGGGCGGGCTCCGGTGACCGAAGGGCTGGGGCTCGCGGCGGCGGGGCTGGCCGCCGATGAGCGGGGCCATGTCGCGCCCGCCGACTGGTCACGTCTCGAAACGCCGGTGCCGGGCATCCATGTGGTGGGCGATCTGCTGCCGCCGCCGTCCCCCGGGCTGGCCCACGCGTCGTTCGCGGAGGGGCTGCTGGTCGCCGAGACGCTGGCCGGTCTGCCCTCACCGGCGGTGGACTACGCCGCCGTCCCCCGGGTCACGTACTCGTCCCCGCAGACCGCCGCGGTGGGCCTGACCGAGGCGGAGGCGCGTAACGCCGGGCACGACGTCACGGTGGGCGGCATGCCGCTGACCGCGGTGGCCAAGGGGATGGTGCACGGGCGGGGCGGCATGGTGAAGGTGGTCGCCGAGCGCGGCGGCCGGGTGCTCGGGGTGCATCTCGTCGGACCGCATGTCTCCGAGATGATCGCCGAGAGTCAGCTCGTCGTCGGCTGGGACGCCGAACCGGCCGACGCGGCCCGTCACATCCACGCCCATCCGACGCTCTCCGAGGCGGTCGGCGAGGTCTTTCTCACCCTCGGCGGACGCGGGCTGCACCAGCGGTCCTGAACCGGTCGGCCCCGGCGGGGGACCCTCAGTCCGGGGGCCCGAGGACGGGCGCGGAGAGCCGGAAGCTCATCCGTCCGAAGCTCACCTGGTCGCCGTCGCGGACCGGGACCGTGCCGGTGACCCGCTGGCCGTTGACGCAGGTGCCGTTGGTCGAGCCGAGGTCGCGCAGCAGCCAGCAGCCGCCCCGCACGGTGAGCTCGGCGTGCATCCGGGAGACGGTCTCGTGGTTGAGCCGCAGGCCGTTGCCGGGGTCACGGCCGATCAGCAGGGGGTGCGGGCCGGGGGTGGGGAGGAGGAGCTTCGGGAGCCGCTCGGTCTGCCAGACCCGGCGTACCCGGCCGGGGAATCCGGACACCCCGCCCACGACCCGGAGTATCCGCCGTGACCAGCGGCCCTCGCCCTCCAGGTCGACGGTGAGTGCGTCCAGTTCCTCGGAGCGCCGGGCGGTGAGGGCCAGCTCCATGCGCCGCATGAAGGTGTCGTGGGACAGCTTTCCCTGTGCCGCGCCGTCTCTGAGTACGCCGAGCACACGGTCGCGCTGGGCGTCGGACAGCCGCACGGAATACGTGTGGGACTCGAAGGAGGACGTCACACGGCCAATTGTCGGTCCGACCGACCCGGGGTGTCCAGAACGGGCCCGTTTCCCGTCCCGGGCCACCCGGGACGCCCGGCGCGAATATCCCGGGCGCGGCCGCGGGATCCGTTGCTACTGTCTCCCGCCGCAGGCCGCCGGGCATCCGCCGGAGGACACACCTGCGCACACCGAGGAGCTTGTGTGACCTCTGCACCACAGGAACTGACCATCCGTCCGCTCACCGGGCCCGAGGAGCTCGGGCTCTTCCGCCGGCTGTCGTACACCCTCGATCACGAGCTCGCCGACGACCTGGAGAGCGGGCGTCGCCGTCCCGAGTGGATGTGGGTGGCGATGCGCGGCGAACGCCTGGTGGCACGGATCGCATGGTGGAGCCCGAACGGGGAAGCGCCCCTGCTCCTCGACTTCTTCGACCTGGACGACACCCTGCCCGAGCCCGAACGCGGCGGGATCGGCCTGAAGCTGCTGGAGACGGCGACGGCCGCGGTCGTCCCGGCCGG
This sequence comes from Streptomyces sp. NPDC048295, assembly GCF_040652135.1. Taxonomy (NCBI): domain Bacteria; kingdom Bacillati; phylum Actinomycetota; class Actinomycetes; order Kitasatosporales; family Streptomycetaceae; genus Streptomyces; species Streptomyces sp. NPDC048295. The sequence continues at coordinate 39,360 of NZ_JBEZLL010000011.1, forward strand.
CGCCCCGAGGCCCGAGTACGGGCGCTTCGTACCGGTCGACTGGCGCGAGGACCCGGCCGTCCGCGACGCCGTCGGGGCCCGGATCCGGGTCATGGAGCGTTCCGGTGCACGGATGCTGGTCGAGCGGCTCCGTCTGGAGTGGCGCGCCGGCACGCCGGTCCCCGCCGACAGCGGCCGGCTCCGGTTCCGCCCGGTCGACGGCCGCGAGGACCTGCTCGCGCTGATGACACCGGTGATGGAGGGCACCCTCGACGCACACGGGCAGGCCGACCTGGCCTCCGGGCTCGGTGCCCGCGAGGCCGCCGAGAAGCACTACGACGAGGAGCTGGCGAAGTACCGGACTCCGCGCGAGTGGTGGCGGATCGCCGAGCTCCCGGACGGTGAACCGGTCGGGTTCGTGATCCCGGCGCGCAACGACTACAACCCGATCATCGCGTACATCGGTGTGCTGCCCAGCCGCCGCGGCCACGGCTACATCGACGACATCCTCGCCGAGGGCACCAGGGTGCTGGCCGCGCAGGAGGGCGTGGAGCGCATCCGGGCCTCCACCGACCTCGGCAACGTGCCGATGGCCAAGTCCTTCGCGCGCCTCGGGTTCGTGAACTTCGAGCGGTCCTTCGACATGGTGTGGGACTGAATCCGGTGGACGGCCCGCCGGGTCACCGGTTACGGTGACCGCACCCGCCCGAGAACCGAGGAAGGAGGCGAGAACCGTGCGTACACCCACTGCTGTGTTCCCGCGCTCCCGTCCCGTTCGCCGGGCGGTTTCGGTTTCGGTCTGACCGGGAGCGCACCGCTTCTTCCGGAGGACTGTTCCATGACCGATCTGGTCATCCGCGCGCTCACCGAGAGCGACGCACATCTTTTCCACACCCTGCGGGGACGTGACCTCGTCGGCCGCGCCGCGTTCGGGCACCACTACGCCACCACGGACAACGGCGGCGACTACCGCCCCGAGTGGACCTGGGTCGCCCTGCGCGACGGTGTCGTGGTGGCCCGTGCCGCCTGGTGGGCCGGGCCCCACGACACCGAGCCGGTACTGCTCAACTGGTTCGACTTCGCCGAGGGCGAGGAGGCGGCGGGCGCCGAACTGCTGCGCCGCGCCCCGCTGCACGCCGAGTACGAACTGATCCTGCCCGCCGACTGGCGGGAGCGGCCCGATGTCCGGGCCGCCGCGGAGGGCCGGATCTCCGCCGCCCGCGCGGCCGGGATGAAGCCGCTGGTCGAGCGGTACCGCTACGAGTGGACACCGGAGTTCGGCCTGCCCGAGCGGCCGGGGCGGCTGGAGTTCCGGCCGGAGCCGGACGACGAGGTGATCCTCGATGTGCTGCGCCGGGTCCACTCCGTCACGCTGGACGCCCACGCCCGCCGGGCCATCGAGGGCCCCGGCGGTCTGGAGCAGGCGGCGCGGGAGGAGCTCGACTTCTTCCACTGGTGCCCCTCGCCGCGCTCCTGGTGGCAGCTGGCGTACACCCACGACGGTGAGCCGGTGGGCATCCAGGTGCCCGCCCACAACCCGTCCGGGCCGTGCATCGGCTTCATCGGCGTCGTGCCCGAGCAGCGGGGTCACGGCTACGGGTACGACCTGCTCGTGGAGTGCACGCACTTCCTCGCGGCCGAGGGCGCCGAGTTCATCGCGGGCGCCACCGACCGGGGCAATGTGCCGATGGCGGCGGCGTTCGCGCGGGCCGGTCATCGCATCAACCAGGAACGCATCCATCTGGTGTGAGTCCACGGGTGAGTTCCGCCAGCCATTCCAGGCGGAGCTGCTGCGCGGCGGGGATCTTCGCGTCCTCGCCGCGCGGCCCCACGTTGAGCAGCAGGTTGCCGCCGTCGGCCGCCGTCTCCCGTACCAGCGACTCCAGTGCCTCGCGGCCGAGGTACGCCTCGGGCGGGGAGTTGCGGTTGTAGCCGAAGCTGTGGTCGATGCCGCGCGTGATCTCGTACGGGTCGGGGCCGCTGTAGCGGGCGAATTCCGGGGTGCGGAAGTCGTAGTACGGGGGCCGGCGCGGGACGAAGCCCTCGCCCTGGGCGACGGTGCGGCGTTCCCAGCTGTCGTACAGGGCCTTGGCACCGGGCAGCCGCAGTGCGCGCCACATCGGTGCGTACGGGAACAGCCGGTCGTTGACGACGCCGTGCGGGACGGCGAAGCGGTAGTACTCGACGAGCCGCTGGACATCGGTGCGGGAGCCGGGCCAGGCGATGTCGTTCCAGAGGATGTCGGGGCGGTGGCGACGGATCAGTTCACGCATCTGGGCGCCGGCGTAGGCGGTGTAGCCGCCGCGCGGTACGGCCGAGACGGTGTCCGCGCCGGTTCCTATCGGGCGGTCGTCGAAGGTCCAGTCGAGTCCCCCGGAGTAGTAGACGCCGAAACGCAGCCCCTCGGCCCGCACCGCCTCGGCGAACTCACCGACGACGTCCCGTGTGGTGTGCCAGCGGGCGCGGTGCGGGTTGGCTGCCTCGGAGGGCCAGAGGCAGAAGCCGTCGTGGTGCTTGGTGACGAGGACGGCGTAGCGGGCGCCCGCGGCGCGGAAGCCGCGGGCCCACTCGGTGGGATCCCAGCTCGCCAGGGCGTCGTTGAAGTCGTCCCCGAAGGCGGTGTACGGGCGGGCTCCGTAGGTCGCACGGTGGTGGGCGGAGACGGGGCTGCCGGGGAACCGGAGCGCGTTCTCGTACCACTCGGCGTACGACGTCCAGCCGAGCGGCGCGCGGCGGCCGGCCAGGGGGAGTTCGTCCGCGGGGACGTAGGGCGGGGCCCAGCCCGGCACCGAGGCCGGCGTCCAGTGCACGAAGATCCCCAGTCCGGCCCGGGTCCACCATGAAGCAACCATGCCGCGAAGTATGGATCACACCGTGGACGGTCCGTCAGGCCGGTGTGCCGGACCGCCCCGCCTTCTGCGCACGGATCAGCTCGCGGTACCAGGCGTACGAGTCCTTGGGGGTCCGGCGCAGTGTCTCGTAGTCGATGTGGACCAGGCCGAAGCGCTTGCTGGCGCCCTCGGTCCACTCGACGTTGTCGGTGAGCGACCAGGTGAAGTAGCCGCGCACGTCGACACCCGCGTCGATGGCCGCACGCAGGGCCCGCAGGTGCCCTTCCAGGTAGGTGATGCGGCGGGTGTCCTCGGCGGGCTCGTCGACGGCGCAGCCGTTCTCGGTGATGTAGAGCGGCGGGAGCCGGTCGCCGAAGCGGTCGTGGAGCTGGACGAGGGTCTCGCGCAGGCCGTCGGGGACGACGGGCCAGCCGAAGTCGGTCTTCTCGTAGCCCTCTATCTCGCGGATGCCGAAGGGGAGTTCGGCGGGCATCCGGAAGCCGGAGAAGGTCTCCTGGGCGTCGGCGTCGGGCGCGCCGACGAGGGTGGGGTTGTAGTAGTTGACCCCGTACCAGTCGAGCGGGGTGGAGATGGTCGTCAGGTCGTCCTCGACCGGTCCCGGCATCAGCGCGGCGAGGTTCTCGTCGGGGTAGCGGCCGGTGAGGAGCGGGTCGGCGAACAGCCAGTTGGTGATCGTGTCGTAGAGCCGGGCACCCAGGCGGTCCTCGTCGCGGTCCCCGGCGGTCCAGACGGGGGTGTGCGAGACGGCGATGCCGATGTTGTCCGCGCCCGCGCCGCGCAGGGCCCGCACGGCCAGGCCGTGCGCGAGGAGCTGGTGGTGGGCGGCGGGCAGGGCGTCGAAGAGGAGGGCGCGGCCGGGTGCGTGCTCGCCGAGGGCGTAGCCGAGCATCGTCACCTCGGCCGGTTCGTTGATGGTGATCCACATCGGTACGCGGTCGGCGAGGCGCTCGGCGACGATGCCCGCGTACTCGGCGAAACGGTAGGCGGTGTCCCGGTTGAGCCAGCCGCCCTCCTCGTCCAGCGGGAGCGGGGTGTCCCAGTGGTAGAGGGTGGGGGCCGGGGTGATGCCGTGGGCGCACAGTTCGTCGACGAGACGGTCGTAGAAGTCGAGCCCCTGCGGGTTGAGCGGTCCGCTGCCGCCGGGCACCACGCGCGGCCAGCTGACGGAGAACCGGAAGGCGTCGGCGCCGAGGCCGGCCAGCAGGGCGACGTCCTCGCGGTAGTGCTGGTGGAAGCCGGTGCCGCGGGTGGTGTCGGTGCCGTCCTTGACCCGTCCGGGCTGTGCGGCGAAGGCGTCCCAGCCGGAGGGGCCCTTGCCGTCGGTGTCTGCCGCCCCCTCGGTCTGGAACGCGGACGCGGAGGCTCCCCAGAGGAAGCCGGGCGGGAACGACGGCACGGTCATCTCGGCCTCCACAGCCGTAAGAGGGAGTGCGTATTGAGCGGAACCTCGCGGGGCAATGATCAGAGCCAGACCTTAATCGCCAGTAACGGGCTCGATCCAGTGTCGTGGGCCGGTGATCGCGGCTGCTGCCGACGATGGGGCGCGGGGCGAGGAGACGAGGAGCGTTGCAATGCTGTTCGAGGTATGGGCACCGGATGCGGACTCGGTCGGGCTGCGGCTGTCGGGCGAGCTGCGGGCGATGGGGCGTGATCCCGGACGGGACGGCTGGTGGACGGCCGAGGCGGAGGCGTCGGACGGGGACCGCTACGGCTTCGTCCTGGAAGGGGGCGGCGAAGAGGGAGGCAGCGGCGCGGCCCCGCGGGTGCTTCCCGATCCGCGTTCGCGCCGCCAGCCGGACGGGCCGGACGGCGAGAGCGCCGTCGTCGACCACTCGCTGTTCGAATGGCGCGGCGGCTGGGCCGGCCGGGGGCTTCCGGGCGCCGTCCTGTACGAGCTGCACATCGGTACGTTCACCGACGAGGGCACCTTCGACGCCGCGGCCGCCCGGCTGGGCCATCTCGCCGGGCTCGGCGTCACCCATGTGTCGCTGATGCCGGTCTGCCCGTTCCCCGGCACCCACGGATGGGGGTACGAAGGGGTGTCGCTCTGGGCCGTGCACGAGCCGTACGGCGGACCGGAGGGGCTCAAGCGCTTCGTCGACACGGCGCACGGTCTCGGGCTCGCGGTCCTCCTGGACGTGGTCCACAACCACCTCGGCCCGTCCGGCAATCACCTCCCGGCCTTCGGCCCGTACTTCACCGATACCCACCACACGCCGTGGGGCGCGGCGGTCAACCTCGACGCCCCCGGTTCGGACGAGGTGCGGGCGTTCCTGCTGGGCAGCGCGCTCGCCTGGCTGCGGGACTACCGGCTCGACGGGCTGCGGCTCGACGCGGTCCACGCCCTGGCCGACGGGCGGGCGCTGACCTTCCTGGAGGAGCTGTCCACGGCGGCCGACGCGCTCGCGGCCGAGCTGGGCCGTCCGCTCCCGCTGATCGCCGAGTCCGACCTCTGCGACCCGCGGACCACGACCCCCCGCGAATCGGGCGGCATCGGCCTGCACGCCCAGTGGAACGACGACTTCCACCACGCCGTGCACACCGCGCTCACCGGGGAGTCCCAGGGCTACTACGCGGACTTCGCCGAGGCTCCGCTGGCCGCCCTCGCCAAGACCGTGACGAGCGCGTTCTTCCACAACGGCACGTACTCCCGCTTCCGGGGCCGCACCCACGGCCGCCCCGTCGACATCGTCCACACGCCCGCCCACCGCTTCGTCGGCTACGCGCAGACCCACGACCAGATCGGCAACCGGGCCCTGGGCGACCGGCTCTCCGCCGCCCTCTCCCCCGGCCTGCTGGCCTGCGCCGCGGCCCTCGTCCTGACCGGGCCCTTCACGCCGATGCTGTTCATGGGCGAGGAATGGGGCGCGCGCACCCCGTGGCAGTTCTTCACCGACCACACCGATCCGGAGGTCGCCGAGGCGGTACGCAATGGCCGGCGGCGGGAGTTCGCGGCACACGGCTGGGCGGCGGGCGACGTTCCCGACCCGCAGGACCCGGCCACCCGGAACCGTTCCTGTCTGGACTGGGACGAACCGTCCCAGGAGCCGCACGCCCGCCTGCTCGCCTGGTACCGCGAGCTGATCGCGCTGCGCCGCGCCCTGCCCGACCTCCACGACCCGGACCTGGCATCGGTGCGCACCGCCCACGACGAGCAGGCGCGCTGGCTGGCGTACCGCAGGGGCGATCTGCGGATCGCGGTCAACCTCGGCGAGAAGCCGGCCACGATCCCGCTGGGCGGCGGCCGGCGACGGGGCGGCGGGGACCGGGTGGTGGCGGCGTGGGAGCCGGTGCGGGCCCCGGGCGCCGACGGGCTGCTGCACCTGCCGCCGGAGTCGTGCGTGGTGCTGGCCGACGGCTGAGGGGCCGGGCGGGGCGGGACGCACCCGGTGCCCGTCCCGCGTCCGGCTACTCGACGATCGCCAGCTCGCGCGCGGTGCTGTTGAGGCGTCGGCCGCCGTCCCCGGTCACGGTCACGATGTCCTCGATCCGCACGCCGAACCGGCCCGGCAGATAGATGCCCGGCTCCACGGAGAAGCACATCCCGGGCACCAGCGGCTGCTCCTCGCCCTCGATCATGTAGGGCGGTTCGTGGGTGGTGACACCGATGCCGTGGCCGGTGCGGTGGATGAAGCGTTCGCCGTAGCCGAACTCGGTGATGACCGCGCGGGCCGCGCGGTCGATCTCCTGGCAGGCGACACCCGGCCGGACCGCTGCGCAGCCCGCCTCCTGCGCCTCCCGCACGATGTCGTGGACCCGCTGCTCCTCGGCGGTGGGTTCGCCGACGTGGACCGTACGGGAGGTGTCCGAGCCGTAGCCGTGCTTGAGACCGCCGAAGTCGAGTACGACCATGTCGCCCCGCTCGATGGTGCGGTCACCCGCCTCGTGGTGCGGATTGGCGCCGTTGGGGCCGGAACCGACGACCGTGAAGTCGACCTGGGAGTGCCCGTACTTCTTGAGGAGCGCGGCCAGTTCGGCGGCGATGTCGGTCTCCTTGCGGCCGGAGAAGCGCACCTTGAGGATCTCCTCGTACGTGGCGTCGGCGGCGGCTCCGGCGGCCGCGAGCCGCTCCAGCTCATGGGCGTCCTTCACCGCGCGCAGCATCGGCAGTGCCTCGGTGAGCGAGACGTACGAGGTGCCCGGCAGAGTGCGCTGCAGCCCGAGCAGATGCATCGCCCAGGCGTTGTCGCTGATCCCGAAGCGGCCCGCGTCGTCGAGCAGCGGTGCGGTGACGGCGTAGGGGTCCTTGCCGTCGGTCCAGTCCCGCAGGGTGAGGGCCGGGGCGCCGACGGCCTTCTCGGCGTCCGGGGCCTCCAGCGTCGGGACGACGAGGACCGGGTCCTGACCGGCCGTGAGGACGAGGACGGTGAGGCGTTCGGTGTTCACGGGCTGGTAGCCGGTGAGATACACGAGATCGGGTCCGGGCGCGACCAGGACGCCCGCGAGCCCGGCCTCGGCGGCGGTCTCGGCGGCACGCGTCATACGGGCCCGGTAGTCGTCGGCGGTGAACGGTACGGGCTGGCTCTGGCTGGACATGCGGGACCTCCTGGCGGCGCGACACGGCACACAGCATCCTGCCCGTCCGGGCCGTTCGACGCGAGCGGGACTCAGGCCCGCGGACCCTGCCGCACGACGAGGTCGGCACGGGTCCGGCCGCGCTCGACCAGGCGCGCGTTGGCCTCGTCGGACTCCGCCACCCACCGCTCGGCGTACGGTCGCGGCTTCCCGAACCGCACATGGCGCTCGACGAGCCGCCGTACCCGCAAGGCCGGGTCTGTCTCCAGGAACCACACCTCGTCGAGCAGTCCGCGCACGGCCGCCCAGGGGCCCTCGTCGTGCAGCAGGTAATTGCCCTCGGTGACCACGAGGGGGATGTCCGGGGGCACGGCGACGGACCCGGCGACCGGTTCCTCCAGGGCGCGGTCGAACGCGGGGGCGTAGACGGTGGTTCCCGCCTCCGGTGTGCGCAGGCGCCGGAGCAGGGCCGCGTACCCGGCGGCGTCGAAGGTGTCGGGGGCGCCCTTGCGCGCGGCTCGGCCGAGCCGTTCCAGTTCGGCCCGGGCCAGGTGGAAGCCGTCCATGGGGACGAGGACGGCGAGGCCGTCGAGCGCGTCGACGAGCCGCGCCGCCAGGGTGGACTTTCCGGCCCCGGGCGGCCCCGCGATGCCGAGAATGCGGCGGTGGCCGGGGACCGCGAGGCGGCGGGCCCGGGCCGCCGCCCCGGTGGGATCGCTGGTGGCCGGATCGCTGGTGTCCATGCGGGGCATTGTCCCGCACGGGGTACGGGTACGGCTCCGGGTCAGCGCGTCGCCCTGCCCTCCAGGTACGCCAGCACCGCCAGCACCCGTCGGTGCACCGTGCCGTCGTCGGGTTCCAGGCCGAGCTTGGCGAAGATCGAGCCGATGTGTTTGCTCACCGCCCGCTCCGTCACGACGAGTTCGGCGGCGATGGTGCCGTTCGCCTTGCCCTGGGCCATCAGTTCCAGCACTTCTCGCTCGCGCGGAGTGAGGCTCCGCAGCGGCTCGGCCGACGACTTGCGGGTCAGCAGCTGGGTCACGACCTCGGGGTCGAGCGCCGTGCCGCCGGCCGCCACCCGGTCCAGCGCCTGGAGGAACTGGTCGACCCGGCCGATCCGGTCCTTCAGGAGATAGCCGATGCCCTGCGCGCCCTGGGCGAGCAGCTCGGCGGCGTACGTCTCCTCCACGTACTGCGAGAGCACCAGGATCGGCAGCTCGGGCAGTTCCGCACGGGCGGCGAGCGCGGCGCGCAGCCCCTCGTCACGGAAGCTGGGCGGGAGCCGCACATCGAGCACGGCGGCGTCCGGACGGTGTTCCAGCAGGGCGGGCAGCACCTCGGGGCCGGTCGCCGCGTCGGCCACCACCTCGTGGCCCGAGCTGCTGAGCAGGAGGATCAGGCCCTCCCGCAACAGCGCGTTGTCCTCGGCGATCACGATCCGCACGGCAGCTCCACTTCGATGTCCGTCGGCCCCCCGATGGGGCTGCTGATGCGGGTGGTGCCGTCCAGGGCGGCGATCCGCCGTCCGATGCCGACCAGCCCGCTGCCGGACCCACCCCGGTCCGCCACACGTGCGGGCCGGGGGCTCGGGCGATCGTCGCCGGTGGAGGGCTTCTCCGAGGTGCCGTGCCGTTCGCCCGCGCCGCCGTGCCCATTGTCGCTGATGGTCACCCGCAGGGTGCCGGGGGGACGTTCGACGCGCACGGTCGCGGCTGTCGCACCGCTGTGTTTGCTGATGTTGGTGAGCGCCTCGGCGATGACGTAGTAGGCAGCGGCCTCGATCGCGGCCGGAAGCCGCCGGCCGTCGTCCACGCCCGCCAGCTCCGCGGTGACGGGCACACCCGCGTCGGCGGCCAACGCCCTTACCGCGCCAGCCAGTCCACGGTCCGTCAGCACCGGCGGATGGATACCGCGCACCACGTGCCGCAGTTCCGCGAGGGCCGCCTCCGCGCCGTCCTGCGCCTCGTCCAGGCGCATGCGCGCGGCGGCCGGGTCGCTGTCCAGGAGCTGCCTGGCGAGGCCGATGCGCAGCGACAGCGCGACGATCCTGGCCTGGGCGCCGTCGTGCAGATCGCGTTCGATGCGTCGCAGTTCGGCGCCGTGCGCCTCGACCGCACCGGCCCGGCTCTCGGTCAGCTGCGCGATCCGTTCGGCGAGCGCGGCCGACGGCGACGAGGTGAGCAGCGACCGTGTCCAGCCGGCCGACAGATCCGCGAGTACGCCGTGCCAGCGCAGCACCCACCCCCGCCGCTCGGGCAACGGGGTCCCGTACTCGTCGGCCGCGCGCCGGTCCAGCAGGTGCACGACCGGCAGTGCGACCCCGTCCACCAGGAGCCCGACCGGCCACAGCACCATCGCGAGGTAGCCGATGGCATTGCCCATGAGCGCCTGGAGGGGCAGCCAGAGCGCGTCGCGCCAGACCGTCGGATCGGCGAGCACCCGCCGTACCCGCTCGGACAGTTCGCCGTCGTCCAGCGGCGGATACCGCGTCGGGGTGAACGGTACGCCCAGCCGCGTCGCGGCCCTGCGCCGCTCGAGCTCCGCGAACCGGCGCAGCACCTTGGCGGCCTCCGGCAGCGCGGGCAGCCCGATGATCACGGCGGCGAACAGCAGCACCGCCACCACGAGGAACGCGCTCACATAGGCGAGCAGCGCGACCGCGACGCCGATGGCCAGATAGCGCGAGGCATCCCACGAACGCCGGATGGCGGCCGTCAGCGGGGCGGGAGTGGTGCTCATGACGCATCACGTTACGGGGGTCCGCCCACCGCCGGAGTAGGGCCCTCTCCCGGGGCGGGGTGGAGCTGGCTGCACCCCCGTTCCGGGACCGCGCGCCCTCGTGCCGACGGCCCGGGATTCATAGCGTTTACCCAGGTCGGAAAGGCCAAGCAGGGCAGGGGAAGGTGGAGGCAACGGTGGACACGATCACAGCGGTGCGGTCGCCCGCGCTGAGGCTGGAGTCGGTGAGCCGGCGCCACGGCCGGCGCGGCCGGGAGGCGACCGCGCTCGATGCGGTCAGTTGCGTGGTTCCGGCCGGGAGCTTCACCGCGGTGGTGGGTCCTTCGGGGTCGGGGAAGAGCACGTTCCTCCAGTGTGCGGCGGGTCTGGACCGTCCGTCCTCGGGCACGGTACGGATCGGGGACACCGATCTCGGTGCGCTTTCGGAGGCCGCGCTGACCCGGTTGCGGCGGGACCGGATCGGCTTCGTCTTCCAGTCGCACGCCCTCAACCTGGTCCCTTCGCTGAGCATCGAGGAGAACGTGGTGCTGCCGCTGGTGCTGGCGGGCGCCGACCCGGCGGACGAGCGGGTGCTGGACCGGGGGCGGGACCTGCTGGACCGGGTCGGGCTGGCCGGCCGCGGCGCGCAGAGCCCGGCGACGCTCTCCGGCGGCGAGCAGCAACGGGTCGCGGTGGCGCGGGCGCTGGTGACCGGACCCGAGCTGATCTTCGCGGACGAGCCGACCGCCTCCCTGGACCCGGAGTCGGCGACGCTGGTCCTCGGCCTGCTGCGGGACGCGGTGCGGATCGACGGCCGTACGGTCGTCATGGTCACCCATGACCCGGTGGCGGCGAGCTGGGCGGACACCGTGCTGACGATGGACGGCGGCCGGCTGCGATGAGCGGGAAGAACAGGAGCCAGGACACGGAACGGCCCGGGCCGGATGTGCGCCGCGGTGTCCGCCGGGCGTCGGCGTTCCTCGCCCGGCGGTCGCTGAAGGCCCATCGCCGGGCCTGGGGCACGGTGTTCGTGGCGACGACGGCGGCGGCCGCGCTGATCGGCGCCTTCGCTCTCGTCGTGGGTTCGCTGCTGCTGGCGAAGCCGCCGGTGGAGCGCTACGCGGGGGCCGACGCGGTGGTGGCGGCAGACCAGCGGGTGACGTACACGGCGAAGCCGTGGGGCAGCGAGCCGCAGACCGCGACGGCGTATCTGCCGGAACGGGTGCGGCTCGACCGCTCCGTGGTGGCGAGGGCGGCAGCCGCGCACGGCGTCGCGAAGGCCGTCGCGGACGATTCGGTACCGGTGACCGTGGGCGGCGAGGGCGGCACGGCCTCGGGCTCCGGCCGTTCCTGGGCTGCCGGAGTGCTCACCCCGTACCGGCTGACGGAGGGCCACGCGCCCAGGACCGCTACCGAGGTGGTCGTCGACGGCGCGCTGGCGGCGGCCACCGGGAGCAGGACCGGTGACCGGGTGACCCTGCAGGCCGACGGGGCTCCCCGGCCGTACACCGTCAGCGGTGTCGCCGGCACCGGGCACCCGGGCGGTCCCCCCGCCGTCTTCCTCACCGAGGAGCGCCTCACCGCCCTGGCCGGGCACCCCGGCACGGTCGACGCGATCGGCGTCCTCGCCGAGAAGGGCGTCTCCACGGACGAGCTGCGGGCATCGCTGGAGAAGGCGCTGCCCGACCGGGCCCGTGGTGACCGTGACGTCCTGGTGCTCACCGGCCCGGAGCGCGGGCGGGCCGAGCACCCGGACGCGCTCGGCGCCCGCGGCGAGCTGCTGCCGCTGCTCGCCTCCATCACGGGAACGGTCTTCATGGTGGCACTCCTGGTGATCGCCACCACGCTCTCCCAGGCGGTCCACCAGCGCTCCGGTGAACTGGCGCTGCTGCGGGCCGTGGGGGCGACGCCCCGGCAGCTCAGGTCGGCCGTCGGCCGTGAGGTGAGCCGGGTGGCCGGTGCCGCGGCGTTGCTGGGCGGGGTCGGTGCCGTACCGCTGGGGCTGCTGATGCGGTCGCTCCTGACGACGGACCCGCTGCCGCTGCCGGTACCGGTGTGGCTGCCGTTCGCCGCGTCGGCCGCGGGTGCCGCGCTCGTCGCGCTCGCCGCCCGCCCGGTGTCGGCCATCGCGGCCAGGTCCATCACCGAGCTGCGGCCCGCCGCCGCACTGGATGCGGCCGGGGCGCCGGAGCCGGGCGAGCCGGGGCGGGTGCGTACGGTCTGCGGGGCGGTGCTGGCCCTGGCGGGCGTGAGTGCGGCCGGTGCGGCGACGGCTCAGGGCGGGCAGGCCGCCGCGGTGGCCGCGTCGGGTGCGGCGACCTCGCTGATCATCTCCGTGGCGCTGCTCGGCCCGTGGATCGCCCGGGTGACAATGCGGGTCCTCGGCACTCCGGTGCGGCGTGCCGGCGGGGTCTCGGGCTTCCTCGCCGCCAGGGGCGCCGCCGCGCACAACCGGCGCCTCGGCGCGGCGATCACTCCGATCGTGCTGGTGGTCACCTTCGTCTGCGTACAGCTGGCGGCGGCCTCGACCCTGGAGCGGGCCGCCGACCGGCAGGCCGCCGCCGCGCTCCGGGCCGATCTGGTGGTGACGGGCCCGGCGGCGGGGCTGCCCGCCGGCGCGGCCCGGGCCGTGCGCGAGACGCCGGGGGTGGCGGCGGCGACCGGAGTGCTGCGCTCCGGTGTCGTCCTCGCCCACCGGGAGATGGGCGATCCGAAGCTCGACCGGTTCCCGGTCCTGGGTGTGACGGCGGACCAGCTGGCCGGCACGCTCGATCCGCGGGTCACCGCGGGCGATCTGGCCGGCCTCACCGGCAGGGACACGGTGGCGGTCGGCAAGGACCGGGCCGACGATCTCGGTGTCGGCCCCGGCGACTCGGTCGAGCTCCGTCTCGGCGACGGCACCGAGGTACGACTCCGTGTGGTGGCGCTCTACGAACGGGCGCTCGGGCTCGGCGAGTTCATGCTGCCCCACGAGGCGCTGGCTGGGCATGTCCCGGCCCTTCGCGACCAGCGGATCCTGATCCGCTCGACGGACGGCACGGCCACCGCCACCGCCGCTTCGGTACGGCGTGCGCTCGCCCGGTACGAGGGGGTGCGGGTCCGGTCCGCGACGGCCGACGACGTACGGATCGCACCCACGTCCTCGGACCAGGACGACGCGATGGGCATCATCGGTGTGGGGGTGATCGGCGGCTTCGCGCTGCTCGCGGTGGTCAGCACGCTGTCCCTGATCACGGTGGGCCGCCGCGCCGAGTTCCGGCTGCTGCGGACGGTCGGTGCGGGCCGCCGTCAGGTGCGGCGGATGCTGGTGCTGGAGACGGGGCTGGTGGCGGTGGCCGGGCTGGCGATCGGCACGCTGGTCGCGGCGGTCCCGCTGGTGGCGTTCGCGGTGTCGGCGACCGGTTCGGTGCCGTATCTGCCACCGGAGCGGTACGGGGTGCTCGCCCTGGCCGTGACGGTCGCGGCGGGTGCGGGGGTGCTGTGGCCCGGGTCGTCCGGCGGCCGGTCCGGCCCCGGGCCACGGGCGTGAGGGCGGTTGCCCCGGGGTGTCACGGTGACGCGGGCAGGGGCAGCGCCCCCTCCCGTGCCGCCGCGGCGGCCAGCGCGTCCAGCACCGGGGCGATCAGCGGATGCCCCTCCGCCCCCTGCCGTACCGCGGCGAAGACCCGGCGGGTCGGCGCACTGCCCGCCACCGGCCGTACCACCACCCCCGCCAGCTCCATCCCCCGCAGCGCCGACCGGGGCACCAGCGCCACCCCGGCGCCCGCCCCGGCCAGCGCGACCACCGCGCGGAAGTCGTCCGAGGAGTGCGCCAGCCTCGGCTGGAAGCCGGCGAACTCGCAGGACAGGACCACCACGTCGTGGCAGGGATTGCCGGGGTACGGGCCGATCCACGCGTCCTTCTCCAGGTCGGCGATGGCCACCTGTGCCCGGTCGGCCAGCCGGTGCCCGACCGGCAGCACCGCGTCGAACGGCTCGGAGTACAGCGGCACCCGGGTCAGCCTCAGGTCGTCCTCGCCCGGGGCTCCCCGGTACTCGACGGCGACCGCCACATCGACCTGCCGGTCGAGCACCATCGGCACGCTCGCGTCACCCTCGGCGTCCTGGACCCGGACCCGGATGCCTGGCGCGGAGTGCGTCAGTTCGGCGATCGCGGGGGCGAGGACCAGGCCGATGCCGGTGGCGAACGCGGCGACGGTGACCGTGCCCGCGTCCCCCGCGTCGTAGGCGGCGAGCTCCGCCTCGGCCCGTTCCAGCTGGGCCAGCACCGCGTTGGTGTGGGTCAGCAGGATCTCCCCGGCGGGGGTGAGCCGGGCGCCGCGCGCGCCCCGTTCCACGAGCCGGTGCCCGGTCTCCTGCTCCAGCGCGGCGAGCTGCTGGGAGACCGCGGACGGGGTGAGATACAGCGCGGCGGCCGCGGCGGTCACCGTGCGGTGGTCGGCCACCGCACGGAGGATGCGCAGCCGCCGTGAATCGATCATGTGCCCCATTGTCCCAGGTCACGGAGGGAACCCCGCCTCCCGGGCGGGGCTCCCCGTGCGGGAGGCGGGGACTACTCCCCCAGCGCGGCCCGCGCGTCGACGAACGCGTCCACGGCGCGGTTCACGTCCGCCGTGGAGTGCGCGGCGGAGAGCTGGACGCGGATGCGGGCCGCGCCCTGCGGGACCACCGGGTAGGAGAACCCGATCACGTACACACCGCGCTCCAGGAGGAGCTCCGCCATCCGGCCTGCCTTCGCCGCGTCCCCGATCATGACGGGGGCGATGGCGTGGTCGCCGGGCAGGATGTCGAAGCCCTCCTCGGTCATCCGGGTACGGAAGAGCGCGGTGTTGGCATTGAGCTGCTCGCGCAGGTCGCCGGCGGCCTCCAGCAGGTCGAGGACCTTGAGCGAGGCGGCCGCGATGACCGGGGCGAGGGAGTTGGAGAAGAGGTACGGGCGGGAGCGCTGGCGCAGCAGCGCGACGATCTCGGCGCGGGCCGCGACATAGCCGCCGGACGCGCCGCCGAGCGCCTTGCCGAGGGTGCCGGTGATGATGTCGACCCGGTCCATCACGTCGTGCAGCTCCGGCGTGCCGCGGCCGCCGGGGCCGACGAAGCCGACGGCGTGCGAGTCGTCGACCATGACCATGGCGTCGTAGCGCTCGGCCAGGTCGCAGATCTCGCGCAGCGGGGCGACGTACCCGTCCATGGAGAAGACGCCGTCGGTGACGACGAGCCTGCGCCGGGCGCCGGAGGCCTCCTTGAGCTGCTTCTCCAGGTCGTCCATGTCGCGGTTGGCGTAGCGGAACCGCTTGGCCTTGGAGAGGCGGATGCCGTCGATGATGGAGGCGTGGTTGAGGGCGTCGGAGATCACCGCGTCCTCCGGGCCGAGGACGGTCTCGAAGACACCGCCGTTGGCGTCGAAGCAGGAGGAGTAGAGGATCGTGTCCTCCTGGCCGAGGAACGTGGAGAGCCGCTGCTCCAGCTCCTTGTGGACCTCCTGGGTGCCGCAGATGAAGCGGACCGAGGCCATGCCGTAGCCCCAGCGGTCCAGCGCCTCGTGGGCGGCGGCGATCACCTCGGGGTGGTCGGCGAGGCCCAGGTAGTTGTTGGCGCAGAAGTTGAGCACCTCACCGGGGCGGCCGCCCGCGGTGACGGCGACCGACGCGGACTGCGGGGTGCCGATCACGCGCTCGGGCTTGTGCAGTCCGGCGGCCTCGATCTCTTCGAGGGTGGTGCGCATGTCGTCGCGTACGGAGTCGAACATGAGGGGTGTCTCCCAGCTGTCTACGGTGGCGTCGTCTTCGGAGGCGTCGGGTCAGGAGGTCCAGTCGAGGATGACCTTGCCGCCGCGGCCGCTCGCCGCGTCGTCGAAGGCCGCCTCGAAGTCGCGGTAGCCGTACCGGCCGGTGATCACGGGGGCGAGGTCGAGGCCGCCCTCCAGCAGTACGGACATGGCGTACCAGGTCTCGTACATCTCACGGCCGTAGATGCCCTTGACGGTGATCATCGAGGTGACGATGCGGGCCCAGTCGACGGCGAACTCCTCGGACGGCAGTCCGAGCATGGCGATCCGGCCGCCGTGCGTCATGTTCGCGATCATGTCGCGCATCGCCTCGGGCCGGCCGGACATCTCCAGGCCGACGTCGAAGCCCTCGCGCAGCCCGAGGCGCTTCTGGCCCTCGGTGATGGTCTCCTCGCCGACGTTCAGGGCGAGGCTGACGCCGACCTTCCGGGCCAGTTCGAGGCGGGCCTCGCTGACGTCGGTGATGACCACGTTGCGGGCACCCGCGTGCCTGGCCACGGCCGCGGCCATGATGCCGATCGGCCCGGCACCGGTGATCAGTACGTCCTCACCGACCAGCGGGAACGACAGCGCGGTGTGCACGGCGTTGCCGAACGGGTCGAAGATCGCGGCGACGTCGAGGTCGACGGGGACCCGGTGCACCCAGACGTTGGACGCGGGCAGGGCGACGTACTCGGCGAAGGCCCCGTCCCGGCCGACGCCGAGGCCGACCGTGGAGCGGCACAGGTGGCGGCGGCCGGCCAGGCAGTTGCGGCACTTGCCGCAGACCAGGTGGCCCTCGCCGCTGACCAGGTCGCCGACGTTGATGTCGACGACGTCGGCGCCGGTCTCCGCGACCTCGCCCACGAACTCGTGCCCGAGAACGAGGGGGGTGCGTACGGCCTGCTGCGCCCAGCCGTCGTAGTTGCGGATGTGCAGATCGGTGCCGCAGATGCCGGTACGGAGGACCTTGATCAGTACGTCCGTGGGGCCGATCTCCGGCTCCGGCACGTCCATCAGCCAGAGTCCGGGCTCGGCCTTCTGCTTCACGAGTGCCTTCACGGCTGTGGCTCCCTGCGCTGGTGCGGCGTTGAGTACCCCGGGCCGGGGGCATGCCAAGGGGAAGCCTGCGGCCCGGGGAGGATCGAGAGGGACGGGACACATCGGCAGCGCGCGTCGATCGGCTGCCGCGCACCATCCTCGGCCGTCACGGAGAAATCTGCCGCACCCCGCGCCACAGGTCCATCGAGGTTTTCTTAAGCGCGCCCGAAGATCCGCTTCATGCCCTTCGGCACGGTTCCCCCGTCCGGCGCACGGAGGGACCGGCTCGGACCTCGGTGCGGGGCCGCGGGAGACGGGCCCGTCCGTGCGCGGCCCGGTGGCGCAAGCCCCTCTCCCGTACCGCGATCGACCACCCCCGTCGCCCCGGCGTCGCGTCGATCCCATGAGTACCGATCCCATGAGTGCCGACCCCATGAGTGCGGAAGAGGGGCGGCCGGTTCCCGGGAGATCCGCCGCTCCGTCAGGGTCTTCCGGGTTCCGGGTCGCCGGCCAGTCGGGCGTGCAGGTGCTCGTCGTGGTACTCGCCGTCGCCGAAGCGGAAGGACTCGCGCAGGACGCCCTCGGGGAGATAGCCGCAGCGGTCCGCCACCCGGCAGGACGCCTCGTTGCCGACGGCGTGGGCGATCTCGATGCGGCGGGCGCCGGCCGTCGCGAAGCCCCAGCCCGTCACCGCCGCGACCGCCCGTGTCGCGAGGCCCCGTCCACGGGCGGTGGGCAACAGCCAGTAGCCGATCATCGCCAGCCCGTCCGCGCGGTCGACCCAGCGCAGATTGACACAGCCCAGCAGGGTGCCGTCGATGGCGTCCACTATCGCGAAGGGGGCGGCCGTGCCGCGCTCCCAGCCGCCGTCACGCGCCTCCACCCAGGCACCGGCCGCGTCCCGGTCGGCAGCCGCCATGGGGTTCCAGAGGGCGATCGCCGGATCGGCGGCGGCGGTCACCAGCGCGTCCAGCAGGGCTTCCGAGCCGGCGTCCGCCCGGCTCCAGGGGCGCAGTACCGCGTCCTTCAGATCGAGTGCGGTACGGACGAAGGTCCTGTGGTCGGCCGGTGCGGAGGAAGAAGTGCTCATGCACCCCTTTCTACGGAAGGATCACACCTCCCGACCAGCGATTTTCCCGGACCGGGGTGACCTTCCCGGGCGGCACCGCGCCGCACACCTGAATCGGCACCGGTGTGCGACGCGGCCGATCGCACGGGTCACGTGCGGGGACGGCGGGTCAGGAGAGCGCCAACTCCGTGACGTCGCCCGCCTCCAGGACCCAGGTGGCGCTGAGGCCGCCCTCCTTCACCCGCGCGTCGCCGTCGCCCTTGAGCACCCCGATGCGGTTGCCGGACAGGGCGATCTGGATGGCCTGGTCGTACTCGTGGACCCAGGTGGCGCTGAGCCCGCCCTCCTTCACGTACGCCTTGCCGTCGTCCTTGAGGACGCCGATGCGGTTGCCGGACAGTTCGAGCTGGACGACGTCGTCGGCCTCGCGCACCCAGGAGGCGCTGAGGCCGCCCTCCTTCACCCACGCGACGCCGTTGCCGACCAGGACACCGATGCGGTCGCCGGCCAGGTCGATGCCGATGACGTTGTCCGACTCCCGTACCCAGGAGGCGCTGAGGCCGCCCTCCTTCACCCACGCGACACCGTCGCCGGTGACCACACCGATGCGGTTGCCTGAGAGCTCCAGCTCCTTGACCTTGTCGGACTCCTTGACCCAGGTCGCGCTGAGGCCGCCCTCCTTCACATACGCCTCACCGTTGTCCTTGAGGACACCGATGCGGTTGCCGGACAGGGCGATCTGCTTGACGTCGGTGGCTTCCTTCACCCAGGTGGCGCTGAGCCCGCCCTCCTTCACCCACGCGACGCCGTCGCCGGTGAGGACGCCGATGCGGTTGCCGGAGAGGGTGATCTGCTTGACCTTGTCGGACTCCTTGACCCAGGTCGCACTGAGGCCGCCCTCCTTCACATAGGCGTCGCCATTGACCCGCAGGGTGCCGATGCGGTTGCCGCCGTCACCGGAGACCGTGCCGGGCACCGCACCGGCCGGGGACGTCCCGGTGAGACCGGCCAGCGCCAGGACGGCCGCCGCCGCGGAGAGAGTCTTGAGCTTCAACGGAGTAACTCCTCTGCGCAAATGGACCCTTGGGCCGGAACGAATGGCGCCCTCGGGGGATTTGACCAATCCGATGACGCTCAACGACCGGCCGGGCGGACGGTGCGTCGGCCATTGAGGTGAGGGCGGCGCATTGGGTCCGATCCGCCGCGCGCCGGTCTCCGCGACCACCCCGCGCGCCGCCCGTCACCGCTACTGCCGTGAGCCGCAACCCGGGCAGAACGCGGAACCCTGGGGCACGGCCGCGTGGCACGAGGCGCACTGCGGGCTCTGGGCGAGCCGGTGGCCGCACCCGGGGCAGAAGGCGCCGCCGTGGGTCTCCGTACGGCACTGCGGGCACACCAACTGCCGGGCGCTGTCGGCGTCGTAGCCCTGCCCGGCGTTCTGCCCGGCTGCGTAGGCGCGGTCGGAGACCGAGTCGTTGAGCCCGCGCCGGCGGGCCGCTTCCGCCTCGGCGGCGGTGTCGGGGGCGCACTGGAGGCAGAGGCCCTGCTCGGGGTTCCAGCACCGCCCGCAGTCGTACGAGGTGCAGCGGGGGCAGCGGTTGAAGTGCCCGCGCGCGTCGTCGATCGCCCGCCGGAACGCGGTGTCCCGCGCCCCGCCCCAGGTCGCACCGGCCAGCCCGTCGGCAGCGTTGTTGATCGTGTTGGCACTGCCGCCCAGCAGGCCGAAGGCGGCGCTGACGCCCTTGCCTATCCAGCCTGCCGCCTGGCCCGATCTGAAGGGTTCGAACGGTGAGCGCCAGGTGTCCGAACAGCGCTGGCACCGGAACTCGAACTGGAAGCCCGCACCGGTGCCGTGCTGCCGCGACAGGTCGCTGTAGTTGTTGCTGAAGTAGATTTCGTCGGCCACGTCTGAACCTCTGTGCCCTCGCGTCGTCGGGTCGTCGTCAGAGGTCATGATGGCAATCATCGACGGCCGTGGTGCGGCCGGAAGGTCATGGTTCGGCAATACCGCCGTTCCCCTCCGGCGGGCGGGGCGGCCGGAGCACCCCCGCAGCCGCCCCGACAGACTTCGTGACGTACGCGGCGGGCATGGCGCGCATCTGGCGCACCGTGCCGCGTCCCGGGCCGACTCCGGTGCGCGGCACGGGTGTTCGGCGGGGCGCGCGAGGGAGGCGCACGCCTTGATAGCGTCGCTCCCGCGATCGCGGTTCCCACTTCCCGCCGGGGTCGTCGCCGTGCCTCGTACGGTCCGCCCCGAGGGCCGTTGACGGAGGGTGTGCCGACGCCACGGGAAGGTCTGCGGCAAGGACGAAGAGGGCCCGACGCATGAGTCTCGCGCAGTTGCACTACACCTCTGCCTCGGCTGCCGCTGCGGACGACGACGGGGGCGGGAACGGCGCGCGCTTCACGGCGGTGAGCGCCGGACTGCCCACGCAGGTGCTGGCCGAGGCCGAACAGCTCCTCGGCCTCGAACCGCCCGCCGACGCCCCGCACCGGCCGACCCCCGAGCAACTCCGCTCCCTTCCGGAGGCGTTCAGCTTCAGCGCGCTGCCGGACGGCGGTCATCTGCTGGCCCGCACGGTGGCATTCACCGGTCACGGCTCCGGGGCGTCCACCGGCCCCTCCTCCGGTCCCGGCACCCTCGGGTTCCACGCGCACGCGGTGCACCTCCCGGCCGGTACGCGCCTGCCGGACGACGCACTGCCGATCACCGCCTGGCGCTCGCCGGGCTGGGCGTCCGCCCCGCCGGCCGGAGGCGCGCCCGGGCGGATATCCGCCCTGCCGGCCTCCGCCGCCTTCGGGCCGGAGGCGCTGAACGACTTCGCGGTCTCCCGGAGCCCCTGGCTGGCGGCGGTCTTCGCCGACCTGCGCCGGGTGTGCGAGGGCCCCCCGGCGGGGCGTCTGGTCCTGGTGGAGCGGCACAGTGCCGATGTGGCCCGGTGGATCGCCCTCGCCTCGGCCGTGCTCCCGCCGGACCACGCGCACCGGCTGACGTTCACGACGTACACCCGCCGTCCGGCGCACTCCCCGCACCGGATCGTCGGTGTACTCCCGCAGGACGCACCGCGCGCGGGCGGATCCGAGGCGCAGGAGCTGCGGGTCCACGACTGCACGGGCGCGCGGCCCGGGGATCCGGTGGACGACGCCTGGGCCGAGACCTGCGCCCGGATCTGGCGGAACCGGTCCCCGAAGCTGTTCCGGGCGGCGGCCGAACTGCCCGGCGGGCCCTTCGCCGCCGGTCCGCTCGCCGTCACCGCGCTGTGCGCGGGTGTTCCGCTCGGCCCCGGCGAGCGGGCCGCGGCGGCCGAGTGGGCCGCCGAGCGGCCGTACGCGCTGGACGAGGAGCAGACGCACCGGCTCACCGATGCGCTGACCGACCCCAGCATCGACCGAACCTCTCGCGAACTCGCCGCCGTGGCACGGCTGTTGACCGCGCTCGACGGAAGGGCCCCGGCAGCCGTGACGGCCTCCCTCGGCGCACTGCTGGTGACGGAGGCGGTCCATGGGGGCGATGTCTCCGTGACACCCCCGGGGCGCTCGGTCTTCGCCGGGCCGGACGGGGAACGCGTCGCCGCGGCGCTCGTCGACACCCTGGGCGAGGATCTGCGGGCCGAACTGGCGACCGGTGCCCCCGTGGCCCCGGACGCCGCACCCGGGCGGAGTGTGGGGCGCACGGTCCAGTTGCTGCGGATCGCGCGGCTGCTGGACGTGGACTGTGCGGACCTGCTCCCCGAGGTCGTACGCCGAATGGCACGGGTGCTGCTGGACGAGGGCGCGGGCGACTGCGCCCGGGTGCTGCTCGACCTCCTGGACGAGCAGTTCGACGTCCGCACCGCGCTGCTGGGCGAGCTGGACCGGATCACCCCGCACCACCCCCTGGCGGCCCGACGGCTGCTGGCCGATGTCGCCCTGCCCTTCACCGGGGCCCAGGCGCTGCCGCATCTGCGGATGTGTGCGGCGGCGCCGGAGGCCGGGGCGGGCGGCGGCGAGGACCGGGTGAAGGTGCTGAACGCCGTGCTGCGCGCCGGCGGGATGTCACCTTTCACCGAGCCGTTGGTGCTGCGTACCGCGGTGGGTCTCGTCTGGGGCGACACCACCCCCACGGCGGGCGAGGCACGGCTGCTGCTGGCCGGGAGCACGTCGGACGCGCACCGTACGGCCGGAACGTGGGCCGTTCTCGTGGCGGCGGCGCTCGGTGCCCCGGCCGACGACGCGGAGGCCCCCGAGCTCGCCCATGACCTGTTGCGCGGCTTCCCCCAGGAGATCGACGCGCGGGCACGCGGCGCGCTGCTCCTCCTGGAGTTCGCCCGGGACGTCCGCTCGGGGGCGGCGGAGCCCGGCTGGGCGGAACGGGCCCGGGAGCTGTGTGCCGGGGCAGAGCCGGTGGAGCCGGGCGTGCGCGAGCAGGCGTTCGGCGCCCTGGCCGGGCGGCTGCTCGACCCGGACCGGCCGGAGGCGGAGCTGTACGCGTTCGTCCACAGCGACGACCCCGGCCTCATCGCGGCCTACGGCGGCGCCGCCCGGCAGGACGCGGTGCTCACCCGGCTGCGCTCCGACCCGGCCTATGTCGCCGACTGCTTCACCGTCTGGAGCTCCCACCCGCACGCGGGCCGCACCTGGAGCGAGACCCGGGCGGCGCTGCTGGAGGAGGTGCTGCGCCCGGTCGTGCGCGGCCTGTCCGCCGCCGAGGTGGCGGCGGTGGAGGAAGCCGCCGAACGGGCGGGCAGCAGTCGCACGGCGGAGGCGTTCCGGACGTGGAACCGGCCGGCCGGCCTCCGCAAGCGGCTCGGCGACAGACTGGCGGCCCGGGTACGGCGGACGTGAGCGGCGCACCCCGGCGGCCGCGGGCGGGCCACGGAGGTCGCGGGCGGCACCCCCGGCGGCCGTGAGCAGTGCACCCCCGGCGGTCCTGAGCAACGCACCAGCGCGGTGAGCGGCCCCGGCGGTGGCGGGCAGCGCACCCCGGAGGTCGCGGGCGACGCACCAGCACGGTAGGCAGCCCCGGCGGTGGCGAGCAGCCCCCGGAGGTCGCGGGCAACGCACCCCGCAGATCGCGGGCGGACCACGGAGGTCGTGGCCCGTCGTGGGTGACCGGTACCGTGTGACCTATCGATCTCGTGTGCTCCCGGCGGGCTGCGTGACACCCCCAGGAGGAACAGATGACGACGAACCGCGGACGCAAGGACGTCATCCGGGACCGGATGGCCGCGACCGGCGAGTCGTACAACGTCGCCGCCCGCAATCTGAAGGCCATGAAGGACATGGGCGCCACGCGTGAGGCCGTCCTCACCCAGCGCTGGCGGCCCGCCGACACGCTCGACGTCCCGTGCCCCTGCGGCGGTACGTGCGAGCCCGGCGAGCGGTGCGAGCGCTGCCACGCGCTCCACCGCCACGTGGCGCGCTACCCCGGCAGTGTCACGGACGTGGAGACCTGGGCCGACCGTTACGACTGCATGGGCTGCGCGTCCTCGTACAACCTGACCGTGGTGCTGCCCGGGCGGCCGTGGGGTGTCGCCGGGACCGTGGTCCGGGGCGGCTCCGCCGAGCCGGTCGTGCAGGCCCGGGTGTTCCCGGGTGTCGCCCATCCGCTGCTGCGGCCGGAGAGCGCCGAGGACGGGTCCGAGGACTGACCTCCGGGCCCGGCTCCGCCCCCGGCCGCCCCTGGGGCCTCTCGTTCGGGTCATGCCGGGCTCGCGGGGTCCGGCCTGGTCCGGACGAAGGCCCCCGGGTCACCGGACGGCCTGGACGACGGTCGCTCCCACCGCGACGGCGAGGACCAGTGCGACGACGACGAGGGACCGCGGGTTGCCGAGGTTGACCGTCCAGCCGATGCCGACCCGTTTGGGCACCAGGATCGCCGGGTCGTCGGCATTGACGTAGACCGTGCCGGCGCCGCGCCAGAAGCGGTCGTCGTCGCGCGGGACCAGTCCGGTGCTCTGCTCGCCCGTGTCCTGCGGCAGCCTGCTCCCGAAGGGCCCGACGCGCAGGACGAGCCAGGCGGTCACGGCGAGGACCCCGACGAGCGGCACCCCGGTGACGGCCAGGGTCATGGCCGTGGAGCGGGTGTCGCTCCAGATCAGCGCGGACAGCCCGAGCAGCATCAGGTCCACCAGGGCGGCGATGCCCATCATGGAGCGGGCCGTGACCGTGAGATAGCGGCGGTACCGTGCGGCGCCGGCCACGGGGCGCGCCACATCGAGGTCGGCGCGGGCACGGAGCAGCCCGGCGACCGTGGCGGCCATGGTCAGGGTGAGCAGGACCTGGCCGAGGACGAACCCGAAGGCGGTCCACACACTGGTCGGGTACGTACGGTAGACGGTGCCGCCGGGCGAGCGTTCGGGCAGCGCGAGGTGGTCGGGCAGGCCGGGGTAGACGACGATGCCCGCGACGACGCTGACGGCGATGACGGCCAGCGCGGGCACCGTCCAGCCCCAGGGGAAGCGGACCGGGTCGGTGCGCAGGGACGTGTCCACGACGGCGCCCTGCCGGGTCTGTTCGTACCACCCGCCCTCCGCCTTCGCGCGGGCGATGGCCCGGTGGGCGCGTACCCACAGAACGGCGGCGAGGGCGCAGAGCAGCAGCGAGCCGGCGACTCCGGCGGCCGGGGTGCCGAGCACGGCGCCGAGCGCCGAGGCGGGCACGGTGACGACGGCCGCGGCGACCAGCATCGCGCCGCGGTAGCGGCTGCGCTGTTCCTCCACGGCGGCGGAGCCCGCCTTGTCCGGCGGTACGCGGACGCCGAAGGGCACGGCGGAGGGGTTGAGGAGCGGGCTGGGAGCGGCGTACAGCACGGCGCCGAGCGCCGCGAGTATGCCGAAGTTGAGAGCTGCGTCGACCAGCAAGGGTGTTCACCTGTCCGTTCTTGTCGCCGGCACCGGCCGGGCGGGGCGCCGAGCCGGCGCACGGCACGACGTTCCGGGGTCTCGTTCCGGGAGCCGTTGGCCGAGGGACGTCGTACAGCGGCAGGGGCCGCCGCGGTCCCCCGCCCGGTCCCGAGGGTCAGGGCTGTTCGTCCTCCCTCGCGGGGAAGCGGTCCAGAACCGCCGCGACATGACTCATCACCTCCGCCTTCGCGATCCCTCGCACATCCAGCTCGGCGAGGAGGGTGCGCATCCGCGCCTCCCAGTCGGCGCCGGCCCGCAGTTCGTCCGAGGGCTGCTTGACGTCCGGCCGGACCGCGGCACCGCTCTTGCGGTTGATGCGGATGAACCCTTCGCGTCGTAGCAGGTCATAGGCCTTGTTGACGGTGTGGAAGTTGATCGCCAGGTCGACGGCCAGCTGCCTGGTGGAAGGGAGTCCGGCACCGGGCGCCAACGCCCCTTCCGCGATGGCCTCCACCACCCGGTCCCGGATCTGCTGATAGATCGGCACCTCGCTGTCGAGGTCGAGAACTAGATACACGCCCCAACTCTATCTGCTATACATCTAATAGAACAGACGCTCAGGCTCCGTTGGAGGGTGAATCCCCATGGCACTGATGAACATCACCGACACCGGCCTCACCATCGAGTTCAGCGGCCGTGAGCGCATATGGACCCTGCGCGGCTCCCTGACCGTCCCGCTCACCGCGGTCCGCCGGGTGACCGTCGTCGACAACCCGCTGCGCGCGGCCCACGGCGTCCGCAGGGGCCTGCACGCCGGCGGAGTCGCCAAGATCGGCACCTGGGGGCTGATCACCGGCCCCCGTCAGCTCGTGGCCGCCTACCGGGGCCGGCCGGGACTGCGCGTGGAGCTGGACCGCGCCGCCGCCGGAGGTGACTTCGACGAGCTGGTCCTCTCGCTCGACGACGCCCGGCGCTCGGCACAGCTCATCGAGCAGCGGGTGGGGAGCCACCGATGAGCGGACGTCCGCAGGGCCTGCCCGTGGAGGTCGGCGGGCTGACCAAGCGATTCGGCCGCGTCAGCGCCGTCGAGGACCTGAGCTTCACCGTGCGGCCGGGCGTCGTCACGGGCTTCCTCGGCCCCAACGGCGCGGGCAAGACCACGACCATGCGGATGATCCTGGGCCTGGTGGCTCCCACCGCGGGCACCGCCACCATCGGCGGAATGCGGTACGCGGACCTGCCCAGGCCCTCCGCCACCGTGGGCGCCGTCCTCGACGCCTCCGCGGTCCACCCCGGCCACTCGGCCCGCGACCATCTGCACATCTACCGCACCATGGGCGGCCACCCGCCCGAGCGGGTCGCTCGACTGCTGGACCGGCTGGGGCTCACGCAGGCGGCCGACCGCCGCACCCGCACCTTCTCCACGGGCATGCGGCAGCGGCTCGGTCTCGCCACCGCCCTGCTGGGCGACCCACGGGTGCTGCTGCTGGACGAGCCGGGCAACGGGCTCGACCCGGAGGGCATCGCCTGGCTGCGCGGCCTGCTGCGCGGGCTGGCGGCCGAGGGACGCACGGTGCTGGTTTCCAGCCATGTACTGAGCGAGGTGCAGCAGATCGTCGACGACGTGGTGGTGATCCGCGAGGGCCGGCTGGTGGCGGCGGGACCGCTGGCGGAGGTCGAGCGGCTCTCGCCCGGCACGGTGCTGGTCCGCTCGCCGGACGCGGCGGCCCTGCGCGCCGCGCTGCTGCGCGGTACCGCACGGGGCGGGGCGGCCGACCGGGTGGACCTCATGCCGGACGGAACGCTGTGCGTGTACGGGATGGCGGACTCGGCCGTCGCCGATCTGGCCGCCGCCGAGCGGCTGCGCGTGTACGGGCTGTCCGCCGGGACGAGCCTGGAGCAGCTCTTCCTCCGGCTGGCGGGGGACGGCGAACCGGCGGGCCCCGGCCGGCCGGCGGTACTGACCGACGAAGGGCGGAACCGGTGATGAACGCACTGGTCGAGGCGGAGTTCCGGCGGCTGGCCGCCACCCGCCTGTGGCTGTGGGCACTCCTCGCGGCCGTCGTCCTGGGCGGCGGCATGGTGGCGGCGATGACGCTGGTCGGCCCGGAGAACTTCGATCCGCCGGCGCCCGGCCTGGACACCGAGGGCGGCGTCCGCTCCGTCCTCGGAATGCTGAGCTTCACGGTGTTCCTGCCGGCCGCGCTCGGGACCCTGGCGATGACGTCGGAGTACCGGCACCGCACCGTCACGTACACCTTCCTCCACGCCCCGCGGCGCCGGCAGGTGCTCACCGCCAAGCTCGTCGCGTGCGGCGTCGCCGGGCTGCTGTACGGGCTGGTTCTCACCGGCACGGCGGCGGCCGCCTTCTTCGGGGGTACGGCGGCGCGCGGGGTGACCCCGGGCATGGCCACCGGCGAGGTGCTGGGGCTGCTCGTCCGGCCGGCGGTGGCGATGGCGGTGTACACCCTGCTGGGCGTGGCCGCCGGGGCGCTGATCCGCCATCAGGTCGCGGCGCTGGCCGTCGTCGTCGGCTATCTGTACGCGGGCGAGTTCCTGCTGATGATGATCCCGGGGGTGAAGCTCCTCTACCCGCTGCTGCCCGGTGGCGCCACGGCGGCCCTGACCGGCTTCGACTACGCCGCGGACACGATGGCCGCGGAGCTGGCGACCGGCCCGGTGCAGCTGCTCTCCCCCGTCGGCGGCGGACTGCTGCTCACCGGCTACGCCCTGGCCGCCGCGTTCGTCGCGGTGCTGGTGCCGATGCGCAGGGACGTGTACTGAGCGCGCGCGGCGCGACGTGTGCCCCGGAACATGTTCCGGGGCACACGTCCCGTCCGCTCAGTCCTCGTCCGGGACCAGGCGCAGCGAGATCGAGTTGATGCAGTACCGCTGGTCCGTCGGAGTGGGATAGCCCTCGCCCTCGAAGACATGGCCGAGGTGCGATCCGCAGCGCGCGCAGCGGACCTCGGTGCGGACCATGCCGTGGCTGCGGTCCTGGACCAGCTCGACCGCGTCGGTGTCCTTCGGGTCGTAGAAGGACGGCCAGCCGCAGTGCGACTCGAATTTGGTGTCCGAGCGGAACAGGTCGGCGCCGCAGGCGCGACAGGAGTAGACGCCCGTGGACTTGGTGTCGGTGTACTCACCGACGAAGGCGGGTTCGGTGCCGGCCTGGCGCAGAACCGCGTACTCGGCCGGCGTCAGCTCCGCCCGCCACTGCTCGTCCGGCTTCTCGATGTCGTACGACACGTCGCTCCCTCAGCTCGACAGGTGGTCCAGGATCTGCGGGCCGAGCTCCGTGACGTCGCCCGCTCCCATGGTGAGAACGAGGTCGCCGGGCTTCGCCATTCCCGCGATGGTCCCGGCGACCTCGGCCTTGTCGTGGACGGCGGTGACATCGGCGCCCGCGGCCCGCGCGGCGTCGATGATCAGCTCGCTGGTGATGCCGGGGATCGGGTCCTCGCGGGCCGGATAGATGTCCAGCACCACGGAGGCGTCGGCCAGCGCGAGGGCCTGGCCCATCTCGGTGCCGAGCTCCTGGGTGCGGGAGAAGAGGTGGGGCTGGAAGACGACCAGGAGACGGGCCTCGGAGGCGGCGCCGCGCATCGCTTCGAGGTCGGCGGTCATCTCGGTGGGGTGGTGCGCGTACGAGTCGATGACCTGCACGCCCGCCGCCTCGCCCTTGAGCTGGAGGCGGCGCTTGACCCCGGTGTACTTGCCGAGGGCCGAGGCCAGGTTGTGGGCCGGGATGCCGAGGGCGACACCGGCGGCCAGGGCCGCGACGGCGTTGAGGGCGTAGTGGCGGCCGGGCACGGAGACCGTGAACGTGAGGTACTTCCCGTTCAGGACGACCGTGACCTCACTGGTCAGGCCGCGCGGGGTGACCTTGTGGACGCGTACGTCGGCGGTCTCGGACTCGCCGTAGGTGACGACGTTCAGCGAGGAGCGGGCACGGACCCGCTCCGTCAGCTCGACGGCGCCTTCCTGGTCGGCGGCGATCACCAGGGTGCCGCCCGGGACGATCTTGCCGGTGAACGCCTCGAACGACTCGTAGATCTCGTCCATCGAGGCGTAGTTCGCGTGGTGGTCCAGCTCGACGTTGAGGACGATCGCGACCTCGGGGTCGTACTTCTGGAAGCTGCGGTCGCTCTCGTCCGCCTCGGCGACGAAGATCGCGCCCTCGCCGTGCGCCGCGTTGGTGCCGGGGCCGGCCAGGTCGCCGCCGATGGCGTACGAGGGGTCGAGGTTCAGCTCGGTCAGGGCGACGGCCAGCATCGACGTGGTGGTCGTCTTGCCGTGCGTACCGGCCACCGCGATGGCGCGCAGCCCGCCCATGAGCGAGGCGAGCGCGTCGGAGCGGTGCACGACGGGGACCGACAGCTCGGCGGCGCGCAGCAGCTCCGGATTGTCGGCGCGGATGGCGCTGGAGACGACCACGCACGAGGCGTCGTCCGCCAGATGTCCGGCGGCGTGCCCGATGTGGACGGTCGCCCCCAGCGCCCGCAGTGCCTCGGCGGTACCCGACTCCTTGGCGTCGCTGCCCGCGACCTCGGCGCCGCGCTGGGCGAGGATCTTCGCGATGCCCGACATTCCGGCGCCGCCGATGCCGATGAAGTGCGGCCGTTCCATGGCGGCAGGAATACCGGGTGCCATGCGTGTGTCTCCCAGAAGTCGATACGAGTACCCGAGTCGGTACGGAGTGCCCGCCCAGCCTATTCGCTGTGCGCGAAGAGCTTGAGCACCGGTACGCCGACCTTGTGACGGGCCCGGGACGCCCAGTCCCGGTGGAAGAACTCCTCGACGTAGTGCGGTGCGGTCAGCACGATGACCTCGTCCGCCTCCGCGTCGTCGACCACGGATTTCAGCTTGTCCAGGGGGTGGTCCTCGACCACCTGTCCGACCGCTTCGGAGCCCGCCTGGCGCAGTGCCTCCAGTGACACTTCGAGCGCGAGTTCGGCCGACTGTCTGGCGTTCTTGCCCTCCGGCTCCTCACCCTCCCGGGCGGCCTCCTTCAGTTCGCCCATCGCGAGGTCGTCGATGGCTCGCAGCAGCACATCGGCCTGGTCACCGCGCGGCTGCATGAGCACGACGAAGGAGGTCTGCTCCTCCCCGTGCAGGGTGGTGACGAACTCGACGTCCTCGGAGGTGAGGGCCTTCTCGATCATCAAAACGCTGGTGAACACCACGGGCGCCCTTCTGCTTCAGTGGCCGTCGCCGGTCACTGCTGAAACCATCCTTCCCCGTGCTCGCACGGGGTCTGCGAGAGTAATTGTGCCCACCGGAAGCTAACCGGAACGACAAATTCCGCTGATTGTCAGCTCCGACGGTACCGAGTGAAGAGGAACCCGGCCTCCTCCAGCACCGATGCCAGGGCGAATCGTTCCGGCACGGCCACCGAGGGGCCGCCCGCGATCCGCTGCGCGTCCCCGGCGGTCAGCATCGGCGAGAGGGTCAGACAGAGCTCGTCCAGCACCCCGGCGGCCACGAACTGCCCCAGCATCCTCGGGCCGCCCTCGGTCAGCAGCCGCTTGAGCCCGCGGTCAGCCAGCTCCTTTACGGCCCTGGCGGGGTCCACCCGGGAGCCGTCCCCCGCGATCACCACCTCGGCGCCCGCCCGGCGCGCCTCCCCGATCCGGCCCGGCGGGGCCCCGGCGCCGGTCAGTACCAGGGTCGGCACCAGCGGCTCGGTGAAGAGCGGCAACGAGAAGTCGAGGTCCAGGCTGCCGCTCACCACGGCGATCGCGGGTGCGGGCCCCTGCCCGGCCGCGGCCCGGCGGGCGGCGAATGCCTCCCGGGCCCTGGCGGGCCGGTAGCCCTCCAGACGTACCGTCTCCGCGCCGGCCAGCACCACATCGGCCAGACCGCGCAGGGTGCCGAAGATCCGCATGTCGCTCTCGCAGGAGATCGGCTGCGAGCGGCCGTCGTGCTGGGCGGCCCCGTCGAGCGTCGAAACCATGTTGGCGCGCAGCCAGGGGCCGTCCTGTTCGGGGTAGGCGTAGGCGTCGGCCAGGGCGTCCAGATTCCACTCCCCCTCGTGGTCAGCCGGTGTCGGGTCGGTCACAGGGAAGAGGCGTCGCATGTCCTGCAGTCTGGCACGGCGCTTAAGGTGGAGAGTTGTGTCGTCCTCCACAGCCCTGCCGGGGCAGAGCCCCATAGCCGAAACGGCCCCCCTGTCCCTCTGCGCACGTGAACCCCGCGTTCCCGCCGACCGGCTGGTCGCCGAGATGGTGCCGCCGCCGCGCTTCGACTCCGTGCGCTTCGATACGTACGTCCCGGACCCGAACCAGCCGAGCCAGACCGAGGCGGTCAAGGTCCTGGGCGACTTCGCGGCCGGGCTCGGCGGGGCGCATGCCAGCGGCTCGGGCAAGCGCAAGTGGTTCAGCAGGAAGCCCGCCGCTCCCTCGGCACCGCTCGGGGTCTACCTCGACGGCGGCTACGGCGTCGGCAAGACCCATCTGCTGGCCTCCCTGTGGCATGCCACCCCCGCCGCCCCCTCGCTGAAGGCGTTCGGCACCTTCGTCGAGCTGACCAACCTGGTCGGCGCGCTGGGCTTCCAGCAGACCGTGCAGACGCTGAGCGGGCACCGGCTGCTGTGCATCGACGAATTCGAGCTGGACGACCCGGGCGACACCGTGCTGGTGTCGTCGCTGCTGAGCAGGCTGG
This sequence comes from Streptomyces sp. NPDC048295, assembly GCF_040652135.1. Lineage (NCBI taxonomy): Bacteria > Bacillati > Actinomycetota > Actinomycetes > Kitasatosporales > Streptomycetaceae > Streptomyces > Streptomyces sp. NPDC048295. The sequence goes on from NZ_JBEZLL010000011.1 coordinate 70,785, forward strand.
TCGAAGCCGGGGTCGCGCTCGCCGCCACCTCCAACACACTGCCCGGCAAGCTCGGTGAGGGCCGGTTCGCCGCGGCCGACTTCCTGCGGGAGATCCAGGGGCTGTCCGCGCACTTCCGTCCGCTGCGGATCGACGGCGAGGACTACCGCCACCGCGGGCTGCCCGAGGCCCCGCCGCCGTACTCCGACGAGCAGGTCACCCGGGCCGCGTACGCCACCGAGGGCGCCAGCCTGGACGACTTCCCCTCGCTGCTCGACCATCTCGCCCGGGTCCATCCGAGCCGCTACGGCGCGCTGACGGACGGCCTGCGGGCGGTCTGCCTCACCGAGGTCCAGCCGGTGCCCGACCAGTCGACCGCGCTGCGGCTCGTCGTCCTCGCGGACCGGCTGTACGACCGGGAGGTCCCGGTGCTCGCCTCCGGGATGCCGTTCGACCGGCTGTTCAGTGAAGAGATGCTGAACGGCGGATACCGGAAGAAGTACTTCCGGGCGATCTCCCGGCTGACGGCGCTGGCGCGCGACGCGAAGGGGCTGGTGGCGCAGTAGGTTCGGGGCGTACCGCCCGGGGCGCCTTTGAGCACCCCGGGCCCCGTATCGACCGCGCACACCGCTTGAAGGGAATCGGCATGGCAACCACGCGTCAGGCTCACACGGTCTGGGACGGCAACCTGCTCGAAGGCAAGGGGGTCGTCACCCTCGACTCCTCCGGCGTCGGCGAATTCGACGTCTCCTGGCCGTCCCGCGCGGAGAAGGCGAACGGCAAGACCTCTCCCGAGGAGCTCATCGCGGCGGCGCACTCCAGCTGCTTCTCGATGGCGCTGGCCCACGGTCTGGCCGGGGCCGGCACCCCGTCGACCCAGCTGACCACCACGGCCGACGTCACCCTCCAGCCCGGTACCGGCATCACCGGCATCCACCTCACGGTCCAGGGCCAGGTGCCCGGGATCGACGAGGCGGACTTCGTCAGGGCCGCCGAGGAGGCCAAGGCGAACTGCCCGGTCAGCCAGGCACTGACCGGCACGACGATCACCCTCACCGCCTCGCTGGTCTGACCACAGGGGCCACTCCCGGCCCGGGACACACGTGTGGCCCGGTGACCCGCATGGTTCCCGCGCGGCGATACGCGTGGTACACACATGCGGGTCACTTCTCCTGTCCGCCAGCAGGGAGTTGCCTCATGTCATCAGAAACGTCAGGCCTGACCGAAGAAACGTCACGGCCGGCCGCCACCCGTCGCCAGGTCCTGGCCGGCAGCGGCGCGGCCGTCGCCTCCATCGCCTTCACCGGGGCCTTCTCCGAACTCTTCGCGGGGACCGCACAAGCCCGGGGACACAGCGGGTACGGCCCGCTGGTGCCCGACCCCGACGGTCTGCTCGACCTCCCGAAGGGCTTCCGCTACCGGGTCCTGTCCCGGGAGGGCGACCCGCTCCGCTCCGGCGAGGGCCAGGTCCCCGGCAACCACGACGGAATGGCCGCCTTCGCGGGCCGCCACGGCCATGTCCGCCTGGTCCGCAACCACGAGAACCGGGTCACCGCGAAGCGCCCGGTCCCGGTCGTCGAGGGCCTCACCTACGACCCGATGGGCAAGGGCGGCTGTACGGCCCTGGAACTCGACGGCCGCAACAACGTCCTGGGCGAACGCGTCGCCATCGCCGGTACGGCGGTGAACTGCGCGGGCGGGCGAACCCCTTGGAACACCTGGCTGACCTGCGAGGAGACCGAGGACAGAGCCGGCACCAACGGCTACACCAAGGACCACGGCTTCATCTTCGAGGTGGACGGCGCCGATCCGCACCGCACCGGGGCCGTGCCGCTCACCGCGATGGGCCGCTTCCAGCACGAGGCCATCGCGATCGACCCGAGGAGCGGGATCGTCTACGAGACGGAGGACGCGTTCGAGAAGCCGTTCGGGCTCTTCTACCGCTTCCTGCCGGAGAAACCGCTCGGCGGCACCGGCTCGCTGCGGGCCGGCGGCCATCTGGAGGCCATGCGGGTGCCGGGCGTCCCCGACCTCTCCGCGGTCCAGGAGACCGGCACGAGCTTCGAGGGCATCGAGTGGGTCCCCGTACCCGATCCGCTGGCCACAGAGACACCGATCCGGTTCCAGGACTTCGGCCGGAAGGGCATCACGCACGCGCAGAAGCTGGAGGGCTGCTACTGGGGCGGCTCCTCGGTCTACTTCGTCTCCAGCTTCGCGCACAGCGCGGAGGGGTCCGCCGCCGACCACTACGGCCAGGTGTGGCGGTACGAGCCGAAGCGGCGCCGCCTCACGCTCGTGATCGTCTTCGGTCCCGGCACCGACGTGCAGCTGCCGGGCGAGTCCCCGGACAACATCTGCCTCGCCGCCGACGGCGGGCTGATGGTGTGCGAGGACGGCGGCGGCGCGCAGCATGTGTTCGGCCTGACGCGGCGCGGCGAGGTGTACGCGATGGCGCGGGGCCGGCAGAACATCGGGACACCGCAGGAGCCCGAGTGGGGGGAGTTCGCCGGGGTCACGTTCGCTCCGGACGGCGGGACGATGTACGTGAACTGCTACACACCGGGGACCACGTTCGCGGTGACGGGGCCGTGGCGCTGACGCGCTGAGGTGCAGGGGGGGCGGACAGACATTGTCCGCCCCTCCCACTGCCCCGACGCCGCCAGGTGCACACGCTGGACGAGCCGGTCACGTCGACGGCGCCGAGGATCGTCGTCGAGGCGACCGACGGGGCCCCTTCGGCACACGTCGTGGCGGTTCGCGCGTACGCGTAGAGGCGCATCGCCCGGGTGAATCCCTGCACGACTCCGTGAAGGAGAAGCACTACGTCCACTCATCAGTCGGACAAGTCGATACTTTCCATTGGTGACCCATTTCGTACGGAAAGCGACCCATCTGACTGTTCTTGGTGTGGTGCTCGGCAGCCTCGCCGGCTGCGGGGGCCACGGCGTCACGTCCACCGACGGCCCCCCGGCCGCAGGGCGCACACCTGCCGTGGCCCATGCACGGTCGCCCGCGGCCCCGGCACCGCCGCCCACCCTGGCTCCCGGCCCCGACGGGCGGACTCCGGTCTTCATGCACGGTCCGCGGACCGGCGAGAAGGTGGTGGCGCTGACCTTCGACGCCGACATGACGGCCGCCGAGGGACCGCGCGCGGCGGCGGGCGAGCACTTCGACAACCCGGAACTGATCGGTCTGCTGCGGGAGCTGAAGGTCCCCGCGACGGTTTTCATGACGGGGCGGTGGGCCGATGAGTACCCGGCGCAGGCCAGGTCCATCGGCGCCGACCCCCTCTTCGAGGTCGCCAACCACTCGTACAGCCACTACGCCTTCAGATCCCCCTGCTACGGGCTGCCGGCCGTGGCGAAGGACGACATGCGCGCCGATGCGGCACGGGCCTTCGCCTCGTTCCGGAAGGCCGGGGTGCGCAACACGGTGCCCTACTTCCGCTTCCCCGGCGGCTGCTACGACGACGCGTCGCTGCGCGCGCTCGCGCCCGAGAAGGTGACGGCGGTGCAGTGGGACGTCGTCAGCGGGGACGCCTTCGCGACGGACGCGGACGCGGTGGCCCGGCAGGTGCTGGACGGGGTGCGACCGGGCTCGCTGGTCGTCATGCACTGCACCCGCAGCGCGGCACCGGTCACGGACGAGGCGGTACGCCAGGTGGTCCCCGAACTGCGCAGGCAGGGGTACCGCCTCGTGAAGGTCTCCGACCTGATCCGCGCGGCGGGCGGCTCGTAGGTCAGCCGCGCAGGGCGGCCAGTCTGCAGGCGAGCGCGTACGCCGCGGCGGTGAGGGCGGCGGCGACGAGGAACGGCAGGACGGGCAGGTGGACCGTACCCGTCCGCGCTCCGGTGACCAGGCCCGTCACCGCGGTGTTCGCGGGCGAACCGGCGGTCACCAGGGCCAGCAGCGAGGCGAGTACGGTGACGGCGACGGACCAGCCCCGCCGGTGCAGCAGCGGACGGGTGCAGAGCGCGCCGATCGCCGCCCCCAGCAGCACACAGCAGACGGCGGCGAGCAGCCCCGCGATCCCGGCGGGCAGCAGCGCCACCCGGACGGTGTTGTCGGTACTGGCCGGCTTGCTGATCAGCAGCACGACCAGGGTGGCGGCCGCGCCCAGCAGCCCGGCGCAGCCGGTCCCGGCGAGCAGCGCGGCCAGATGCGCCTTCGGTGATCCGGCCACCGCGGCGGTGACGGTCCGGGCCGCCGGCGGCTCCTGGCCAGCACAGAGCTGCACGAGCCAGGCGGTGACGGGCAGGAGCCCGGCGGCGGCGTAGCCGAGCGAGTCGAGGACGGGCTGCCCCCACTGCACCCCGATGCCGACGAAGGCCGCGTACAGCAGGACCGGGGCGAGCCAGCGCTGGGAGCGCACCAGCAGGGCGGTCTGGTAGCGCAGGAGCGCGGTCATGGTGCCTCGGGGGTCGGGGTGCGGTGCGCGGGGCCGTCGGTCACCGGGTCCTGCCCGGTGCCGGGGGCGGCGGCCAGTTGCCGGATGTGCCAGGGCGGCCGCGCGGTGAGCAGGGCGCGCAGCAGTGCGTCGGAGTGCGTGGCCGCGACGGTGAACCGCACGCCCCCGTCGGCCGCGGGTGTGTGCTCCGGATCCCCCGGCAGTCCGGCGGAGAGCGAGGCGCCGGGCGGGCCCGCCGCCTCGATCCGTACCCGCGGGCCCCGCCGCGCGGCCGGTGCGCCGGACGCGGCGCGCAGGCCGCTGCCCTCGATCCGGAACACGGCGTCGGCCGACCCGGCGAGCCGGCGCGGGTCGTGGTCGACGAAGACGACGGTGGCACCGGCCGCGACCCGTTCGGCCACGGCCAGGTCCAGTTCGTCGCGGGCCTCCGTGTCGAGCCCGGTCCACGCCTCGTCCAGGATCAGCAGCTCCGGCTCGGCGAGGAGCGCCTGGGCGACCGCGACCTTCTGGCTGGTGCCCTTGGAGAGTTCGGGAAGCGGTGTTCGGGCGTGGCCGGCGGCCCCGAAGCGGTCGAGCCACGCCCGCGCCCGGTCCGCCGCCTCGGGGGTGCGCAGGCCGTGGATGCGGCCGAGGTGGACGAGATAGCCGGCCGCGGTGAACGGCAGCGCGGCGGAGAACCTCTCGGGGACGTACGCCGTACGCGGCCGGCGGCCGGTGATCCGGCCCTCCGTCGGGGAGTCGATCCCGGCGAGCAGCCTCAACAGGGTCGACTTCCCCGTGCCGTTGGCGCCCTCGATCCGGATCAGGGTGTGCGCGGGCAGGTCGAGGCCGATCCCGCGCAGCACCCAGGGTCCACCGAGGCCGTACCGCCGCCCCACGCCTGTCAGCTTCAGTTGGCCGTCGCCTTCTCGGGCTTGGCCTCGCTGGGTCGTACGATCACGAAGCCCTCGCCGTCCAGCCGCAGTTGGACGGCCTCCCCGGACCCGCCGCGGATCATGGAGCCGAAGCTCTGCGAGCGGTGCAGCGAGGTGGTCAGGTTGGCGCTCCAGCCGACCACCGCGTCCGTGTCGACACAGACCGGCTGCTGCGGCGTGACGGGGATCACGATGGGGTGGCCCTCGCACATCAGGCCGAGCTTGCCGTACCCGGTGAAGACGCTGTTGAAGAGCCCGCCACCGGTCATCCCGGCGCCCTTCACGGTCTTGATCTCGTACGAGAGGGTGGCGTCGAAACAGAGCACGTTGCGGCCGTTGATCGTGAGGACGTCGCCGTGCTCCATGTCCACGATGAAGCAGTTGGCGGCCTCGTGCGCGAACCATGCCTCGCCCTGGCCGCGGACCGCCATCAGCGGCAGCCCCTCGCCGGTGACGGCGCGCTTGAGCATGCCGCCTATGCCCTGCCCCTTGCGCTCGAACTGCAGATCGCCGCGGAAGGCGATCATCGAACCCTGACGGGCGTGCATCTCGCCGTTGACCGCGTACTTGATGGATTTGGCGTTCTGCAGGGTCATTCCGGGGGCGGTTGCCTGCTGTGCCATGTTCTCGCTGGAAAAGAGATCGCTCTTCATGCGGTGCATCCTCACCCGGAGCGATTCATTCCGCCAAGAGCCGGCTTCCGGGCGGCTGGCAGACTGGACGGGTGAGCAGCGACGACACCCCCGTAACCCTGTCCGTAACCCTGTCCGTGACCCCGCCCGCGACCCCGTCCGGATCCCCGGGCACACCCTACTCGCCCGCGGCGGACAGTCCGTTCCGGCCGGAGCCGACGGACCGCGACGAAGCACCGCAGTACGTACTGCCGCTGGTCGTGCACATCGAGAAGACGGCTCCCCCGGCCCGTACCGACGCGTTGCGGACCGCCGCCCGCGCGGTGCTCGTGATGCTCTCCGACGAGCGCTCGGACGGCGAGGGCGAGTGGGCACGGGCGATGCGCGACTGGCAGGACGCCCGGATCCGCAAGGTGGTGCGACGGGCGCGCGGCGCGGAGTGGCGCAAGGCGTCCGCGCTGCCGGGCATCACGGTCACGGGCGAGAGCGCCGAGGTGCGGGTCTTCCCTCCGGTGCCGCTGGACGGCTGGCCGAAGGAGCTGGCGAAGCTTCAGGTGTCGGGTACGGATCTGGACGACCCCGAGCCGCCGGCCGCACCCGGTCCCTCGGGGCCGGTGCTGTGGCTCAACCCGGAGCTGGACATGTCGGCGGGCAAGGCCATGGCACAGGCCGGGCACGGCGCGCAGCTCGCCTGGTGGGAGCTGTCGGAGACGGAGCGCAAGGCGTGGCGCGAGGCGGGCTTTCCGCTCTCGGTGGCCACCGCGGAGGCGGACCGCTGGCGGGAACTCACGGAGAGCGGGCTTCCGGTGGTGCGTGACGCCGGTTTCACCGAGATCGCCCCCGGCTCGTGCACGGTGGTCGCCGACCACCCGGCGCTGCGACGCGGCTGACCACCGGCGGGGCGGCTCCGTCCCAGCCCGGTCCCGGTGCCCGGCCCCGAGGGCCGTCCCCGCCCGGACCGCCGCGGACCGGGAACCTCAAATCAAGCTCTGAACGTCCTCCTGTTCGGATTCACCACCGCCCTGAAGGGCCATGAGCCCTGCACGGAGTGGAGGAGGGGGACGGTATGAGGCTGGGGATCGGTATCGGCTGGCGGCCGGAGATCGCGGAGGCCGTCGAGGCACTGCCGGGGATCGACTGGGTGGAGGCGGTGGCGGAGAACATCTGCACCGGCCATCTGCCCGATTCGCTGGCCCGGCTCAGGGAGCGGGGGGTCACGGTCGTGCCGCACGGCGTCTCGCTGGGCCTCGGCGGGGCCGAACGCCCCGACGCGGGACGGCTCGCGGATCTCGCCGCCCGCGCCGAGCTGCTCTCCGCGCCGCTGGTGACCGAGCACATCGCGTTCGTACGGGCCGGGGGGCCGCGCACCTCTTCGCCGGGGCTGGAGGCGGGCCATCTGCTGCCCGTACCGCGGACCCGGGACGCGCTGGACGTGCTCTGCGAGAACGTGCGCATCGCGCAGGACGCGCTGCCGGTTCCGCTGGCCCTGGAGAACATCGCGGCGCTGATCTCGTGGCCCGGCGAGGAACTGACCGAGGGACAGTTCCTCGCCGAGCTGGTCGAGCGCACCGGGGTCCGGCTGCTGATCGATGTCGCCAATCTGCACACCAACCACGTCAACCGGGGCGAGGACCCAACCACCGCGCTCGGCGAGCTGCCGGTGGAGGCCATCGCGTACGTACATGTGGCGGGCGGTGTCGAGAAGGACGGCGTCTGGCACGACACCCACGCCCACCCGGTCACCGAACCCGTACTCGACGTCCTCGCCGAACTCCGCGCCCGGGTCGACCCGCCCGGCGTCCTCCTGGAACGCGACGACGACTTCCCGCCCGCCGGAGAGCTGGCGGGCGAACTGGACACGATCCGCGCCACCCTGGACCGGGCGGCGGCGAGCACGACGCGGCCCGCACCGGGTGTCCGTACGGCCGCGCGGACCGGAGCGCCCGCTCCCCCGGACGCCGCCCGCGACCGGCTCGCGGCCTCCCAGAGCGCGCTGCTCTCCGCCCTGGTCGCCGGTGGCCCCGCACCGCAGGGCTTCGACCGGCGCCGCCTCGGGATCCAGAGCCGCGCGCTGGCCGCCAAGCGGGCCGGCGTCGTCGCCAAGGTGGCACCCGAGCTGCCGGAGATCCTGGGCGCCGGATACCGGGACGCCTTCCTCGCGTACGCCGCGGCCCGTCCCATGTCCGCCGGATACCGGCGCGACGCACTGGACTTCGCCGAGGACCTGCTGATCGCGGGCGGGCCCGCCGACGACGCCGCGCGGCGCCGGCTGACCCACTGGTGGCAGGACCGGGCCGGCGCACGCCCGCCGCGCCGCACCACCCGGCTCGTACGAGCGGCCCGCGCGGCCCTGACCGGAAGGTGACCGGCATGAACACCCTGGCACTGCTGGTGGATCTCGGCGTCGTGATCTCCTCCGTCCTCCTGATCGTGGGGGTGGCGCGGGCCCGTGGCGGCGCCGGCGGATCCGTCCACGACCTCTACGAGGCCGCCTTCCTCAACGGCGGTCCGGGCAGGGTCGTGGACACCGCGCTCACCGCGCTGCAGACGGACGGGCGGATCGCCGTCGGCGGTCCCGGAATCGTCGCCGTCCAGCGGGCCGACGCCCGGGACCCGGTGGAGCGGGCGGTGCTCCAGGAACACGCCATGGCCCCCAGCGGCGCGCTGCACACCCTGCGCGAGGCGGTGATGCGGCACCCCGCGGTGCAGGAGATCGGCGACGGGCTCGCGGCCCGCGGCCTGCTGGCCGCACCCGCCACGGGCCGGATCCGGCGCCGCTGGGGCATCGCCCAGGGACTGATCTGCCTGCTGGCCGTGCCGCTCACCGTCGTGGTGACCGTCACACAGTCGCTGTCCGACGAATTGTCCCCGGACTCCCCCGTGCCGTTCGTCTTCAAGGTGCTCCCGGCCCTGATCCCCGGCTTCGTCATCGGCTTCATCTGCGCCGGCAGCGCCCGGGGACGCGTCACCGGGCCGGGGCGGCGGGCCGCCGAGGCGTACCGCTCCGCCCGGGCGGGCAACCCGCAGCCGGCCCATCTGGTCGCCACGCAAGGGCTGCGGGCCCTCCCCGATCCCCTGCTCCAGGCACAGCTGATCGCGGCGGCCCGGATGCAGCCGGGCGGACGGGGGGCGGGCCGGCGCGCGCACACTGCGGCGACGGCGACTGCGGGCGCCTCCGCGCTGCTCCTCGCACCGGTGGTGTGGTGCGCCGGTACGAGCCCCGGCCAGGGCAGTTGCGGAAGCTCCGGCGACGCGGGCGGCGGCGGGGGCGGGGGCGGATGCAGCTCCGGGTCGGGCTGTGGATCGGGGTCCGGCTCGGGCTGCGGCGGGTCGAGCGGCTCCGGCTGCGGTGGCAGCAGCGGTTCGAGCTGCTCCTCCGGCAGCAGCTGCGGTGGCGGCTCCAGTTGTGGCGGTTAGGGCGTTCTCGGCGCCGCCGAATCGTCCGCATGATGAACAGGCCATGGCTTTCCCGGCCCGCCTCGCATAGAAATCCGCCATGCTCTGGGTTCTGTTCCTGCTGGTCGCATGGGGTGCGGCAGCCATCTCGTGCGCACGGCTCTGCCTCGTATCGGCGCGCACGGGGCTGCTGTCCGACGCGTCCGGGCAGGCCGGGCCGGGCATCGGCACCGGTCATGAACTGACGCTGTACGAGACCGCGTTCCTGTCCGGTGGCCCCCACCGGGTGGTCGATCTGGCGCTGGCCACCATGCATCTGCGCCGACGGCTGCTGCTCGCCCACACCGGCTGGGCGACGATCGTCGACCCGGCGGGCCGCGACGAGATGGAGCGCACGGTGATACGGGCGATAGGTCCGCAGGGCCAGTCGCGGACAGCGCCGGTGCGGGCGGCCGTGGCCACCGCCGACGCCGTGCGTGCCCTGGCCGACCGGCTCGTCGCCGCGGGCCTGGCGTTGCCCGGCGGCGCCGGGACGGAGCTCGTCGGCGCGGTGCGCGCGGTGCGGGGCGCGGCTCTGCTGGTGGTCGCGACGGGCGGTGCCGTGCTGCTGATGCCCGGTCAGGAACACGGGCCCGGCGGGCCGGTGATGTCGCTGCTCGTCTGGTTCGGGCTGCCGTTCGCGCTGACCGTCGGTTGTCTGGCCATTGCCCGGATGGAGATCCATCCGTACGACTCGTGGGCCTCACCGGCCGGTCAGCGGCTGCTGGCCGCGAACGAGGTCCCGGCCGCGGGGGCGGACCGCGACGTCCTGGCGGCGCTCGCCGTGGGGGGTGTGCGCGCCGTGGCCGATCCGGCGCTTCGGGCCGCGCTCGGCGGCGGCGCGGGCGGACCGCTGCGGTAGTGCCGCCGGTCCGTCACGGGTGGTGCGGATGACGCCGGTGCGGCGCGCCGACGGCGCGCCGCACCCGGAGCCGAACCCGGTGTCGCTGGAACGACGGGCAGCGCGAATGCGCCGGTGCCCGCCGTCTGATCTTCCGGGTTGGGGTGGTCGGAGCCCGCTCGCTACGCGAGCCCGGCCACCAGGTCTGCAACCGACTTCCTGCGCCCCGTGTAGAACGGGACCTCTTCACGGACGTGCATCCGCGCCTCGGAGGCCCGCAGGTGGCGCATCAGGTCGACGATGCGGTAGAGCTCGTCGGCCTCGAAGGCGAGGATCCACTCGTAGTCGCCGAGCGAGAAGGAGGCGACGGTGTTGGCCCGGACGTCGGGGTAGCCGCGGGCCATCTTGCCGTGGTCCGCGAGCATGCGGCGACGGTCCTCGTCGGGCAGCAGGTACCAGTCGTAGGAGCGCACGAAGGGGTACACGCTGATGTAGTTGCGCGGCGTCTCGTCGGCCAGGAACGCCGGGATGTGCGACTTGTTGAACTCGGCGGGGCGGTGCAGCGCCATGTTCGACCAGACCGGCTCCAGTGCCAGGCCGAGCCGGGTGCGCCGGAAGAGGTTGTACGCCTCCTGCAGCTCGTCCGCCGTCTCGGCGTGCCACCAGATCATGACGTCGGCCTCGGCGCGCAGGCCGGAGACGTCGTAGGTCCCGCGGACGGTGATGTCCTTGGCCGCGAGCTGGTCGAACAGCTCCTGGACCTCGTCGGCGTAACCGGCCCGGTCAGCGGGCAGGACGTCGCGCAGCTTGAAGACGGACCACAGCGTGTAGCGGATGACCTCGTTGAGGTCCTTGGCCTTCTTACCCGCGTTGGGGCCCTTGCTTGATTTCACAGTCTCAGGCGCACTCATACGGCTATTGTCCCGCCTCGCTCCGTGTGCCCGTAACCAGGGTCGACGTGGCGATGATCTCTTCGCCGGAACCGCTGCCCGGCCCGGCCGCGATTTCGTCCGCGGCGCGGTGGGCGCTCGCGATGCACGCCGGGATGCCGACGCCGTCGTAGACCGCTCCGCAGACCCGCAGGCCGGGCAGCTTGGCGACCTCGTCACGGATCCTGGCGACCCGGGAGAGGTGGCCCACGGGGTACTGGGGCAGTCCGCCCGTCCACCGGGTGACTTCGGTGTCCACCGGCTTCGCGGCCAGTCCGGTCGCCTCGGCGAGGTCGCGCAGCGACACGTCGACGAGCTCGTGGTCCTCGCGGTGGATGTGGTCCTCCTCGCCGTAGCGGCCGACGGAGGTACGCAGCACAAAGAGGTCCGGGGCCGATTCGGCGACCCAGTTCCACTTGTGGGAGGAGAAGGTGGACGCCTTGATGGTGCGGCCGTCGACCGGGGGGACGAGGAAGCCGGAGCGGCCCTGGAGTGCGGTCGTGGCGGCGACGTCGGAGCGGCGGAAGGCCATGGTGACGAGCGCCATCGACGCGTACTCGACGGCGGCGAGCTCGGCGGAGGCCGCGGGGGACTCGGCGGCGAGCAGCGTGGAGGCGGACCAGGCCGGGGCGGCGAGCACGACGCCGTCGGCGGTGATCACCCGGCTGTCCGTGCGGATGTCCCAGCCCTCGGCGGTACGGCTCAGGCCGAGGACGGGGGTGGCGGTCAGGATCTCCCCGCCCGCCGCGCGTACGGCGTCGGCGACCGCGCCGGGCAGGGTGCCGATGCCGCCGTCGATGCCCTGGAAGACCGGTCCGGTCTGCTGCCGGGCCGCGGCCCGCTCCTGGATGCGCCGGACGCCGTCGAGCAGCGAGCCGCCCTCCCGGGCCGCCTCGAAGAGCTGCGGTACGGCGGCGCGCATCGAGATCCGGTAGGCGTCGCCCGCGTACACACCGCCGAGCAGCGGCTCCACGAGCCGGTCGACGACCTCGCGGCCCAGGCGGTCGGCGACGTACGCGCCGACGGCGACATCGTCGCCGACGGGGGTCGGGGTGAGATCCCGCTCCTGCGCGATGCGGGCGAGGCCCTCGGGGGAGAGCAGTTCGCCGAGCGCCGCCGGATCTCCGGGCACGCCCATCACATGGCCCTTGGGCATGGGCCGCAGGGCGTCGCGTGTCCAGACCGAGGCGGTGGCCGTGGCGGGTGGCTGCAATCGGTCGCCGAGCCCGACGTCGCGTGCCAGGCCGACCGCCTCCGGGCGCCGGGCGAGCATCGACTCGGCGCCCAGATCGACCCGGGTCCCGGCGATCTCACCGGTCATGAGTTTGCCGCCGAGCCGCTCGGTGGCTTCGAGCAGGGTGACGCGCAGTCCGGCCCCCAGAAGCCGGTGGGCGGCCGCGAGACCGGCGATGCCTCCGCCGATGACGACGACATGTCCGGTGCCCTGGACCGCGCGGTTGTGTGAACGCTGCATGCCCCCACTCTCTCAAACCTCTTCCGAGTCCTGAACGTGACTGCTTCGAAACCGTCCTGCGGCAACCCGCTGCGGAGGCCGTACGTCGAACCGGCATCGTCAACGACCCGCCTTGGGGGGCAGTCATGCAGACCTACCGGCATCCCGGCCGTTCAACCGTCCGTCGTCCGCGCATGCTTCTGGCGGCCGGCCTGGTCGCCGGCCTCCTCGCGCTGAGCGGCTGCGGTGCGTCGGACAGCGCCAGCGACGCCGGTTCCGGGGACAGCAAGAGAGCGCTCGGCGCGGCCGAGCGGGGCGCCGCCGACGCCGCGTCCGGGAAGGCGGAGCAGGGGGCGGGCGGTGCGGCCTCGCAGCGGAAGAAGTCCGATGCCCTGCCCGCAGGCACCCATGTCATCCGTACCGCCACGCTCTCGGTGGAGGTGAGGAACGTACCGAAGGCGGCCGCGGTCGCCCGTTCGGTCGCGGAGGGTTCGGGCGGTCTGGTGGCCGACGAGGAGACCGAGCGGGTCGACGACACCCATGAGATGACCCACCTCGTGCTGCGCGTTCCGCAGGGCGAGTACGACGCGGTGCTGAAGGAACTCGCGGGTACCGGGAAGCTGCTGTCGCGCACCTCGTCGGCGAAGGATGTCACCGACCAGGTGGTCGACGTGGAGAGCCGGATCGCCACCCAGCGGGCGAGTGTGGCGCGCGTGCGGAAGCTGATGGAACAGGCCGGGAAGCTCAGCGACGTGGTCACGCTGGAGGGCGAACTGAGCAGCCGCCAGGCGTCCTTGGAGTCGCTGCTCGCCCGGCAGGCGTCACTGGCGGACCGCACCTCGCTCGCCACGGTCACCCTCGACCTCTCGGAGCCGGAGACGGCGGCGAAGGGAGGCGACGACGGCCCCGGCTTCCTGGACGCGCTCTCCGGAGGCTGGCACGCCTTCGTGACGGTGCTGCTGTGGCTCGCGATGGCGGTGGGCGCCGCGGCCCCGTTCCTGGCCGCGCTCGCGGTGCTCCTGCTGCTGTGGCGGCTGCTGCGCCACCGGCTGCCCGGACGCCGCAAGCCGCGCACGCCCGGGGCCGCCGGCACCTCGCCCGCTCCCCCGGCGTCGTAGCGTGGTCCCTTCGGACTCGGTGTCGAAGGGACCAGGCATGGCGACGGAGCGACTGGTGATCATCGGCGGTGACGCGGCGGGCATGTCCGCCGCGTCACAGGCCCGCAGGCTCAAGGGCCCCGGCGAGCTGGAGATCGTCGCCTTCGAGCGGTCCCACTTCACCTCGTACTCCGCCTGCGGCATCCCGTACTGGGTCGGCGGCGACGTCACGGACCGGGACGCGCTCATCGCCCGTACGCCTCAGGAGCACCGGGCCCGCGAGATCGACCTCAGGACGCGCACCGAGGTCACGGAGATCGATGTCGCCGGGCAGCGGGTGCGGGCCGTGGACCTGGGCACCGGCGAGACGTACTGGACGGGCTTCGACAAGCTGGTGATCGCCACGGGCGCCCGCCCCGTGCGCCCGGCGCTGCCCGGCATGGACGCGCCCGGGGTGCACGGGGTGCAGACGCTGGACGACGGCCAGGCGCTGCTGGAGTCGCTGGACCGGGCGCCGGGCAGCAGGCGGGCGGTGGTCGTCGGGGCGGGCTACATCGGCGTGGAGATGGCGGAGGCGATGCTGAAGCACGGCTTCGACGTGACCGTGCTCAACCGCGGCGAGCAGCCGATGGCGACACTCGACCCCGACATGGGGCGGCTGGTGCACGACGCGATGGACGGGCTCGGCATCACCACGGTCAACCGGGCCGAGGTCACCGCGATCCGCACCGGTTCGGACGGCCGGGTCCGCGCGGTCGCCACGGGCGACGCCTCCTACCCGGCGGACGTGGTGGTGCTCGGCATCGGGGTGGAGCCGGAGACGACGCTGGCGCGCGCCGTCGGCCTCCCGCTGGGCCCGCACGGCGGACTGCTGACCGATCTGTCGATGCGGGTCGTCGGCCACGACAACATCTGGGCGGGCGGCGACTGCGTGGAGGTCCTGGACCTGGTGGCGGGCCGCACCCGTCACATCGCGCTGGGCACCCACGCCAACAAGCACGGCCAGATCATCGGGTCCAACGTGGCGGGCGGCTACGGGACGTTCCCGGGGGTGGTCGGCACGGCGGTCAGCAAGGTGTGCGATCTGGAGATCGCGCGCACCGGGCTGCGCGAGAAGGACGCCCGCGCGGTGGGCCTGCGGTTCGTCACGGCGACGATCGAGTCGACGGGCCGGGCGGGCTACTACCCGGGGGCGCGGCCCATGACGGTGAAGATGCTCGCGGAGTACCGCACGGGCCGGCTGCTCGGGGTGCAGATCGTGGGCCGGGACGGGGCGGCCAAGCGCGTGGACATCGCGGCCGTGGCGCTCACGGCCGGGATGACGGTGGAGCGGATGACCGCCCTCGACCTGGGCTACGCCCCGCCGTTCTCCCCCGTCTGGGACCCCGTCCTGGTGGCGGCCCGCAAGGCGGTGACCGCGGTGCGCCGGGCGGGCACCGGCTGAGTACGCGGTGCCCGGCCCCAGCGGCTCAGCGCTCGGTGCTGGTGTGCACGTACTCGACGAGCCGGGTCAGCGCGTCCGGGTCCATCGTCGGCATCACGCCGTGGCCCAGGTTGAAGACATGGCCTTCGAGGCCGGCGGCGGCGTCCAGCACCTCCTGGGCCTTCTCCTCCACCGTCGCCGTCGGCGCGAACAGCACCGCGGGGTCGAGGTTGCCCTGGAGCGCCTTGCCGGGCCCGACCCGGCGCGCGGCCTCGTCCAGCGGGACGCGCCAGTCGACGCCGACGACATCCGCGCCCGCCTCGCCCATCGGGCCGAGGAGCTCACCGGTGCCGACGCCGAAGTGGATGCGCGGGACGCCGTACGGGGCGACGGCCTCGAAGACCTTCGCCGAGGCGGGCAGCACCGAGCGCCGGTAGTCGGCGGGGGCCAGCGCGCCCACCCAGGAGTCGAAGAGCTGGACGGCCGAGGCGCCCGCCTCGATCTGCACCTTGAGGAAGGCGCCGGTGATCTCGGCGAGCCGGTCGAGCAGATCCGCCCAGAGCTGCGGGTCGCCGTACATCAGGGCCTTGGTGTGCTCGTGGTTGCGGGACGGGCCGCCCTCCACGAGGTAGCTGGCGAGGGTGAAGGGCGCCCCGGCGAAACCGATCAGGGGGGTGGCGCCGAGCTCGGCGGTGAGCAGGCCGATGGCCTCGGTGACGTAGCCGACGTCCTCGGGCGTGAGGTCGCGCAGCCGGGCCAGATCGGCGCGGGTGCGGATCGGGTCGGCGATGACCGGACCGACACCGGGCTTGATGTCGAGGTCGATCCCGATGGCCTTGAGCGGTACGACGATGTCGCTGAAGTAGATCGCGGCGTCGACCTTGTGCCGGCGGACCGGCTGCATCGTGATCTCCGCGACCAGCTCCGGCATCATGCAGGAGTCGAGCATCGGGATGCCTTCGCGGACCTTCAGGTACTCGGGCAGCGAGCGCCCGGCCTGGCGCATGAACCAGACCGGCGTGTGCGGCACGGGTTCGCGGCGGCACGCCTTCAGGAACGCCGACTCATGGGTGGCGGAGGTCTTCGTCTGCTGGCCCATGGGGCGATCGTTGGCACTCACACCAGGAATCTTCGCACGAAGCGGTATGCAGCCGGGCCCGCCCGGGTGTCCCTCCCTGCGCGAAGCGCCGGTTCCGCCTACTCTTCCCCGCATGGCTCCGGCTCAGGGACAGTTCTCCGATCAAACCGATGGCGCTGACAGCAAGGACAGCGAGGAGGGTGATTCCGTCCCGCCCGCGTTCCGGTCGGCGGTGGACGCGCTGCATTCGGCGCGGCTCCGCCCCGAGCTGGAGGTGGAGCCGACGAGGCCGCCCAAGCGGCTGGCTCCGTACGCGTACGCCCTGGAGGCCGCGGTCGTCGACGGCGAGGACGATCTCGCCGACGGCCGCCTCGTGCTGCTCCACGACCCGGCCGGGCACGACGCCTGGCAGGGCACCTTCCGCCTGGTGACACTGGTACGGGCCGAGCTGGAGCCGGAGATGGCCGCCGATCCGCTGCTGCCGGAGGTGTGCTGGTCGTGGCTGACCGGTGCGCTGGAGGCGCGCGGTCTGTCGTACGGGGAGGCGGGCGGCACGGTGACCCGGGCGGGCTCGCACTACTTCGGCGCGCTGGGCACCCGGCGCCCGGCGACCCAGATCGAGATCCGGGCGTCGTGGACGCCGCGCGAGGGCCGCGGCGGGGTGCCGGACGCGGCGGCGCATCTCATGGCGTGGGGCGATCTGCTGTGTCAGATCGCCGGCCTGCCGCCGTCGGGCCCCGTCGACGCGGCGGTGGTGACCCTCCCCCAGCGTCGCGGCCCGCAGGTTCCCTGACCTTTCTGCCGGACTTCTTCCCTGCGGCTTCTTCCTTCCTCTCTCCGGCTTCTTCGCCTGACTTCTATCTCTGGCCGAAATCACCCCCTGCCGGTAACTGTGCGTCACATTCGTCGCCCAGTTACCGGCATTCTTTTCGTACAATCGATCGCATGTCCGATTTGCCCGAATTGTTACTCACGAAATCGTGATCTTCCCCTAAAGGAGCACGGGTCTGCTGCCGAAGAGGTCAATGACCCTTCAAGCACGGTTCGCCCCGGCTTCATCCCCGAGCCGGCCCGTCCCGCCACTCCCCAGGAGGCCTGGTGTCCGTTCTCCTAGAGCAGCCCGCAAGCCTGGTCGCCTACCGCCCGAACAAGCCGACGGCCATGGTCGTCGTGGCCGACCCGCGCGTCCGTTCCACCGTCACCCGCCATCTGTGGGCCCTCGGAGTACGTGACGTCATCGAGGCGTCGTCCATCGCGGAGGCTCGTCCCCGCGTCGGCAACCCGCGCGACATCTGCGTAGCCGACGTCCACCTGCCCGACGGTTCCGGGCTGACCCTGTTGTCCGAGACCCGAGCAGCCGGCTGGCCGAACGGCCTCGCCCTTTCCGCCGCCGATGACATCGGCGCCGTACGCAACGCCCTCGCGGGCGGCGTGAAGGGTTACGTCGTCACCGGCACACGTACCAATATCGGCCACCCCACCCGTCCCGGCGTCGCCCCCATCGGCGCCAACGCCGCCCGTATGCACCGCCGGCCCCCCGGCACCCCGAGCCACCCGGGCGGCTACCGCGAACTGTCCGGCCGAGAGGTCGAGGTCCTCCGGCTGGTCGCCGAGGGCCAGTCCAACAAGGCCATCGGTGTCTCCATGGGCCTGTCCGCCCTGACCGTCAAGAGCCACCTCGCCCGAATCGCCCGCAAGCTCGGCACCGGAGACCGCGCAGGAATGGTCGCCGTCGCCCTGCGGACGGGAATCATCCACTGACGCCAGCGCTCCGGCCGGTCCGCACAGGCACGGACCGGCTGGTTTGCATTCATCGGCGCCCGTCGACGGAACGTTCCGTCGACGGGCGCCGTACATACACAGATACCCTTGACACGTGACCGACGCCCAAGAGACCGCAGCAGACACATCACTGCGAACCACCGGGGGCGCCCCCCCGGACGACGTCGCCCCGGCGCCGATCCCCTTGCTCGAACCTCGCGAGGGCATTCCCCCGGTGGTGGCGTCCGACGACGCCCTCGCCCGGGTGATCGCGGCCTTCGCGGCCGGCTCCGGTCCGGTGGCCGTCGACGCCGAGCGGGCCTCCGGCTACCGCTACGGCCAGCGCGCCTATCTCGTGCAGCTGCGCCGTGACGGCGCGGGCAGCGCGCTGATCGACCCCGTCGGCTGCCCCGACCTCTCGGGCCTCGGCGAAGTGCTGACCGGCAGCGAGTGGATCCTGCACGCCGCCACCCAGGACCTGCCCTGTCTGCGCGAAATAGGGATGGCTCCCACCGGGCTCTTCGACACGGAGCTGGCCGGGCGGCTGGCCGGCTTCCCGCGCGTCGGCCTCGGCGCCATGGTCGAGAACGTGCTCGGCTACTCGCTGGAGAAGGGCCACTCCGCCGTCGACTGGTCCACCCGCCCGCTGCCCGACCCCTGGCTGCGCTACGCGGCGCTCGACGTCGAGCTGCTGATCGACCTGCGCAACGCCCTGGAGGACGAGCTCGACCGGCAGGGCAAGCTGGAGTGGGCCCGCGAGGAGTTCGACGCGATCGCCTCGGCGCCGCCCACTCCCCCGCGCAAGGACCCCTGGCGCCGCACGTCCGGCATGCACAAGGTCCGCCGTCGTCGCCAGATGGCGGTGGTACGGGAGCTGTGGACGGCGCGTGACCAGGTCGCGCAGCGCCGCGACATCTCGCCGGGCAAGGTGCTGGGCGACGCCGCGATCGTCGAGGCGGCACTCGCGCTCCCGCCGAACGTCCAGGCGCTGACCGCGCTGCCCGGCTTCGGCCACCGGATGGGGCGGCGCCAGCTGGAGCAGTGGCAGGCGGCCGTCGACCGGGCCAAGGCGCTGCCGGACGCCGAGCTGCCCCAGCCCGGCCAGACCCTGGCCGGTCCGCCGCCGCCCCGCGCCTGGGCGGACAAGGACCCCGCCGCGGCGGCCCGGCTCTCGGCCGCCCGCACCGCGGTGTCGGAGCTCGCCGAGCGGCTGCACATGCCCCAGGAGAACCTGATCACCCCGGACACGGTGCGCCGGGTCTGCTGGGAGCCGCCGAAGAACCCGACCCCGGACGCGGTGGAGACCGCGCTCGCCGGGTACGGGGCGCGGCGCTGGCAGATCGAGCAGGTGGGGCCGCTGCTGCTCCGCGCGCTGACGCCGGCGGCCTGAGGGCTTCGACGGGGGCGCAATCGCGCCAGGTTGTGCGGCCGGTGGCCGTGCGGTGTTCCCGATCGCCGGACGGGCTGATTCCAGCCTGTCCGGCGATCGGCGTTCCCGGGGCCGGGCCGCCGCGCGCCGACGCCGCGGTCCGGGGCGGACGGGCCCGCGCACCGGGCCCGTCCGCATGTGACCTTCGCCGCTCCCGCCGCGGGGGGTGGGCAGTCTGGTTACCCGCAAGTAGCATGATGGTGGCGGCGCGCTTCCGGGCGTGCCGCGCAGCAGTGCCATCCCGCACCCTGGAGGAGAGCCACCGTGCCTCGTACCATCCGGGACGTCGTCTTCGTCGACGGCGTCCGCACCCCGTTCGGCAAAGCGGGCCCGAAGGGCATCTACCACGAGACCCGCGCCGACGATCTCGTCGTGAAGGCCATCCGGGAGCTGCTGCGCCGCAACCCGGACCTGGACCCCGCGCGGATCGACGAGGTCGCCATCGCCGCGACCACGCAGATCGGCGACCAGGGCCTGACGCTGGGCCGTACCGCCGGAATCCTGGCCGGGCTGCCCCAGTCCGTCCCCGGCTACTCCATCGACCGCATGTGCGCGGGCGCCCTGACCGCCGTCACCTCGACGGCCGGCTCCATCGCCTTCGGCGCGTACGACGTCGTCGTCGCCGGTGGTGTCGAGCACATGGGCCGCCACCCCATGGGCGAGGGCGTCGATCCGAACCCGCGCTTCGTCTCGGAGAAGCTGGTCGACGAGTCCGCCCTGTTCATGGGCATGACCGCGGAGAACCTGCACGACCGGTACCCGCAGATCACCAAGGACCGTGCCGACGCGTACGCGGTCCGCTCGCAGGAGAAGGCCGCCAAGGCGTACGCCAACGGCAAGATCCAGCAGGACCTGGTGCCGATCTCGGTGCGCCGCACCAACGCCGAAGCCGGCGAGACCGGCTGGGGCCTGGTCACCGCCGACGAGCCGATGCGCCCGGGTACGACCATGGAGTCGCTCGCGGGTCTGAAGACCCCGTTCCGTGCCCACGGCCGGGTCACCGCCGGCAACGCGGCCGGTCTCAACGACGGCGCCACCGCCTCCCTGCTCGCCGCCGAGGACGTCGCCCGGGAGCTGGGCCTCCCGGTCAAGATGCGCCTGGTCTCGTACGCCTTCGCGGGCGTCGAGCCGGAGGTCATGGGCTACGGTCCGATCCCGTCGACCGAGAAGGCCCTGGCCAAGGCCGGTCTGACCATCGACGACATCGGTCTGTTCGAGATCAACGAGGCGTTCGCCGTCCAGGTGCTCGCCTTCCTGGAGCACTACGGCATCGCCGACGACGACACGCGCGTCAACCAGTACGGCGGCGCCATCGCCTACGGCCACCCGCTCGCCTCCTCCGGTGTACGTCTGATGACGCAGCTGGCCCGCCAGTTCGAGGAGCAGCCGGAGGTCCGCTACGGCCTGACGACGATGTGCGTCGGCTTCGGCATGGGCGCCTCGGTCATCTGGGAGAACCCGAACTTCAACGGAGGCAGCAAGTGAGCTCCACCACTGAGCTTCTGAAGGGTGCGGCCGAGCTGTTCCCCGGCGAGGTCGTCACCCAGGCGCACGTACGCCACCTGGACCTTCCGGCCGGTGCGGGCCGCTTCGCCCTCATCACGCTGGACAACGGCCTGGACCACACCAAGCCGACCACCTTCGGACCGCAGTCGCTGGCGAACCTGAACGCCGCCGTCGACCAGGTCGAGAAGGAGGCCGCCGAGGGTGCGATCACCGGTATCGGCATCACCGGCAAGCCGTTCATCTTCGCGGTCGGCGCCGACCTCAAGGGCGTCGAGCTGCTGAAGAACCACGACGACGCGCTGGCCATCGGCAAGGGCGGCCACGACGTCTTCCGCCGCCTGTCCGGCCTCGCGGTCCCGACGTTCGCGTACTACAACGGCGCGGCGATGGGCGGCGGTGTCGAGGTCGGTCTGCACTGCTCGTACCGCACCGTCTCCAAGGCGCTGCCCGCCTTCTCGCTGCCCGAGGTCTTCCTCGGTCTGGTCCCGGGCTGGGGCGGCTGCGCGCTGCTTCCCAACCTGATCGGTGCCGACCGCGCGGTCTCGGTCATCATCGAGAACTCGCTGAACCAGAACCGTCAGCTCAAGGGCAAGCAGGTCTTCGAGCTCGGGATCGCGGACGCGCTCTTCGAGGGCGCGGACTTCCTGGAGCAGTCGCTGATCTGGACCGCGAACGTGCTGAACGGCACGGTCGTGGTCGAGCGTCCCGAGGTCGACCGCGGTGACGCCTGGGACCAGGCCGTCGCGCGGGGCAAGGCCATCGCCGACTCCAAGGTGCACGGTGCCGCCCCGGCCGCCTACCGCGCGCTGGAGATCATCGCCGCGGCGAAGAACGGCGACCTGGGCGCCGGCTTCGACGCCGAGGACCAGGCCCTCGCGGACCTGATCATGGGCGGCGAGCTGCGCTCGGGGATCTACTCCTTCAACCTGGTCCAGAAGCGCGCCAAGCGCCCGGCCGGTGCCCCGGACAAGAACCTGGCCCGCCCGGTCACCAAGGTCGGCGTCGTCGGTGCCGGTCTGATGGCCTCCCAGCTGGCCCTGCTGTTCCTGCGCCGCCTGGAGGTGCCGGTCGTGCTGACCGACATCGACCAGGAGCGCGTCGACAAGGGTGTGGGCTACGTCCACGCCGAGATCGAGAAGCTGCTCGGCAAGGGCCGCATCAACCAGGACAAGGCCAACCGCCTCAAGGCCCTGGTCTCCGGTGTGCTGGACAAGGCGGAGGGCTTTTCCGACGCCGACTTCATCATCGAGGCCGTCTTCGAGGAGATCGGCGTCAAGCAGCAGGTGTTCGCGGAGGTCGAGGCGGTCGCCCCGGCGCACACGATCCTCGCCACCAACACCTCGTCCCTCTCGGTCACCGAGATGGCGTCGAAGCTGACCCACCCCGAGCGGGTCGTCGGCTTCCACTTCTTCAACCCGGTCGCGATCCTGCCGCTGCTGGAGATCGTCCGCGGCGAGCGGACCGACGACGCCTCGCTGGCCACCGCGTTCGGTGTGGCGCGGAAGCTGAAGAAGACCGCGGTGCTGGTGAAGGACGCCCCGGCGTTCGTCGTCAACCGCATCCTCACCCGCTTCATGGGCGAGATCCAGAACGTCATCGACGAGGGCACCCCGGTCGAGGTCGCCGAGAAGGCCATCGAGCCGCTCGGCCTGCCGATGTCCCCGCTGGTGCTGCTGGAGCTGGTCGGCCCGGCCATCGGCCTGCATGTCTCCGAGACCCTGAACCGCGCCTTCCCGGACCGGTTCACCGTCTCGGAGAACCTCGCGGCGGTCGTCAAGGCCGGCAAGCGCGGCTTCTACGTCTACGACTCCGGCAAGCCGGAGCTGGACCCGGAGGTCGCCGCTCTTCTCAAGCAGGGCGATGTCGTCCTGTCCGAGGAGCAGGTCCGTGACCGGGTCCTGGACGCGGTCGCGCAGGAGATCGGTCTGATGCTGGACGAGGGCGTCGTCGCCGAGGCCCAGGACATCGACCTGTGCCTGATCACCGGCGCGGGCTGGCCCTTCCACCTGGGCGGCATCACGCCGTACCTGGACCGTGAGGGCGTCTCGGAGCGGGTGAACGGCAAGAAGTTCCTCGCGCAGGGCGTGGCGAGCGTTCCGGCGTAACGCCAGGCCGGTATCGCCGAGCGGGCCGTACGGGGAGCTTCCCGTACGGCCCGTTCGGTGTGCCGCCCCACCCGCGCCTGTCCGGCCGTCAGCGCGCCACGACGACCAGTGCGTCGGCCACCGCGCGTTCCCGTACCGGGGCTCCCTCCGCGCTCCTGGGCCGGTTGCGGAGCCGTCCGTTCACCACCATCGTGGTGGAGCCTCCGCCGTCGAGGTTGAGAGCCTCCCGTGCACCCAGGGAGCGCAGGATCTCCGCCGCTTCCCGCAGGGTGACGCCCGCGCTGTCGGGGCCGCGGCCGTCGAAGACCGCGAGGAGGAGCGTGCCGTCCGCCTTGACGGCGGCGACCGTGCGGGGCCGGCGCTCGGTCGACGTGTCGCCGGTGAAGCCGTTGGCCGCGGCGTTGATCCATGTCTCCCCGCCGCGCAGCAGCGCGGGGCCCGCGCCCAGCACCGAGACTCCCGGTGCCAGGATGCTCCGCCCGCTCCCGTCCGTCACACGCGTCCGCCGGACGAACGGCGGCCCCTGACGGGCGTGTTCCCGCAGCCAGTCGGCGCCCTCCCCGATCCCGGTGAGGGTGGAGCCGCTTCGCGGGATCCCGCCGCCGGCGGGGCTGCGGAGGCCTGTCACCCGCCCGTCGTGGTCGAGCACGGCCTCCACGCTGCCGGGTGCGCCGGGGGGTGAATGTGCGCCCCAGTCGGGCGTGAAGGCGACGATCTCGCTGTCGTCCAGGCAGAGTTGATTGTGCCGGGGCCGCTGCTCCGGCAGCCCCGTACCGGCCAGCCGGTCCCCGCCGGTGCCCCCGCAGCCGACGATTCTGCCCGGCACCCGGTCGACCCCGTCCAGCTCACGCACGGCCCCGTCCGGCGCGGTCAGCCGTATCCCGGAACGCACTTCGCCGATGCGGGGCCGGCCTCCGGCGCCGGGCAGGATCAGCGCGGTCCGGCCGTTCGCCGCCTCGCTGAGCAGCCGGCCCTCGACCACCAGGATGCCCAGCGGGTCTCCTGGATAGCCGCTGAAGACCGGGGAGCCGGCGATGTCGAAGAAGGAGCCGTTCACCGCGGCCACGGCCCGTTCGCGCCGCGCCGTCCGGCGGACGGTCTCGGTGGTCGCGAGATGGTCGCCGACGACCGGCTTCACCGTGACACGGGCGGACGGGCGGACGCTCACCACGCCGATGGAGACCCGCGCTCCGTCCGCCAGCCGGCGGGTGATCCACTCCTCCGCCACCCCGCACGGCAGTCCCTGCCCGCACTCCCCGGCCGGCCGGGCCGGGCGCGGCAGGTCGTCGCGCCCGGCGGGAGCGTGTCCGGTGCAGCCGGTGGCCGTGGCCGCGATGGCCAGCAGGACCGCGCACCACCGCACGAGGTGTCCCCGGTACGGCCTCATGTTCCCGGTGCCCGGCCTCCGAGCACTCCGGGTGTCTCGCCGAGGTCTCCGACGTGGACCGTCACCCGGCCGGGGACCAGGTGGCCGGCGCCGGCGTCGAGCACGTAGTCGAACCAGTCGTAGCCCAGATGGCCGGAGAACGGCTGGTACGTCACCGCGCCGTCCGCCCCGACACTCGTCACCCCGTGCCGGGCGGGTCCGACACCGACCAGCCGGACGTCCTCGCCCATCCCGGCGGTGAGACCGGTCAGCACACCGCGGTACCCGGGCACCACCGTCATGCTCCGGCCCTGCGGAGGCAGCGGGGCGATGCGGAATCCATGGTTCTTCAGGGAGAACGTGGTGGAGGTCAGACTCTTTCCGCCGTCGGCGATGATGCCCGCGCGCAGGACGGGGACGAGGAAGGCGTCGGGGGCGACGTGCCGGTTCACCCGGAGCGAGAACCTGGCGACGCGCTCGACTCCGGGGCCGGTCGATGTCGCGTACCGGTCGCCGGACGGCAGCAGGCTCATTCCGGCCATGTTCTCGATGGTGGCGACCGAGTCGAACGAGTCGGCCATGAGGTAGCCGTAGTAGCGGGTGCCCTCGCCCTGCGGGGTGAGGATCCACTCGAAGTCGATCCGGCGGCCGGGCTCGACGGGCAGCCGGGGGTCCGCGGTGGACCGGAGCTCCATGTGCGCCACGATCGAGGGATTGTCCTGCTGGACGCTGCGCATCCCGGTGAGGGTGAAAGTACTCATGATCGTCCGGCTCTCAGTTCGAACCCAGTGTGCGTGACCTGGTCAGCTCGGCGTGTGTCTCCTCGTCGAGCCAGGTCACCCACTCCGGGGGAAAGTCCGCCCGGTGGAGGTCGACGGCCCAGTGCGGTGGCACGATCCGCTGTTCCGCCAGCGCGTGGGCGACATAGCGCGCGCACGCGATGGCCCCCTCCGGCGTCATGTGACCGGGGTCGTGGAAACCCTCCGGGTAGTTCGGGTGCTCCTGCGGTTCGAGGTGGATGAAGAAGGGACGTACGCCCTCCGGACCCAGCCCCTCCCACCAGCTGTGGCTCCGTTCGTAGAGGTCGATGTACGGGACGCTGCACTCGGCCGCGAGGTCGCGCATCGCCATCGGGTACTCCGTGATGCTCCTCGGCATGTTGCCGTGCACATCGTGGGTGTCCCGTTCGGGCGGGCTGATCAGCACCGGATGGGCCTGGCGCTCGCGCGCGCCGTCGATGAACTTCCGCAGGTGGCGGGGGAAGTCGCCGTACGCCTCCGTGCGCAGCCACTCCTCCGGCTTGGCGTCGTTGATGCCGAAGGACGTGAGCAGATGGTCCCCGGGGCGGATGTGCCGGAGGATCCAGTCGAGCCTGCCCCGCTCGCTGAAGGTGCGGGCGCTCGCCCCGGCCCGTGCGCAGTTGACGATCTCCACCTCCCGCGGGTCGAGGAAGAAGTGGAGCACCTGGCCCCAGCCCGTCATGGGCGCCTTGCCCGCTTCCCGCGTCACCGCGGCGGAGTCACCCGCGAGGAAGATCCGGCGGGGCCCGCCCTGTCCGGGATTCCGGTCAGACAGCACGGTCCCACCCGTCCTCGTACGTCCCCCGGTCCGCCGCGGGCACGGCCGTCCGGCCGGCGTCCCGCGTCCCGTCGTCCGGGTACATGCGGACGGCGGGCAGTGCGGCGACGGGCCCCGAGGGGCCGAGATCGGCGGCGCTCGCCGTGCCCAGGGCGTCGATCGCCTCGTAGACCCGCTCGCAGTTGCCCCCGCCGCGGTGCGCGAAGAACTGTTCCGCGCGCTCGCGGTAGGGGCTCTCGACGGTGAAGTTCCCGGCCATCGAGGCGATGATCTCGTCGACGGCCTGGTCCACCGTGCGGCAGACCGGGCCGAAGCCGTGCTCCGTCAGATCGAAGTAGCCCCGCTTGTAGTGGCGTCCGTAGAAGTCCTCCTCGTCGAAGGGCACATGGACGAGCGGGATCCCCATGTAGGCCACGTCGAAGAAGACGGACGAGTAGTCCGTGACCATGAGGGAGCACTCCTTCATGGCTTCCTGGACATTGCGCGTCGCGGGGTCGGCGACCTCGATCGCCGGGGAGTCGATCCGGAAGTTGTGCAGGTAGGGCCGGATCTCGTAGTGCGGGAAGAACTCCAGGTCGACGCCGTGGTGTTCCAGGGCCGCCACGAGCCTGCGGTCGGAGAGCAGCGACCGGTAGAATCGGAAGTACTCGGACTGGGTGAAGGCCGTCTTGGCCGGGCCCGCGGACTTCTTGTAGGAGGCCGTGACGATCCACTGCCGCCAGGTCGGCATGAGCAGGATCCGCGGACGCTTCCCCGGCTCGCGCCGCAGCGCGTCGAACCTGGGCAGGCCCGCCAGCACCGCGCGGTCGCCGAAGCCGGCCTCACGCGCCAGGTAGGCGCGTTCCTGACGGCCCGTGGTCACGATCATGTCGTAACTGGTGATCCGCTGGTCCACGCCCGAGGTCACGTCGTTGTAGATGATTCCGTGCTGCAGGAAGACCCGCTGGTACTTCAGCAGCTCACCGAACCGGTGCAGGAAGAGCACCTTCCGGTAGCCCTCGGGCAGCAGGTACGACTCGGAGTCGTACGAGCCGATCAGCTTGGTCGCATGCAGCAGATACATCCGGTGCTTGAAGGAACCGAGCTTGATCACCCTGCCGTAGGGGGCGACCTTCTTGTAGTCGGGCGAGTTCCCGTCGATGACGTAGTACGCCTTGCGCCGCTTGCGGTGTGTCCGCATCCACTTGAAGAAGTGGTACGAGTTGTCCTGGGCCGTGTCCGACCGCTCGCCGATGAGCCAGATCTCACGGCGGTCGAGGAACGGATGGACGAGCCAGTAGGCGAGGCGCATCCGCCAGCCCGGGTTGCGGGTCTTGAGAATGCGGATCTCGCGGGACATCCGCCACAGGAGGTGCTTCGCCCGCGCGCCGGCCTTCCGGTCGACGAGGCGCAGGTGCAGCGCGTCCTGGCCCCCGATGGTCAGCATGTAGCGGTAACCGGCGATCCGGCCGGGGCCCTTCAGCCGGTGCAGCGGGAGGCGGGCCTTCATGACGATGTTGCGCTGCCGCGAACCGTCCTCGCGGTGCACCCGGAGCCGGAAGTCGCCGACCCCGAATCCGCTGCGTGCCAGGTCCGCGACCGGGATCTCCGCGTACCAGCCGGCGTAGAGGTCGCGGCCGTTGCGGGTGTTCCACAGGTCGCGGCGGGCGACCTGGCGCAGCGGCACGACGATCTTGGCGTGGGCGGTCTGGTAGACGAACTCCAGCGGGTTCTCCATGGGGCCGCTGATGTTCATGCCGGGGAAGGCCAGGCAGCCCTCGACGACCAGCACATCGCCCCGGGTACGGACCGATTCGACGACGACGTTGGGGTCGTTGACGCGGGCGGTGCGGGTGTTCCGGGTGCCTCCCGGGAAGGTCCGGTGGAAGCCGTCGTCGTCGATCTCCAGTGCCAGCGGGGCGTTCTCCAGCGCCGGTTCCGGGTTGCAGAAGAGCTCGAAGTTCCCGCTCTTCGCCGCGTAGTGGTCGAGCTGCTGGGCGGGGTTGGTGGCGTATTCGAGGATGACCTCGTCGGGTATCTGCGCGTAGTGGCGGCAGATGTCCGGGAACATCTCCTCCAGCTGTGTCCGGCCCATGACGTTGCGGGCGTTGCACAGGAAGCCCTTGTAGGTACGGGTCACATAGCGCTGGAACATGTGCCGGACCTCGGCCCGCTCGGTGGCGGTGTGGTCCAGCAGGAAGTGGTTGAGCCGCAGGTGGTCCCGGTAGTTCGCCGGCTTGCTCCACAGCGAGTCCATGATGGAGGACCCGTCGGGGCGCCCGCGGTAGTAGTACACCGGGCGGTCGACCAGGCTGATGGCGTTGGCCCGCAGCATGCTCGGCAGCGTGACCCAGGAGTCCTCGAAGTGGACTCCCTCGCCGAAGCGGACCCCGAGCCTGCGCAGCAGTTGCGTGCTGAACAGCTTGTTGCACGCGGATCCGCTGAAGATCAGATCGGGTACGGAGGCGAAGTCGTCGATGAGGCGGTCGCCCTGGCCGAAGTACTGCTTCCAGGGGCCGTAGGGCCGGTCGGGGAAGTTCACCAGGTCGCCCACGACCAGCTCGGAACCGTCCCGCCAGGCCGACTGGAGCATGTGCGACAGGGCCCGTTCGCCGAGGATGTCGTCGGAGTCGAGGAAGGTCACATACGGTGCGGTGACCCGGTCCAGGCCGTTGTTCCGGGCGTTCCCGAGTCCGCCGTTGGTCTGGTGGACGACCGTGACGTTGGCGTAGTACTGCGCGAAGTCGTCGAGGATCCGGGGTGTCTCGTCGGTGGCGCCGTCGTCCACCAGGATGACCTGGGTGGCGGCGAAGCCCTCCTGGGCCGCGATCGAGCCGAGGCAGTCGTCCAGATACTTGGCCACGTTGTAGCAGGGCACGACGACGGCCATCTCGAAGGGGTGGTCGAGGCGGGATATCGGCGGGTGGAGCAGGTTGCGCCACCACATCCACGGCGCGTCGGGGTCGTTCTGCGCGGACTCGAAGGTCCTGCGGCCCGCCGTCGCCGCCCTCAGGGCGAGGTTGCCGCTGATCGTGCGGTAGCCCTCCAGCTCCTCCCCGTTCGTGAAGAAGTGCAGCCCGGAGAGTTCCACGTCCCGCACATTGAGCGGGGAACGGGACCTGGCCCGGTTCCACTCGACGACGACCGATACGTTCCAGACCGTGCTGTCGGAGAATTCTTCGCCGAGGACGGAGGGCAGGTCGACGGTTCCCCCGAAGCCGACGAACCGTTCGCCGACCTCGACGCCGTCGATCGGGGCCGTGACGTCCTTCTTCGTGTGACGGTTGCGTACGGCCAGGGTCAACTTGAGATCGTGCCCGGGTTCGATCCGCCCGAAGCGGTTGACCAGCCTGCCCTCGAAGCGGAGCTTCCCGTCGGCCACGGACCACTCGTCGAGCTGGGCGAAGAGCGGCTCCTGGGCGAGCTTGGCCGCCGAGAGGCCGAGTTCCGTCACATCGAGCATGCGCCGGGCGTCCGGCAGGTGAAGATGGTCGCCCGACCAGTAGACCCGCCCGTCCTCCTCCACGAGGAAGGAGGACAGCACGCTCTTGCGCTGCACGTAGTCGAGCGTGGTGAGCGCCGCCTCGATCTCCTGGTACATGACGAGGTAGGCCCTGACCCGGTCGACCGGGTCGCACAGCTCGAAGGCCTCGTCGCTGAGGGAGAAGAGGTAGTTGCTCGCGATCTCGGCGAATCCCTGCTGGAACTCCGGGTCGCCCTCCGCGAGCGCCCGCATGTACAGGCGCAGGTCGTGTGCGAGGAACTTCGAGTCCTTGCGGACCTTGAGCTGCCACAGGCCTCGGTCGAGCAGGAAGGCGTCCGTGGCCCGGTGCACCGCGACCCGGTCGTTGATGGAGCGCAGCTCGCCCGTCCGGCCGGTGATCGATCCGCCCTCGGGCTCCCACATCCAGCGGTAGACGGGGTCGGTGATGACGGTGATCCCGTCGGCGAGGCAGCCCGCCACCGTGGAGAAGTAGGTGTCCTCGTAGAAGACCCCCTCGGGGAACCAGACCCCGCCCGCCCGGAGGAAGTCCACCCGGTACAGCTTGGCCGCCGCGATCGGGTCGGCGAGCATCAGCGGGAACTCCGCCAGACCGGGCACGGTGCGCGCCAGCGCGTACACCTCGGGGGCCCAGCCCTCGCTCTCGCCGGTGGCCCGGTTGACCCGGACGGCCTTGCCCGCGGTGATGTCGCTGCCGCTCTCCAGCGCCCCGGCCAGCAGCAGCTCGCAGGCGCGGGGCGGAAGCTCGTCGTCGGCGTCGAGGAACATCACGTACCGGCCGGCGGCCTGCGCGATGCCCAGGTTCCGGGGCGCACCGACGCCGCCGCTGTTGGTGGGCCGGCGGAGCACGCGGACACGGTGGTTGTTCCCGGCGAAGTTCTTCACGACGTCGAGGGTGTTGTCCGTGGAGGCGTCGTCGACGACGACGACCTCGACCAGCTCGTACGTCTGGTTGACGGCGGACTGGAGTGCCTTGCCGATCGTCGTGGCCGCGTTGTACGCGGGGATGACCACCGTGACCCAGACGTCGGGTGTGTCCTGCTCGTGGTTCATCCGACGCCCTCTCGGTCTCCCGGGTATCCGTGGGTGGGCGGCACGCCATAGGGGGTGTACACCTGCGGCCGGTCCGGTGCCGGGTGGTCGTGCCCCTGGGGCCCCGGCGGCCGGTACATCTGCGTCGGCTGCTCCGGGGCCGGCGGAACCTGCGCCCCGTACGCGGGGTAGGGCTCGGGGTAGGGCTGGAATCCGGGGTCCTCGTAGGGCGGCGGTGCCTGGAACGCCGGGTCGGCGAGCGGGTCGCCCTGCACACCGCGGCGGTGCCTGCCCCGGTGGAGGTGGGGGGCGATGGAGCCCGCGCCGGACGGGGTCTGCGACAGCTCGGCCATCACCTGGGTGAAGTCGCGGGTGGAGAGCCAGAACTTGTACATGATGATCAGCTCGAAGATCCCCAGCAGGACCGCGGAGACCACCGTGGTCAGGAGGATCCGGCCGATCAGCGGTCCCACGATGAAGACGAACATCTGGAACTCGATGCCGCTGATGAGGTGCGGCCTGATACGGCTGCGCAGCAGCGCCTGGCGCACCCGGAGGTACCAGGGGAACCGGTGGCGGAACTGGGCGTGCAGGTCGACCACCTGGCCGGTGCCCGCCTGTTCCTTGAGCAGCTCCGCCTCGGCCTCGGGGTTCTCCCGCAGCAGGTCCTCCATGAACCGGATCTGCTGTGCCTCGGGCTCCGCCTGGTTCTCGTCGGCGGCCAGGCGTTCCGCCTCACGGCGCTCCTGGGTGACCTTCTCGATCTTCGTCCGCATCGACATGCGCATCTTGTAGATCTGAAGGGCGTCGACGTACCGGAGCATGTCGAGGAAGACGACCATCAGAGCGGCGAGCAGAAACCTTTCGTCACCGTTGCGCAGGTACTGCCCGCCCATCAGGGCGAGGGCACAGAAGAGCACCCTGATGCGGTCGAAGACGTAGTCGAGCCAGCCACCGAAGACGGTGCCGTTGCCCTTGAGCCTCGCGAGCTTTCCGTCGATGCAGTCGAGGATGAAGCTCAGGTGGTAGAGCGCCGCCCCGATGATCAGGGACTGCATGTCGCCCTTGAGGAAGAACCCGGCGGAACCGAGCCCGACGAACAGCGCCGCCCACGTCACACGGTTGGGCGTGATGAAGTTGAACCGCGCCATCACGATGAGCATCCGCGTGGCCACGGGGTCGACCAGGATCACCGTCCACCACGCATCACGCTTCTTGCAGGTGAGCTTCTGGACGGCACGCAAGGACAGCTTGGCCATAACCCCTCAGTCACGAGAACGACAGCGGCAGGCCCCCGTCCATCCATACACGGTCGAGGGATATCCGAATGTTCACGAGACTCCCCCGAACCCTTCACATTGAAGATTCACAGACTTTATCAAAACCTAAACAGGTTTTGGCCAACCTCGTGGCCAAAAAGATCATCAAGGGCGACAGGTGGTCACACTGTGTACCAGTGAGCGAACTCGAACCCGCCGGAAGGTGACTCTCGGTGAGAGAGTGCCAGCTGTGATCCGGCTGTGAGCGCCGCCAAAGTAACGGTCCCCATACGATCCCGGACAACTGCGGGCATCACCATCGAATCCGCGGGGACCTCGTTCCACCACACGCCCGCGTCCGCCCGGCCCTCGGCATGCATCCCCACCGCGCAGGCTCCCCCGGGGCCGGACCGGAGCAGCAGGGAGTACGCCCAGCCGTCCACCTCGACACCCCGGACGCCGGTGACGGGGCCCGCTCCCTCCGCGCCGCCGAGCGGCACCGGGCCCGTGGCTCCCGGCCACCAGACGCAGGGCTCGCCGGTCCTCAGGTCACGGACGAGAACCGTTCCGGGCTCCGGCCCGGCCGCCATCGATCCCGGGCAGGGCGCGAGGGGCACCGACCGGTCCTCGGTCCACGCGCCGTCGGGCCCCGAGCGGTGCCAGCGCAGCACCGCGGCGGAGTCCCGGGCCCGGGCGAAGAGCTCGACCTGACCGCCGGCCGTGGTCACGGCGACGAGTTCGTCGGCGACGCGGACGCCCCGCAGGTGCTGCCACGGAGTCCAGACGCCGTCGGCCCCCTGGTGCCGGTAGCTCACGCTGTGGCCGAAGTTGCGTACGAAGACGAAGAGGCCGCCCTCGCCGTCGAACGCGGCAGCCGGGAAGCCGACCTCCCGGCTGCGGTACCGGTTTCCGGGGTTCGGGCTGCCCAGCGAGTGCCACGGGGTGAGCGGGTGGCCGGTGCGGTACTGGGTGGCCCGCACCACCGCGATGTCGTCGCCGCCGTCCTTGAGCGGGGTCCGGCGCAACGCGAAGAGATGCGGGAAGCCGTGCGCGTCCCGGACCACCCGGAGGCCGGGCATCAGCCGCGGACCTGGCAGGAGTTCCGGCCCCTGCCAGGCGGTACCCCCCGGTTCGCGCTGCGTCCATCGCACGACGCCCGCCGCGGAGGGCAGGAAGGCGGTGAGCCTGCCGTCGAATCCCTCGGCCAGCCAGTGCGCCGGGTACGGGTAGCGCGGTTGCGGGGCGGTGCCGGTCCGTCCGTCCGCACCGGCTCGGTGGCAGTCGACGAAGACCGGGGTCCCCGACTCCAGCTGCAGTTCGCGGGCCGCGGTCAGCGCGGCGAGCGCGGCGGCGGCGTGCTCGGCCGGCTCGTCGTGCACGGGAACGTCGTGTTCGTCGTCGTACGAGACATGCGCCGGATCGGGGTCCGCCAGGCGCACCCGCTGCGGGCGCAGTGCGCGCAGCTCCCGGAGCAGTGCGTCGCCGCCGTCCTGCGTACCGATGGTGCGCGGGGAGCCCGCGACCTCGCAGCCGCGCCGTCCGGCGTCGGCGAGGGCGCGGTCCAGTGCCGCCCGTCCGTCCTTGCCGTCCTCCTCGACGCACAGGACGGTGAGCTCGGCACCGGCGCCCTCCGCCGCGACGAGCGCCACCGCCTCGCGGTGGCGTGCGGCGACGATCGTCACGCGCTGCGTCGGACTCGTGGCGCTCATACCCGGCTCCAGTCGCCGAGGGTGAGCCCCTGGCCTTCCTCCTGGCGCACGACGGCCAGCCCGCCATCGGCGCCGACGACCGCGACGACCGCTCTTCCGTGGCCGTCGGCAGCCAGCGCCGGATCTCCGGCGCAGCTCATCC
This sequence comes from Streptomyces sp. NPDC048295, assembly GCF_040652135.1. Taxonomy (NCBI): domain Bacteria; kingdom Bacillati; phylum Actinomycetota; class Actinomycetes; order Kitasatosporales; family Streptomycetaceae; genus Streptomyces; species Streptomyces sp. NPDC048295. The sequence goes on from NZ_JBEZLL010000011.1 coordinate 104,342, forward strand.
CGGTACCGGTCCACCAGAATCCGGCCTGCTCGCTCCCGGTCGCGCAGACACCGAGGTTGACCGTCCCGTCGGCCCCGCGGACCGCGAGCACCGTGCAGTCGAAGCCGTCCACCGTCGTCCGGACCGCGGCGATGCGGCCGTCCCCGGGGTTGCCCCCCAGCGGCAGCGGCCAGCTGCCCTCCCGGACCGCGACGGCACCGGAGCCCCCTGCGTCGGTCAGGTAGTAGGTCAGCCGTCCCGGGGCGGTCTCCAGCGCGGTCACCGATCCGGGCAGGGGAGCCACGGCCGCGTCGTATCCGCGCACCAGGGCGCCGCCCGGCTCCTCCTGCCGGAGCTGGAGCGCGGCGGTACGGGTGGGGACCAGGACCTCCACCCGGCCGGACGAGGTCGCCGCGGGCGCCGGCCCGTCGGTGGTGCCGGAGACCTGGAGCTGCGCCCACGCCTCCCACCGGCCCCGCTTGTCCTCGCGGCGCAGGGCCACTCCGCCCGGTCCGGTCGGGACACAGACGTACAGCGCGCCGTCGCTCGCGACGGCGGCTGCCGGGGCACCGATCTCGACCGCCCTGTCGATCTCCTTGAACGGATTGCCCAGCGAGCGCCACTGCGTCATCGGGCGGCCCGTCTGGTACTGGGTGGCGTACATGATGTCCACGTTCGTCCAGCCGTCGGCCCGCGCCCGGACGCGGCGCCCCAGCAGATGGGCGTAACGATTCTGCCCTTGCACCACGGTGAGCCGGTCGATGCCCTTCGCGGGCAGGACCTCCGGCCCCGTCCACTGCCGGCCCCCGGGGGCCGACTCGGTCCATCGCAGCACGGCACCGTCGATGTGGACGTACGCGGTCAGCCTGCCGTCATGTCCGGTCAGCAGCCAGGGACCGCCCAGGACATGGGAGAGCCGCCCGGACTCCTCCGCCGCGGGCTCGCTCCGCTGCTTCGCTTCACGTAGGGAGGCGCTGCTCATCGCCGTTCGTCACCCTCCCCGGTGAGCAGGCCCGTGCAGGTCACGGGCGCTGGATCGAGACATCATAAACAAGCCATGGCAGGCTCAGGTCGAGGCGGTAGCGGCTGCGGGACGACGCGCCGCGGGGTGCCTGAGGCACCAGCCCTCCCACGCCGAGGCGACCATCTCGCGCGCGTCGTGCCGCGCGGACCAGCCCAGCTCGGTACGGATCCGGTCGGCCGAGGCGACGACCCTCGCCGGGTCGCCGGCCCTGCGCGGCGCCGACACCGGAGCCGAATCGGCCCCGTACCCCGTCACCTCACCGATCAGTTCGATCATCTCGCGCACCGAGACGCCCTCGCCCCGGCCGATGTTGACGGTCAGGTCGGTGCCCGGCTCCCGGCCGAGGAGCGCCCGCGCCGCGGCGAGGTGTGCCGAGGCGATGTCGTCGACATGGATGAAGTCGCGTACGCAGGTGCCGTCCGCGGTGTCGTAGTCGTCACCGAAGACCACCGGGGCCGCTCCCCGGGTCAGCTTCTCGAAGACCATGGGCACCAGGTTGGAGACGCCCGTGTCGGCGAGGGCCGGTGCGGCCGCGCCGGCGACGTTGAAGTACCGCATCGAGGCGGTGGCGATGCCGTGCGCCTTCCCCGCGGCGCGCACCATCCACTCGCCCGCCAGCTTGGTCTCGCCGTAGGGGTTGATCGGGGCGCACGGAGTCGTCTCCGTCACCACCCGTACGTCGGGCATTCCATAGACCGCCGCCGACGAGGAGAAGAGAAACGCCCGCACCTCGCTGCCGGCCACGGCCTCCAGCAGGGTCTGCAGTCCCTGCACGTTCTCCCGGTAGTAGAACAGCGGGCGCTCGACGGACTCCGCGACCTGCTTCTTCGCGGCGAGATGGACCACACCCCGCACCGGCAGCTCCGCCAGGGTGCTGCGCAGCAGGGCCGCGTCGAGCGTCGATCCCTGGATGAACGGGACATCCGCGGGCACCCGCGAGCGGTCGCCCGTCGAGAGATCGTCGTACACGACGACCGGCTCACCGGCCTCGCGCATAGCGCGGACGACGTGCGCCCCGATGAAGCCCGCCCCACCCGTGATCAACCAAGTCATGAACGAATAGTAGTTCGAGCGGCGCAGATCATGATTCCGGGGACCAAAACACCCATTCGCACGATCCTCTGTTCTATAGTGCACGCTCAGTCATGCACGCACGGACCGGCCACACCCCCCACCCGAGTCCCACGCACTCCACAGCCCACCTCGGGCCACGAGATTTGAGGACTCGACCAGGATGACCCACGACGCCATGACGCAGGGCACGCACGACGGTCGTCCGGCCTCCGGCGGCGGACGGAAGGGGCGGGGAGCCCCTCGCAAGCGCCGCCGCGGCCTCAAGATCACCCTGAGCGTCCTGCTCGTCCTGCTGCTCGCCGCCGGCGGCACCGTCTACTGGCTCTACAGCCGCCTCGACGGGAACATCACGGGCGTGGACATCGACAAGGCGCTCGGCGAGGACCGCCCCGAGAAGCTGCCGACCAGCGGTCAGAACCTGCTGGTGCTCGGATCCGACTCGCGGGCCGGTGCCGAGAACAAGGAGCTGGGCGGCGGCGGTGACGTCAGCGGCGCCCGGTCCGACACCGCGATGGTGGTGCACATTCCCGAGGGCCGGTCCAGGGCGGTCGCCGTGTCCATACCCCGTGACACCCTGGTGACCCGGCCCGAGTGCGCCAAGGCCGACGGCTCCACGGTGCCGTCGGCGAACCGTGTGATGTTCAACTCCGTCTACTCGCAGGTCGGTCCGGCCTGTGTGGTCAAGACCGTCGAGAAGATGTCCAAGGTCCGGATCGACCACTACCTGGAGATCAACTTCGCCGGGTTCAAGGATCTGGTGGACGCCATCGGGGGCGTCACGGTCGATGTTCCGCAGGACATCCACGACAAGTCGTCCGGCCTCGACCTCACCAAGGGCCCGCACAAGCTCGACGGCACCGAGTCGCTCGCGTACGTCCGCACCCGTCACGGCATCGGGGACGGCAGCGACCTCGGCCGGATCGGGCTTCAGCAGCAGTTCCTCCTCGCCCTGCTGAGCGAGGTCAAGTCGCAGGACCTGCTGGGCAGTCCGACCAAGTCCTACAAGATCGCCAACTCGGCCACCAAGTCGCTGACCACCGACGCGGGACTCGCCTCGCTCACCTCGCTCGCGGAGTTCGCCCGGTCGATGAACGGCGTGGACCCGGGCACCATGGAAACGATCATGCTGCCGGTGGCGTACGACAAGCAGGACCCCAACCGCGTGGTGGCGGCCCAGCCGCAGGCCGACGACCTCTGGAAGGCCATCCGCAAGGACGGCACGATCCCGGAGTCCGCGAAGAAGTCCCCCGCCACCGGCGGCTGACGGGGCAGAAGGAACGGCCGGTACGCCGAGTCTCCGTCGGTCCTCGACGGAGACTCGGCGTACGGACGGAACTACGGGCGGCCGACGGGCTCGTTGATCCGGCTGTGTCCGCGCCCGTAGGCGAAGTAGACGACCACGCCGATGGCCATCCAGATGCCGAAACGCAGCCAGGTCTCCGCGGGAAGGTTGAGCATCAGCCACACCGACGCGGCCACCGAGAGGACCGGGATCACCGGTACCCAAGGGGTGCGGAAGGCGCGGTGGAGTTCGGGGCGGGTACGGCGCAGCACCAGCACACCCAGGGCGACCACGACGAACGCGAAGAGTGTGCCGATGTTCACCAGCGTCGCCAGCTCGTTGATGCTGGTGAAACCGGCGACGATCGCGATGATCACGCCGAGCAGGACGGTCGGGCGGTACGGGGTGCCGAACTTCGGGTGCGTCTTGGAGAAGAACCGCGGCAGCAGTCCGTCCCGGCTCATCGCGAAGAAGACCCGGGTCTGCCCCAGCAGCAAGATCAGACAGACGGTGGTGAGGCCGATAGCGGCTCCGAAGCTGATGAGCCCGGCGTAGACGGGATGGCCGACGGCCTTGAAGGCGTCGGCCAGCGGGGCCTCCACCGACAGCCCCGTGTAGTGCTGCATGCCGGTGACCACCAGCGATACGGCGACATAGAGCACGGTGCAGATGAAGAGCGAGGCGAGGATGCCACGTGGCATGTCACGTTGCGGAAGCTTCGTCTCCTCGGCCGCGGTGGCCACCACGTCGAAGCCGATGAAGGCGAAGAAGACGACGGAGGCGGCGGTGAAGATGCCCATGACGCCGAAGTTGGTGGGCGCGTAACCGAACATCAGCTGGACCAGCGGCGCCGTCAGCCCGGAGCCCGCGGGCTGCGGCTGCGCCTCGGGGATGAACGGCGAGTAGTTGGCGGCCTTCACGAAGAACAGCCCCGCGATGATCACGATCAGCACCACCGCGACCTTGATGGCGACCACGACGGTCGTGACCCGGGCGGACAGCTTCATGCCGAGCACCAGCACCACGGTCAGGACGAGCACCAGGGCGAAGGCCAGGATGTCGAAGCCGAAACCTTTCGCCGCATCCGTTCCGGAGAGTGCGTCGGGCATGTGCCAGCCGAAGTTGTCCAGCAGGGAGCGGACGTAACCGGACCAGCCGACCGCCACCACCGCCGTGCCCAGTGCGAATTCCAGTACCAGGTCCCAGCCGATGATCCAGGCGACCAGTTCGCCGAGCGAGGCGTACGCGAACGTGTAGGCGGAGCCGGCGACCGGGACGGTGGAGGCGAACTCGGCGTAGCAGAGCGCCGCCAGCGCGCAGACGACGCCGGCGACCACGAAGGCGAGGGCGGTGGCGGGGCCCGCCGTCTCCTTGGCCACCTTGCCGGTGAGGACGAAGATGCCGGTGCCGATGATGACGCCCACTCCGAAGACCGTGAGGTCCAGGGCGGAGAGGGACTTCTTGAGCGCGTGCTCCGGCTCCTCGGTGTCGCGGATGGACTGCTCGACCGTCTTGGTCCGGAACAGTCCGTCGCTGCTGGGTGGTGTGTCCTGCTGGGCAGTCACCGGCGTACCTCCACGCACTCGTCGTGTACGCCATGATTTGGGACCGCATCGGCGACGCAGGGCTCCGCAGCGGACGATCTCACGCGAATGGGCCGGTCGGACCACCCGTACAGGGTGACTCGACCGGCCCATCGGCCGTATCGGTGCGCGCTCTCGCGCGGCGGGCGTGTCAGTCGCGGGCGGGCTCGATCACCGAGCGGGTGTCGGCGCCGTTCCCGAAGCGGCCGTCCAGCTTGGCCACGAGGCCGGTGACCTGGCGGGCGATGTCCGGCGCCGTCAGCCCGATCTCGGCCATGACCTCCTTGCGGGAGGCGTGGTCGAGGAAGCGCGGCGGGATGCCGAAGTCGCGCAGGGGTACGTCGACCCCCGCGTCGCGCAGGGCCTGGGAGACGGCGGAGCCGACACCGCCGGCCCGGCTGTTGTCCTCGACGGTGACGACGACCCGGTGCTGCTCGGCGAGCGGGGCCATGGCCTCGTCGACCGGCTTGACCCAGCGCGGGTCGACGACGGTCGTCGAGATGCCCTGGGCCTCCAGCAGCTCGGCGATCTCCAGACACATCGGGGCGAGCGCGCCGACGGAGACCAGGAGGACGTCCGGCCGGGTGGTGCCGGGCTCGCGCAGCACGTCCATGCCGCCGACCCGGCCGACGGCCTTGACCGCCGGGCCGACCGCGCCCTTGGAGAAGCGGACCACGGTCGGTGCGTCGTCGACCTCGACGGCCTCGCGGAGCTGGGCGCGGACCTGGTCGGCGTCGCGCGGGGCGGCGATCCGGAGCGTGGGCACGCACTGGAGGATCGACATGTCCCACATGCCGTTGTGCGAGGCGCCGTCGGTGCCGGTGACCCCGGCCCGGTCCAGGACGAACGTCACACCGCACTTGTGCAGCGCGACGTCCATCAGCACCTGGTCGAAGGCGCGGTTGAGGAAGGTGGCGTACACCGCGAAGACGGGATGCAGTCCGCCGGTGGCGAGGCCGGCCGCGGAGACCGCGCCGTGCTGCTCGGCGATGCCGACGTCGTAGATCCGGTCCGGGAACGCCTTCTCGAACTTGGTCAGGCCGACCGGCTGGAGCATGGCCGCGGTGATCGCGACGATGTCCTCGCGCTCCTTGCCGAGCTTGACCATCTCCTCGCCGAAGACGGACGTCCAGTCGAGGCCCGAGGTGGCGACCGGGAGGCCGGTGTCGGGGTGGATCTTGCCGACGGCGTGGAAGCGGTCGGCCTCGTCGAGCAGGGCGGGGGTGTAGCCGCGGCCCTTCTCGGTGAGGCAGTGCACGATGACGGGGCCGCCGAAGCGCTTGGCGCGCTGCAGCGCGGACTCCAGGGCCTCGATGTCGTGACCGTCGATCGGGCCGACGTACTTCAGGCCGAGGTCCTCGAACATGCCCTGCGGGGCGATGAAGTCCTTCAGCCCCTTCTTGGCCCCGTGCAGCGTCTCGTACAGCGGCTTCCCGACGACGGGGGTGCGCTCCAGGAGGTCCTTGCCGCGGGCCAGGAAACGCTCGTAGCCGTCGGTGGTGCGCAGCGTCGCGAGGTGGTTGGCGAGGCCGCCGATGGTCGGCGCGTACGAGCGCTCGTTGTCGTTGACGACGATGACGAGCGGGCGGTCCTTGGCGGCCGCGATGTTGTTCAGCGCCTCCCAGGCCATGCCGCCGGTGAGCGCGCCGTCACCGATGACCGCGACGACGTGGTCGTCCTTGCCCAGCACCTCGTTGGCCTTGGCGAGGCCGTCGGCCCAGCCGAGCACCGTGGAGGCGTGCGAGTTCTCGATGATGTCGTGCTCGGACTCGGCACGGGAGGGGTATCCGGAGAGACCGCCCTTGCTCTTCAGCTTCGAGAAGTCCTGCCGGCCGGTGAGGAGCTTGTGCACATAGCTCTGGTGACCGGTGTCGAACAGCACCTTGTCCTTCGGCGAGTCGAAGACCCGGTGCAGGGCGATGGTGAGTTCGACCACACCCAGGTTGGGGCCGAGGTGGCCGCCGGTCTTCGATACGGCGTCGACGAGGAAGGTCCGGATCTCTTCGGCGAGCTGGTCCAGCTGCTCGGGAGTGAGCCGGTCCAGGTCACGCGGTCCACCGATGCGGGTCAGCAGAGCCACCCGTGCCTCCTTGCGTCTTGAGCTGGTCGAGCATGCCGATCCGATGAGTCTAATGTTCCGCTCGTCCTCCCGGGCATCGGGCATGGAATGTGCTGTCCCACCCCGTGCCCGGCACCCGGTTCGGGGCGCCGGGCACTTCACCGTGCGGCGTGGTGGTTACGCGCGGCCCGCCGTCTTCTGGGTGCGGCGGGAGACCGAGTCGATGACCACGGCGGCCAGCAGCACCGCGCCGGTGATCATGTACTGGATGGCGTTGGCCATGCCGATCATGTTCAGTCCCTGCTGGATCGACTGGATCACGATCATGCCGAGCAGCGCGGACCAGACCTTGCCCCGGCCGCCGAAGAGGCTGGTGCCGCCGATGACGGCGGCCGCGATGACCAGCATCAGCGTGTTTCCGCCGCCGACGCTCTTGGTGGCACCGCCGGAGAGGCTCGCGATGAAGAGTCCGCCGAAGGCGCCCAGCATTCCGGAGAGCGCGAAGACGGTGATCCGGATCCGGTCGACGTTGATACCGGCGCGGCGCGCGGCCTCCGGGTTGCCGCCGACCGCGAAGACCTGGCGGCCGAAGGTGGTCCGGCGGGCCACGAAGTCCGCGACGACCAGCACGGCGAGGAAGAGCACCAGGGCCAGCGGCAGACCGCGGGCGCCGGAGGGCTCGTTGAGGACGTACGCGACGGCGAAGCAGAGGATCGCGACGATGCCCGTGCGGAGCAGCACCTCGGTGGTGGGACGGGCGGGCAGGCCCGCGGCCCCGCGGCGCCGGCTGTCCATCAGGAGCGAGGCGGCGTAGGCGAGGACGGCGACCAGCGCGACACCGTAGGCGACGGCCTTGTCCTCGAAGAAGTAGTTGGTGAGGTTCTCGACGATGCTGCCGGACGGCGTGTTGATCGAGCCCTCACCGCCCATCATCCACTCCTGCAGACCGCTCCAGCCGAGGAAACCGGCCAGGGTGACGACGAAGGCCGGCACCCCGATCTTGGCGAAGAAGAAGCCGTGCAGCGCGCCGAGCACCATGCCGGAGAGCACCGCGACGAGCACCGCCGACCAGTCGTTCCAGCCGTGGTTGACGTTGAGCACGGCCCAGACGGCCGCGCCGACACCGGCGACCGAGCCGACGGACAGGTCGATCTCGCCGAGCAGCAGCACGAAGACGATGCCGACCGCCATGATGCCGAGGCCGGAGCTGTAGACGGCGACGTTGGCGATGGAGCTGGCGGAGAGGAAGTTGCTGTTCTGGAACTGGAAGACGATCGCGATGACGATCAGGCCGACCAGGACCGGCAGAGAGCCGAGCTCGCCGCCGCGCACCTTGCGGGTGAACTCGGACCAGTAGCCCTTGAAGCCCTCCTCGCGGACGAGCAGGCGCGGGTCCACCGCGGGGGCGGGGGCCGCGGACGGCTCGGCGGCGGGCGTCGCCGCGTCGGGCTTGTCGACGGCGGTTTCGGAGGTGCCGGCTTCGGGGGTGCCGGTCTCGGGGGTCTTGGCGAGGTCGCTCACTTCGCGTCCTCCTTCGTGGCTGTGCGGGCCTGACGGCGCGTGACGGCGTTGTCCGTGGCACCGGTGATCGCGGAGATGATCTCCTCGTGGGACGTGGTCGCCATGTCGAAGACTCCGTTGTTGCGGCCCAGCCGCAGCACCGCCACCTTGTCGGCGACGGCGCGCACGTCGGCCATGTTGTGGCTGATGAGGATGACGCCGTGGCCGCGCTCGCGCAGCCGCTCGACGAGGTCGAGGACCTGGGCGGTCTGCTCGACGCCGAGGGCGGCGGTCGGCTCGTCGAGGATGACGACCTTGGGGTCACCGATCAGGGCGCGGGCGATGGCCACGACCTGGCGCTGACCGCCGGAGAGCGAGGCGACCGGGATACGGACGCTGGGTATCCGGATGGACAGGGTGTCGAGCAGTTCCTTGGCGCGCTTCTCCATCCCGATCTCGTCGAGCACGGAGGCCTTGCGCAGTTCGCTGCCGAGGAAGAGGTTGGCGACCACATCGAGGTTGTCGCAGAGCGCCAAGTCCTGGTAGACGGTGGCGACTCCGAGTTCCTGGGCGTCGTTCGGCCGGTTGATGCGGACCGGTTCGCCCTCCCACTCGATGGCGCCTTCGTCGATCGGGTGGACACCCGAAATGGTCTTGACGAGGGTCGACTTGCCGGCGCCGTTGTCGCCGACCAGGGCGACCACTTCGCCGGAGCGAATCTCCAGGTCCACATCGGTGAGCGCCTGGACGGCGCCGAACCGCTTGGAGATTCCGCGCAACGCCAGCACGGGCGTAGCGGACACGTGAATCATCTCCTTCGCCGCCTGACCGGCGGGGATGGTGCTGCTGAGCACAGGGGGCGGAGCCGGCCGCCGGGCCACCGGAGTGACCGGGGGCTCCGGGAATGCCCTCGACGGGCCGTCGCCGGGGGCGAGGACGCGCCGAAGACCGGAGCCGTGGGGGTCCGGGGTCCGCGAGAAGTCCGGAACCGGTGAGAAGTCCGGCGCCCGCCCCTGCTGCGGGGCATGTGACGGGGCGGGCGCCGGACCGGACCGGGGTGACGTCTGCCGGCGGGTGACTACTTGACGCCGGCGGCGTCGCAGGCCGCCTTGTACTGGGCGGTGCAGATCTCCTCGACCTTGTAGACCTTGTCGGCGACGATCGTGGAGGCGATGTTCTCCTTGGTCACGACCGAGGCGTCGTACAGCTTGGACGGGGTGCCCTTGAACTCGCCCGAGAGGCTGTCGACCTTGACCGGGGCCAGGTCGTCGAACTTCTCGCCCTTGAGCAGCCGGACTGCGATCTCGGCGGTGGTCTCGGCCTCCGGCTTGATCTGCTTGTAGATCGAGAAGGCCTGCTCGCCCGCGAGGATGCGCTGCAGACCGGCGAGCTCGGAGTCCTGACCGCCGACCGGGACCTTCACACCCTGCTTCTTCAGGGCCGTGATGATGCCGCCGGCCATGCCGTCGTTGGCGGAGTAGACGCCCTGGAAGCCGTCCTTGCCCAGGGAGTCGATGGCCGCACCCATCTTCTTGTTGGCCTCGTCCGCCGACCAGTCCGGGATGTCCTGCTCGTAGACGACCTTCTTGACCTGCTTGTCGAGGACGCTGTGCGCGCCCTTCTTGAAGAAGGGGGCGTTCGGGTCGGTCGGCGAGCCGTTGATCATGACAACGTTGCTGTCCTTGGCCTTGGCGCCCATCGCCTTGACCAGCGCCTCGCCCTGGAGCTGGCCGATCTTCTCGTTGTCGTACGAGACATAGGCGGAGATCGGGCCCTCGGCGAGCCGGTCGTACGCGACGACCTTGACGTCCTTCTTCGCGGCCTGCTGGACCCAGGACTTCGCGGCCTTGTAGTCGACGGTGTCCAGGATGATGACCTTCACACCCTGCGTGACGAGCGCGTCGAACTGCTTCTTCTGGGTCTCGCTGTCCTGCGCGGCGTTGTTGTACTTGACCTTGCAGTCGGAGCACAGCGCCTTGATCTTCGCCTCCATGATGGGGCGGTCGAACGTCTCGTAACGCGTGGTCTTGTTCTCCGGCAGGAGCAGGCCGATGGTCTTGCCGTCGCCGCCGCTGCCGGAGTCCTTGTCGTCGCCGGCCTTGCCACACGCCGCGAGGGAGACGGCCATCGAGAGTGCGGCCGTGCCAATGACGATGCGTCGCGTCGTTGCGTTCATTTCGGGTTGCCTCCCTGACGAGGCCGCAACGTTGCGGCCGAGGTGGCTGGCAGTCAACTCGGCTGCAACGTCAGCGTCAAGGAGTAAATCCTTAACGAGATGACAACGGTGCCATTCGTTATCTAAGTGAAGGCAGGAGTGGTCTTCGGCAGAGTGCTTTCCAAAAGGGTCGAATCCCCCATCTCGCTGAGCACGAGGGCCAGTGCGCCCAGGACTTCGGCCCGGCCGCCCAGCGCCCCGGGCAGCACCGAGAGCTGCCGCGCCGCGCTCGGAATGGCGTACCTGGAGACCGAGTCGCGGATCGGGGCCAGCACCAACTCGCCCGCTTCGGCGAGCGATCCGCCGAGGACCACCCGGCTGGGGTTGAGCAGATTGCAGAGGTTGGCCACACCGCTGCCGATGTGCCGTCCGACGTCGCCGATCACCCGGCGGCAGCCCGGATCGCCCTCGCGGGCCAGCTGGACCACCCGTTCCATGGTGAGGTCGGGACCGTGGCTGGGCTGGAGCAGCGGCAGTACGTACCGGGCGGCCGTGAAGGTCTCCAGGCAGCCGCGGTTCCCGCAGCGGCAGACCGGCCCGGACTCGTCGAGCGTGATGTGCCCGATCTCGCCGGCCGTGCCGCCCGGCCCCCGGTAGATGCGCCCGTCGATCACCAGACCGGCGCCGACACCGCTGGCGACCTTGATGTAGGCGAGGTCCTTGACCCCCCGGCCGCTCCCCCAGACCAGCTCGCCGAGCGCGCCGAGGTTGGCGTCGTTGTCGACGTACACCGGCACACCGAGCCGGCCGGCGAGCTCCTTGCTGGGGTTGATGCCCGTCCAGCCCGGCAGGATCGACGTGGAGCCCAGCGTGCCGGACTCCACGTCGATCGGGCCGGGAACTCCGAGCCCCACCCCGATCACCTTGTCCGGGCTGATCCCGGTCGTCTCGATCAGCCGCCTGACCAGCCGCTCGGCCCGCCCGAACCCCTGCGCGGAGGAGGCGTCGACGTCCAGCGGCTCGGCCTCCTCGGCGAGCACCTGGTGCGCGAGGTTGCCGACCGCGACGCGCAGATGCGTATGGCCGAAGTCGACCCCGATCACGATGCCTGCGTCGCCGCTGAGCGAGACACTGCGGGCCCGGCGGCCGCCCGCCGAGGTCGGGGTGACCTCGACCGTGCCGCCTTCCTTCAGTTCACGAACGATATTGGAGACGGTGGCCGCTGACAGGCCGGTGCTCCGTGCGATCTCCGCCTGGGTGAGCGAACCGGCCATACGTACCGCGCGCACGACCCGCTCAAGGTTGGCGCGATGCAGAGATGTCTGCGACCCCGGAGTCTCCATCGACTCTCTCACTCCTACCGTTTTCTCTAACATGTGAACCCTAAGCTGAGCGTTTTGCGGCACTCCCCGTCAAGACCTTGAGCAAGCGAAGCCTCGGATGAGCGCCTGGGACGGCCGTCCCCGTACGCGCGAACCGCCCGCCGGCGCATGGCCGACGGGCGGTTCGTGAGTACGGGGACGGTGCCGGGACGCTACTTCACCGCACCCGCGGTGAGCCCGGCGACGACCTGGCGCTGGAAGATGATGTAGGCCGCGAGGACCGGCAGCATCGCCATCACCAGACCGGCGAAGAGACCGGACCAGTCGCCCTTGTACCCCTGGCTGGTGGCCAGTTCGACCAGGCCCTGGGAGAGCACCCGGTATTTCGGCTCGGTATTGAGCACCGTCGGCAGCATGTACTGGTTCCACTGCCCCAGGAAGTTGAAGATACCGACGCTGATCAGGCCGGGCTTCGCCATCGGCAGCATCACCTGGAAGAACGTCCGGGTGTGCGAGGCCCCGTCGAGCATCGCCGCCTCCGCCACCGAGGTCGGCAGCGTCCGGAAGAACGAGGTGAGGAAGAAGACGGTGAACGGCAGCGAGTACGCGATGTAGACCATGATCAGTCCGTGCCGCGTGTTCAGCAGGGCCATGTTGTTCATGACGAAGAACAGCGGGACCAGCGCCAGGATGATCGGGAAGCTCATCCCGCCGATGAACAGGTAGTAGATGAAGCGGTTGCCGGGGAAGTCGAACCGCGCCAGTACGTACGCCGCCATCGAGCCGAGCAGCAGGGTGCCGACGAGCGAACAGCCCACCACCACGACGGTGTTGAAGAAGTAGTCGCTCATGTGCGCCTGGCTCCAGGCGCGCGACCAGTTCTCGAAGTGCAGCTTGTCGGGCAGCGCCCACGGCGTCGACAGGATGGAGTCGTCTGTCTTGAACGACGCCATCACCGCCCAGAGCAGCGGCAGGACGACCAGGATCGCCCAGATGATCAGCACACCGTGCGAGAAGACGTTGAGGACCTTGCCCTCGCCACTCTTCTCCTTGGCGGCGGGCGCCGGCGCCTTGGCCACCGGAGCCGGGTCCGCGGCCGGGGCCGCGGGAGGGGTGTCAGTCGTCTTCACGTGTACTCACCTCGTACTGTCGAGCCGGACACGGAGGCCGACCTGTGGTGCCTGCTGGGGGTCCGGGGGGCGTCTCCCGGGAATCGCAGCATCAGAACTCCAGACGATCGCGGCGGCCCAGTCGCATCACGATGGCGGCGAAGGCCAGCGTGACGATGAGCAGCCCGACACCGATCGTCGTCGCGTAGCCGGCCTGTCCGTCGCGGAAGGCCGTCTGGTACACGTACAGCGGCAGGACCGTGGTCGAGTAGTCGGGGCCACCGGGGCCCACGGTCATGACCTGTACGGCGGTGAACGCCTCCACACCGAGGGCCAGGATGCCCATGTAGACCCAGCCCGACTGCACCGTGTCCCAGAGCAGCGGAAGCGTGATCTTGAAGAACGTGGTGAAGCGGCTGGCGCCGTCGAGGAGCGCCGCCTCGTAGAAGTCCTTCGGGATGGACGCCATACCGGCCGAGAACAGGACGACGAAGAATCCGACCGTCGACCAGACCAGCACCGTCATGACGCAGATCAGCGCGAGATTCGGGTCGCCCAGCCAGTCCGGCTGGATGGAATCCAGGCCGATTCCCTTCAGTGTCGAATTCAGCATCCCGCTGGTGGGGTTGAACGCGAACTGGAACAGCAGGGCCACGATGACGATCGAGAGCACCTGCGGGAAGAAATAGGCGATCTTGTAGAAACTGGAACCCCGCACGCCGGAGACCGCGGCGTTCTTGCGCCGCCGGCCCCCGACATTGAGCATGAAGGCGAAGAAGAGCGCCAGGCCCAGCGTCACCAGCGGCAGCAGCAGCACGAGCAACACGCTGTGCTGCAACGACTTCCAGAAGATGTCGTCCTTCAGCATCCTCGTGTAGTTGCTGAACCCGACCATCTTGAAGTCCGGGCTCAGGCCGGTCCAGTCCGTGAACGAGTAGTAGATGGACTGGATGAACGGCCAAATCACGAAGACCGCGTACAACGCGAGTGGGACTACCAAGAATCCCACGATGAAACGGTACTTGCCGTGCTGCATCGTTTACCGACCCCGATCTTTCCGCGGGTGCCGCCGCTGGTGACGGTTGCTCACTGGTGCTTGTAGTGCTTGATGGACTGGTCCTTGGCCGCCGCGTCGGCGAAGGCCTGGATCTTCTTGATGGCTTCCGCCGGGGTCGCGCGGCCGGCCATCATCTCGCCGATACCGGCGACACCGATCTGCTCCTTCTGGAGCTTCACGTACCAGTCCTGCAGACGCGGGTTCACCACGTTGTCGCCGGCCTTCTTCAGCGAGTCGACGCCGGACTGCATGGCGGTCGACAGGGTCAGGCCGTCGGTGCCGCCGTTGAACGCGCTGAGGGACTTGACCTGCTTGGTGAAGTTCTTCGAGGACTCCTCGGAGAGCATGATGCGCAGCTGCTCCATGCCGCCCTCGGGGTTCTTCGCGTTGGCCGGGACGATGAAGGGCTCACCGCCGGACGCCCAGATGGTGCCGAACGGCAGCTTGTCCGACGAGTCCAGGCCGGACGGCGGCGCGACCATCATCTTGAAGTCCTTGGGCGTGGTCGGCGCGGCCTCGTTCTCCACCCACGAACCGTTCGGGATGAAGAGCGCCTTGCCCTTGGTCCACTCGGTCTGCGACTGGATGTGGGTCAGACCGGGGGTGCCCTTGAGGATGTAGCCCTTCTGGTACAGCTCGTAGTACGCCTCGAAGGCCGCCTTGACCGCGGGGTCCTTCCAGGCGTTCGGCTCCAGGTTGTCGATCTTGTCGAGAACCTCCCGGCCACCGATCTTGGCGATGAACGGGTAGAGCGAGAACGGCAGGTAGTACGGGTACTTACCGGCGTACGTCCAGCCCGCGATGCCCTGCTTCTTCGCCTTCGCGCAGAGGGCGAGCATGGCGTCCCAGTCCTCCGGGTACTCCGCGTCGAGCTTCTCCAGCGCGGTCTGCGAGTACCAGACGCCGTACACGGTGTACGCGTAGTACATGATCCAGACCGGGTCGCCGTCGAACTGGCCCATCTCCAGGACACCGGGGCGCAGCGTGTCGCGGACCTTCTTGCTCGGGTCGTCGATGGACGGGGCGTCCATCAGCGGCGTCAGGTCGAGCAGCTGCTTCTTGCCGACCAGGACACCCATGTCCATCTGCTCGGCGCCGGAGTTGTCGATCAGGTCCGGCGGGGTGCCACCGTTGAAGCGGGGCTGCAGCTGCGACTGGATCTTCTGGGTCGCGACGTGCTTGACCTTCGGGGCCTTCGGGAACGCCGCGTTGTACTTCTTCTCCGCGTCGATCGCGTACTGCTGGCCGAAGCCGCCGTCGAAGATGACCACCTCGAGCGGGGCCGTCTCGTTGACGCCGAGCGGGTTGGCCTTGGTGGCCTTGCCCTTCTCGACCTTCTTGTCGCTGCCGCCGTCGCTGCTCGCGCACGCCGACAGGAAGCCCATCGTCGGAACGCTGATCAGACCGAGTGCGGCCGATCGCTTGATCACATCGCGACGGCCAAGGCCCTCATTCTTGTGGGCGGAGGTGGATCCCATGCTCAAGTCCTCGCCTTCTCCAGGACTCAGGCGGTGTGTACCGGTCGCCCGTCGATATTCGCCTCAGGCGAAGGGCCCCGCCACCGCGGTCAGTTGCGCTTGGGTGGTGCTGATTTCAGGCTAGCCATGTGCAGTGGGGGGCTCAGGGGGATCAGGCGTCGGATGCACCCGTCGTGCCGTCCTCGGCCGTTCCCCCTTGTCCCCCTGCCCGCGTCGCCGAAAAGCTGTGCAGACGCCGACAGGTATAGTCCACTCACGGCCGACTGAGCAAGATCGAATGCGAGTTTGAACAGCAGTCTTTCCCGAGTTGAGACCTCAGGGATACATGGCCCCCGCATGCTCCTGGCCCGGGTGTAACGATTTCCGCATTCCGGTCGATTCGGCTTGCCATTCACACCCAACACCCTTGACACATCCCGGCACTTGGCTCCCTACTGGACCTTGCGTATCGCTCTGACAACGTTGTCCAGACGCACTTCCCCCGGGAGGGACAGCTCGACATGCAGCCCCGACATGGTTCTCGCAAGAGACAAAGCCGTACGGCCGCACTGATCGCGGCTTCACTGGTCCTGGTCGTGACCGCCCCCGCCGTGGCCGCCGCACAGCCGGCCGGCGCGCACGAAAAGGGCCGGACCCCTTCGGGGGACCGGACATTCAGCTCGTCCTTCGAAGCTGATGAAAAGCAGCCGGACTGGCGCAACACCGTAGAAGAAGGTCCCGACGGAAAGAAGCGGTCATCGGGTGTCGATGGCGGATTCTCCGCAGGAATACCGGGCAATGTGACCGACAAGGTGACAGACGTCCGCGCCAGTGGTGAGAACACCGGTGGCGGAGAGGTCAAGGAAAACCTGATCGACGGGGAGTCCGGCACCAAGTGGCTGGCCTTCGAATCCACCGGCTGGGTCGAGTTCGATCTCGACGAACCGGTCGAGGTCGTGACATACGCGCTGACCTCGGCCAATGACCACGCCGAGCGCGATCCGAAGGACTGGACCCTCCAGGGCTCCGCCGACGGCAAGGACTGGAAGGAGCTCGATTCCCGGACCGGCCAGACCTTCACGGAGCGGTTCCAGACGAAGTCGTACGACTTCACGTCCGGCACCGCGTACCGGCACTTCCGTCTGCAGATCACGCGGAACAACGGTGCCTCGGACGCCACCCAGCTCGCCGACGTCCAGTTCTCCGACGGCGACACCTCCACCCCGGCCCCCGAAGAGATGCGCAGCCAGGTCGACCGCGGCCCCTCCGGCTCCCCCACCGCGAAGGCGGGCGCGGGCTTCAGCGGCAAGAAGGCCCTGCGGTACGCCGGTACACACAAGGCGGACGGCCGGGCGTACTCGTACAACAAGGTCTTCGATGTGAACACGGCCGTCACCCGTGACACCTCACTGTCCTATCTGGTCTATCCGCAGATGGGCGAGACCGACCTCTCCTACCCGGCGACGCATGTCGCGGTGGACCTGGCGTTCACGGACGGCACGTATCTGAGCGAGCTGGGGGCCACCGACAGCAACGGCGGCCCGCTGACCCCGCAGGGCCAGGCCGATGCCAAGCGGCTGTACGTCAACCAGTGGAACAAGGTCGAGTCGACCATCGGCACGGTCGCGGCGGGCAAGACCGTGGACCGGATCCTGGTGGCGTACGACTCCCCCAAGGGCACGGCGAAGTTCCAGGGCTGGATCGACGACATCGCGATCGCGCCGAAGGCGCCCGAGAAGCGCCGCTCCCACCTCTCGGACTACGCGTCGACGGTCCGCGGCACCAACTCCAGCGGTGCTTTCTCCCGGGGCAACAGCTTCCCCGCCACCGCGGTCCCCAACGGCTTCAACTTCTGGACCCCGGTCACCAACGCCGGTTCCACGAGCTGGCTGTACGACTACGCGCGGGGCAACAACGACGACAACCTGCCCACTCTCCAGGCCTTCAGCGCCAGCCATGAGCCGAGCCCCTGGATGGGCGACCGGCAGACCTTCCAGCTGATGCCGTCGGCGGCGACCGGTACCCCGGACGCCTCCCGCAAGGCGCGTGCGCTGCCGTTCCACCACGAGAACGAGACGGCGAAGCCGCACTACTACGGTGTGACGTTCGACAACGGTCTCAAGGCGGAGATGACTCCGTCCGACCACGCGGCCCGGATGCGGTTCACCTACCCCGGTGACGACGCGAGCGTCGTCTTCGACAACGTCTCCAACGACGGCGGGCTCACCCTCGACCCGGCCACCCGCTCCTTCACCGG
Source organism: Streptomyces sp. NPDC048295 (assembly GCF_040652135.1). Lineage (NCBI taxonomy): Bacteria > Bacillati > Actinomycetota > Actinomycetes > Kitasatosporales > Streptomycetaceae > Streptomyces > Streptomyces sp. NPDC048295. Next base: position 122,200 of record NZ_JBEZLL010000011.1, read on the forward strand.
TTTCTCCGACGTCAAGAGCGGTGGCTCGACCGGAGCCACCCGCCTCTTCGTGTACGGCGTCTTCGACGCCCCGGTCACCGCGAGCGGCAAGCTGTCCGGCGGCGGTGGCGACGACGTCACGGGCTACCTCCGCTTCGACGCCGGCAAGGACCGCACCGTCGAACTGCGCCTGGCGACCTCACTGATCAGCGTCGACCAGGCGAAGCAGAACCTCGCCGCCGAGATCCCCGCCTCCCGCTCCTTCGGCCGCGTCGAGGACCGTGCGCAGCGGGCCTGGGACGACATCCTGGGCAAGGTGGAGGTCGAGGGTGCCACGGCCGATCAGCTGACCACCCTCTACTCCAGCCTGTACCGGTTGTACCTGTACCCGAACTCGGGCTTCGAGAAGGTCGGCGGCAAGGACAAGTACGCCAGCCCGTTCTCCCCGCAGGTCGGCTCCGACACCCCGACGCACACCGGGGCGAAGATCGTCGACGGCAAGGTGTACGTCAACAACGGCTTCTGGGACACCTATCGGACGACGTGGCCCGCGTACTCGCTCCTTACTCCGGACAGGGCCGGCGAGATGGTGGACGGCTTCGTCCAGCAGTACAAGGACGGTGGCTGGATCTCCCGCTGGTCCTCCCCCGGCTACTCCGACCTGATGACGGGCACCTCCTCGGACGTCGCGTTCGCGGACGCCTACGTCAAGGGCGTGAAGTTCGACGCGGAGGCGGCGTACGACGCGGCGCTGAAGAACGCCACGGCCCTCCCGCCGTCCTCGGGCGTCGGCCGCAAGGGCATGGCGACGTCCCCCTTCGTCGGCTACGCCGACACCTCGACGCACGAGGGCCTGTCCTGGTCGCTGGAGGGATACCTCAACGACTACGGCATCGCGCGGATGGGCGAGGCCCTCTACAAGAAGACGAAGAAGGCCCGGTACAAGGAGGAGTCCGCGTACTTCCTCAACCGCGCCCGCAACTACGTCCAGCTCTTCGACGACAAGGCCGGCTTCTTCCAGGGCAAGGACGCCAAGGGCGGCTGGCGGCTCCCCTCGGAGAAGTACGACCCCCGGGTCTGGGGCTACGACTACACGGAGACGAACGGCTGGGGATACGCGTTCACGGCCCCGCAGGACAGCCGCGGTCTGGCGAACCTGTACGGCGGGCGCGACGGCCTGGCGAAGAAGCTCGACACGTACTTCGCCACACCGGAGACGGCCGGTCCCGAGTTCGTCGGTTCGTACGGCGGTGTCATCCACGAGATGACGGAGGCGCGTGACGTACGGATGGGGCAGTACGGCCACAGCAACCAGGTCGCGCACCATGTCACCTACATGTACGACGCGGCCTCGCAGCCCTGGAAGACGCAGGAGAAGGTCCGCGAGGTCCTGAGCCGGCTCTACACCGGCAGCGACATCGGCCAGGGCTACCACGGCGACGAGGACAACGGCGAGCAGTCGGCCTGGTACCTCTTCTCCTCGCTCGGCTTCTACCCGCTGGTCATGGGCAGTGGCGAGTACGCGATCGGCTCCCCGCTCTTCAAGAAGACCACCGTCCATCTGGAGAACGGCCACGACCTGGTGGTCAGGGCGCCGAAGAACAGCGCCGAGAACATCTATGTGCAGGGCCTGAGGGTCAACGGCAAGAAGTGGACCTCCACCTCCCTGCCGCACGACCTGCTGGCCAGGGGCGGGGTGCTGGACTTCGACATGGGTCCCAAGCCGTCGTCGTGGGGCACCGGCAAGGACGCGGCGCCGGCCTCGATCACCACGGACGACAAGGTGGCGTCGCCGCGGACGGACGCGATCAAGGGCGAGGGTGCCCTGTTCGACAACACGTCGGCCACCGCGGCGAAGGTCGCCACGGTGGACCTGCCGGTCGCCTCGGCCACGGAGGCGGTCCAGTACACCCTGACGTCGGACAAGGCGGCCGGGGCCCCGTCCGGCTGGGTCCTCCAGGGCTCGTCGGACGGCGCGACGTGGAAGGACCTCGACAAGCGGTCGGCCGAATCCTTCGCCTGGGACAAGCAGACGAGGGTGTTCTCGGTGGGTGAGCCCGGCTCGTACGCGCACTACCGCCTGGTGTTCGCCGGTGAAGGCACGCTGGCGGAGCTGGAGTTGCTCTCCTGACCCGCTGATCCGCCTGCGTCACGGCCGATGGCCGGTACCCCGCCCCCGGGGTACCGGCCATCGGTCCGCCCGCGCCGCGGCTCCCGCTCAGTCGTGTTCGGGGGTCTCCGGAACGGCCCGGGGGAACAGGCTCTCGGGCAGTGTCACATTCCATGCCGTGATGACCGGCTTCCCGTGCTCGGTGCCGAGCCGGGAGACGGCGCCCGTGGCGAGCTGGAACAGTGTGCCCTCGGCCGGGGTCAGGCCGAGGTAGCGGGCGGTGAGCACACGCAGGAAGTGCGAGTGGGCGACGAGCGCGATGTCCTCGTCCGCGTCACGGCTCGCCGCCTCCGCGACCTCGGCCAGCACCCGGTCGGCGCGGGCGCCGACCTCGGCGGGGGTCTCACCGGGGTGCGCCTCGGGGCCGGGGGCGACTCCGTCGGTCCAGAGGTTCCACTCGGGGCTGGTGCGGCGGATCTCGTCGGTGGTCACCCCCTCGTAGCCGCCGTAGTCCCACTCGCGCAGCTCGGGCGTGATGCGGGGGGCGGCGAGCCCGGCGAGCTCGGCGGTGCGCCGGGCGCGTACGGCGGGGCTGACGAGGGTGAGCGCGATCCGCCGGTCGGTGAGCAGGGGCGCCAGTGCGCGGGCCTGCCGCTCGCCGAGGGGGGTCAGGGGCAGATCGGTGTAGCTCGTGTGCTGCCCGGACCTCGACCACTCCGTCTCGCCGTGCCGGATCAGGATCAGCTCGCCCATGGGTGTCATCCGCTCTCTGTGCCGTTCGTTCCGCGTGGTCCGCAGATCCGTGAACCCGCTGGGCCACCATCGCATTCCACGCACCCACGACGGGGCGGGCGTGGCTCGTTTCCGGGTACGGCAGCCGCCCGGTCCGCGACATTCCGCCCAATGCCCCAGCAGGACGGACCGGAGCGGCCGGGGCCGCGACCGGTCACGCGGCCGTGCGGCTCCCGGCCGTTGCCGCCGCGCAGCAGGGGGGGGCGACGGCGCACAGGACGAGGCAGACCGCCACCAGCCCCGGGAGCATGCTGCCGGTCAACTCATTTCCGTTTCCCGCTCGCCCGGCTCCGGGCAACCGGGCGAGCGGGTACGGGAAAGGGCCGCACCCCTTCGTCCTGCGAAGAGGTGCGGCCCACTGCCCTGCCGGATCGGCTACTTGCGGATCAGGCTGCGGAGCACGTACTGCATGATGCCGCCGTTGCGGTAGTAGTCCGCCTCACCGGGGGTGTCGATGCGGACGACCGCGTCGAACTCCACACCGGTGTCGGTGGTGACCTTGACCGTGCGCGGCGTGGTGCCGTTGTTCAGCTCGGTCACGCCGGTGAAGGAGAAGGTCTCCTCGCCGGTCAGGCCGAGGGCCTCGGCGCTCGCACCCTCCGGGAACTGGAGCGGGAGGACGCCCATGCCGATGAGGTTCGAGCGGTGGATGCGCTCGTAGGACTCGGCGATGACGGCCTTGACGCCGAGGAGCGCGGTGCCCTTGGCGGCCCAGTCGCGGGACGAGCCGGAGCCGTACTCCTTGCCCGCCAGGATGACCAGCGGGGTGCCGGCGGCCTGGTAGTTCTGCGAGGCGTCGTAGATGAACGACACCGGAGCATCCGCCTGGGTGAAGTCGCGGGTGAAGCCACCCTCGGTGCCCGGGGCGATCTGGTTGCGCAGGCGGATGTTGGCGAAGGTGCCGCGGATCATGACCTCGTGGTTGCCCCGGCGCGAGCCGTAGGAGTTGAAGTCACGACGCTCGACGCCGTGCTCCGTGAGGTACTTGCCGGCCGGGGTGTCGGCCTTGATCGCACCGGCCGGGGAGATGTGGTCGGTGGTGACCGAGTCGCCCAGCTTGGCGAGCACCCGGGCGCCGGTGATGTCCTCGACCGGGGTCGTCTCCATCGTCATGCCCTCGAAGTACGGGGGCTTGCGCACGTAGGTGGACTGCGGGTCCCACTCGAAGGTGTTGCCGGTCGGGACCGCCAGCGCCTGCCACTGGGCGTCGCCCGCGAAGACGTCCTGGTAGGACTTGTTGAACATGTCCTCGCCGATGGCGTTGGCGACGACGTCGTTCACCTCGGCCTCGGAGGGCCAGATGTCGGTGAGGTGGACCGGCTTGCCGTCCTGGTCGATGCCCAGGGCGTCCTTGGTGATGTCCACCTTCATCGAACCGGCGATGGCGTACGCGACGACCAGCGGCGGGGACGCCAGGTAGTTCATCTTGACGTCGGGGTTGATCCGGCCCTCGAAGTTACGGTTGCCGGAGAGCACCGAGGTCACGGCCAGGTCGTGCTCGTTGACGGCCTTGGAGACCTCCTCCGGCAGCGGGCCGGAGTTGCCGATGCAGGTGGTGCAGCCGTAGCCGACGAGGTTGAAGCCGACCTTGTCGAGGTACGGGGTCAGGCCCGCCTTGTCGAAGTAGTCGGTGACGACCTTCGAGCCCGGGGCGAGGGTGGTCTTGACCCACGGCTTGCGGGTCAGGCCCTTCTCGACCGCCTTCTTCGCCACGAGCGCCGCGGCGACCATGACGTACGGGTTCGAGGTGTTGGTGCAGGAGGTGATCGCGGCGACGGTGACGGCGCCGTGGTCGATCTCGTACGTCGTGCCGTCGGGGGCCGTGACCGTGGTCGGACGCGACGGGACGCCGTTGCTGGCGGCCGGGGCGTCGGAGGCCGGGAAGGACTCCTTGCCCGCCTCCTCGTCCTCGGAGACGTAGTTGCGCACGTCCTGCGCGAACTGCTGCGAGGCGTTGGCGAGGACGATGCGGTCCTGCGGGCGCTTCGGGCCGGCGATCGACGGGACGACCGTCGAGAGGTCCAGCTCCAGCTTCTCGGAGAAGTCCGGCTCGGCGGCCGGGTCGAGCCAGAGGCCCTGCTCCTTGGCGTACGCCTCGACGAGCGCGACCTGCTGTGCGTCGCGGCCGGTCAGGCGCAGGTAGTTCAGCGTCTCGTCGTCGATCGGGAAGATCGCGGCGGTGGAGCCGAACTCCGGCGACATGTTGCCGATGGTGGCGCGGTTCGCGAGGGAGGTGGCGGCGACGCCCTCACCGTAGAACTCGACGAACTTGCCGACGACGCCGTGCTTGCGGAGCATCTCGGTGATGGTCAGCACCAGGTCGGTGGCGGTGGTGCCGGCCGGGAGCTCGCCGGTCAGCTTGAAGCCGACGACGCGCGGGATGAGCATGGAGACCGGCTGGCCGAGCATCGCGGCCTCGGCCTCGATGCCGCCGACGCCCCAGCCCAGCACACCGAGACCGTTGACCATGGTGGTGTGCGAGTCGGTGCCGACGAGGGTGTCGGGGTACGCCTGGCCGTTGCGCACCATGACCGTACGGGCCAGGTGCTCGATGTTGACCTGGTGGACGATGCCGGTGCCCGGGGGGACGACCTTGAACTCGTCGAAGGCGGTCTGGCCCCAGCGCAGGAACTGGTAGCGCTCCTTGTTGCGGCCGTACTCCAGCTCGACGTTCTGCGCGAACGCGTCGTTGGTGCCGAACTTGTCGGCGATGACGGAGTGGTCGATGACCAGCTCGGCCGGGGCGAGCGGGTTGATCTTGGCCGGGTCGCCGCCCAGCTCCTTGACGGCCTCACGCATGGTGGCGAGGTCCACGACGCACGGCACACCGGTGAAGTCCTGCATGATCACGCGGGCCGGCGTGAACTGGATCTCCTGGCTGGGCTGCGCCTGGGAGTCCCAGCCGCCGAGCGCCCGGATGTGGTCGGCGGTGATGTTCGCGCCGTCCTCGGTGCGGAGCAGGTTCTCCAGCAGCACCTTCAGGCTGTAGGGGAGGCGCGCGGAGCCCTCGACCTTGTCCAGCTTGAAGATCTCGTACGACTCGTCGCCCACGCGCAGCGTGCTGCGGGCGTCGAAGCTGTTCGCCGACACGACAGTCTCCTTCATCAATGTGCGCGTACTCCGCGCCGCGCCTCATCTGGCCGGGCGCCGCGTGGTGCCGCCTACGGCCCTCGACCATCCGCTAAGGTAAGGCTTAGTTAGGTAACCCTTACCGACTGACGGACTACGGTGCGCCTTCGGCATATATCTCGATGTCGAGATAACTCTAGTACATCACCGTCGCACGGTCATGCGCGGGCGCCACCGATCTCTCGTGCCGCGGCCCAGGGGCGAGGCACCCGTGCCGCGGACGGGCCCGCGGAGGATCACCGCCGAGCAGCGGGCCCGCGACAGCGCCCCGCACGGCCCCGAGAGACAGAGGCGGGGAACGGGGAACGGTGACCGGGTGGATCAGTGCGGTCGGCGGGACAGCTGTTCGTCGAGGTGGTCCGCGCCGTATCCGAACCGTTCGGCGAGCGCCCGGTAGCGGACGCCCTGGGCCTCGGTGACGGGAACCCGGTACGTGAAGAGGATGTCGAGGAGCAGACGGAAGCCCAGGTCCGGATCCACGGTGGTGACCACGTCCTCCAGCGTCCGCGCCACCCCCCGCACCTCGGCCGACTCGGTGCGCGTGGCCTCACGGACCTCCCGCAGCACGGCCTGTGCCAGGTCGCTCCGGGCCGGGGTCACACGGGGCACGTAGCAGGGATCGACCTCCGCCAGCCGCACCAGGCACGCCCGGGCGACCTGCTCCAGCCACGGCCGCCCGTCGGCGTCGAACGCCTCGTCGTGCACGTACACCCGCCCCGAGGCCGTCCGCCACAGCGCGGTGACCGCCTCGTCGGACAGGGCGGAGTCCACCAGGCGCCGCACATCCTCCAGCAGCACCGCGGCGTACGAGCCCGGCGCGTACATCCCGTCGCCTTCGGTGATGCTCCGGATGTTCTCCGGCACCGTGCCCTGGTACCGCCAGTCCGTCCCGTGGAACACGCCCGCGAGCAGCGTCACACCGAAGCGGCCGAGCGCGAAGTCGCGCCGGCCGGGGTCGAGAGGGAGCCACTGCACGTTCAGCTCTTCGAAGACGGCGGTCGCGGGGTAGGCCAGCAGATCGCCGATGCCCAGAATCCGGTCGTACGCCTCCTGCCCGATCGGTACGGAGTACGCCTTCGCGGCCCGCAGGAACAGGCGGAGCCCGAGGTCGGCGTCCACCTCGCGCACGACCCGCAGGAGCGCCGGGACGATCTCCGGTACGGCGACGGCACGTTCGAGTGCGGGCGCGGCCGACTCGATCTCCGCCGCCACGGTCCCCCGCAGCTCCTCCTCCGGCACCGTCGGGCGCGCCTCGTCGAGGACCTCCGCCTCGGCCCGGCCCCGCTCCCGCCTGTGCGCCGGGCACACCTCCGCGACCCGGCGCAGCCACGACCGGGTGTCCGTGTCCTCCTCGACGGGGTCGAAGCACCGCCGTACGGCAGCCAGCCACACGGTACGGAGCACCTCGTCCGGCAGCGGGGAGTCCAGCAGCAGCCGGACATCCCTGCCGAGCTGGTCGTCCCCGTCCCCGTCCCCGTCCTTCTCGTCCTTCGCCTGTGCCCCGGCGAGGGCGAGCACCCCGGGCGCGTCCGTGCGGAGCGTCGCGCGGGAGCACAGTGTGCCGGCCAAGCAGCTGAGCCCGAAGTCCTTCACGTAGTCGAAGTAGTACACCTCGCGCGTCCGCGCCACCGTCCGACTCCCCTCAGGGCCACCACCCCGCCCCGTCGGTCTTCCGGGTGCCGCCGGAGACGCAGGCCAAGGCCGTGCCCGACGCGGAGACCATCCAGGAACTGCTGAACATTCTCGACGACCGGGCCGGGCTGTTCAAGGAAACCATCGAGACGGCCGCCGCACACAGGCCCGAGGAACCGCACTGGTACCTGGCGTTGATCGGCGCCGACCCCGCCGCCCAGGGCCAGGGGCGGGGCGCCGCCCTGCTGCGCCCTGGGCCGGACAAGGCCGATGCGGCGGGGCTGCCCGCCTGTCCGGAATCCTCCAAGGCGGCCGACCTCCCCTTCTAGGAACGCTTCGGCTTCACCGTGCGCGAAGAGGTGCGGCTCCCGGAGAACGGGCCGACGCTGTGGGCCATGTGGCGCGAGCCGCGCCGTCCGGCCGACGCCTGAGCACGACGGGGCGGCGGATCCGGCCCGGCACGGCCGAAGCTGATCCAGCCCGGCACGACCGGATCCGCCGCCCCGGGCGCCCTCATGTCCGTTGCCCTGTCTATGGTTTCGCCATGGCAGTCCCCGCGATCATCCCCATCGCCCACGAGCCGGACTACCGGACCGGCACCATCGGGCGGTACACGGGCGGTCAGTTCCTGGCCTCCATCACCTACGCCTTCCCGGACGGGTTCACGCTCGGTGACGGCTGGGAGGAGCACAAGCGCCTCTACACCGTCCTCCACCGGTTCGACCACGAAGGCCGCCACGTCGACTCGGAGATCGAACGCGTGGGCACATGGGCCGAGCAGCGGCAACGTCCGCAGGGCGAGGACTCCGTCCTGGCGCGGGCACAGTCCCGGATGGCGGCGCTGCTCGACGGTCTTCCCGGACGCGAGTACGGGGACATCGCGATCCGGCCCTTCCGGCTGATGGTCGACGACGTGCTGTTCGGGCTGGTCGTCGAACGCCACGACGGCGGCGAGGACGGACACGAGAACGACGAGGTCGACGAGCACGAGGACGAATGGGCCGAGCTCCACCCCGACGGCCTCGGCTTCTACGCCCCCTGGGACGGCCAGTACGACACCTGACATGCGGGCCCGGACGACGGAGGAACATGAACAACACCAGTGGGTTCAAGGACATCTCCCCGACCACCCTCGCCGACCTCCTGGGGCGCGGGCAGGTCATGGACATCGGCATCCGGCCCCTGTGGCCCTCGGTCCCACGGGTCGCCGGCCCCGCGTTCACCGTGCGGTGCCCACCGGGCGACAACCTGATGCTGCACGCGGCCATCCATCGCGCGGAGCCCGGCTCCGTCATCGTCGTCGAGTCGGGTGACGTGGACTACGCACTCGCCGGCGGCAATGTCTGTGCCGTGGCCCAACGCCGGGGAATCGCCGCGTTCGTGGCCGACGGAGTGATCCGCGACCTCGCCGAGGTGCGCGAGAGGGGATTCCCCGTCTTCGCCAGGGGCGTCATCCCGATCCCGGGAAGCAAGAAGGCCGTCGCGCCGCTCAACGGCCCCGTGCGGTGCGGCGGTGTGGACGTGGACGCCGGCGACATCGTGGTGGCCGACGAGGAGGGCATCGTGGTCGTTCCCCGGGCCCGGCACGAGCAGGTGCTCATCGACGCCCGCGCGAAGGCGGCCAAGGAGGCCGGCGAATCCCTCGACGCGTGGGAGGCGGCGCACCGCGCCCGCATCGACAGCATCCTGCGCAGCGGCGGCTTCGAGGACTGACCGCGGGCGGCGACGTCGGACCCCGGCGTCGTCGCCCCTCCTCCTGCCCCTCCTGCCCTTCCCGCCCCTCCTGCCCCCGTACGGACGCACACCGCGCGCGTTCGCGGCGATCCGGGGGAACCATGGAACGCACGGCACGCACCGGACCCGCTCATTTCATCGGACCCGGCCTGCAATTTCCGCGCCGACACGCGCGAGCGTCACCCGAACACCACACCCCGGCACAGGTCTCATCTCATATCTGAGATAGCCTTTCGCCATGTCAGACGATTACCTCGTACGCATCGGCAAGCTCATCCGTGACGCCCGTCAGCATCGGGGCTGGACACAGAGTCAACTCGCCGAGGCGCTCGCCACCAGCCAGAGCGCCGTGAACCGCATCGAGCGCGGCAATCAAAACATCAGCCTTGAGATGATCGCGCGTATCGGTGAGGCACTCGACAGCGAGATCGTGTCGCTCGGCTACGCCGGCCCCATGCACCTGCGGGTGGTCGGCGGCCGTCGGCTCTCGGGCTCCATCGACGTCAAGACGAGCAAGAACGCGTGCGTGGCACTGCTCTGCGCCTCGCTGCTCAACAAGGGCCGTACGGTGCTGCGTCGGGTGGCCCGCATCGAGGAGGTCTACCGCCTCCTGGAGGTGCTGAACTCCATCGGCGTGCGGACCCGGTGGATCAACGAGGGAACCGATCTGGAGATAGTCCCGCCCGCCCGGCTGGACATGGACGCGATCGACGCGGACGCCGCGCGCCGGACCCGCTCCATCATCATGTTCCTCGGCCCGCTGCTGCACCGCATGGACCGGTTCAAACTCCCGTACGCGGGCGGCTGCGACCTCGGTACGCGGACCATCGAGCCCCACATGATCGCGCTGCGCCGCTTCGGTCTGGAGATCGCCGCGACCGAGGGGATCTACCACGCCCAGGTCGACCACTCGGTCACCCCCGGCCGCCCCATCGTGCTGACCGAGCGCGGCGACACCGTGACCGAGAACGCACTGCTGGCCGCCGCCCGCCACGACGGCACCACCGTCATCCGCAACGCGTCCTCCAACTACATGGTCCAGGACCTCTGCTTCTTCCTGGAGGCACTCGGTATACGCGTGGACGGCATCGGCACCACCACCCTGACCGTGCACGGCTCCCCGCACATAGACGTGGACGTCGACTACTCCCCCTCCGAGGACCCGGTCGAGGCGATGAGCCTCCTCGCCGCCGCCGTAGTGACGGAGTCCGAGCTGACGATCCGCCGGGTACCGATCGAGTTCCTGGAGATCGAGCTCGCGGTGCTGGAGGAAATGGGCGTCGACTGCGACCGCACGACGGAGTACACCGCCGACAACGGCCGTACCAGGCTGGTCGACCTCACGGTCCGGCCCTCCAAACTGGAGGCGCCGATCGACAAGATCCACCCCATGCCGTTCCCCGGGCTCAACATCGACAATGTGCCCTTCTTCGCGGCGATCGCCGCCTCGGCCCAGGGCCAGACCCTCATCCACGACTGGGTCTACGACAACCGGGCCATCTACCTCACCGACCTGAACCGCCTCGGCGGCAGGCTCCAACTCCTGGACCCGCACCGCGTCCTGGTCGACGGCCCGACCCGGTGGCGCGCCGCCGAGATGATGTGCCCGCCCGCACTGCGCCCCGCCGTGGTGGTCCTGCTCGCCATGATGGCGGCGGAGGGCACATCCGTACTGCGCAACGTGTACGTCATCAACCGGGGTTACGAAGAGCTCGCGGAGCGGCTCAACTCGGTGGGCGCGCAGATCGAGATCTTCCGGGACATCTAGCCCACGCGACATCCCGTATACGTCGGCGCCGTCCGGCAGTACGAGTGCGGCCGACGGCCCTCCGGATTCAGGCAGTGTGCCTGCTCGGGGGCCGTCGGCCGTCACGGGCTGTACTGATGGCCGATGTCGCGGGCGAGGTCCAGGCCGAGGACGCGGTCGAGGTGGGCGAAGGTCTCGAACTTGGCGCCCGGCGGCACATCGGGACGTTCCGCCACCACGGCCAGGAGCGTCAGGACGGCGGGGACGTCGAGGTTCTCGCTGAGGGCCGTGTGCGACTGGCGCAGCAGGTCGGTGGGGATCGGTCTGGACGGCTGCTGTGCCCAGTCGGCGACCGATCGCCGCCAGTCGCGCAGTGTCCGCCGGGCCTCGGCGAGCGCGGGACCGGTGACCGTGACCGGAGTCGCGTAGGGGCGGCCGAGCAGCAGCAGGCGTACCGCCAGTGGATCGGCGGCCTCCGGCATCGTCGCGTCCGGAAGGCCGGGGAGGGCGGCGAGATCGGGGACGGCGGGGGCGCCCTCCGTCGGTGGGGCCGTGGCTACTTGGCCCACCTCGATCAGGGCGCCGGACCCCGCGTCGACCGGGGTGGTGCCGGCGGCGGTCACGTGGAGGTCGGCGGGGCCGCCGAGTGCGGCGTCCGGGCGGTGGGCTCCGACGACCGCGGGGGGATGGATGCCGAGCACCGCCATCACGCGGTCCAGGGCGCGGGCCTGTTCGTGCGTCAGCTCCGGGGTGGTGAGGACCGTGACGACCTGGAGGCCGTTCAGTTCGGCGGTGCGTGCCAGTACGTCGCCGATCAGAGGGACGCGCAGGTGCACGGGGCCGAGCCCGGTGCCGGTGTCCGGGCCCGTGCCGGTGTCCGGCAGGTGGACGCAGCTGCGCAGCAGGCGGCGTGGGGCGGCGGGGACTTCCACGAGGTGGCCGGTGCGGGTGTCGGCGATGCGCAGCATGATGCGGAGGCTAGTCGTGGGGGGCTGCCGCGTGTGGGAGCTTGTGCGTGCCGTTCGCGCCGTGGTCAGTTCTCCTCCGTCAGTTGCTGGTCCAGTTCGTCGAAGAGCAGCTCTCCGTGGTCGATCTGGCCGGTGCGGTAGGCGGTCCGGGCCACCAGGTGGGCGGCGACGGGGCCGGTCATCAACTGGAAGAAGCCGATCAGTCCGAGGGTCGCCAGATCCATGCCGCTGCGCAGTCGCAGGGCGACCCCGGCGAGGACCAGGAGCATGCCGAGGGTCTGCGGTTTGGTCGCGGCGTGGCTGCGGGAGAGCGCATCGGGCAGCCGCAGCATCCCGATCACACCCAGCAGGCAGATGGCCGCGCCGATGAGGACCAGGACCGCGCCCGCCATGTCGAGGATCTGGAACCAGACGTTCACCGTGAGTCCTTTTCGGGGCGGTCGGGGCCGTCCCCGTTCGTGCCGCGCCGGGGTGGCCGGTCGCGTACGGCGATGAAGCGGGCGATGCCGACCGACCCGGTGAACCCGAGGAATGCCAGCACCAGCATGATCGGGAAGTAGAAGGAGTCGCGTGCGAAGGCGGACTTGGCGCCGAGGCCCGCGATGATGAGGGCGGCGCACACGTCCAGCGAGATGGCCCGGTCCAGCATGGAGGGGCCCCGCCAGATCCGGGCGAGGAGCCCCGCTCCGGCGACGACGATCACCACGACGGACGCGGTGAGCAGCGCCCGGTCGACGGTCTCCGGCACGCTCATGCGGGGCCCTCCCTGTCGGGTGGTGTGGTCGGCGGTGGTGTGGTCGGCGGTGGTGGTGCGGCGACGCGGGCGATCTCGTCGGCGGTGCCGAAGGCCCGTACGGTCAGCCGTTCCAGGCGCCAGACGGAGCGGCGTGCCGCGTCGAGCACGGCGGGTCTGTCCGCGTCGAGGACGTGCAGGAAGACGGTGGCCGTGGCGCGGCGCACCTCGACGACCGATCCGCCGGGCACATTGGACACGGCGACGGCGGTGGCCGCGAGCATCAGGTCGGAGCGGCAGCGCAGTGGCACCGCGATGACGGCGGCCCGGTGCGGGTGTTCGACGAAGATCTGCCGGGTGACGCGTACGCCCGAGGTGTACATGTCGTAGAGCAGATATCCGGCGAGCATCAGGATGCCCCAGGGGTGAAGGCGGAGCCCCAGGTCGACGCGGGGCAGCGGGAAGGCCAGGCAGACGGCCACCGCGACGACCGCGCCGGTGAGCAGGTTGGCCAGGTTCGGGCTGGACCAGAGCAGTACCCAGATGAGGGTGAGCCAGGCGATCAGCGGGAGGTCGAGCACGCGCCGTCGGCGCCCGACGAACTCGCAGCTGAAGGGCGGCAGGTCCTTGTTCCGGAAGGACAGTCTGAGCAGGCGTTTCACCGGCCGAGCACCGCCGTCACATAGGGGGTCCGCGCGATGAGTTCGGCGGCCGCGCGGTCGGTGTAGGCGGTCAGTGGTCCCGCGAACACGGTGAAGGCGAGGCCGAGCGCGACGGCCGCGGCGGTGGCTCCGGTCATCGGCAGGGGGAGTTTCGTGGTGGTGGTGACGGCGTGACCGTGCAGGGTGGCCGCGACGACCCGTCCGGCGGGCTGGTGGCGGGGGCGGACCGGTTCGTCGCCGGTGCCGGGGATGTGGTCGGGGCCCTCGTCCCCGTCCTCGTCACCCTCGTCGGAGTCGGACTCCAGGACGGTGCCGGCGGCGGTCTGGCCGGGGGGTGCGGCCCGCCAGAACGCCAGGTTCCAGACCTTGGCGATCACGTACAGGGTGAGGAGGCTGGTCACCGCCGAGCCGGTGACGAGGATCCAGGCCCAGACGCTGCCGTCGGCGACCCCGGCCCGCATCAGCCCCAGTTTGCCGATGAAGCCGGAGAGCGGCGGGATGCCGGCCAGGTTCATGGCGGGTACGAAGAAGAGGACGGCGAGCAGCGGGGCGGCCTTGGCGAGGCCGCCGATCCGGGTGAGTTCGGTGGTGCCGCCCCGGCGTTCGATCAGCCCCGCCACCAGGAAGAGCGTGGTCTGGACGGTGATGTGGTGGGCGACGTAGACGATCGCGCCGCCGTACGCGTCCCGGGTGGCGAGTCCGATGCCGAAGACCATGTAGCCGATGTGGCTGACGAGGGTGAAGGAGAGGAGCCGTTTCAGGTCGGTCTGGGCCACGGCTCCGAGGATGCCGACGACCATCGAGGCGAGTGCGGCGGCCATCAGCAGATCGCCGAGCCGGTTGCCCGGGAAGAGCAGTGTCTCCGTACGCAGCATGCAGTAGACGCCGACCTTGGTGAGCAGGCCGGCGAAGACGGCGGTGACCGGGGCGGGCGCGGTCGGGTAGGAGTCGGGCAGCCAGGCGGCGAGCGGGAAGACGGCGGCCTTGACGGCGAAGACGGTGAGCAGCATCGCCTGGATCAGGGTCTGGACGCCGAGCGGGAGTCCGGCGAGGCGGAGGGCGAGCTGGGCGAAGTTCGCGGTGCCGGTCGCCGCGTACGTCATGGCGATGGCGGTGAGGAAGAGCATCGACGAGAACAGCGAGATGATCACGTAGGTGGAGCCCGCGCGGATGCGGGGTCCGGTGCCGCCGAGGGTGAGCAGCACGAAGCTGGCGACCAGCATGATCTCGAAGCCGACGTAGAGGTTGACGAGGTCGCCCGCGAGGAAGGTGCAGGAGACTCCGGCGACCAGGATCAGATAGGCGGGGTGGAAGACCGCCACGGGTGTCTCCTCCTCGCGGTCGGCCATGCCCTGGCCCAGGGAGTAGACCAGCACGCAGAGCGTGACGGCCGAGGAGACGGTCAGCATCAGTCCGGACAGCCGGTCGGCGACCAGGGTGATGCCGAGCGGCGGTGCGAAGTCGCCGAGGTGGACGGTGAGCGGGCCGCGGATGTCGGCGGCGATCATCAGGGTGACGGAGAGCCCGAGTACGGCGGTGAGCACGGCGACGCTGATGAGGCGCTGGACCTGTTTGAGGCGGGTGCCGAAGGCGAGGCTCAGGCCGGTGGCGCAGAGCGGCAGGAGCACCGGCAGGGGGACGAGTGCGTTCATCCGGTGGCTCCCGGGTCGGCGTCGGGGTGGGGCTGCGGTGCCGCGTAGTCCTCGGGGTCGGCGCCCAGTACGTCGTGCCAGAGGTCCCCGGTGGCGTAGCGGCCGCGGGCCTGGAGGGCGCGGTCGGCGCGCAGCCGGGCCCGCAGGCGGCGGCGCTCCTCGCGGTAGCGGGTGCGTTCCTCGTCCGTGATGTCGGAGGCGGCCCGGTAGCGTTCGCGCAGTTCGTCCCGTTCCCCCAGTACCTCGGCGCGCAGGGCGATGCGCCGGTCCTCGTCGTCGTCGTGGACCTCGTCCGTGCCGGTCAGCTGGTGGCCGCGGTAGGCCATGGCGAGGAGGAACGCCGTGGTGGCGAGGGTGATGACGATCGCGGTGAGCGCGATCGCCTGCGGCAGCGGGTCGGTGACCCGGCCCAGCGGGACGCCGTAGAGGAGTGGTTCCGCACCGGCCCGTCCGCCGGCGGCGAGGACGAGCAGGTTGATGCCGTTGCCGGCGATCACCGCGCCGAGCAGGATGCGGGTGAGCGGCCGGGTGAGCATGAGGATGCCGCCGACCGCGCAGAGCACCGCGGCGGTGGCCAGGAGGGAGGCACTGACGGTCATCCGGGGGTGCCTTCCGTTCCGGGTGCCGGACGCGGTGGTGCGGCGGTGTTCGCGGCGGCCGCCTTCTCGGCCTCCTCGCGCTCGATCTGACGGTCGATCTTGGCGCCGAGCGCGCGCACGATGTCCAGGACCACGCCCAGGACCAGCAGATAGACCCCGAAGTCGAAGAGGACGGGCGTACCGATGTGGTATTCGCCGATCAGCGGCAGTCGGCCGTGGTGGGTCCAGGTGTGCAGGACCGTTCCGTCGGCGAGGCCGAGCAGGGCGACGCCGGTGGAGACGAACAGTCCGAGGCCGGTGAAGAGTCCGGGCTGGAGCGGGGCAGCCTCGGCCAGTTCGAACCGGCCGCCCGCCAGGTAGCGGGTGATCAGGGCGAGCCCTGCGACGAGTCCGGCGACGAAGCCGCCGCCCGGCATGTTCTCGGCGCAGAACAGCAGATACAGCGAGAGCACCAGGACCGGGTGGAACAGCAGCCGGGCCACGACCTCGAAGACGACGGAGCGGTGTTCGGGCGCCAGTGTCGCACCGGCCGCGAGCCAGTCGCGCTCCGGCGCGCCTTCGTCGCCCTGCGGAAGTCCCGTCAGCCCCGGGGTCGTCAGCGACCAGGCGGTACGTCCCCGCAGCTCTTCGTGCGGCGGGGGCGCCTCGGTCCGGCGGTGCAGATAGAGCAGGCTCGTCACGCCGACCGCCGCCGCGGCCAGCACGGCGGACTCCCCCATCGTGTCCCAGGACCGCAGGTCGACGAGGATGGTGGCCACGACGTCCTTCAGCCCGTGGTGGGAGACCTCCTCCACCATGGCCGCGCCCGCCGGGGCCGCCGTACGGGCGGCCGCGGCGACCCACACCACCACGCCGAGCGTCGCCGCCGCGGCCAGTGCCACCGGGATGCGCACGGTCCGCCGCCAGGTGCTGACCGACTCCTGGAAGTGCACCGGCATCCGCCGCAGCACCAGCACGAACACGATCATCGACACGGTCTCGACGCAGAACTGGGTGAGCGCCAGGTCCGGGCCGCCGTGGACGACGAAGAGCAGCGCCGCGCCGTATCCGGTGAGCCCGGCCAGGACCACGGCCTTCATCCGGCGTCTCACGGTGAGGCACAGGAGGGCGGCCGCGCAGGTCAGCACGGCGACGGCGCCCTGGAGGGGGACGTCCCAGATCCTCGGGGCGGCGGCCGTGCGCCAGGGCCGGTCCACGGCGAGGACGGTGAGCTGGCCGGCCAGCATCACGAGCAGGGTGGTGGCGAGGTAGACGGAGAGCGAGCCGCGCTGGACGAAGCCGGTGAGCTGGAGGGAGAGCCGTTCCGTGCCGAGCAGCAGGTGTCCGAAGACGCTGTCGGCGGTCGGCCAGGCGATCCGCCGGGAGAGCCGGGTCACGGTGGTGCGCCCCAGGAAGAGCACCGCACCGCCCGCGAGGGCGACGGCCGAGAGCAGCAGGGCCGTCCCGAAGCCGTGCCAGAGCGCCAGGTGGTACGGATGGGCGGACGGAGGGAACGCGTCCGCGTACGCGCCGAAGAGCCGGTCGGTCCATCCGACGCCCGGCCCCAGCACCAGCCCGCAGAGCGCGAGCAGGGCGGGCGGTGCGAGGAACGGCCAGCCGACCCGGTGCACCGGGGTGTCCTCGGCCCCGGGCTTGCGGGCGAAGGCGCCCCAGACGAACCGCGCGGTGTACGCGACGGTCAGCGCCGAGCCCGCGACCGTGACGCCCAGCGCCCAGCGGTCGGCGGCCGATCCGTGCAACAGCGCCTCGAAAGCGGCCTCCTTGGCCGCGAAGCCGAGCAGCGGGGGCAGGGCCGCCATGGACGCGGCGGCGAGCACCGCCACCGCGCAGACGTGCGGCAGGGCCCGGCCGACGCCGGAGAGCCTGCGCAGGTCGCGGGTGCCCGCCGCGTGATCGACGATGCCGGTGACGAGGAACAGCGGTGCCTTGAACAGTGCGTGACCCAGGATCATGACGGCGGCGGCCAGCGCGGTGTCCCGGCTGCCGGCCCCGGCGAGCAGGGTGAGGAAGCCGAGCTGGCTGACGGTCCCGTAGGCGAGGACGAGCTTGAGGTCGTTCAGGCGCAGCGCCCGCCACCCGCCGAGCAGCATGGTCGCGGCGCCGAGGACGATCACGACGGGCCGCCAGACGGGCACGTCCGCGAAGCCGGGCGCGAGCCGCGCGACCAGGTAGACACCGGCCTTCACCATCGCGGCGGCGTGCAGATAGGCGCTCACGGGGGTGGGCGCGGCCATGGCGTTGGGCAACCAGAGGCTGAACGGCCAGACGGCCGACTTCGACAGGGCCCCGCACAGGATCAGCACCACCGCGACGGAGAGGGAGAGGGTGGTCCGCGGCGGGTCGGCGAGGATCGCGGAGATGCGGTACGTGCCCGCCGCCTGACCGATCATCAGAAAGCCGACGAGCATCGCGAGGCCGCCGAGGGTGGTCACGACGAGTGCCTGGAGCGCGGAACGCCGGCTGTGCTTCTGCTCGCTGTCGTACCCGATCAGCAGGTACGAGAAGACCGTGGTCAGCTCCCAGAACACATAGAGCGAGATCAGGTCGTCGGCGAGGACGAGGGCGAGCATGGCTCCCGCGAACGCCAGCAGATTCCCGGCGAATCCGGCCAGTTGCGGGGTCCCGTCGGTGAAGTACGAGGCGCAGTAGAGCAGGACGAGGGTGCCGATCCCGGCCGCGAGCAGCACCATCAGCTCGGCGAGCGCGTCGAACCGCAGGACGACGGTGACGTCGTACGCCGGCATCCACCGCCATGACCAGGTGACCGCACCGCCGGACGCCGCGGTGTTCCACTGCGTGGCCGCCCACACGGTGGCGGCGGCCGGTGGCAGCGCGAGGACGACGAAGGCGCGTGTGCCCAGCCTCCGTACCAGCGGTCGCGCGCAGGCGGCCAGGACGAAGTGGCAGACGATGAGCGCGGTCATACGACCCCGGCGGGGACCCCGCGCCCGCCCGGGACGGGCGTCCGGGGCCTGGGCGATGCATCACGGGCAAAGAGCACTAAATACAGATATATCCCCGACCGCGCTTCACCTTTACGGCGCGCCGCACCCGGCGCTTCCGGATGGCTGTGACGGAGCTGTGCGTGACCGGTGATGCACTTGTGAGCCCACTTTCTTTTCATTTTTTCACTGTGACTAATATCTATCTGTCGAAGTTCTCAACGGATTTGACCAGTCCTGAGGCTGGCATCATCAAGGAGCACGCCCTGCGCACGCGCGCCTCACGGCGGACCGAGTCGACCACCATGTCGCTGCGGACAGCCCTGCTCGTTCTGGCCATCGTTCCCGGTGTCGCACTGGCCGCCCTCTGGGCCGTCACCAGTGGCCAGACTCTGCTGGACTTCCAACGCCAGGCAGCCCAGGGGCAGTTGGCGCAGAAGGCCGGCCAGCCGTCCAACATCGTGTACTACAACCTGCAGCAGGAGCGCCGGCTGAGCGCCGAGGCACTCGCCCGGCACAAGGGCGCCACCGGGGAACTCCAGCGGCAGCGCGGGCTGACCGACAAGGCCGTCGAGAGCTTCCGGGCACTCTCCGACGTGGCGACCGACGACGCACCCGCCGAGGTCCGTGACGCGGTCGGCAGGGCGCGCGAGGCCATCAACCAGCTGCCCGCCCAGCGCGCCCTCGTCGACGACGGCGGCAGCGACCAGCAGAAGGCCGTGTACGGCTACTACACGGATCTGATCGCGGTCGACCTCCAGCTCTTCGCGGCGCTCAGCCATGTCGACAACGGCCGGATCACCACGCTCTCCCAGCCGCTGGTCGACCTGTTCTGGACCAAGGAGATGATCTCCCGCTCGGACGCCCTGCTGGCGCGCGGCTGGTCCAGGGGAAAGCTGAGCACCGAGGACCTGAAGCAGGTCCGGGAGGCGGTTTCCGGCCAGGAACTCCAGTACTCCACCAAGGTCGTTCCCCAGCTGCCCTCGGACGAGAAGGCGATGTGGGAGAAGATCACCCGGAGCGCGGCCTGGAAGACCAAGACGCAGGTCGAGAACGAGGTGCTGCGTCCGGCCGGTGCCGACGCGAAGGGGTTCGTCGCTCTCGGAGCCCAGGAGAAGACCTGGCGCGGCGCGATGGACGAGCTCACCCCGCAGATCGAGAAGCTGCTCGAACACCGCACCGCCAGTGTGGTCGAGGAGGGCAAGGGCAGCGTCATGTCGCTGCTGTTCAAGATGGTGCTGACCACGGTCGTCGGTCTGGTGGCCGTGATCGCGGTCATCTGGACCACCTGGCGCCTCACCCGTAACCTCCGCCGCCGGATCGAAAGCCTCCAGGAGCGGGCCGAGGAACTGGAGAAGACCCTGCCGGACGTCGTCGAGCGGCTCGCCCAGGGCGAGCGGATCGATGTCGAGGCCGAGGCGCGTGCCATCGAGCACGACAGCAAGGGCGGCAAGGGCGACGAACTGACGCAGCTCGGCGACGCGCTGAACCTGGCGCGCACCAGCGCGCTGGCAGCGGCCGTCAAACAGGCCGACCAGCACCGCGGCTTCGAGCGGCTGCTCCAGCGCATCGCCCGCCGTACCCAGCAGTTGATCGGCCAGCAGCTGAAGAGGCTGGACGAGCTGGAGCGCAAGCACGAGGACCCCGAGGTGCTCGACGGCCTCTTCGACCTCGACCACCTCACCGCCCGACTGCGGCGGTACGAGGAGAACCTGGTGATCCTCGCGGGCGGTTCCCCGCACCGGCGCTGGCGCAAGCCGGTTCCGCTGCTGGACGTGATGCGGTCCGCGCAGGGCGAGGTGCAGGACTACCGGCGGGTCGTGCTCGACCTCGACGGCAGCCCCTGGCTGTCCGAGCGGGCCGTCGGCCCGGTCTCCCATGTGCTCGCCGAGCTCATCGAGAACGCGCTCAGCTTCTCCCGGCCGCCGAGCCCGGTCGAGGTCAGGGCCGCCAAGGTGAGCCGGGGTCTGGCCATCGAGGTCGAGGACCGCGGCCTCGGGATGGAGGAGGACCAGCTGGCGGCGGCCAACGAACTCATGGTCCGGCCGCCCCGGATGGACGTGCTCGCCCACTCCGACGACATCCGTCTCGGTCTGTACGTGATCGCCCGGCTCGCGGACCAGCACGGTCTGCGGGTGGAGTTCCGCTCCTCGGCGTACGGCGGTACCCGCGTGGTCCTGCTCGTCCCCGACGAGCTGACCGTCCCCGAACCGCACACCGGACCGGCCGGTGTGCCGGCCCCCGCCGCCGCACCTGCTGCCCCCGCCGCTCCCGCGCCCGGCGACGCGCTGCCCACCCGCGTACAGGGTCAGGCGCTGGCCGGAGTCACCGCGCTGAACACGGCGGGCGTCCCGTACGCCACCGCCGAGCAGCCGTACCCCGCACCGGAGCAGGAGCAGCCCTACCCGCCGGCCGGCCCCCCGTTCACGGGCCAGGAGCCGCCGTACGCGGCACCTGCGCCCACGGACCCGGCGCCCGGCGAGGCGTTCGGAGCGCCGACGGGCCCCTACGCCGCGCCGTACGCGAGGCACGAGGACCCGTACGGCGCGGCCGAGCAGCCCTATATGACGGCCGCCGGCCAGTATCCGGTGGACCAGCCCCCGTACCCGGTGCCCGAGGAGCCGTACGGGAACCCGCAGCAGCCGTACGCCGCCCCGTATCCCTCCGGTGCCGGGGCGGACCGTACGTCCCTGCCGGTCCCGGCGCCCCGGCAGTCCGGTCCGGAAGGCGTCCGGCCCGCCCCGCTGCCGGTGTCCGAGCCGGACCACCCCGCGCCGCCGGAGCCGGAAGCCGTCCGTGCCCGGAACGCCGGGCACGGGGCCCAGCCCCCCGCGCTCCCCGCCCCCGGTGCGGAACCCCCGTTGCCGCGCCGGGTCCGGCAGGCCAGCCTGGCCGACGAACTGCGCATCGACCCGGCCGCCCGGCCCGTCGCACCGCAGCCGCCGAGCCGGCCGGAGAACCCGCTGCCACGACCGGAGCCACGCCGGACCGGAGCCGCGATCGGCGCGTTCCAGCGCCGGTCCCGTGCGGCCCGCGCGACCGACGAGACACCGCGGCAGCCCGCACCGCCCGCCATCCCCCAGCCCACGAGAGAAGAACGGCCATGACACGCACAACCGCCACCCACCAGGATCTCGACTGGCTGCTCGACGGCCTGGTGGACTCGGTGGCCGAGACCCGGAACGCCGTCCTGCTGTCCGACGACGGACTCGTGGTGAGCCACTCGCGCACCATCGACCGCTCCGACGCCGAACGCCTGGCCGCCATCTGCACCGGCCAGCAGAGCCTGGCCCGCGGCGTCGGCCAGCTCTTCGACGGCGGCGGCGTGCACCAGGTGATCGTCGAGCTGAACGAGCTCTGGCTCTTCATCATCGCCGCGGCCCAGGGCACCCACCTGGCCGTCATCGCCTCACAGGAGGTGGATGCCGAGATCATGTCGCTCGCCATGCACAACCTCGTGCAGCAGGTCGGCCAGAAGCTCGGCACCCCGGCCCGTGAGTTCGACGCCTTCGGCACCGGGGACGGGCAGCGCGCGTGACCCCGTACTGGGAGGACGAGGCCGAGGAGGACGGGGCGGGCACGATGGTGCGCCCGTACACCATCACCCGGGGCCGGACCGCTCCCGAGCGGGACGACTTCAGCCTCATCACCGTGCTCACGACCGCTCAGGATCCCCGGGACGAGCACGGGGTGCCGGTCCGGCCCGGGAGGCTCCAGCCGGAACACCGGATGATCCTGGAGCGCTGCCACCGCCCGGCCGCGGTCGCCGAGGTCGCCTCCGACCTCGGCCTCCCGGTATCGGTGACCAAGATCCTGCTGGCCGACCTCGTCGCCCAGGGCCTGCTGCTGGCCCGCGCCCCGCTCTCGGTGGCGCGGGTGGCCGGCGGGGCCGACATGGGCATGCTGGCCGCCGTTCGTGACGGACTCCGGAGACTCTGAACCAAGATGACAAGCAGTCAGGCGGCCCCCGCCGCCGTCAAGATACTTATCGCCGGAGGCTTCGGCGTCGGCAAGACCACCCTGGTGGGCGCGGTCAGCGAGGTCGCGCCGTTGCGCACCGAGGAGTACCTGACCAAGGCCAGCATCGGCGTCGACGACCTGGCCGGCATCGGCCAGAAGGACACGACGACCGTGGCGCTGGACTTCGGCCGGATCACGGTCAGTCCCGAACTGGTCGTCTACCTCTTCGGCACCCCCGGCCAGGAACGCTTCTGGTTCATGTGGAACGACCTGGTCAACGGGGCGCTCGGCGGAGTGGTGATCGCCGACACCCGCAGGCTGGAGACGAGCTTCGCCTCGATCGACTTCTACGAGAGCCGGGACATTCCGTTCGTGGTCGCGATCAACTGCTTCCACGGCCACAACACCCGTACACCGGACGAGATCAGGACCGCTCTCGACCTCGACCCGCACGTACCGCTGCTGATCGGCGACGTCCGCGAGCGGCCGTTCGGCCGGGACGTGCTGCTGGCCCTGGTGGACCACCTGATGAGCCTGCCCGTCGCGGCCGGCTGACCGTCCGCTCCCCCGTATCGCTCCGTACCCCTCTCGCTCTGGAGACACCTGAGATGGCAACACCCCTGCGCGTCCTGATTCACGGCGGCGGCATCGGCGGACTCACCCTCGCCACCGCACTGGCCCGGCGCGGCCACACCGTCGAGGTCGCCGAGCTCCGTGACGAGGTGGACGCGCTCGGCGTGGGCATCATCCAGCCGTCCAACGCACTGCACGTGATGCGGGAGATCGGGGTCCTCGACGAGTGCCTGGAGGCGGGCTTCGAGTGGGAGGTCCTGACCATCGCGGACCCGGCCGGCAACACGCTCGCCGAGATACCCCAGCCCCGGATGGGCGACGCCCCCTCCAACAACGGCATCCCGCGCCCCGCCCTGGCCCGGGTGCTGAACTCCGCCGCCGTCGGCGCGGGCGCGAAGATCCGCTTCGGCACCACGATCACCGAACTGACCGACGACGGCCAGGGCGTGGACGTCACCCTGTCCGACGGCTCCTCGGGCCGCTGGGACCTGGTGGCCGGCTTCGACGGCATCGGTTCGCCGCTGCGCACCCGGCTCTACGGGGACCGCTACACCCCCGAGTACACCGGCTTCGCCAACTGGCGGGTGACGGTGCCCCGCCAGCCCCGGGTGCGGGGCGTGGTGATGGGCACGGCGGGCAAGGACGCCAAGGCGCTGCTCACCCCGATCACCGAGGAACTGATGTACCTGGGCGCGGTGTTCGCCGAGGCCGAGGACTTCCGGCCGGACCCGGAGCGGGCCCACGAGCAGCTCACGGAGCGGCTGTCGATGTTCTCCGGACCGGTCGCCGAGGCGCTCGCCACCGTGACCGACCCGGCCTCGGTGGTGTACTCGCGGATCTCCCAGGTGACGGTCGAGGCGCCGTGGCACGTCGGCCGGGTCGTGCTGGCCGGTGACGCCGCGCACGCCTCCACCCCGCACATCGCGCAGGGTGCGGCGATGGCCGTCGAGGACGCGCTGGTGCTCGCCGAGTCGCTGGACGCCGGGACCGGGGTGGCCGCGGCCCTCGACGCGTGGGAGGCACGCCGCCGCCCCCGGGCCATGTGGGTGCAGGCCATGTCGCGTGCGGTGCTCAAGCAGGAGACGGGCAACGGGACGACGCCCGAGGAGGACGAGCTGCTGAAGGTCGGTATTCCGGGTGCGGCGCACGTGCTGGTGAAGCCGTACTGACCGGCACCGGTACGCGCTGATACGCCCAGGACCGTGCGGGCCCGGATCACCGGGCCCGCACGGTGCGTTCACGGCAGGACGGCCACCCCGTCGATCTCGACCAGGGCCTGTTCGTCCCAGAGCCTGGCCACACCGATGACGGCCATCGCCGGGTAGTCGCGGCCGGCCAGCCGCCGCCAGATCCGGCCCAGTTCCTCGGCCCGTTCGCGGTAGTCGGCCACATCGGTGGCGTACACGGTGACCCGGGCGAGGTCCGTCGGGGCGCCGCCCGCCGCGCCCAGAGCGGTGAGCAGGTTGGTGAGCGCCGTCGCGAACTGCTCGGGCAGATCGTCACCGACGACCTTGCCGGCCGGGTCGAGGGCGGTCTGCCCGGCCAGGAAGACCAGGTGACCGCCGGTCACGGTGACGGCGTGCGAGAAGCCCGTGGGCGGGGACAGCTCGACGGGGTTGATCCGGTGGACCGGACTCATGCGGACGCCTCCCGGCTCGCGTACAGCTCCTTGGCGATGATGGTGCGCTGGACCTCGCTGGCGCCCTCGTAGATCCGTGGCGCGCGGACCTCCCGGTAGAGGTGTTCCAGGAGGTGGCCGCGGCGCAGGGCGCGGGCGCCGTGCAGTTGGACGGCGGTGTCGACGACGAACTGCGCGGTCTCGGTGGCGTACAGCTTCGCCATGGCGGCCCGGCGCGGCACGCCGGGCTCCCCCGCGTCGTACGCGGCCGCGGCCGCGTACACCAGGAGCCGGGCGGCCTCGGTCCGGGTCGCCATTTCGGCGACCTGGTGGGAGACGGCCTGAAGGTCTTTCAGCGGGCCGCCGAACGCGGTGCGGTGGGCGGTGTGCTCCACCGTGGCGTCGAGCGCCGCGCGGGCCATTCCGACGGCGAACGCGCCGACGCTGGGGCGGAACAGGTTGAGGGTGTCCATGGCGACCCGGAAACCCCGGTCCGGTTCGCCGAGGACGTCGTCCGGTCCGACCGGGACACCGTCGAAGTCCAGCGCCCCGATGGGGTGCGGCGAGAGCATGTCCAGAGCGCTACCGGTCAGTCCGGGGCGGTCGGCGGGGACCAGGAACGCGGTGACGCCGCGGGAGCCCGCGTCCTGGGTCGTGCGGGCGAAGACCGTGTAGAAGTCGGCCTCCGGCGCGTTGGAGATCCAGCACTTCTCGCCGGTCAGCCGCCAGCCGCCGGAGGCGGGTTCGGCGTTCAGGGCGAGGGCCGCCGCGTCGGAGCCCGCGCCCGGCTCGCTGAGCGCGAAGGCGGCGACGGCTCGGCCCGCCCGCACCTCGGGGAGCCAGCGCTCGCGCTGGGCCGGGGTGCCCGAGCGGAGCAGCGGGTGGGTGCCGAGGCCCTGGAGGGCCAGAGCGGTCTCGGCCTCGGTGCAGCCACGGGCCAGGGACTCGCGGAGCAGGCAGAGGCCCAGGGCGCCGGAGCCCAGCATCCGGTCGAGGAGGCCCGATTCGCCGAGTGCGGCGATCAGGGGGCGGTTGACATGTCCGGGGTCACCTTTCTCCGCGAGGGGGCGCAGGCTCTGCTCGGCAAGGGTCCTCAGCTCCTCACACCAGGCGGTTTGTGCCGGGTCGAGCGAGAATGCCGTCATACCGGCACCTCTCTTGTCGCGTCTTCTCGGTTTCTCGTGCCCGTTCTTCGCATCGGCGCTCCGGCCTGTCGTCCTGTCCGTTCCCGTGCTCGTCTTCCCGCCCGTTCGAATTCCAGTCCACTCGCCTTATCGCGGACCGTTGACTACCGTCACCCAAACGATACGCTCCAGAGGCGACAAGGGGGCGATCCGTCATGGACCCGAAGACCTCAGCGCACCTCGACACCTTCGCCAGGGAGCACCTGCCACCCCGGGACGAGTGGCCGGAACTGCTCTTCGACCTTCCCGAACTGCGCTATCCGGACCGCCTCAACTGCGCGGCCGAGCTGCTGGACCGCACGGCCGACCGCCTGGGCCCCGACCGCCCCGCCTTCCGCACCCCGGACGGCGGGGTCTGGAGCTACGGGGAGCTGCGGGAGCGGGTGGACCGGATCGCCCATGTCCTCACCTCCGACCTGGGGGTCGTCCCCGGCAACCGGGTCCTGCTGCGCGGCCCCACCACTCCCTGGCTGGCCGCCTGCTGGCTCGCGGTGCTGAAGGCCGGAGCGATCGCCGTCACGGTGCTGGACCGGCAGCGGTCCGCCGAACTGTCGACCATCTGCTCCATCGCGCGGGTGAGTCACGCTCTGTGCGACGTCCGGGCCGCCGACGACCTGGTGAAGGCCGAGGTGCCGGGGCTGCGGATCACGGTGTACGGGGGTGACTCCCCGGACGACCTGCTGCGGCTGGCCGAGGCCAGGACCGGGCCGTACCGCGCCGTGGACACGGCGGCGGACGATGTCGCGCTGATCGCGTTCACCTCGGGCACCACCGGACGGCCCAAGGGCTGCATGCACTTCCACCGGGATGTGCTCGCCGTCGCCGACACCTTCTCGGCCCGTGTGCTGCGGCCCACGCCCGAGGACGTGTTCGCGGGCAGTCCGCCGCTCGGCTTCACCTTCGGGCTCGGCGGTCTGGTGGTCTTCCCGCTGCGGGCCGGTGCCAGTGCCCTGCTGCTCGAACAGTCCGGCCCGGCCCAGTTGCTGCCCGCGCTCGCCACCCATCGGGTCTCGGTGCTGTTCACCGCGCCGACCGCCTACCGCGTGATGCTCGACCGCATCGACGGGCACGACCTCGGCGCGTTGCGCCGCTGTGTCTCGGCCGGGGAGAACCTTCCGGTGGCCACCTGGCGGTCCTGGCACGAGCGGACGGGGCTGCGCATCATCAACGGCATCGGCGCCACCGAGCTGCTGCACATCTTCATCTCGGCGGCCGACGACGCGATCCGCCCCGGCACCACGGGAGTCCCCGTGCCCGGCTGGCAGGCCCGGGTGCTGGACCGTGACGGCCGGCCGGTGCCGGACGGCGAGCCCGGGCTCCTCGCCGTACGCGGCCCGGTCGGCTGCCGCTATCTCGCCGACGAACGCCAGCGGGACTATGTGGCTCACGGCTGGAACCTCACCGGTGACACCTATGTGCGCGACGCGGACGGCTACTTCCGTTACGTGGCCCGCGCCGACGACATGATCATCTCCTCCGGCTACAACATCGCGGGCCCCGAGGTGGAGGATGCCCTGCTGCGCCACCCCTCGGTGGCCGAGGCGGCCGTGGTGGGCCGGGCGGACGAGCTGCGCGGCCAGGTCGTGGTGGCGTACGTGGTGCTGCGCGAGGGCGCGGTGACGGCGGCCGAGGAGCTGCGCGCGTTCATGAAGAACGAGCTGGCCCCGCACAAGTGCCCGCGCGTCGTCGAGTTCCTGCCCGCCCTCCCCCGCACCGCCACCGGCAAGCTCCAGCGTTTCCGGCTGCGTGAGGACCTGAACGGAAATGCGGGTGCCGTGCTGCCCGCGCACCCAGCAGGATGAACCATGACCTGGACCTTCACCGATGACGTCGATGTCTTCCTCGAAGCGGCCGGCGCCTCGCTGGCCGCCCGGCCCGCCGAGAACACCCTGATCCTGACCGTCGCCGAGACCCTGCGGCAACGCGGCCCGCACGCCTACGGCGACGCCGCCCCGCTGCTGGGCTGGTGGCGCGGGGCGGACGGCGAGGTCGCGGGGACGCTGGTGCAGACCCCGCCGTATCCGCCGATGCTGGGGTCCGTCGCCCGGGAGGCGATCGGTCCGCTGGCCGCCGCGCTCCCCCTGACCCGGATCAACGCGGACCGGGCCGCCGCAGAAGCTCTTGCCGCGACCTGGCCCGGCCACCGGGTCGACGAGGAGCAGCGGCTCTACCGGCTGGCGACGCTGGTCCCGCCCTCCCCCGCCCCTTCGGGACGGCCCAGGGCCGCCGTCGCCGCCGACCGGGAGCTGTTGCTGAGCTGGCACCACGCCTTCGCCGACGAGATCGGCCAGTCCGGTACCCATGTCGAGCGGCTGGTCGAGGACCGTACGGCCTCCGGCGGGCTGACGCTCTGGGAGGACGGCGGTGTCCCGGTGGCGATGGCGGCCGTCTCCCCGCGACTCGCGGGCATGGTGCGGGTCTCGACGGTCTACACCCCGCCGGAGAACCGCGGCCGGGGCTGTGCGGCCGCGGTGACGGCGGAGATCAGCCGGGCGGCGCGGGAGGCCGGCGCGCGGGAGGTGCTGCTCTTCACCGACCTCGCGAACCCCACCAGCAACGGTGTGTACCGGCGCATCGGCTTCCGGCCGGTCTCGGACCGGCTGCTGGTCAGCGCGGCGGAGGGGTGAGCGGGCCGCCGGAACCCGTCTGGCTGGTCGCCGCGAACGTGGTGCTGTGGCGGCGGTACGGGGAGCTGGGCCAGGAGCTGCGTCCCGGTACGAAGGCGTACCGGGACGGGGCGAAAGTGTACGTCGTCGACACGTATCCGGGGACGGGGCACCAGCAGCTGACCACGGTGGGACACGGGCGCCGCACCGGTCGCTGGATCACCGTCGACACGGGGACCCGTCATCTGCACACCTTCCGGGCGCGGTTGGTGTACGCACCGGCCGTGCTGAAGCGGTGCGCCGGCCGGGGCTTCGGCACCCGTGAGGAAGCCGGGGAACCGGCCGCGCTGCTGGAGCGGGTCGCCCGCGAGGAGCGGCACGCCCACCACGGGGCCCCGCACCCGGACGGGTGCCGGTGTCACGCGTGCCTGTCCGTCAGTCCAGGGTGAGCCGCGGCTTCGGCGCGTCCGTGCGGCCGGTCGGCGGGGTGCGGCTGCCCGCGCGGTACGGGAGCGGCCAGGGCGCGCCCGGTCCTGCGTAGCCCTGCTCGGCCGCCGCGTGCAGAGTCCAGTGCGGATCGTACAGATGGGGGCGGGCCAGCGCGCAGAGGTCGGCCCGGCCCGCGAGCAGCAGGGAGTTGACGTCGTCCCAGGAGGAGATCGCCCCGACCGCGATGACGGGCACGCACAGCGTGTTGCGGATCCGGTCCGCGTACGGGGTCTGGTACGAGCGGCCGTACTCGGGGCGCTCGTCGGGCACGACCTGGCCGGTGGAGACGTCGATGGCGTCGGCCCCGTGGGCGACGAAGGCACGGGCGATCTCGACGGCGTCCTCGGCCGTGGTGCCGCCCTCGGCCCAGTCCGTGGCGGAGATCCGGACGGTCATGGGCCGGTCGTCGGGCCAGACGGCACGGACGGCGTCGAAGACTTCGAGGGGGAAGCGGAGCCGGTCGTGCAGTGCTCCGCCGTACTCGTCGGTGCGGTGGTTGGTGAGCGGCGAGAGGAAGCCGGAGAGCAGGTAGCCGTGGGCGCAGTGGAGTTCGAGCAGGTCGAAGCCGCAGCGGTCGGCGCGCCGGGCCGCCGAGACGAACTGTTCGCGCACGGTGTCGAGCCCGGTCCGGTCCAGGGCGTGCGGGACCTGGTTGACACCGTCCGCGTAGGGGATCGGGGAGGCGGCGGCGAGCGGCCAGTTGCCGTGGTCGAGAGGCTGGTCGATGCCGTCCCACATCAGTCTGGTGGAGCCCTTGCGCCCGGAGTGGCCGAGCTGCACGCCGATGGCCGTGCCGGGTGCGCCCGCATGGACGAAGTCGGTGATGCGGGTCCAGGCGGCGGCCTGCTCGGGGGTGTAGAGACCGGTGCAGCCGGGAGTGATGCGGCCCTCGGCGCTGACGCACACCATCTCCGTCATGACGAGTCCGGCGCCGCCGAGCGCGCGTGCGCCCAGGTGGACGAGGTGGAAGTCGCCGGGGACGCCGTCGACGGCGGAGTACATGTCCATGGGTGAGACGACGACGCGGTTGCGGAGTTCCAGACCGCGCAGCCGCAGCGGGGTGAACATCGGCGGGACGCCCGGTGCGCAGCCGAACTCCTCCTCGACGGCGGCGGTGAAGGAGGCGTCGCGCAGCCGCAGATTGTCGTGGGTGACGCGGCGGCTGCGGGTGAGGAGGTTGAAGGCGAACTGGCGGGGCGGCTGGTCGACGTAGGTGCCCAGCTCCTCGAACCAGCGCAGACTGGCCGCGGCGGCCCGCTGGGTCGATTCGACGACCGGCCGGCGCTCGGTCTCGTACGCGGCCAGTGCGCGCGGCAGGCCGGGCTGTTCCTCGATGCAGGCGGCGAGGGCGAGGGCGTCCTCGACGGCGAGTTTGGTGCCTGAGCCGATGGAGAAGTGCGCGGTGTGCGCGGCGTCGCCGATGAGGACCGTGTTGCCGTGCGACCAGTGGGCGTTGACGACGGTGCGGAAGGTGAGCCAGGAGGAGTTGTTGGAGCGCAGCGCCCGGCCGCCGAGCGCCTCGGTGAAGATCTTGGCGCACCGCAGCGTCGAGTGCTCGACCGCGCAGCTGTCGAAGCCTGCGGCCCGCCACACCTCCTCGCGCATCTCGACGATGACGGTGGAGGCGTCGGCCGAGTAGGGGTAGCCGTGGAACTGCATCACCCCGTACGCGGTCTCGGCGGTCTCGAAACGGAAGGCGTCGAGGGCGAAGTCGGCGGCGAGCCAGATGTAGCGGCAGCGGTGGGTGGTGAGGCGGGGGCCGAAGGTGTCGGCGTGGGCGGCGCGGGTGAGGCTGTGCACACCGTCGGCGGCGATCACCAGGTCATGGGTGGCGGCCAGCTCGGCGGCCGGCGGTGCCTCGGTGCGGAAACGGAGGCGGACGCCGAGGGACTGGCAGCGCTCCTGCAGGATCCGCAGCAGCCTGCGTCGGCCCAGCGCGGCGAAGCCATGGCCGCCGGACGTCTGGGTGACGCCCCGGTGGACGATGTCGATGTCGTCCCACCGTACGAACGCGTCCCTGAGGGCCCGGTACACGACGGGGTCGGCGTGTTCGATGCCGCCGAGGGTCTCGTCGGAGAGGACGACGCCGAAGCCGAAGGTGTCCTCGGGGGCGTTGCGCTCCCAGACGGTGATCTCGCGGCCCGGGTCGAGCCGCTTGAGCAGGGCCGCGGCATAGAGCCCGCCGGGCCCGCCGCCGATGACCGCGATGCGCTTCACGACGGTCCGGCTCGCACCGGCCGCAGCCGCTTCGGACGCCATCGCGCTACCGGCCCTGCCACTTCGGGGGCCGCTTCTCGGTGAAGGCGGCGTGGAATTCCGCGTAGTCCTCGCCGTGCATCAGCAGGGCCTGGGTGGCGGCGTCCATCTCGACGGCGGCGGCGAGCGGCATGTCGAGTTCGGCGCTGAGCAGGGCCTTGGTCTGGGCGAGGGCGAGGGCCGGCCCGTCGGCGAGGCGGCGGGCGAGCGCGGCCGCGCGTACGTCCGCCTGCCCCTCGTCGGTCAGCTCGCTGATCAGCCCGATCCGTTCCGCTTCGGGTGCGCGGACGGGTTCGCCGAGCATCAGCAGCCGGGTGGCGTGGCCGAGGCCGACGACACGCGGCAGCAGGTAGGCGGCGCCCATGTCTCCGCCGGAGAGGCCGACCCTGGTGAACAGGAAGGCGAAGCGGGCCGACGGATCGGCGATCCGGAAGTCGGCGGCCAGCGCGAGCACCGCCCCGGCGCCCGCCGCCACCCCGTGTACGGCGGCGATGACGGGGAAGGGGGTTTCACGTAGGGCCCGCACCACCTGTCCGGTCATGCGATTGAAATCGAGGAGCTGGGCGGTGTCCATGGCGAGTGTCGCGCCGATGATGTCGTCGACATCTCCGCCGGAGCAGAATCCGCGGCCCTCCCCCGCGAGCACCAGAGCGCGCACGCTGCGTTCGCGGGACAGTTCGGCGAGCAGGTCACGCAGGTCCGCGTAGGCACCGAAGGTGAGCGCGTTGAGTTTCTCGGGCCGGGCGAGCGTGACGGTGGCGACCCCGTCGTCCGTCGTCAGCCGCAGATGGCGCCAGTCGTCCGTGTGCGGGGCGGAGCTGGGAAACGGGCTCATGGAGGGGGCTCCCCTTCAGCCGTCGGGCTGCTACCTGCCCCGAACTTATCACTGGTGCGTGACTTCCGTCACGAGCACGCGATACGCGGAGGTGTGAGAACACAGTGACCAACGTCCCTTTCATACCGGTCGGCAGCCCCTTGCCCGTGTCGTTGCACTTCGTAAGGTTGAAACCGAGAAGTCTTGCCGCCCAGAAAGCCCCGGAGAGCCGGGAGAGCTCAGAGACCCCGGAGCCCGCAGGGGGTCTCCGCCCTCGTGAACCCGCACCCGCCCTCGCACCCCGGAACGGAAACCATGCCGTGCCCCCCGATGTCCCCCTTCCCGCCTCGTGGCGGATCGCGCTGCCGCACTCGACGGCGGCCGTGCCGATTGCCCGTGCTCTGATCCGTACCGCGCTCGCGGACATCGACGCACCGGCCGACACCGACACCGCCGAGCTCCTCACCGCGGAGCTGGTCGCCAACGCGGTCGAGCACACCCGCAGCGACGAGCCGATCGAGCTGGTGGTGGAGCTCCTGCCGACCGGCTGTCAGGTCGAGGTGCACGACCGCGACCCCGCCCCGCCCGGCGGGCTCTCCTTCCCCCGGCACGACAGCGAGCCGGACCCCTGGCAGGAACACGGCCGGGGTCTGCTGCTGATCCGTACGCTCAGCTCGTCCTGCGGCCACCGTGCGACGGAGCACGGCAAGGCGGTGTGGTTCACCCTGCCGTCCCTCGCGCCTCAGAGCTGACCCGCCGCCCTCACCGGGCCGCGCCGGCTCCGGCCAGCCGGGAGCGGCTGCGGCCGTAGAAGGCGTACACCGCCGAGCCGACGGCCAGGAAGACCGCGAACTGGACCCAGGTCGCCCAGCCCGTCCCGTACATCAGATAGAGGCAGAAGCCGACGCCCAGCAGCGGGCTCAGCGGATAGAGCGGTACCCGGAACGACCCCTTCACCTCCGGGTTGCGGCGCCGCAGCACGATCACCGCGAGGTTCACCGCGACCATGGTCGCCAGCGCGCCGATGGTCGTCAGGTTCACCACCACGCCGAGCGACGAGAAGGCCGCCGGGACCGCGAAGACGACGGCCACGATCCAGGTGTTGGCGACCGGCGTCGACGTTCGGGGCGAGACCCGCTCGAAGACCCGCGGGATCAGTCCGTCACGGGACATCGACATCAGGATGCGGGTCTGCCCGTACATCACCGCGAGCACGACGGACGCGATCGCGACGACCGCCCCGAAGGCGATGATCCCGCCGCCGACCGTCGAGTCGGTGACCTGGTCGACGACGATCGAGAGCGCCGCGGGCCGGTCGGCCACGGCCTGCGGCCCGAGCGCGCCGATGGCGGCGAGCGCGACCGCGCAGTAGAGCAGGGTGACCAGGCCGATGCAGACCATGATCGCGATCGGGATGTTCCGCCGCGGGTTCCTGACCTCTTCGCCCGCGGTGGTGATGGCGTCGAAGCCGATGTACGAGAAGAACGCCAGCGACGCACCGGCCGTGACCCCGCCCGCGCCGTGGGCGAAGAAGGGCGTGAGGTTGCCGTGCTCGAAGGCCGTGAAGGCGACGGCACAGAACAGGACCAGGATGGTGATCTTGAGGACCGCCATCGCGGCGGTGGCGGTCGCGCTCTCGCGGACGCCGCGCACCAGCAGGGTCGCGGCCATCATGACGACCAGGACGGCCGGCAGATTGATCACGCCGCCGTCGCCGGGACCCGCCGAGAGGGCGGCCGGCAACTGCGCGCCGAACAGGCTGTCCAGCAGCTCGTTGACGTACTGGCTCCAGCCGACGGCGACCGCGGAGACCGAGACGCCGTACTCCAGCAGCAGGCACCAGCCGACGAGGAACGCGACGCGTTCGCCGAGGGTCGCGTAGGCGAAGGAGTAGGAGCTGCCGGAGACCGGGATGGCGCTGCCCAGCTCGGCGAAGGAGAACGCGGTGAAGATGCAGGTGATCGCGGCGAGCACGAAGGAGAGCACGACCGCGGGGCCCGCCTCGGCGACGCTGTCGGAGAGGCCGACGAAGATGCCGGTGCCGACGACCGCGCCGACCCCGAAGCACACCAGCTGGAAGAGCCCCATGCTGCGCTTGAGGCCGTGCCCCTCCAGATCGGCGCCGGACTCGGCGATCAGCTGATGGGGGTTCTTGATGCGCCGCCCGGACGGGTGCGGGGGGCTCGGTGGGCGCAGCGGACTCACGGGGACGGTCTCTTCTCTGGTGGAGCGCGTGGGGGGAGGTGCACCGGGAGCTGTGGGGGCTCCGGTGCCACACGGAAAATGGGGTTCGAGCGTGCGAGCTCGAACCCCACCAAGAGGCAACATATTAGTCGCCTTCACGCATGTTCACCCAATCGGGTGCATGGCCATGCAGCGATCAGCCCTTGACCGCCCGGGGCGCCAGGGTCGCCACCAGAACGGCCTTGATCGTGTGCATCCGGTTCTCCGCCTCGTCGAAGACGACCGAGTGCGCGGACTCGAACACCTCGTCGGTGACTTCCAGCTCCGCCAGCCCGTAGGCGGCCTCGACCTCCCGCCCGACCGCGGTGCCGAGGTCGTGGTAGGCCGGGAGGCAGTGCATGAACTTCACATCGGCGTTGCCGGTGGCGCGGAGCACGTCCATGGTCACGGCGTACGGCGCCAGGGCCTGGATCCGCTCGGCCCAGACCTCCTTGGGCTCGCCCATGGAGACCCAGACGTCGGTAACGACGAAGTCGACACCCTTGACGCCCTCGGTGATGTCCTCGGTGAGGGTGACGGTCGCACCGCTCGCACCGGCCAGCCGACGGGCCTCGGCGACGATCTCCCCGGCGGGCCAGTACGCCTTCGGCGCGACGATCCGGACGTCCATGCCGAGCAGGGCGCCGGTGATCAGGTAGGAGTTGCCCATGTTGAAGCGGGCGTCGCCGAGGTAGGCGAAGGCGATCCGCTCCAGCGGCTTGTCGCTGTGCTCGGTCATGGTGAGGACGTCGGCGAGCATCTGGGTGGGGTGCCAGTCGTCGGTGAGCCCGTTGAAGACCGGAACACCACCGTGGGCGGCCAGTTCCTCCACGGCCGCCTGGCTGTCACCGCGGTATTCGATGCCGTCGAACATCCGGCCGAGGACGCGGGCCGTGTCCTTCACCGACTCCTTGTGCCCCATCTGCGAACCGGAGGGGTCCAGGTAGGTCGTGGACGCGCCCTGGTCCGCGGCGGCCACCTCGAAGGCGCAGCGGGTACGTGTCGAGGTCTTCTCAAAGATCAGCGCGATGTTCCTGCCGCGCAGCCGCTGCGTCTCGGTCCCCGACTTCTTGGCGGCCTTGAGCTCGGCCGCGAGCTCGATCAGGCCGCGGAACTCCTCGGCCGTGAAGTCCAGCTCCTTGAGGAAGTGGCGGCCTGCGAGGTCTATGGCCATGGGACAGCTCCTGGGTCGGGCGAGGATCGCACATGCAGTGACCCTGGAAGTCTATACGACACACTGCATCGCTATACGGCATGCCCGCCGTCCGTCCGGTGCCCTCCGGCTGCTACACCGGGTCGCGCACCACCGGACAGCTCATGCAACGGGGGCCGCCCCTGCCCCGGCCGAGTTCGCTGCCGCGGATCTCGATGACCTCGATGCCCTCCTTGCGCAGAAAGGTGTTGGTGGTGGCGTTGCGCTCGTACGCGACGACGACGCCCGGCTCCACGGCCAGCACATTGCAGCCGTCGTCCCACTGCTCGCGCTCGGCGGCGTGCACGTCCTGGGTGGCCGTGAGGACGCGGATCGAGTCCAGGCCCAGGGCCTGGGCGATCGCCCGGTGCATGTGCTCGGGCGGATGGTCGGTGACCTTCAGGTCCCTGGGCCCCTCGCCGGGCTCGATGGTGTACGAGCGGAGCATGCCCAGGCCCGCGTACTTGGTGAAGGTGTCGCCGTCGACCATCGTCATCACCGTGTCGAGGTGCATGAACGCCCGGCGCTTGGGCATGTCGAGCGCCACGATCGTGCGGGCCGAACCGGCGTCGAACAGTCCGCGGGCCAGCATCTCCACCGCCTGCGGGGTGGTGCGTTCGCTCATCCCGATGAGTACGGCGCCGCGGCCGATGACCAGCACGTCGCCGCCCTCGATGGTGGACGGGTAGTCGTCCTGCCCCTGGGACCAGTGGTGGAAGGCGCCCGCGTCGGGGCCGGTGAAGAGGGGGTGGTGGCGGTAGATCGCCTCGAAGTGGACGGTCTCGCGCTGCCGGGCCGGCCACCGCATCGCGTTGATGGACACCCCGTCGTATATCCACGCCGAGGTGTCCCGGGTGAAGAGGTGGTTCGGCAGCGGGTCGAGCAGGAAGTCGTCCAGGTCCATCACATGGAAGCGGACCGAGGTCGGCTCACTGTGCCCGGACAGGAACTCCCGCTTGGTCATCCCGCCGACGAGCGCGTCGGCCAGCTCGCCGCTGGGCAGCTCCTCGAAGACGGCCCGCAGATGCTCGGTGGCGAGCGGGCCGTACTCCTTCTCGTCGAAGACCCGGTCCAGGACGAGCCGCCTGGCCACCGGGATGTCCAGCGACTCACGGAGCAGGTCGCCGAAGAGATGCACCGCCACGCCCCGGTCCCGCAGCACGTCCGCGAAGCCGTCGTGCTCCTCACGGGCCCGGCGCACCCAGAGCACGTCGTCGAACAGGAGCGCGTCCTTGTTGCTGGGGGTGAGGCGCTTCAGTTCCAGATCGGGGCGGTGCAGGATGACGCGGCGCAGCCGCCCGGCCTCGGAGTCGACGTGGAATCCCATGTCTCCATCCTCACCGTGCGCAGGCGTTTCACTCCCACGAATCGCCAGCGGGATCTCCGTTCATCGCATCGGAGATCCCGTCGACGATTCCCCCGCCCTCCGCGACAGGCGTCAGAGCCTCGGGTCGACCGGCTCCGACTCCAGGGCCAGCACCGCGAACACCGCCTCGTGGACCCGCCACAGCGGCTCCCCGTCGGCCAGCCGGTCCAGTGCTTCGAGCCCCAGCGCGTACTCCCGCAGGGCCAGCGAGCGCTTGTGGCCGAGGAACCTGTCGCGCAGCCGCTCCAGGTTCTCCGGGCGGGTGTACTCGGGGCCGTAGACGATCCGGAGGTACTCCCGGCCGCGCACCTTGATGCCCGGCTGGACCAGCCTGCCCCTGCCGTCCCGCACGAGCGCGGAGCGCGGCTTGACGACCATGCCCTCGCCGCCGCGGCCGGTCATCTCCAGCCACCACTCGACACCGGCGCGCACCGACGCCTCGTCGCCCGTGTCGACGACGAGGCGGCGGGTGGTCCGCAGGAGCCCGGTCGGGTCGTGCTCGACCAGGCGGTCGATCCAGGCCAGCTGCTCGTCGTGCGGTACGGAGGCCAGTGAGCGGCCCTGGACCGCGAGGATCTGGAACGGCGCGAGCCGCACCCCGTCCAGCCCCTGGGTGCTCCAGCAGTACCGGCGGTACGCCTCGGTGAACGCGGTGGCGTCCTCGGCGCGGCCCCGCTGACGGTCGGCGAGAGCACCGACGTCCACACCGCGGGCCGCTGCCGCCGCGAGGGCCGCGTTGGCCTCCGGCAGGGCTGCGCCGGACGCGGCGCCGACCGCGGCGTACTGCGAGCGCAGCAGCCCGCCCGCCTTGAGGGACCAGGGCATCAGCTCGGCGTCGAGCAGCACCCACTCGGTGCCCCACTCCTCCCAGAGCCCGGCGGCGGTGACGGCGGCGCGCAGCCTGCCGAGGATCACCTCGGTGAGCGCGACGTCGTCGAGGAACGGCCGTCCGGTACGGGTGTACAGCGCACCGGTCGGGCCACCGGCGGAGTCGGAGGCGCCCGCACCGAACCGCTCACGGGCGGCGGCCGCGTCCCTGCAGACCAGCGCCACCGCACGCGATCCCATGTGCTTCTCCTCGCACACGACCTCGGCGACGCCGTCCGCCCGGTACTGCGCGAAGGCCTCGGCCGGGTGCTCCAGATAGCCGTCCTCGCGCGAGGTGGCGGTGGGCGCCATGGTCGGCGGGAGGTAGCCGAGCAGCTGGGGGTCGACGGCGAACCGGCTCATGACTTCGAGCGCGGCGGCGGCGTTCTCCTCACGGACCGCGATGCGGCCCATGTGCCGGGTCTCGACGATCCGGCGCCCCTGCACGTCGTCGAGGTCGAGCGGCCGCCCCTCCCGGCCACCGGGTGCCCCGGTAGCCAGCGGCTTGGCCGGCTCGTACCAGACCTGCTCGGCGGGTACGTCGACGAGCTCGCGCTCCGGCCAGCGCAGCGCGGTCATCTTCCCGCCGAAGACGGCTCCGGTGTCCAGGCAGATGGTGTTGTTGACCCAGGAGGTGTTGGGCACCGGGGTGTGCCCGTAGACCACGGCGGCACGGCCGCGGTACTCCTCCGCCCACGGGTAGCGCACGGGCAGGCCGAACTCGTCGGTCTCGCCGGTGGTGTCCCCGTACAGCGCGTGCGAGCGGACCCGTCCGGAGGTGCGGCCGTGGTACTTCTCGGGCAGTCCGGCGTGGCAGACGACGAGCCCGCCCCCGTCGAGCACGTAGTGGCTGACGAGGCCGTCGATGAACTCGCGCACCCGGCCCCGGAAGGCCGGGTCCTTCTCGTCCTCCCGG
This sequence comes from Streptomyces sp. NPDC048295, assembly GCF_040652135.1. NCBI lineage: Bacteria > Bacillati > Actinomycetota > Actinomycetes > Kitasatosporales > Streptomycetaceae > Streptomyces > Streptomyces sp. NPDC048295. The sequence continues at coordinate 160,943 of NZ_JBEZLL010000011.1, forward strand.
TCGAGCTGCTCGATGGTCTCGGCGAGCCCATGGGTGGGCTGCACCTGGCGGCCCTTGAGGTAGCGGCCGAGCTTGTTCTCGTGGTTGCCCGGCACGCACAGGGCGTTGCCCGCCGACACCATGGCCATGACGCGGCGCAGCACCCCGGGGCTGTCGGGGCCGCGGTCCACGAGGTCGCCGACGAAGACCGCCGTACGCCCTTCGGGGTGCGCTCCGTCGACATAGCCGAGCTTGCCGAGCAGGGACTCCAGCTCGGAGCTGCAGCCGTGGATGTCACCGATGATGTCGAAGGGGCCGGTGAGGTGGCGCAGGTCGTTGTAGCGGCGCTCCAGCACCACTTCGGCGCGGTCCGCCTCTTCCTCTGTGCGCAGGACGTGCACCTTGCGGAAGCCCTCGCGCTCCAGTCCGCGCAGCGAACGGCGCAGTTCGCGACGGTGGCGCTGGATGACGTGGCGCGGCATGTCGGCGCGGTCGGGCCGGGCCGCGTTGCGCGCTACGCAGACCTCTTCGGGCAGGTCTAGGACGATCGCGATGGGCAGCACGTCGTGGCTCCTGGCCAGCTGGACGAGCTGCTTGCGGCTCTCGGACTGGACGCTGGTCGCGTCCACGACGGTCAGCCGCCCGGCCGCCAGCCGCTTTCCCACGATGTAGTGCAGGACGTCGAAGGCGTCACGGCTGGCGCTCTGGTCGTTCTCGTCGTCGGCGACCAGGCCGCGGCAGAAGTCCGAGGAGACGATCTCCGTGGGCTTGAAGTGCCTGCGGGCGAAGGTGGACTTGCCGGAGCCGCTGGCCCCGATGAGGACCACGAGGGAGAGGTCGGTCACCGGCAGCGTGCGTGAGGTAGTGGTCATGCGGCATTCGCCTCCTTCTCGGTCCGCTCGCCGTTCTGCTTCGCGGCCTCGTTCCGGTTCCGCTGCGTGTTCTGCTTCTTCGTTTCGTTCCGGTGCGGCTGTCCGGCACCGTCGGCCGCGGTCATCGTGAACACGGCCATCTGTGTGGGCGGTCCCACCTCGGGGTCGTCCGTCCCCACGGGGACGAAGTCGACTCCGTATCCGTGCCGCTGCGCCACTTCCCGGGCCCAGTCCCGGAATTCGGCCCTGGTCCACTCGAACCGGTGGTCGCCGTGGCGCACATGCCCGGCCGGAAGGGTCTCCCACCGGACGTTGTACTCGACGTTCGGCGTGGTCACGAGCACGGTCCGGGGGCGGGCCGACCCGAACACCGCGTACTCCAGGGCGGGCAGTCTCGGCAGGTCGAGGTGTTCGACGACCTCGCTGAGCACGGCCGCGTCGTACCCCTTGAGCCGCTTGTCGGTGTAGGTGAGCGAGCCCTGCCTGAGCGTGACCCGGGCGGCCTGCCGCTCCCCCATCCGGTCCAGCTTCAGCCGGCGCGACGCGATCGTGAGGGCGCGCACCGAGACGTCGACGCCGACGATCTCCGTGAAGCCCACGTCCTTGAGCAGGGCCTGCACCAACTGGCCCTGCCCGCAGCCCAGGTCGAGCACCCGGCTCGCGCCCGCGGCCCGCAGCGCGTCGAGGATCGCGGCGCGCCGCTGCTCGGCGAGCGGGACCGGCTTCTCCTCGGTGTCGGTGGTCTCGTCCACGGCGTTGTCGATGCTGTCGACGTCGAGATCGTCCGACTCGGCGAGCCGCACCAGTTCGAGCCGCTGCATCGCCTGCCGGGTCAGTCCCCAGCGCCGCGAGAGATAGCGGCTGGTGATCAGCTTCTGCTCCGGGTGGGCGGCGAGCCAGCCCTCTCCCGCCCGCAACAGCTTGTCCACCTCGTCCGGCGCGACCCAGTAGTGCTTGGCGTCGTCGAGCACCGGCAGCAGGACGTAGAGCTGCCGCAGAGCGTCCGCGAGCCGCAGCTCGCCTTCGAGCACCAGCCGTACGTACCGGGAGTCCCCCCACTCCGGGAACTGCTCGTCCAGCGGTACGGCCACGGCGTCCACGCCCGTCCAGCCGAGCGGCCCGAAGAGCTTGCGCACCAGCTCCGCACCACCGCGGGCCGGCAGCGCGGGCACCTCGATCCGCAGCGGCATCGGCGCCTGCGCGCGCTCGGGCAGAGCACGGCACACACCGTTCAGCGCGGACTTGAAGACCGCGCTCAGGGCGACGGACAGCAGCGAGGACGCCGCGTACGGGCGGTCGTTGACGTACTGCGCGAGCGCCGCGTCGGGAGCGCCGCCCCGGCCCTTGCCCTTGCCGCGGCGCACCAGGGCCACGGGATCCACTTCCAGCAGGAGCGCCGCGGTGCAGCGCTCGGCGGATGCCTCGGGATAGAAGACATGCGCGGTGCCGTGGGAGGTGGAGAACGTCTGCGCCCTCTCGGGATGCTTGTGCAGCAGGAAGCCGAGGTCGGTAGCCGGACGTCCGGGGTCGCCGGTGGTGCTGATTGTCAGGAACACACGTCCGAGTATGGTCCGGTCCGTTCTCCCCCCACCAGGTATTTTCACGTGTCCACGGCCTCGTCGGCCACCGGCGGGGCGAGCAGCCCGGCCAGTTCCGCGACAGTGTCCGGACCGACCCGGCAGCAGCCGCCGATCAGCCGGGCCCCGGCCTGGGCCCAGGCCCTTGCCCTGCCCGCGTCGAACGTGGCCGCTCCGGCCCATTCCCGGTCCCCCTCGTCCCACCGCTCGCCGCTGTTGGGATAGACGACGACCGGCTTCCCGGTCACCTCGGCAGCCACCCGCACCGCCCGGTCCGCATCCGCCGGATCGCAGCAGTTCACCCCCACGGCCACCACCTCGTCGTGGCCCGAGGCCAGCCCGAAGGCCGTCTCCAGCGGCTGGCCCGCCCTGGTCCGCCCGCCCGCCACGCTGTACGAGAGCCAGACGGGCAGCCCGCATCCCTCGACCGCCCGCAGCAACGCCTCCGCCTCGTCGATGTCCGGCACCGTCTCCAGCGCCAGCACATCGGGCCCGGCAGCGGCCAGCGCCTCGATCCTGGGCCGGTGGAAGCGCTCCAGCTCCCGGACGGAGAGCCCGTAGCGGCCCCGGTACTCGCTGCCGTCCGCCAGCATCGCCCCGTACGGGCCGACCGAAGCGGCGACCCACACCTCCCGCTCCACCGCACGGGCGGCCCGTCGTGCCAGCCGGACGCTGCGGGCGAACAGCTCCACCGCCTCCGCGCGTCCGATGCCCCGCCGCGCGAATCCCTCGAAGGTCGCCTGGTAGCCGGACGTGATGAGCACCTGCGCACCCGCACGCACATAGGCGGTGTGAGCCGCCTCGATCTGTCCGGGCCCGTCGGTCAGCAGACGGGCCGACCACAGGGCGTCGGACAGATCGCAGCCCTGCGCCTCCAGTTGGTTGGAGAGACCCCCGTCCAGCACGACGGGCCCCGCCGCGAGAGCACTGGCGAGCGTGCGGACGGGTTTCCGGGCGGGCGCACGGAGGGGAAACGGGTCGCCGGACGGCCGGGCGGGGTGCACAGGTGACTCCCTTCGTCCTCCTGTTGTCCTTGAGGTCCCGGGCCCCGGACCCAGGCCCCATGCCTCAGGCGAGCTGGGACTGGACCTGGGAGGAGATCAGCTCCAGGTGGTCCAGATCCTCCAGGTCCAGGACCTGGAGGTAGATCCGGGACGAACCGATCGCGCCGTACCGGCCGATCTTGTCGACCACCTCGGCGGGCGAGCCGGCCAGCCCGTTCGCCTTCAGCTCCGCCACCTCACGCCCGATGACGGAGGCACGGCGCGCCACCTCCACGTCGTTCTTTCCGACGCAGACCACCAGGGCGTTGGAGTACACCAGGTCGTCCGGTGCGCGGCCGGCCGCGCGGGCGGCCTCGCCGACCCGGCCGAACTGCTTCTCGCTGTCCTCCAGCGACGCGAAGGGGATGTTGAACTCGTCCGCGTAGCGGGCGGCCAGCCGCGGTGTGCGCGTCGCACCGTGACCGCCGATCAGCACCGGCACCTTGGCCTGCGTCGGCTTGGGCAGCGCGGGTGAGTCGGTGAGCTGGTAGTAGGTGCCGTCGAAGCTGAACGTCTCGCCGATCCCGGTCGCCCACAGCCCGGTGATGATCTCCAGCTGCTCCTCCAGCCTGCCGAACTTCTCCTTGGGGAACGGAATGCCGTAGGCCCTGTGCTCCTCCTCGAACCACCCGGCGCCGAGACCGAGCTCGACCCGCCCGCCGGACATCTGGTCGACCTGGGCGACCTGGATGGCCAGCACACCGGGGAGCCGGAAGGTCCCCGCGGTCATCAGGGTGCCGAGCCGGATCCGCCTGGTCTCACGCGCCAGCCCGGCCAGTGTGATCCACGCGTCGGTCGGGCCGGGCAGCCCGTCCCCCGGCCCCATGCGGAGGTAGTGGTCGGAGCGGTAGAAGGCGTCGAAGCCGAGGTCCTCGGTCGCCTTGGCGACGGTGAGCAGGGTGTCGTAGCTCGCCCCCTGCTGGGGCTCGGTGAAGATTCGAAGATCCATACCTCCATCCTGCACCTCCGGGCACCGGCCGCCGCTCTCCTCCGGCCTCCCCGCGCGGTCACTCCCGGAGCCTTGCCCGGCCGCGGCCGGCCGCGGTCGTACCCGCCGGTGCGCCGGTCGCACCGTACGGCCCGTGCGCACCGTACGGGCCGTCCCGTCCCCGGCCGCGCTCCAGATCCTGCTGCCGCTCCCTGTCCTGCTCATCGAGGCGGCGGAGCATTCCGTGCACCCGGTCCATGGACTCGTCGGCCGCGTCGATCGCCTCCATGCACTGCCAGTAGAGCCCCTGCTCATCGGTCTCGCAGGCCACCCCGACCAGCGCCATCCCCACTTCCCCGAGCAGTGTGCCCAGCGCCGTCAGCGTCGCCCGGGGATCGGCGAGCCCGGAGAGCTGCGCGGCCCGTGCCACCCCGGCACGCGCCGCCGGGTGGTCCAGCGCCCCGCCGCTCCGCCCGCCGATCTCACTCAGCCCGCGCGCCTCGCCCCGTAACTCCTTGGGCCCCTCGGCAGCCAGGCGGCTGCCGATCGCCTGGGCCAGCGCCTGTGCCTGCCACGCCTCCGCGATGATGTCCGGCGTCCCCCTGCTCTGAGCCAGAGCACGCCGGCTGACTCCTACAAGCCGTTCCGCTTCCATGCGTTCCCCCGTCCGTACGAAAAGCCGCTCACCTCATCCATTACCCACAGTGAGGTCACTGGTACCGAAAAGCCAGGGGAATTCGGAAATCTATGGACACTAACTCGATTGTGGATAAGTCGATCACTCCGAAGAGTGACGATCACTCGGTTCCGGGGAGTCCTGGCGCCCCGGCACCGGGAAGCGGGACTCGTTCCGTTCGATCTTCTCCGACAATGCCGTGAGCGCGTCGATCCCCAGCACCTCGCAGAACTGCAGCAGATACGCGAGGACATCCGCGACCTCGTCCGCGACCCGGTGCGCCGTCTCGGGCCGCTCCATCACCCGCGCCGATTCCTCCGGCGTCAACCACTGGAAGATCTCCACCAGTTCGGATGCCTCGACGCTCAGTGCCGCCGCCAGGTTCTTCGGGGTGTGGTACTGCTCCCAGTCCCGTGCGGCCGCGAACGCGGCGAGCCGTCTCTGCAGGGCATGTACATCAGGTTCTGTCACGGCTCCAGGTCTACCACCGCCACCCCGGGCGTCTCCCGGGCCCCCGTCGCGCCGGGCTCCGTGACCGTCCCGACCAGTCTGAGGTGTCCGGCCGCCCCGATCGACACGGCCAGGGACAGCAGTTCGCGCAGCTGGCCGCCGTCCAGGTCCCGGTCGAGTCCGTCGGCCAGCACGGTGAGGGTCTGCATGGCCGACGGCACCTCCCCCGCGGCGTCCACCTCCAGCACCCCGGGACCGGCGAGCAGCACGAGGGCGAACGCGAGGTAGCGCAGTTCGCCGTCCCCCAGCCGTCCGGCCGGGGTGGCCCGCCCCCCGCCCCGCCCGACCGTCGCCCGCAGCGATCCGTCGATGAGCCGCTCGACGCCCAGCGCGGTCACCGGCCCCGCGCATCCGGCACGCGCCGCGGCGACCAGCCGGGCGTGGCGCTGGGCGCACTGTGTGTGCGTACGCTCAAGCACCGCCGCGAAGTTGTCGCAACCGCGTCGCAGCCCGCCGTCACCGGCCGGCACGGGGGCACGCATCCGCTGCGGCCGCGGTTGGCACGCGAAGACCGACCGCAGGGCCACGACCATCTGTTCGGCGGCGGCCAGCACCCGTAACTGCCCCTCGGTCCGGCCCGCGACGCGCAGCGGCAGCAGTGCCGTGCCGAGGCGGTCGTCCGGGAGCGGCGCACGCGTCACCGGGACCACGCCGGCGGTGTGCCAGGCCGCCTGGACCATGGAGCGCCCCGGGTCTCGCAACGCGGTGGTGAGCAGGGTCTCGCCACCACCGGTGAGCCGTTCGCCGACGATGCGGAGAGCGGGCTCCGCCTGGACGGCGACGTCGAGCCGCACCGGTCCCGCCGGTCCGTCCGCCGTGCAGCCGATCCGGAACCCGCGGCGGCCCTGCGCGTCGGCCGCGGCCCCTTCCGGCACGCAGCCCTCCGGGTCCGGGAACACCTCGTCCAGCGGGTCCCCGGCGCCCAGCCGCGCCAGCGCCTCGTAAGCCCGCAGCGCGCTGGACTTTCCACTGCCGCCGGGCCCCGTGAAGAGTGTGACCGGGCCGACCGGGAAGACGGCTCCCCGGTGCGAGGCGAAGGAGGACAGCCGCAGCTCGGTGACGACGGGTCCGGCAGAGCGCTCCGGCCCGTGCGGAGGTCGCGCGGCCTCCGTACGGGCCGGAGCCCGGGCGGCGGTGGGCGGCCCGGCGGACCCGGAGGGGCCGGTCGGCGGTGGCGGGGTGACTTCCGGACGGAGTGCGGTCATGGGCGGACGGTATGCGGGCCGTGGGCCGGCGAACCGTTCCGCCTGAACGACCTTCCTACGATCGGAGTACATGAACCGGCCCACCCCGGCCCGGGCCGCCCTTCCCGGACTACGAACCGGGAAGGCCCGCCGCCGTGACTCCCTCGACCTCCATGCCGACCGGCGACAGCAGGAAGACATTCCGGTCGACCCGGTGCATTCCGCTGCCGAGGCCGAAGACCACCCCGCTGGTGAAGTCCAGGATGCGCTTGGCGACGTCCGTCTCGGCGCTGGTCAGGTCGAGGAGCACCGGGATCTGGGCGACCAGGTACTCGGCCACCTCCCGTGCGTCCGCGAAGACCTGGACCCGCAGCACGACGAGTCGCCGCTGCTCCGAGGCCGGGCCCTCGTCGGGGACCGAGCGGTGATCCACCCGGGACGGCCACTCGTTGCGGCTGCGCAGAGGTACGACCTGGGCAAGCCCCTCCCACTGCTCGTCCGTGACGTCGTACCTGTCGTACCTGCTCACCGGACCACCCCGTCTGTGCTTCGGTTGGCGTTGCGCCGGCTGCGCTCGCTGTTCATCGGGCAATTCTCTCGCCACTCACCCGTTCGGCGTACCACCGACACGGTTCATGGCCCGATCGACACCGCCGGCGCCTCGTCCGCGGCTTCCCCGGCGGCCCTGAGCCGGTGCGCTTCCGCGCTCATGTCGACGGGGGTGAACCGTACCGGAAGCCGGACCAGCGCACGGTGGAAGGGGCCCGGACGCCACTTCAGCCCATCGACCGGAACGGCCAGTTCCGCGTCGCACAGCTGACTGGTGAGCTGCTCGATCGCGGTCATGGCGATGAGCAGCGCCGGCTGCTTCGCCGGGCACCGGTGCGGACCCGCGGACCAGGCGAGGTGGGCACTGGCCCCGGAGCGGATCGCGAGGTCCGAAGGAGCAGGTGTGGAACGGGTGTTGGCCGCGGCGTAGGAGACCAGGAGGAGCTGTCCGGCGCGCAGCCGCACGCCGTGGAACTCGGTGTCGCGCCGCGGGTAGTGGGCCGAGAGATTGGCCAGCGGGGGGTCCTGCCAGAGGACCTCGTCGATCGCCTCGTGCGCCGTCATCGCGCCCCCGTGCAGCGAACCGGCGTAGCGGGCGTCGGTGAGCATGTGCAGCAGCGCGTTGCCGATCAGATTCGTGGTCGGATCGTGGCCCGCGCTCATGATGAGGGTGATCTGACGCACAGTCTCGTCGTTGTCGAGATTCGCGGGGTGGCCGAGGAGGTACGAGGTGAGGTCGCGGCGCGGCCGGGCGCGCCGGTCGGCGACCAGCGCGGTGACGACCTCGACGAGGTCGGCGTACGCGGCGGCGGCGTTCTCGGCCGAGTTGAACATGCCCGCGATGCCGTTGACGATGCGTTCGCCGTCGCCCGGCTCCACGCCGAACCAGGTGACGAAGACATGCAGCGGAAGGCGTCGGGCGTACTGGGCGATGAGGTCGCCGTTTCCGGTGGCGGCGAATTCGCCGATGAGCCGCTGGGCGACCCGGGCGACCTCGGCCCGCAGGACGTGCGGTTCGATCAGGGCGAGGCTGTCGTTGATGGCGTCGCGGTAGCGGGCGTGCACATCGCCGTCGCTGAAGAGCGCGGTGGGCCGGTAGCCGAGCATCGGCAGGACCGGCGAGTCCTCGGGGACGGTGGCCTGCCAGGCGCGCGGGTCCTTGGTGAAGGTGTGGGTGTCACGCAGCAGATCGACGGCGGCCTGGTAGTCGGTGACCAGCAGGGCGTCGATGCCGGGGGCGAGCCGGACGGGTGCGAGCGGGCCGTGTTCGCGCAGGCGGCGGTAGTGGCTTTTCGGGTCGGCGGCGAATTCCGGGCCGTACAGGGCGAGGGGCTGCGGCGGCTGTGCGTACGGTGTCATGACGGGTCCTCGGGCCTGGGCATCCGGGTGAGCACGTGCTCGGCCAGCGCGATCAGCGCGTCGATGCTGCCGCGGCGTTCGCGGGCGTCGCACTGCACGAGCGGGGTCCCGGGCGCGAGGTCGAGGTGCTTGCGCAGGACCTCGTCGGGGTGGGCGGGGGCGTCCGGGAAGCGGTTGACCGCGACCGCGTACGGCAGCCCCTGCTCCTCGACCATGTCCATGACCGCGAAGGAGTCGCCGAGCCTGCGGGTGTCGACCAGGACGAGCGCGCCGAGCGCACCGCGCGCGATGTCCTCCCAGAGCGGCAGGAAGCGCTGCTGGCCGGGGGTGCCGAACATGTAGAGCACCAGGTCGTCCAGGACGGTGAGCCGGCCGAAGTCGATGGCGACGGTGGTCGTGGTCTTGTCCGGCAGCCCGGCGGTGTCGTCGAGCCGGGTGCTGGACTGGGTCATCGCCTCTTCGGTGTGGAGCGTGGCGATCTCCGACAGCGTCCGGATCAGGGTGGTCTTACCGACACCGAACGGGCCCGTGACGACCAGCTTCATCAGGGTCCGGGCCGCGGGCGGCAGATAGCCCACGCCGGTGCGGTCAGTGCAGGGAGCGGAGTCCAACGAGCAGCCTCTCGACGAGCGACCGGTCGATCTCCCCGGCACTGGGGATGGGCGGTCGGGTGTGCAGATGTCCGGCGGCCGCGAGGTCCGTGGCCAGGAAGACGGTGGCGCTGACCGGCAGGTCCAGGTGGGCCGCGCACTCGACGACGGTGAGCGCTCCCGGTTCGAGCAGCTCCCACAGCCTGCGCTGTTCCGAGCCGGTGTCCGGGGGCAGCTCGCCGTCGGCGCGTACGAGTACGTCGAGCCGGTCGAGCGCGGGGCCGGCGGGCCGGGTACGGCCGCCGGTGACCAGATAGGCGGGTATCAGACGGCGCCCCCGACCGGCGGTCATGGCCGGGCGGCGGTGTCCGGCAGGCGGGCGGGTGCGTTCATCGCCCGGGTCAGGGCGGTGACCTGCACCTGCATCTGGTACGCGATGTCGCCGAGCTTGGCACCGGGTTCCGCGAACAGGGCGAGTGTGGTGTTGTTCCCGGCCGGTACGACGATGGCGAAGCCCTGGTCGGACTCGACGACCGTCTGGGCCAGGCGCGGTGCCTCGACATCGGTGAACGCCGTGGTGAACGCGCGTGCCGCGGCGTGCAGCGTCGCGGTCATGGCGGCGACGCGTTCGCCGGAGGCCCGGTCCAGGCCGGGCGACGCGCCCTCGACGAGGCCGTCCCCGGTGGCGACGACGGCGTGCTGGACTCCGGGCAGCTCCAGCAGCGGGGTCAGCACCCATGCGAGGTCACCGGCGGTGGAAGTGGGGGCGCTCACGTCAGGTCGTCTCCTTGCTCGTCCCGGTCGTCCGGGTGGTCGTGGTCGTCCGGTGCCGGTGCGGATGGCCGCCCGGCGACGCTCCTGCCGTTGAGGGTGCCCTGCTGGAGTGCCGCCCAGGAAGCCCCGGCCTGCTCCGGTGTACGAGGCACCTGTTCGCGGTCCGGGGCCGCGTCGGCGGGCGCGGGGCGGGCCGGACGCGGGGCGCGTCGGCGCCGGCTGGGCAGCGCGGCAGCCTCCCCGCCGGCGGGTTGCGGCACAGGGGCGGTCTCCTGCTCGGTCGGGGCGGGATGGGCGGAGGCGGCCTGCGTCTGCACCGGCTTCGGGACGAGGGCGGAGAGGCTGCGGTCCTCCTCCATCACGGTCAGCAGATGGGCGGGGACGCGCAGGATCGTACGCATGCCGCCGAACGGCGATGCCTCGATGTGGCAGTTGAAGCCGTACTGCAGCACCAGCCGGCCGACGACGGCGAAGCCGGTCTGCGGCGGATCGCCCAGCTCGGTCAGCAGGACTTCGGGCGGGCCCGCCAGCAGGGCCCGTGCCCGGTCGAGCGCGTCGTCGTCCATGCCGATGCCCGCGTCGTCGACCACCAGGAACGCGCCCCGGCCGCCGCTCTGCTGGACGGTGACCTGGACATCGGTGTCGGGGTGCGAGTAGGCGGTGGCGTTGGCCAGGAGTTCGGCCAGTGCGATGGCGAGGGGTTCGGCGGCGCGGGCGACGAGCGCCAGCCGTTCGTCGCGCAGGTGGTTGGCGACCTTGATGCGTTCGTAGCCGGCGACCCGGGACTGGGCACCGAGCACGATCTCGACGAGCGGCGAGTTCTGGCGGGCGAGGCCGGGCCAGGCGTCGCAGAGGACCGCGGTGGCCTGGGTGCGGCGCAGCGCCAGTTCGTTGCGGAAGTCGAGTTGCAGGATCCGCGGGTCGTCGTACTCGTGCTGGAGCTCGTGCAGGAGTTGCTGGGACTGGTTGAGCAGGGACTGGATCTTGGCGGAGGTGCCGCGCATCGCCGCGCGGGCGGCCGCGTCGACGCGGCCGCGCTCCTCGACGACGGCCTTGCGGGCGGCCTGCACCGCCTCGGTGAGCAGCCGCGCGGAATCGCCGTCGACCTCGGCAGCCTCGCGCAGTCCGGGGACCTTGGCGGTGGGGTGGGAGAGGGCGAGCGCGGCGGCGGGTATCCGGTTGCGGGCCAGCTGGCGGATCTCGTCGGTGAGGGCCGCGGTACGGGCGTCGGCGGCCTTCGACTGACGTTCGGCCAGCTCGGCGCGGGCCAGCGCGATGTTCTCGGCGCGCGCCGCGTTCTGTGCGCGGACCGCCGCCGCCACGGCGGCGGCGACGGCGATCACCGCCACTATCCATCCCATGCCGTCACCGCGTTTCTGTCGTCGGGTCGGTCTGCCGGCCGAAGCGGTGGCAGGAGCCCCGCCTACTGCTGCGCGGGGCGGGCCGGCTCATGCGGCCCCTCCAGTTCTTGAGCGACCACGGCGACCTCGGTCATCACCTGGAGCACGCCGGGCAGTTCGGAGCCGTCGAGCTGCCGGTACTCGCTGCCGATGGTCACCACCAGCCGTTCGGGAAGGCCCAGTTCCGGGTAGCGTCCCTCGCCGATGACCCGGCGGGCGGCCTCGACGGCGGGAATCCCCGCCGCGTGGAAGGCGTGGGCGCGCTCGCGTACGTACTCCAGGTACACGATGTGGTCGCGGACCCCGGCCCGGTCGAGGAGCGGTCCGTGTCCCGGGACGACGGTCTCGGCACCGGTGGCCAGCACCCGTTCGCAGGCCGAGATCAGGTTGCTCAGCGGGCCCGCCCAGTGGACCGGGTGGTCGCCCGGCTGCTGCGGGGTGGAGGAGAAGATGATGTCCCCGGTGAAGACGGCTCCCTGCGCCGGCAGATGGACCATCAGGTCGCCGGTGGTGTGCGCGGACGGCAGCGCGGAGATCCGGACCGGGTACTCCCCCAGCGTCAGTTCGAGCTCGCCGGTGAAGTAGGTGGTCGGCATCACCGGTTCGGTCTGCGACCAGTCGAAGGGGCCGAAGTGCCGGGCCAGGTAACCACCGAGCGGGGTGGCCGGATCGCCCGCGGCGACGAGGGCGTGCTGCTGCTTCGGCGTGGGTTCGTAGTGGATGTGCTCACGGGCCTCGCGGGTGGCGATGATCTCCGCGTCCGGAAGCACGCCCGCGCCCCAGAAGTGGTCGCCGTTCGCATGGGTGACGATCACCCGGTCGATGCCGACGCCGTCGGGCAGCCGCTTGGTGGATTCGGCCAGGAACTGGCCGGCCAGCACGGCGTCGTACGGGGTGTCGATCCAGAGCGCACCGCGGGGCGAGACGAGCAGACCGCAGTTGGCCAGCCCCCAGCCCCGTTTCGGCGGGAGCCATGCGTACAGCCCCTGCCCCAGGTCAACGACGTCTCCACCCGTGATCGACATGGACGCGATTATGCCGACCGAATTCCGGCCACGCGTTCGAACCCGGCCACCCCGAGATCCTGTTGGCGCAAACTGATCGCTCACACACCCTGATTCCGAGGGCATGGTGACCCTGCGAAACCGACATGCTCCACCCTCACCCGCCACCTTCCGGACAACCTTCCCCAATTCACCCGACGGTGTCACGCGTCGCGTCGAGCCCCCGCCGGAGTGCCGCCAAACCGGAATGAGCCGATTACCCACCGAGCATGGCCGAAAATAGGTGCACAGAGACCTCCGGGGACAGTGCCGGAAGGCACTGTCCCCGGAGGTCTCCCGAGCATCGGACCGGGACGTCGGACGCGCCGGTCATGGCGGTCGCGGGACCGGCCTAGCGGACCTGCCCGCCCTCGAAGTAGGCGATCAGCTCCGGGTCGAGGGCCGGCACCTCGAAGGGGGCACCGCCCTCGCGCAGGGAACGGGTCGCGAGCACACCGGCGGCGACGCTCATCCGGGCGGCCACCGGCGAGGTGTCGGTGACACCCCCGTCGCGCACGAACCGGCAGAACTCCTCCATGATCCGGCCGTCCCCGCCGCCGTGCGAGCCCTTGGCCTCCGGCACCCGGTAGGTGATGTCGGCCTCGGCGCGGTATCCGCTGGGGCCGGTGTTCCAGACCCTGACCTCGTCACCGGGGCCGTCACCGAAGTTCTCCAGCCGGCCCTCGGTGCCGATGACGGTGTAGTTCCGCCAGTAGTCGGGCGTGAAGTGGCACTGCTGGTAGGCGGCCACGACGCCGTTGTCCAGCTGCATGTTCATGACCGAGACGTCCTCGACGTCCACGACATGGTGCAGGTCCTTGCGGGCCGTCGGCGGCCAGTCGAACTCGCGCAGCCAGTTCGCCGGGCGCGGGGTGTCCGCCTCGCGGCGCGGCAGGTCACCGTAGACGAGGAGGTCGCCGAGCGCGTTGACGCGGCGGGTGTAGCCGCCGGCCAGCCAGTGCAGGACGTCGATGTCGTGCGCGGCCTTCTGGAGCAGCAGACCCGTGGTGCGGGTCCGGTCGGCGTGCCAGTCCTTGAAGTAGTAGTCACCGCCGTAGCCGACGAAGTGCCGCACCCACACGGCCTTGGGCTCGCCGATGTCGCCGCGGGCGATGATGTCGCGCATCAGTCGCACGACGCCCATGTGACGCATGTTGTGCCCGACGTACAGCCGGGTCCCGGTCTCGTAGGCGGCGCGCAGGATGTTGTCGCAGCTCTCGACGGTGATCCCGAGCGGCTTCTCGACGAAGACGGCCTTCCCGGCCCGCAGCGCGTCGATGGCGATGGTCTCGTGGGTGTCGTCCGGGGTCGCGACGATGATCGCGTCGAGGTCGTCCCGGCCGAGGAGCACCTTGTAGTCCTCGACGGCGACATCGGTGCCGAAGCGCTCGGCCTCGCGCCGGCGCACCTCGGGGTCGAGGTCGCAGACGGCGGTGATCGCCGAACCCTGTCCGGGGTGGTGGGCGGACGTCGCGATGGAACGGCGCAGGCCGAGCCCGATGACGCCGAGTCGCAGGTCTGACACGGGGGTCCCTTCTGTCTGTACGGGTGGTGCGGGCGGAGACTACTGACTGCGGTTACTTGCCGGCGATCGAGGCCTCGAACTCGGCGCGCATCTTGTCGCCGCCGCCGGAGCGCCACTTGCGCAGCTCCTCCTTGTAGGCGGAGATCGGCTTGCGGCCCGCGATGATGTCCTTCTGGCAGTCGCTCATCGCGGTGGTGAGGGAGGCACTCTTGCTGGTGGACGTGTCGGAGAAGTGGCCGCTCGTCGGGTTGGTCTGGTTGATCTTGAGGAGTTCCTGCTGCCAGCCGTGGATCCGCCCGGCCAGCTCCGACTTGCCCGGCAGGTAGATGTACTCGGGACCGGCGGCCAGGAAGGCGAGCGGCATGGCGGTGGTGACGGCCTCCGCGTTCCCCTTCGGCGTGAGCTTGATGTCACCGCCCGACGAACGGGTGAAGTGCGTGCCCTCGATGCCGTTGTCGAGGAAGAGCCGCTCCTCGGTGCCGAAGGGCGCGGCCAGGTAGTCGAGCACGCCCAGCAGCATCTTGACCCGCTTGTCGTCGGCCTTCTTGTTGATGGCGGTGTAGCCGACGGATCCGTATCCCATGCTGTAGCGCGGCTGCGCGCCGGGCTTGGCGGCGAACGGCTTGATGATGCCGAACGGGAAGTCGTAGTTCTTGACGTCGACCAGGAAGCTGGGGAAGGACTGCACATAGGCGCCCAGCGTGCCCTGGGCCATCTTCTCCATGACGGTGGAAAGGTTGGGGTCGGGCCAGAAGAGACCGGCCTTGGCGACCTTGACGCCGAACGCCAGGGCCTCCTGGTACTCCTCGGTCTCATACATGTGCGTCAGCTTGCCGCCCTCCAGGCGCCAGCCGCTGGGGGCACCGAACCACTGGCCGAACATGCCGACGTGGTTCACGTACGCCGGTTCCAGGACGTACTTGTTGCGCTTGGCGTCGAGAAGCTCCTTGCCCTTGGCGAGGAAGTCCTCGGCGCTGCTGAACTCGGCACCGCCGACCGGCTTCCAGTAGTCCTCGTTGACGACGTAGACCTGGCCCATGGAGCCGTAGGCGACGGTGACGCCGCGGATCTTGCCGTTGATCACGGCGGTCTTCCACGCGGTGGTCGGCAGGTTGGCCAGGTTCGGGTACTTCTTGACCGCGTCGCCGGACAGGTACGGCGTGAGGTCGTGGAACTTGGCGTCGAGCAGTTCGGGCACGCGCTGGATGCCCTGGTTCGGCGGGAACCAGACCAGGTCGGGAATGTCACCGCTGGCCATCATGGCGTTGAACTTGGTGAGGTACGCGTCGACGCCCTGGTCGACGACGATCGTCATGTCGAACTGCGCACCGAGCCGCTTGTTCAGCTCCTGCCAGTAGCCGTTCTTGCCCTGCGGCGGGGCAGGCGTGGTGAACGTCTCGGTGAGGGCCGTGATGCGGCTGCCGTCGCCGGGCGCCTTGGCCACGGATCTGGTCAGCTTCTTCGGGTAGCGCAGATACGTGGCGTCCAGCCCGGCCGCGTTGCCGGCGAGGTCCGCGGGGGCGGTCTGCGCGGGGACGTACGACGGGAGCTTCAGCTTGGCGGACGCCTTGGCACCGCCCTTGCTGATGGTGGCCCCGCTGCCGCACGCGGTCAGGGACGTCAGACCGGCCACGGTCAGGCCGGCGATCCCCGCCGCGCCCATGAAACCGCGCCTGGACATGTTGGTGGACATGGGTGCTCCTTGGAATATGTGAAGTGCGTGGGGCGACGGGATGTCCGGGCGGGCGGATCAGCCCTTGATCGCCCCGGTGAGGACGCCCTTGACGAAGAACTTCTGCAGGAAGGGGTAGACGCAGAAGATGGGCACGATGGCGATGATCAGCACGGCCATCTGCAAGGAGGTCGCCGGCGGGATCGCGTGCACGCCCATGGCCTGCGCGTTGATGCTCTGGCCGTTGAGCACGTAGCTGCGCAGGATCACCTGGATGGGGAACTTGCTGGAGTCGTTGAGGTAGAGCACCGCGTTGAAGAAGCTGTTCCAGTACCCGACCGCGTAGAAGAGGCCGACCACGGCGAGGACCGCCTTGGAGAGCGGCAGCACGATCCTGAAGAGGACGGTCACCTCGCCCGCGCCGTCGATGCGCGCGGCGTCGTACAGCTCCTCGGGAATGCTCTGGAAGAACGAGCGCACGACCACGATGTTGAACGCGTTGAGCAGTACGGGGAGGATCAGCGCCGCGTAGGTGTCCAGCATCTTGAACTGCTGGACCGCCAGGTACGTGGGGATGATGCCGGGCGCGAAGAGGAAGGTGCCCAGCACCAGCAGCAGGATCGGCTTGCCGAGGACGGTGCCGGGCCGCGAGGTGCCGTACGCGATCATCACGGTGCAGGCCAGGCTCAGCGCGGTGCCGATCAGCGTGATGAAGATGGAGACCAGGGCCGCCTGAGTGACGACCCCGCCGGAGAGGATGACCCGGTAGGCCTCCAGCGTCGGGTGCTTGGGCAGCAGGACGTAGCCGCCGTTGGCGTTGAGCTCCTCCCGCCCGGCGAGGCTGGTGCCGATGGCGAGGAGGAAGGGGTAGAGCACGATCACGGTGAGGACGACCAGGGCGGCCGCCTTGGCGCCCTGCCCGTACCAGTGGGGCCGCTCCATCCACGGCGGGCGGCCGGACGAGGGGCGGCGGCGCTCACCTCCGCGGGCGCCGGGGCGGGCGGTGCGCAGCCGCGCCGAGAGGGTCTGCTGACTCATCGGTACACTCCCTGCTCACCGAAGCGGTGGGCCAGCTTGTTGGCGGCGAGGATGAGGGCGAATCCGATGACGCCCTTCATCAGGCCGGCGGCCGTGCTCATTCCCCAGCTGCCGTCGATGACGCCGTGGAAGTAGACGTAGGTGTCCATGACTTCGGAGGCGTCCGGGCCGACCGCGTCGCGCTGGAGGATGATCTGCTCGAAGCCGACCGAGAGGATGTCGCCGAGCCGCAGGATCAGCAGCATGAGGATCACCGGCCGGATGCCCGGCAGGGTGATGTGCCAGATCCGGCGGAGCCAGCCGGCTCCGTCCATGGCGGCGGACTCGTACTGGCCCATGTCGATCGAGGCGATGGACGCCAGGAAGATGATCGTCCCCCAGCCGCAGTCCTTCCAGATGGCCTGGGCGGTGATCAGCAGTTTGAAGGTACCGGGGTCGGTCATCACATTGCCGATGTTGACCCCGTGCTCCATCAGCAGCGTGGTGACTGATCCCGCACCGCCGAGCACCTGCTTGAACATCGCGACCACCACGACCCAGGACAGGAAGTGCGGGAGGTACACGACGGTCTGGATGAACCGCTTGATCTTCTCGCTGATGAGCGAGTTCAGCAGCAGCGCCAGCGCGATCGGGGCCGGGAAGTAGAGCACCAGCTGGATCGCGGTGATCTGCAGCGTGTTGGAGACCGCGCTCCAGAACTCCGGCTCGGAGAGCAGCGCCGTGAAGTTCGCGAGACCGACGAACGGGCTCTGCTTGAAACCCAGGAACGGCTGGTAGTCCTGGAAGGCGATGACGTTGCCCGCGAGCGGCAGGTAGAAGAAGAGCGCGAAGTACAGGACGCCCGGCAGGCAGAAGAGCAGAAGTGATCTGTCCCGCTTGAGACGGTGCCGGAGCGGTAGTCGTACGCGTATGTCCTTGCGCTTCTTCCCGCCGGAGCGATCCGGGTCGTCAGGGTCACGGGGCTGCGGCACAGGCGACCGCACGGCCGAGACCGGCGCATCTGCCATCGTCACAGGCACCTCCAGGGCTGATGGAGCAAAGGGAGTGTCCCGCGATCACGACTGCGACACGCACCGGTGACAGTGCGGCCGTTGCTCCCTCGCGGCGACAGCCACATGGTTCACGACATGCACCCCGATGGCAAGAGTTGTTCATTTCACGCAGGTAACGAACATCTAAGGACATTGAAAAGCCTTGCCCGAGGTCGCCTTCAGCCTCGCAGAAACCCGCAATCGGGCACGTCAGAGGCATGAAGGAGGCAAAGGGAGAGCCCGGAGAGGGCTCGACGAGGGTGCAGCGGGGACACGAAAGAGGTTCGATGTTGATCACCGAACCTCTTGCCAGCCGGTTGATCGCCATCCAGGATGCGTCCTCGTGCTCGATCTTGTGTCGATGAGCACAGAATTCAACATTCTCAAGCAGAGGCTGGGAGACCCGTATGAGCTCTCGCATGTCCAGGTCCGGATCCGGCAGGCTCGGCCGTATCGGCCGTATCGCCGGAAGTGCCGTCGCCGCACTGGCTCTTGCCGCCGGCATCGCCCTGTCCACGGCCGCCACGGCGGAGGCCGACGAGAACGGCTGGGGGGACACCCCCGGCACGTACACGCACTACACCTTCCCCGCCGGGACGCCCGACCTGTCGTCCGTGACGTGGAGTACCACGGTCACCGCCGACCCCGGCTTCACCTCGCACACCTTCTGGTCGCACCAGTTCGGCTTCGACAAGGGCAGCGGCGGCTACATCGGCATGCAGGACAACGGGGGCGAGGACCAGATGTTCCTCTTCTCCGTGTGGGACGTGGACCGGGCCAGGCCGGGCAGCAAGGGCAGTTGGTGCCAGGACTTCGGCGGCGAGGGCACCGGCTACAGCTGCCGGATGAACGTGCCGTGGAAGGCCGGCCACACCTACACGTTCGACGTGGCCGCGCAGGGCGGCGGCTGGTTCACCGCCACCGTCGAGGACACCACCGCCCACACCTCGTTCGAGCTGGGCAGCATCCTGACCCCGGCGACCGGGATCAGGACGGCCGGCATGGTCGACTGGGTCGAGTACTACGAGTGGAGCATGCGCCGCTCCACCTGTCTGCAGCAGCCCTACAGCGCGGCCGTGTTCGGCCTTCCCGAGGCCACGACCGCGGACGGCACCCGGGTCACCGCCACCGCCACCCGGCCGGAGGACAACGGCGACTGCACCAATGTCTCCAGCACGATCGGCCCCGACGGCGGCGTGCAGGTCCTGGGCATCGGGAACTCCGCCCGGGACGCGGTGACCGACCGGGCGGGCAACTGCCTGGACGTGGACGGCGTGGACCAGGACAGGCTCGAATGGGCCGAGGACGCCGATCTGGCCGCCGTCGAGAACCGGGCCGCCGTCGTCGAGACCTGCCACCGGCGCACCGACCAGGGCTGGGTGCACGGCGCCGACCGTACGCTGCGCCTGGTCAACAACTTCTGCCTGACCGCGGCACCCGGGGCGGCCGGCGGCGGCAAGAAGGTCCCGGTCACCATCACGACCTGTGCGGGCACGCCCGGACCGCTGACGACCTGGACCTACGGCGCGCACGGCTCGATCGTGAACGACGCGACCGGCCGGTGCCTGTACGCCCCGGGCGGCAACGGGACCGGACACCGGGTGGAACTGCGCGACTGCACCGGCAGGGCCGATCAGCGGTGGACCGCGCCCCGCGCCTGACCCCGCCGGACGGGCCGGCGTCACCTCACACGGCGATGACGGTGACGCCGGCCTCCGTGAAGCGGGCGGTCGCCTCGGCCGTGATCCCCTTGTCGGTGACCAGGAAGTCGACCTGTCCCAGATCGCAGACCCGGGCGAAGGCCCGCTTGCCGATCTTCGAGGAGTCGGCGGCCACGACCACCCGTTGCGCCTGCTGGGCGAGCAGCCGGTTGATGCTGGCCTCGCCCTCGTGGTGGACGTAGGCACCGCGCTCGGTGTCGATGGCGTTGACGCCCAGCACGGCGACATCCAGCGTGATCTCGCCCAGCACCCCGCTGGCCAGCGGACCGGTCAGCTCGTACGACTGCGGCCTGGCCACTCCGCCGGTCACCACGATCTTGATCTGCGGCCGGATCACCAGCTCGTTGGCGATGTTGAGGGCGTTGGTGACCACGGTCAGGGTCGGCTGGCCGCCCATGTGGGCGGCGCTGTCGCCGACGACGTCGGAGCGCACCGCCAGCGAACGGGCCACCTCGGTGAGCGTCGTGCCGCCGGTCAGCCCCACCACCTCGCCGACCGCCACCAGTTCGGCGACCGCGCGGCCGATGGCCTGCTTCTCCGGGGCGTGGCGCCCGGTCTTGTAGCGCAGGGCCAGTTCGTAACTGACACCGTGCGCCACCGCGCCGCCGCGGGTGCGGGTGAGCAGCTGCTGCTCGGCGAGCTGATCCAGGTCACGGCGGATGGTCGCGGCCGAGACGTCCAGCGTGACGGCGGCGTCCTCGACGTCCACCCGGCCGTTCTTACCGACAAGCTCCAGCAGCGCGTTCCACCGGGCATCCCTGGACAAGGCAACTCTCCTCACGAACCCGGGCTTCGGGCACCCATCCCCTTGGGTACGGTCACCGGACACGCGCAAGCGTCGCACAAGGCTCCGCCCAGTCAAGTCTTCTGCAAACAGAATGCTTGATAATGCTCGCAGGTCGCGTATAACGTGCGCAAACGAGCATCCCACTACGAGTACGGAGTGCAAAAGTGTCATTTGTCGAGATCGAGACAGCCAGTCAGCCGGAGTGCTGGCGTCGCGCCGCCGAGCTGGCCCGGACGCAGTCGGCCGCTCTGCCCGCCACCGGCGAGCGCATCGCGGTCGTCGGCTGCGGCACCTCGTTCTACATGGCTCAGGCGTACGCCGCGCTCCGCGAGGGGGCCGGTCAGGGCGAGTCCGACGCCTTCGCCGCCTCGGAGTTCCCCTTGGGCCGCGGCTACGACCGGGTCGTCGCCCTCACCCGCTCGGGGACCACGACCGAGGTCCTGGAGCTGCTCGACCGGCTGCGTGGTGCCACCCGCACCGTGGCCATCACCGCGGACCCGAACACCCCGGTCATGACGGCCGCCGACGATGTCGTCGTGCTCGACTTCGCCGACGAGCGGTCCGTCGTGCAGACCCGGTTCGCCACCACCGCCCTCACCCTGCTCCGCGCCCATCTGGGCCTGCACACCGAGGACGTGGTGCGCGACGCGGAGACCGCGCTGGCCGAGCCGCTGCCCGAAGGCCTGGTGGACTGCACCCAGTTCAGCTTCCTCGGCCGTGGCTGGACGGCGGGGCTCGCCAACGAGGCGGCGCTCAAGATGAAGGAGGCGTCGCTGTCCTGGACCGAGTCGTACCCCGCGATGGAGTACCGCCACGGCCCCATCAGCATCGCCACCTCGGGCACCGCGACCTGGATGTTCGGCGCCGCCCCCGAGGGTCTTGAGGAGCAGGTGCTGGCGACCGGTGCCCGCTGGGTGGAGAGCGGGCTGGACCCGCTGGCGGAGCTGGTGCGCGTGCAGCGTCTGGCGATCGCCCGCGCCACCGCCCGCGGTCTGGACCCGGACAGCCCCCGCCACCTGACCCGCTCGGTCGTGCTCACGGACGCCTGACCGGCCGGTGCACATCGTCGAGCGCACCTTCGGCGATCCCGGCGAAGGCGCTCGCGAGGCTGCTCGCGGAACCCCTCGTGAAGCCCTGTACCCGGGCGTTCGCGAGGGGTTTCTCGCACGGACCGCGGGCGGGCCGGTACCCGGCCGCGAGGTCGGGGTGCTGGTGCTGTCCGGGTCCAGCGGACGCATCGAGGAGGAGCGGTGCAGGCTCCTGGCCCGGGAGGGCATGACCGCCCTGTCGATCCGCTGGTTCGGGGGCCCCGGCCGGCCGCCGGGCATCTGCGAGGTCCCGCTGGAGACGTTCGAGTCCGCGGTCGGGGTGCTCCGCGCGGGCGGTGCGCGGCGGATCGGCGTCCTCGGTACGTCCAAGGGCGCGGAGGCCGCCCTGCACCTGTCGGTGCTCCTGCCCGGTGTCGACGTCGTGGTGGCGCTCTCGCCCACCTCGGTGACCTGGGCGAACGTGGGCCCCGGCCGGGACGGGCGGGCCCGGCCGTACCGGTCCTCCTGGACCTGGCGCGGCGAGCCGCTGCCGTTCGTCCCCCTCGACGACTCCTGGGCACCGGCGCCCGGAGGGCCCGAGGGCGGTCCCGTGGCCGTCCTCGGCTGGTACGAGCAGAGTCTGCGGACGTACGCCGACCACGTCGGCGCGGCGGGAATCCCGGTGGAGAGGTCCGGTGCCGAACTCGTCCTGGTCGCGGGCGGCGACGACAGGATGTGGCCCTCGCTGCGCTTTGCCGAGGAGCTGGCCGCCCGTCGCAGGGCGGCCGGGCTGCCCGTACGGGTCGTCGGCGGCCCCGACGCGGGCCACCGCCCACGGCTGCCGGGCGAGGGCCCCGCGCCCGTCTCCGCGCAGTTCCTGTACGGCGGTTCGACCGCGGCGGACGCGGCCCTCGGGGCGGCCGCCTGGCCCTGCATCCTGGACGCGCTGCGCGGCACGCCCGCTCCGGCCGAAGGCGCGTGAGGCGGCCGGTCGCGGTGAGGCGGCCCGCGGTGGTGAGGCGGCCCGCGGTGCGTGGGAAGGCCGGCGGTCGTTCCGTCCGCCGGCCCGGCCCCTCCCACGGCACCGCCGCGGTCAGGACTCCTCGAAGTAGGCGTCCAGAACCTCGTCGAGGTCCGACGCCCACTCCTTGAGGCTGCTCCTGGCCGGTGCCTCGACCTCGGCGTTGAACCACCGGCGGGTCGACATGTGGACCGTCACGGTGAACCGGCGGCCGAACCGCGGGGTCTTCACCTCGACCGCGCCGATCTCGTCCCACCGGAAGTCGGCCTCCTGGTCGTCCAGCCGGAACCGGACGCCCTCACGGTCCACGGTGATCGAACCGCGGCGGTCGCTCACCTCGAACGAGGGTCCGTCCTCCGCCGCCGTCCCGTCCGCCGCGGGGACCTTCCCCGCGTCGGACTCGGCTTCGGCGGCGTCGTCCTGCCGCTGCTCGGTCCCTTCCGTGACCGTCCCTTCAGGCACCGTCCCGTCCGGCACCGCCTGTTCCGGCACCGCCTGTTCCGGCTGCGTCTGTTCCGGTTCTGTCTGCTCCAGGTCTGTCTGCTCCAGGCTCGAATCCGGCTTCCCGGCCGCGACGGGGGCCGTGAGACCGGGGATGAACGCCGGGTCTGTCCCTGCGGCGTATCCGGGCTGAGTGTTCGGATCTATGCGCTGCTCCACGGCGGGCAGTATGGCCGACGAAACTGTGCCGGGCCAGCGAGCCCGCCGCTGAACGGCCGCAGGAGCCGCCGGAGGACGACGTATATGAAGCCGATGGGGCTACGACACCGCGCCCCGCGCCGCCAGGAGTTCACTCACCTGCTCCAGCGGAAGCGCCGGTACATGGTGTCCGGCCCGGCCGGTCATCGAGTGCGCGCCGGTGAGCACGTTGAGCACCGCTTCCTCCACCGACTCGACCACCGCTCCGTAGAAGGGGTCCATCCGGCCCCAGGGCACGAAGCGCATCGACTCGTAGGGCGCGCTGCCGTCGTCCTCGGGGAACGTACTGGTCAGCGCGGTCGGGTTGGCCGTGGAGAAGGCCAGGAAGAGATCTCCGGAGAAGTGGCTGCCGGTGGTGCCGGTACGGGCCAGGCCGAGCGTCACCCGCCGGGCCAGCGCCTTGCACTGACCCGGCAGCAGCGGGGCGTCGGTCGCCACCACCACGATCACCGAACCCGCGCCGGGAGGCACCGGGCGCTCCCCGTCGGGCTCCGCCACGGGGGCCGGCGCCTCGACCGGGTCGGTCAGATCCCGGCCCACCGGCACACCGGCCACCACCAGTTCGCGCCGTGCGCCGAAGTTCGCCTGGACGAAGGCGCCGACGGTGTACCGGTCCTCGCCGTACTCCACCACGCGCGACGCGGTGCCCGAGCCGCCCTTGAAGCCGTAGCAGCGCATGCCCGTCCCGCCGCCGACGCATCCCTCCTCGACCGGGCCGGACGCGGCCGCCTCGATCGCGGCGGCCGCGTGCCGGGACTCCACGGCCGGACCGTGGATGTCGTTGAGGTGGCCGTCCCAGGTCTCCGTGACGACCGGCAGCAGCCACTCGGGTGCCATGCCGCGGCAGTTGGCGCGCACCCACTCGACCACACCGCGGTGCACCGGGCCGACCGCGTAGGTATGGGTGATGACCACCGGAACGGCGAGGGAGCCGCTCTCCTCGATCCACGCGGTCCCGGTCATCTCGCCGTTGCCGTTGAACGAGTGCCAACCGGCCGCGCAAGGGGTGCCCACCCCGTCCCGGCCGCGCGGCAGCAGCGCGGTCACTCCGGTGCGTACGTCGTCGCCGGCGACGAGGGTGACGTACCCGACCTCGACACCGGGCACGTCCGTGATCGCGTTCCACGGCCCCGGCTCGCCGGTCAGGGGAATGCCCAACTCACGTGCGCGCTTACGGTCTTCGCCCGGGTGATCTCCGCTCATGCGGAGAGAGGTTACGGGAACACCTACCCGCCGGACAGCCCCTGGGTGCCGGGGGTGTTCTCGATGACGATCGCGGTCAGCAGCAGCCCCTTCCCGGACATCCAGCGGCCGTGGAAGACCGTGGGGACGGCCCTCATCCCCGCCCCGGGCACCGGCTGCAGGTCCGGGGCCAGCAGTTCGGCGGTGAAGCCGCCGTCGAGGCGCAGCTCGATGTCGGCCTCCTCGAAGCCCAGCCAACGGTGGGTGAGCGGGAACCACGCCTTGTAGACCGCTTCCTTCGCGCTGAACAGCAGACGGTCCCAGTGGATCACCGGGTGCTCCAGGCGCAGTTCGCGCTCGCGTCGCTGTTCGGACGCCAGGGCGATGCTGTTGTGCACATCGCCGGGCAGTGGCGCGTTCTCCTCGGCGTCGATGCCGACGGTGAGGACATCCGGCCGCCGGGCCACGGCGGCGGCGCGGTAGCCGGTGCAGTGGGTCAGGCTTCCGACCGTGTTCTCCGGCCAGACCGGGGCGCCCCGTTCGCCCTTGAGGACGGGGACGGGAGCGATGCCCAGCGAACCGAGCGCGCGGTGGGCGCAGTGCCGCGTCGTGGTGAACTCCTTGCGCCGCTTCGCCACGAAGCCGCGGGTCAGCTCCTCCTCGCCGGGCAGCAGCACGGCGTCCGGCAGGTCGGAGAACGCCTCTGCCACCGCTACCCGGGACGGCAGGATTTTCTCGATCATGGTCTCCCCTTACCGGCTGGACTCCCCCATCCTGCCTGGTGCCGGGCGCTCTCCCCACCGTCCGATGGCACGAACGCCGACTCCACAGTGTCGCATCGGACACAGCCCTGCCGTCAGCGCCCTCTGCGCCATCCTCCGCCTTCCTCAGGACTCGGCGAGCCTCGGCCAGCGGATCCGCGTGGCGCACAGGGCCACCAGGACCGCCGAGGCAGCGACGGCACCCATGCCCCAGACCAGGCTGCTGGCGCTCGCGATGAAGCCGATCACCGCGGGTCCGGCCAGCAGGCCCGTCGTGCCCATGGCGGCGACCAGGGCCAGCGCGTCCGTGCCCTGCGCTGCCGCCGCCACGTAGATGCACGGCGTCACCGCCGCGACGCCGAGTCCGACGCAGGCGAACCCGATCAGCGTCGGCACCACACCGCCGGCCAACAGGGCGAGCGCGAGCCCCGCACCGGCGACCACGCTGCCGACGCGGACGATGCGCCCGTCGCCCCAGCGGCTGCGCCAGCCGTCGGCGAAGATCCGGGCCAGCACCATCATGACCGAGACCACCGCGATGCCCATGGGCGCCATTTCCGGCGCCGCGTCGACCACGTCCTTCATGTACAGCGCGGACCAGTCGTTCATGGCGCCCTCGGTCACCGTGCCGAACACCATCGCGCAGCCCATCCAGACCGTCACGCGGGAGGGCATGTTCAGCTTGCGACGCCTCTTCTCCGGCGCCTGCGCCTGCTCCTGGCTCGGCTCCTGGTCCTTCACCGGTGTCCGCTGTTCCTCCGTCAGCAGGCCCGACCGGGTGAGACCGACCAGCAGGAGCAGCAGCACGGCGGCCACGCCGAAGTGCACGGCGATGTCCTTGGTCACCAGGTTCACACCGGACGCGAGGAGCGCGGCGAACAGCGAGCCGGCGCTGAACGTCGCATGCAGCTTCGCCATGGCGGTCCGCTGATAGGTGACTTCGAGAGCCGCCCCCTGTGCGTTCATCGCGACGTTCAGGCAGCCGACGGCGATTCCGTCGCAGCAGATGACGAGGAGCGCCACCGGGTAGTCCGGCGCCACCGAGAGCGCGAGCAGGAGCAGGCTCAGACATCCGGCCGATACGAGCGCGAGGCGCCGCGAGCCCATGCGTCTCATCAGTGCGGCGGTGAGAGGGAACGACGCTGCCGCGCCCGCACCGCAGGCCATCAGCAACAGGCCCAGTTCCGCTTCCGTCAGATCCAGCCGGGTCTTGATGGCGGGGAGCCGTGATGCCCAGGTCGCGTACTGGAACCCGAGAAAGCAGAACAACGCCGCGATCGCGAGCTGCGACCGTCGGAATCGGTCAGGAACACCGGACACAGGTAATCAGCCCACTTCGTCTTCCATAGGTGTCCGATGCGATGGCGCATGGACGGGGTTCTTGCTTCCGGCGCGGGCGCCCGGCACCGGCCTGGACATGTAGACCGCGTCGGGCCCGTAACCGCTCGGGGGTGCGACCTCCCGGTGGGCCCGGTATCCGTTCGCCGCCCAGAAGGTGTCGCTGCCGGAGACGGCGACCAGGGAGATCTCTTCGTATCCCTGTGATCGCGCCGTTCCCGTGAAGTGGTGCAGAAGCGCCTTCGCGAGCCCTCTGCCGCGGAGTTCCTCGGCGATGACGAGATCGTGCAGATGCAGATTGCGCGAAGACAGGACGGTCTCCTCCGTCCTGCCCAGCTCCGGGTACCGGAACGTCGGGTAGGGCAGGGACAGCAGGTAGCCCGCCGTCCGGTATCCCTGTTCCAGTACGAAGCAGGTGCCGGGCGAGGCGTCGGCCCGGGACTTCAGGGCCGCCCGCCCCTCCGACAGTCCGTCGTCGGAGTACACACCGGCTTCGAGCGCCACGACGGCGTCCCAGTCGCGGTCGGCGATGTGCCGTATACGCACGGTCGTGACCCCTCTAGTCGCTGTTCACGCAGGTGTACGGAAGCGGATCGAAACCGTTGAACCCCTGCGTCATGTATCCGGTGGCATAGGCGCCGCTGGAGAGAACCCAGACCGGGTCCCCCGATGCGGCGGACACGGGGACGCGGACGCGATGGTGGTCATGGGCGTACGCGTCGTCGCTGTCGCACGTGGGGCCCGCGACCACGGCTTGGACGCTTTCCGTCCCGGGGTGCGAGGGAAACAGCAGCCGGTACTGCAACTGGTCCATCTCGTAGAGCCCGTTGAACTTCCCGCAGCTCAGATAGAGCCAGTGCTCGCGTGCACCGTCGATCTGCCCGCGGGAGGAGAGCCGTGACACATGTGCCCTGATCGCGCCGTGGTCGGCGACCAGATGACGTCCCGGCTCCATGACGAAGTCCAGAGGGGACCGGGAGGCGGCGCCGAGGTGCTGCATGCCTTCCCGGATCACGGCGAAGATCTTGTCCAGCGGAGGGTCCAGGGGTGTGCCCCGGCTGTCGAGGTAGCCGAGGGCGGGCAGGCCGCCGCCGAGGTTGATCCGGTCCGGCAGGATGCCCCGCCGATTCAGGGCCGTGAGCACATCGGCAAGGCGCTCGAAGGCGTCCTGCCAGGCCTCGGACGTCATCTGCTGCGAGCCGACGTGAACGGAGAGTCCGGACGGTGTCAGGCCCGCCGAGCGCGCCGCCTCCATGACGCGTACCGCGTCGGCTCCGGAGCAGCCGAATTTCCGGCTGAGACCCCACAGCGCCCCGTCCCCGCTGGTGGCCAGCCGGCAGAACACCCGGGAACCGGCGGCGTGGGCCGCTGTCGCCGCCACGTCCTCCAGGCTGTCGGTCGCGAAGTCCCGCACGCCGAGGCGATGGGCGTCGGCGATGTTCTGGTCCGACTTGATGGTGTTGCCGTAATGAATCCTCTCGACCGGCACACCGGTTCTGAGGGCTTGGGCGATCTCGTTGGGACTTGCGGCGTCGAAACCCGATCCCTTCGCCGCCAGTCGGACGAGGACCTCGTCCACGGGGCACGCCTTCATGGCGAAGCGGACGGCGATGTCCGGCAACTCGCTCAGCAGCAGGTCGTACTGCGCTTCGATTCCCGCGAGATCGAAGAAGATCCGGTCGTCGTCGGAGGCTTCCAGTGCGGCGCGCATCGGTGCGTTCAGGCGCATGACGGCGACCCCGGTACGGTCTGCCGGCCCGGCCGGTGAACGCCGGCGGACGTGCTCGCCCCGTGGATGCCTGCGGACGTCCTCGACCCGTGGAGCCCGGTGGATCCGCTCGCCTCCACCAGTGGGTGCCAGGCCTCGGTCAGCAGGGCGAAGTCCTCGATGTCCGACTGGGCCTCGTCGAGCAGTCGCCGGCCACGCGACACGAGAAGGTCGGCGAACTCGGCGTATCTGCCGCCCAGTTTCCGGTAGGAGCGATGCAGGACGTCCAGCCGGTGTACGTTCTCGTCGCGGTCCGCCCCGGCACTCTCCCGGGCCGACTCGGCCACCGCTTCCGGGCGTACGTGGAAGTTCTCGTCGGTCAGTGAGTCACCGGCCGCAGCCATCCGGTCGTAGATGCGGTTGAAGTAGAGCATCGACAGGAAGAACTTCGTCAACCGCAGCTGATAGGCCATGAACCCGGCGTCGGTCCTGCGCTCGGCCGTGTAGTAGTTCACGATGTTGCGGTTGTGCAGGACTCCGGGCAGCCTGCCGTCGTGCACCAGGTGCATGAGGAAGTAGTCGCTGCCGATGGTGTCGGTCGCGGGTGGCAGTGGCACCCGCTCGTAGACCTGATCCAGGAAGCTGATGTTGCACATGTCGACCCGCATGGGATCGACCAGGGTCAGGATCGAGTGATCGCCGGTGAACGGATCGGTACCCGCTCCCTTGAAGGATTCGTCGACCAGGTCCCGCTTCTGCTCGTCCGACCAGTGGCGCGGCGCCCAGAGACTGACGACGTCGTGGTGGACGCCGGGGTCCAGCCGGGCCATCTCGCCGATGTCCACCGACAGTTCACCCACGAATGAACTGCCCACCATCACCACGGGTTTGGGCGCGTGCTCCGGAGCGAGCACGGTCTCGGACACGCCGTCCACCGCGTCGGCCGCGGTCTTTCCGAGCGAGAGGAGCTCGTGGTGGACGGGAAAGACCGTCTCGCCGTTCAGCACCTGATACGTGCTGTCCGAATCCCTGCGGTGGACCGACCGGCACCCGAGCGCTGCGGCGATCAGGAAGGCACGATTGGTGCAGGCGCCGTAGGACACACCGGCCGGGAGCATGAGATCGAGCATCAGGTCCGGCTGGACGACACCGGAACGCCGGATCACCCGGCGCAGGAAGTCCCGCTGCTCCGCCTCGTCGAGGTGGTGCACGATCACCTGCGGGGCCCGGCGGCCCTCGCCGACGACCCGGGCGTGTTCGGCGAACGTCTGCTGCCCGGAGGAGTCCAGGATCAGCAGGTGCACCTCGACGCCGAAGCGGTCGGCCGCGTAGTCCGCTTCCTCACCGATGGCCGAAATCGTTTCGGCACAGGCCCTGTTGGTCGGAAGGGTCAGGCAGATTCTGCGCATACCGGCTCTCCCGTCGCCCATTCGGTCTCCAGCCCGTCCCCGCGCTCGTCCCTCTGCCCGGTTCCCTGCTCGTTCCAGGACGTCAGCCCCAGCAGTCTCTCGCCGAGGCCGTTCAGCGCGGCGGTGCCGTACCTGAGGGATTCGTGCTTCGTGGCATCGCCGACCAGCGTCCCGTTCCAGTCGGGTGTGCCGAGCCGGCGCCACGATTCGACCCGGGAGCGCCGCAGTTCCTCGTGCGACTCCAGCGCCGGCATCATGGAGAGGTACTGGACCGCGCGCACGCCGTCCTCCGAGGTGTTGCGTGCCACCCCGTGCGCGAGCAGACCGTTCCAGATCAGCAGGTCCCCGGCCTCCAGCTCGGGCCGGACCACGGGAAACTCCGCCCGGTCGACGTCCGGCCTGATCGGGTCCCGGTCCGCCGGCTGGGCGGTCTTCCACTCCTCGAACCGGCGGAACAGCTCGGGCGAGCACTGGAAGCCGCCCAGCTCGGGCCGGGTGTCGTTCAACGCGATGATCCCCTGCACCCGTTGGGGCAGCACGCCGAGCGTGGTATCGACGTCCCAGTGAAGTTCGATGTCGAAGCCCTTGTCCGTGGGCGCGATGAGCGCGCGGTCACGGTTCCTGATGTTGGGCGGATTGAGATTGAGCCGGTCCAGGGTCACCCACAGCTCTTCGCAGTCCCACACGTCGACGAACGCGTCATAGACACGCTGAGCCTGCCGGCTGTCCCAGATGAGCTGGTGGTGGTACGCCTCGACGAAGCCGTAGACATGCAGTTCCCGGTCGAGATCGGTGCGGAACGGCCGGTCCCCGTACCAGCTTTCGGGCCGTGCCGGATCGAGTCCCTGGAAGTCCCAGGTGAAGTCCAGCAGGCGCTTCGCCGCGGCGGCCGGGACGGCCTCCTTGACGACGACGTAGCCGTAGGTCTGCCAGAAGTCGAAGTCCGCTTCGGACAGCACCCGGAGCTCGTGCGACTTGCGGATGTCCCTCAGTGGCGTACGGGCCAGATATGCCTCACCGTCCGAGCTGAAGTACGGGCGGCCGGAGGGAGCTCGGTGCAGATACGGATCGGGCGTCGGCATGCGTTCACTCCAGGTTCGAAGCGTCGGTGGGGACCGGGAACGGCATCCGCGCGACCGACCTCGTCGTCGGTGCCGGCGGTGTGTGGTGCCGGGACCGGGCCTTGGACGTGGCCCGGTTGCCCGGTCGGCGGGCCGACGGATCGCCGGCCTCACGGGGCCGGCGTCCTGTCGGCCTTCGGCCGAGCCGTTCCCCGGCTCGACTCTCGTCGACCGCGCGGTGGCGGACAAGCCTTTCGGTGTACGCCGAATCGCCTCGGCCGGGCACCACGCCGACGGGCTGTTCCCGGCGAACCGGCTGGTGAGGGACACAACCGTGGACCGGCGGCGGAGCTCACTTGTTCGTCAGACACTGTGTCAGAGCCATGCCGGAACGGTTCAGTTCGTACAGGACGCGGGTACCGGCCCGGTGGCGCTGCACGACGCCCGCGGAGACCAGGGCCGAGAGGTGCTGGGAGACCGTGCTCGCGGCGAGCCCCAGGTGGTCGGCGAGGGCGGACGTGGTGATCGGTACGGCCAGTTCACGGACGACGGAGGCGCGCCCCCGGCCCAGCAGGATCGCCAGCCTGTCCTCGCGCGGCGGCTGTTCGGCGCCGCGCGGCCCGGGATCGGCGTGCAGGAGTCCCGCCCCCCGCGCCGTGAAGGAGAGCACGGTGCGCCCGCCGGCGACCGACCACCACGGGGTGCCGTCCGCGAACAGCATCGGTACGGCGGTCACGCGGTCCACACCGTCCGTGCGCTCGGAGGGGAGCCCGAGTTCGCGGAGCAGTGCCGCTCCCCCGCCCACCGCCAGGGTGCGCGAGCGGAAGAGGATCTCCTCCTCCAGGGAGCGCGCCAGCCCGACCCCGCGCGGTTCGATCGCGCTCCGCCAGAAGTTGGAGAACTCCACCGCCAGGTAGCGGAGTTGCGCCTCGGGGTCGCGGATCACGGCGGCGACCAGTGGGTCCGCGAAGGCCTGTGGGTACTCCCGGGCGAGTTCGTCACGGACGAGCCCGGCCGATGCGGACACCATGTCGTCGAGCTCATCGGCGACGCCCGCGCGCCGGGAAGTGACACCGCCCGACAGGAACGAAGGAATGCGCCCGCGCGGCCGGGCCAGCTCGACCACCGACCGCAGTCGCGGTGTCAGTGCCGCGTGCGCCTCGCGGGCCCAGGAGGCATGGGGCCAGGGGACGTCGGGGCCGTACCGGACCAGTAACGCGGCGGCACCGAACGCCTGCCACAGCTCGCACAGAGCGAGCCGCACATCGGACAGCTGTCGGTCCATCAGTTCCCCCGGCCCGCACCTGAGCGCACCGGGGCAGGCACCCCGGCGGCAGGCCGGGGATGAACCAACCGTCTTGATCTGAACCGGCGTTCAGTCAACGAACGCTGCACACCCACAGCGGAAGCATGCGACGGCTTGACCATGAAACCCGCCCATTCATTGTGGTCCAGACCAATGATGAATGAGCTTTCGACACCCGCCCGGCGACTGTCAAGAAGCCTGTGCTCCAGGTCACACCACCCATCACCCAGGGCGATGACATGCGCGCGAATTGTGACCACCCGTGACGTGGTCGTGCCGCTCGCGGGGCCGCCGAGCCGGCCGGGTGGACACCCGAGAACCACCCCCACCAGGCCAAACGCCCTCTGGTGTACGCCTGTTGGTCTGCTTCCCTTCGCCAGGCCGTAACCTGGCCGCGCCTCGCCCGGCCTATGGCCGGACGCCGGCCGGAGCCTCGGTCAGGGCCAGGGCCGTGGCGACGGTCTCCAGAACCTCGATGGGGCGCAGCAGATCCCCGTAGCCGATCGGCGGCCTGCCCGTGCGGGCCATCTCCAGGAACGCTTCGAGGCCGGGCACGCAGTAGTCCGCGCCCGGGACGAGGGTCTGCTGGACCATGCCCTCCCGGGTGAACGTCATCGCGTGGAAGGGGATCTGGTCCGCGCTCCCCGGCTTGACCAGATTCACGACGACGCGGGTGTCGCCGGCCGTGAACGACGCGACGACCGTGGTGTCGGTGACATCCGTGCGGACGCCGGAGATCTCGCCGGGGGCGAGACGGAGTGCGATGTCCACCGCGTGAATGCCGTAGAAGAAGATCCCGCCGTGGTCGCCGGCCGGATCGGCGGGCCCGGAGACGACGACCAGCTCCGGCTTTCCTCCCGCGGCCGAACGGGCCGCCAGCGCTTCGGTGTCCGGAATCCACCGGAGCGCCGAGGAGGAGGTCAGCGGCGCGTCATGGGCGCGCGCGGTGTCGATCAGGGCCCGGGCGTCCTCGACAGTGCGGGCGAGGGGCTTGTCGACGAACACCGGAAGCCCCTCGGACAGGAAGGGAATCGCCTGGTCCCGGTGGCGTGCGCCGTCCCGGTCCGCGACGACGACGGCGTCCACCAGGCCCAGCAGTTCCGCGGGCTCGTCGACGATCTCCGCGATCCCGCCGGTGGCCGCCAGTGCGTCGTTGCGCCGCCCGCGCCCACCGCTGAGCGCCACGACGCGCGCGTCGCCCGCCGCCCCGTCGGTGTTGAGGTGGCGCACGATCTGGTCGACATGGCTGTTGTCGGTGCCGACGATCCCGATGCGCATCCGGAAAGCTTCCCTTCGAGGCGACAGGCCTGTGGAACCACGCCCTCCCGGGCGTGAGGGGCGCCCCTGCGCAGCGCGGCACCGAGTCTCCCACGGGGGACGAACGGGTCACGAGGCGGCGTCCCGGTCCGGCTCCCCCGTGCCGGTTCCCATGGGCCGGCGGGCCCCCTCGGCGCCTCGTGCCGACGCGGCCCGGACCGGGATCGTGACCTGCCCGGGGTCACCGACCGGCGTCGGCTCCGACATGGAACCTCGTCAGCGCGAAGAGGATCACGAGGTCGAGTGCCATGACGGGGATGGCCCACGCCGGGTAGTACGGAACGAACATGAACTGGGTGATCAGACTGATCCCCGCCACGGCCACACCGGCCCCGCGGCCCCAGCTCTTGTTCAACAGGATCGCCAGGCCGGCGACGACGAGCGCCACTCCGACCACGAGGTGGATCACACCCCAGACCGTGAGATCGAACCGGTAGGCGTACCGGGTCGAGGCGGCGAACAGGTTGTCCTCTGCGATACCGGACGCGCCCATGAGAATGCTGAGCGGCCCGCTGAGCATCAGCAGGGACCCGGCCACCTGGGACGCTCCGTCGACCTTCGCGCTGCCGGACCCCCGGTGGCCCGGTGGCGTCTTGTTCGGTATCGCTGTCATGGCCACAGCCTTCCTGTTCGACGTGGCCACCGACGCGCCTGGCCCGTGCGAAGACAGCCACGTTCCCCTGCCAGGATCACCGCAATTCCCCGGCACCGCCACCCGGCCCCGCCGTAAATGGGATCGCGGCCGCCCACCGTCCGGCCCGGCGCCCGGAATGGGTCCCGGAGCGTACGACGGAGAAATGGATGACCCTCGGATCAATGCACGGAAATCCCCCTGCCGTCCTCGGCGATCTGACCTGAATCCCTCCATCGCATTGGCCGATGCCATATATTTCGATGCGCCGAACGAACACACGTCCGAACGACGGGGCAACTCATCGGGAATGACCGTGCGTTGCCTTCCGTCGCGCGAGGGGGATCCATCGTGACCGCACAGACATCCGGAGCATCCGAGGAAGTTCCCGAGGAAGGATCGGGCCTTCTGTCCCGCCGTACCCTGCTGCATCGTTCGGGTGCCGTCGGGCTGGGAACCTTATGGTTCGCGGGCGAGCTCGGCAGGGGCGCCGTCGCCCACGCCGACGGGACTCCGGCCGGCCACGCGGCCGCCGACGGCCTCGTCCGGGTCGACACCCATGAGAGCGCCAACCTGTGCGCCGCGCTGTCACCGGACGGCCGGACGCTCGCCATCGACGCGCTCAACGCGATCTGGCTGATGCCGGCCGGAGGCGGTACGGCACGCCGGCTCACCGACGATTCGCTGGACGCGACGCAGCCCCACTGGGCGCCGGACGGAAAGAGCCTGGTCTTCCAGTCCTTCCGCGCGGGAACGTACGACCTGTGGCGCGTCGGTGCCGACGGGTCCGGGGCACGTCGCCTGACCACCGGGGACGGGTACGACCAGGAGCCCAAGTTCTCGCCCGACGGCCGCTTCGTCGCGTTCGCCTCGGACCGGGACAACACCGCTCGCATCGAGATCCTCGACACGGCGACGGGCGCCCGGCGGGCGATCACCCAGCAGGACCGGAACCTCTCGATGCCGACGTGGTCCGCCGACGGGCGACAGGTGGTGTACGTCGCGGACCAGGGTTCGATCGAGTCGGTCGACGTGGCCACGGGAACGACCCGGACGCTGCTGACCGGCCCCGCGGACGCCGCGCTGTACGCCCCGGCGTCCGGGCCCGACGGCCGGCTCGCGTACATCAGGGTCACCGGCGCCCGCGCCGAGCTCATGCTGGGGGACCGGGCCCTGACGAAGGACGAGGACGTCTTCCCGCTCGCACCGGTCTGGCTGCCGTCCGGCGAGCTGCTCTACACCGCCGACGGCCGGATCTACCGGCGGCCCCTCGACGGAGGCGGGCGTACCGAGGTCCCGTTCACCGCCACGGTCGAGGTGCGCCGGGTGGACCACGAAGCCCGGCAGGGCCCCGACCTGACCGGCGACCGCCCCCAGGACGTCCTGGGCATCGCCGACCCGGCGCTCTCCCCCGACGGCCGGAAGATCGCCTTCCGGGCGCTGAACGCCCTGTGGCTGCTCACCGGCGCCGAGCGGCCCGTCAAGATCGTCGCCGACGGCTACTACAACTCCTCCCCCGACTGGGCGCCCGACGGCCGGTCCCTCGTCTACGTCAGCGACCGGGCGGGCACCGCGAACCTGTGGCGGTACGACATCGCCGAGGGCGCCTCGGAGCGGATCACCGACCTGCCGAACGCCCAGCTCGCGCCCCGCTGGTCACCGGACGGCTCCCGCATCGCGTACCAGGACGAGAGCGGCGCGAACTGGGTGCTGACCCTGGCCGACGGCTCGGTCACCCAGGTCACCCCCGCGCTCTACCAGCCCGGCCCGGCTGCGTGGTCGCCCAACGGCCGGATCCTGGCGCTCGCCG
Organism: Streptomyces sp. NPDC048295; assembly: GCF_040652135.1. Classification (NCBI taxonomy): domain Bacteria; kingdom Bacillati; phylum Actinomycetota; class Actinomycetes; order Kitasatosporales; family Streptomycetaceae; genus Streptomyces; species Streptomyces sp. NPDC048295. Next base: position 196,472 of record NZ_JBEZLL010000011.1, read on the forward strand.
CGGCCGCCCCGTACTCCCGGCGCAGCCTCAACGGTGTCAACCAGATCCTCACCGTCGACCTGACCACGAACGAACTGCGCTACCAGCCGGTGGCGCCGGGACGTTCGCTCTCCACCCGCAACGGCGACGGCCCGCTGTGGACGCCCGACGGCACCCATCTCGTCGTCGGCATCGCGAGCCAGGCGTGGAAGGTCCCGGTGGACGCGGCCGGCCGGATCACCGGCGAGCCGGTGCGGCTCACCGACGAGATCGCCGACTCGCTGTCCGTCGCCACGCGCACCGGCACGCTGCTCTACCTGTCGCTGGGCCGGCTGCGCGCGGTGTCCCTCGACGGCGGCACTCCGCGCACCGTGCCGACCCGGCTGTCCTGGACCCGCCGTTCCGCTCCCACCGGGCGGACCGTGGTGCGCGCGGGTGCGGTATGGGACGGTACGTCCGACTCGCTGCGGCACGGCGCCGACGTCGTTCTGCGGGGCGGCCGGATCGAGGAGGTCGTGCGGCGCGGGAGCGTGCGGGGCGACCGGGTCGTCGACGCCGCGGACCTCACCGTCATGCCGGGCCTGATCGACACCCACAACCACTGGCACTGGCGAGGCCCTCAATGGGGCGACCGGCAGGGCCGCGCCTGGCTCGCCTACGGTGTCACCACCAGCCGCACCCCCGCCGACCCGTCCTACCAGATGGTCGAGACACGCGAGGCGCTGGCGGCCGGCACCAAGGTCGGGCCGCGCTACTTCGGCTCAGGTGAAGGGTTCGAGGGAACCCGCGGACGCCACCACGTCATGCGGCCGGTCCTCTCGCCCGAGCAGCTGGACCGGGACATCCAGCGGGCCCTGGCCCTCCGCTACGACCTGCTGAAGTCGTACATCCGGCTGCCGCTGGAGTACGAACGGGAGGTCGTGGCCCGCGGGCACGCCGCCGGTATCCCCGTGACCTCGCACTACCTCTACCCGGCGGCCCGTACCGGCCTGGACGGCATGGAACACACCGGGGGCGGCAACCGCCTCGGCTACTCACGGACGCTGAGCTTCGCCGCCGGGCGGTCGTTCCAGGACTCGGTGGACCTGCTCGTGGCGAGTGGCATGTGGATCTCCACGACCCTCCTGTTCGCCTCCGAACTGTTCGTCGAGGACCGCTCCCTCGTCGAGGACGAACGGACGAGGGTGCTGTACCCCGACTGGGAGTACGACAGGCTGGTCCAGAAGGCCGATGACGCCGCGTCGGGCGGTACGGATGCCGAGGTCAATCACTCCTGGACCGTCGGGGACTGCAACATGCTGCTGCGCGTGCAGCGGGCCGGGGGCCTGGTCGTGGCGGGCACCGACTCGGCCCTGGACGACATCGGCATCAGCATCCACCAGAACCTGCGGATCATGGTGAAGTACGGCTTCACCCCGCGCGAGGCACTGCTCACGGCCACCGGGAACGCCGCACGGGCCCTCGGTCTGGGCGACCGGCTGGGCAGGGTGGCGCCTGGCCACCTGGCCGACCTGGTGTGCGTCGCCGGGGACCCGCTCACCGACATCGACACGGCGGCGGCGGTACGCCGGGTCATGGTCGGCGGCCACGCGTACGACGTACCGGAGCTGCTCGCACCGTTCCGCCCGTCCGCCACGGCCACCGGCCGTGCCACGCCCCGCAACACGGTCGGGGCCGCGGCGCCCAGTGCGCGCGGGAATTCCGCCCAGTACTGGCACGAGGCGGAATGGCAGCACGTCGGTTGCTGCCGCTCCCGCTGATTTCGCGCACACCGGCGCACGGGTTCCGGGACCGGCTTCCACCGGTCCCGGAACCGCGTCGGGAAAAGGGTCCCCGAATCAGTTCACCTGTCGTTCGCGTTCGGCCCAGAAATCCTTGCGGAGTTCACGCCTGAGTATTTTCCCGCTGGGGTTCCGCGGAATCCGCTCGATGAACTCGTAACCGCTCGGGGACTTGAAATCGGCGAGCCGGCCCTGAAGGTGGAGTTTCAGTTCCCGAGGGGTGGCCGACTTTTCCGGACGCAGCACGACGAAGGCCCGCACCGCCTCGCCCCAGCGTTCGTCGGGCACCCCGATGACGGCCGCCTCGGCCACCGCCGGGTGGGTGCACAGCGCGTTCTCCACCTCCGCCGGGTAGACGTTCTCACCGGCGACGATGACGGTGTCCTTCAGGCGGTCGCACACATAGACGTAGCCGTCCTCGTCGAGGTATCCGGCGTCGCCGGTGTGCAGCCAGCCGTCGGCGAGGGTCTCCTCCGTCGCCTCCTTCATGTTCCAGTACTCCAGCATCGCCGCGGGCGTGCGCAGACAGATCTCCCCGACGGCACCGGGCTCCAGGACGCCGCCCTTCTCGTCGACCACCTGCACCGAGACTCCGGGGTACGGGCGGCCCGCGGCGCGCAGCCGCGGGCTGCCCGGGCGGTGGTCCGAGGGCGGCAGGCACAGCGCGGTGTTGCCGCTCTCCGTGAGTCCGTACAACTGGCCCAGCTGGCAGCCGAGGACTTCCATGCACTGGAGCATCAGCGTCTCGGAGATCGGGGACCCCCCGTAGGTGACCTTGCGCAACGACGCGAAGTCGGCGGGTCCCACACCGCGTTCGGACACCATCATCTGGAGCATCGACGGCACGGCGCAGGTGGTGGTGACGCCCAGCTCCCGGATCAGCCGCACGGCGTCGTGCGGGGTGAACATGCGCATGGCCACGCTGGTCACCCCGGCGTTGAACGCCTGCATGGCCCACCAGATGCCCGCCACGTGGAAGCCGGGGATGCTGATCAGACTGATGTCCTGCGGGCGCCAGTCGATCCAGTCGAGTCCGTGCTCCGCGAGCAGATCGCGGATCGCGAAGAAGCTGCGGTGGGCGAGGACGACGCCCTTCGGCAGGCCCGTGGTCCCGCTGGTGTAGATCTGTGTGACCGGGTCGTCGGGCGCGGCCTCGACGGCGAGCCCGTGATCCGGGAGCCCGGCCTTCCACTCCCGGAAGCCCGCGCCCCGGACGGAGCCGCCGTCGAGCCCGACGATCACGGGGCGGGCGGGCAGCTCCGCACGGATCCGGGCCGCGACCTCGGCGTACTCCTCCTCCACGAAGAGGAGTTCGGCGCCGGAGTCGCGCAGGATGTGCTCCACCTCGCCCGGGCTGAGCCGCCAGTTGATCGGGACGAGTACGGCTCCGGTCTTGGCGCAGGCGAAGAAGATCTCGTAGTAGTCCTCGGACTCCTTGCCCAGGTAGGCGACACGCGAGCCGCGCCCGGCGCCGGCGGCGAGCAGGGCGCGGGCCGAACGGTTGCTCTCCCGGTGCAGCTGCTCGTACGTGACCTCCCGGCCCTCGCAGTTCACGGCGGTGCGCCGGGGATGGTGGGTCGCGTGGAACGCCACCGTGTCGGCGGCGGTTCTGAGGTTCGGGTAATACATGCGGGGTTTCCTGTCCGTGGAGGTTCAGAGCCAGTTGTGGTGATCGGGCCAGTGCCGCCGTCCGACGAGTGCGGGGCCCGGGAGGTGGAGCAGCCGGGGGCGTGCGGTGTCCTGCGGCCACAGCTCGGCGGTGGCGGGGGCCTCCCCGGCCAGATACCGCCGGACGTGCCGCGCCGCGTCGGCGGCGGACCCGGGCGAGCCGTCGCCGTCGAACCCCGCCGAGGGGGCGCCCGAGGCCGCGCGCTCCAGCGCCGCCAGAAGGCCGGAGCGGTCGTGGACGACGGCCGCGTAGCGGACGGCACGGTGGTCCCGGCCCTCGGCAAGCGTCCGGCAGACGGCGGCGGGGGACCAGTCGGCGCTCTCCCGCAGATGCCTCACCAGCCGGTCGGCCGTGCCGGCCAGCGCCTCGGCGTTGTGTGCCGACAGCAGGAGCGGCCAGGGGCCCGCGTCCTCGGCGGCCCCGGTGTCCGGATCCGGGCGCTCCGGAACACTCTCCAGCACGACGTGCGCCAGGGTGCCGCAGAAGCCGAAGCCGCTGACGGCCGCCCGCCTCCGGCCCTCCGTCGGCCAGGCCGTCGGCTTCGCGGCTAGCCGCAGCGCCATCCGGTCCCACGGGATGTCCGGGTCGGCCTCGTCCTCACCCGGCTGCGGCGGTATCTCCGCGTGGGCGAGCGCCAGCACCGTCTTCATCAGCCCGGGGGCGCCGGAGGCGGTCTCCAGGTAGCCGATGTTCGCCTTGCACGAGCCGATGTACAGCGGCGGTGCGCCGGGGGTGCGTCGCGCGTACGCGTCGGCCAGGGCCTCGGCCTCGATCTGGCCGCCGATCCGGGAGCCGTTGGCCTGCGCCTCGACGTAACTCACCTCCTCGGGTGCCGTTCCCGCGTCGCGCAGAGCGCGTTCGACGACCGCCCGCTGGCCGCGCGCCGGGGCCACCGAGATGCTGGGCCGGTCGCCCTGGGCGTGCACGGCGCTGCCGCGCACGAGCGCGTACGGCCGGTCTCCGTCGGCCACGGCGTCGGCGTACCGTTCGAGGACCACGACCCCGCAGCCCTCACCGCGGACGTGTCCGTCGGCACGCCCGGTGAAGGGCCTGCTGCGACCGGTGGGAGAGAGCATCCCGGCGCGGTCGAGGATGCCGGTGCTGAACGGCGAGAGCAGCAGGTTGCAGGTGCCGACGAGGGCGATGTCGCACTCGCGGGCACGCAGCGCCCGCACCGCCAGGTGCACGGCGGTCAGCATGGACGAGGACGCGGTGTCGACGGTGACCGCCGGGCCGTTGAGCCCCAGGGACAACGCGATCCGGCCGCTGAAGGCGCTGGGCGAGGTGCCCGTGCTCATGTGCGGCGACAGGCCTGTCCCGGGGACCCCGCCGCGCAGCCAGGCGTAGGGGTACTCCACCGGCCCGGCGACCGCGTAGACACCGACGTCGCGCCCCCGCAGGCGCTCCCGGGAGAGGTTGGCGTCCGCGAGGGCCTGGGCTGCGACCTCCAGGAGCAGGCGCTGCTGCGGGTCCATGTGCCGGGCCTCCTCTTCCGCGATGCCGAACCAGTCGGCGTCGAAGAGGTCCACATCCGTCAGGTAGGCACCCTGGCCGAGCCGTCCGGCCAGCGGCGCCAGGTCCGGTGCCGCCGGGTTCCAGCGCGGCCGGCCGAGGCTGTCGGTGGGCACCCCGGCCGTCTCGGTGGACAGGACGCGCCCCTCGCGCAGGGCGCTCCACAGGGCCCGGGGATCGTCGAGCCCTCCCGGCAGCCGGCAGCCCATGCCGATGACGGCGACCGGCTGCGTCCGCTCGTGGTGCTGCCGGGCCAGCATCACCATGAGCTGCTTCTTCGACAGGGTCTCCAGGTGGTCGATGTAGCCCGTCACCGTCGAGCCGCCCGTCACTCGAACATCCCGCGCAGGGCGTCGAGTTCGTCGTCCGCCTCGGCGTCGGTCAGATCGCGCACGTCCTCGTCGGGCGACTGCCGCGACGGTGTGTCCTGTCCCTCCTGGGTCCGGTCCGGTACGAGCTGCTCGTCGATGAAGGCGGCCAGGGGCCGCACGGCGGGGTAGTCGAAGAGGGTGGAGGCGGGCAGCGGAATCCCGAGCGCGGTCTCCAGGGCGTTCTTCAGTTCCACCGATCCGAGCGAGTCGAGACCGAGATCCACCAGCCGTGCGTCGAGATCGATCTCCTCGGGCGAGTCGTACCGCAGCACGTTCGCGATCCGGTCCCGCAGCAGTTCGCGCAGCGCGACCTCGCGCTCGGGCCTCGGCCGGCCGAGCAGCGCCTCGATGTCGAACTCGGTCCGGTCCGGTCCGCCATCGCGCCCCGAACGCAGCCCTTCGAAGAGTGCGTTGGGGGTGGGCAGGGCGTCGATGTAGGCATCCCAGCCGAACTCGCCGACGACGGCCTGGGCGCCGGGCCGGGCGAGCGCGGTGAACAGCGCGTTCAACGCCGCGCCCGGCTTGATGAACTTCAGTCCGCGTGCCGCGATGCCGTCGATCTGGCGCTCGGTGAGCGAGGCGGCCATGCCGATGTCGCCCCACGGGCCCCAGTTGACGCTGAGTCCGGGCAGGCCCGCGGCCGCCCGCCACTGCATGAGGACGTCCATGTAGGCGTTGCCCGCCGCGTAGTTGGCCTGGCCGGCGGCGCCGAGCACCGAGGAGACCGAGGAGTAGCCGACGAAGAAGCGGACCGTGGGGACCTCGGCGACCGCGCGGTGCAGCAGCCAGGTGCCGTAGACCTTGGCGCGCAGGACGGTGTCCATGCTCTCCCAGGTCTGGGCCGCGAGCGGGGCGTCGGCGAGGACGCCCGCGGCATGCAGGACACCCCCCAGCGGGTGTTCCGCCGCGGCGAGTTCACCGACGATCCGCCGGACGTCGGCCGCGTCGGCGATGTCCCCCTGGTGGACGTGGACCTCGACGCCCTCGCCGAGTCCGGCGGCGATCGAGGCCCGCTCGTCCTCGTCGACGGCGCGGCGGCTGACGAGCGCGATGTGGCGGGCTCCCTCCCGGGCCAGTTTGCGCGCGGAGGCCAGTCCGAGCGCGCCGAGACCGCCGGTGACGAGGTACGTCTCCCCCGCGTCGATGCTCACCGGCCGTGCGGGCAGGTCGCGTTCGTCGCGCAGTTCCAGCACGATCTTGCCGAGGTTGGCGCCCCGGCTCAGGACGCCGAAGGCCTCCTCGACCTCGTCGGGCGAGTAGCCGACCACCGGCAGGGGGGTCAGCCGGCCGGCCTCGATGTGCTCGGCGACCGTCCGCAGGATGTCGCCGTTGAGGCGTTCGAGCTCCTCGGCGGGCAGCTCGCTGAGGTCGAAGTTGTGGTAGCCGACGTCGGGTCGCTCCGACCTCATCTCCTCGGGCGACCAGATCCCGATCTTGCCGAGTTCGACGAAGCGTCCGTCGGTGGCGAGAGCGCGCAGTCCCGCCGGGATGTAGTCCTTGTTGAGGCTGTTGAGGACGATGTCGACCCCTCGGCCTCCGGTGGCCTCCAGTACCTCGTCGGCGAAGTCCAGGGTGCGGGAGTTCATGATGTGTGCCACGCCCTGGGAGCGCAGCAGGGGCCACTTGCGGGGGCTGGCGGTGGCGTACACCTCGGCACCCGCGAGCCGGGCGAGCTGGACGGCCGCCTGTCCCACGCCGCCGGCGGCCGCGTGGATCAGGACCCGGTCGCCCGCCTTGATGCCGGCGAGGTGGTGCAGTGCGTGGAAGGCCGTGACGAACGCGGCGGGCAGTCCGGCCGCCTCGGTGAAGCTGAGGCCGGCGGGCTTGCGCACGACGACCGTGGACGGGACGGTCACGCGCCGTCGCATGGAGCCGATCCGGCTCAGCACCACCTCGTCACCGGGCCGGAACGCGGCGTCGGGTCCCGCCTCGACGACGGTTCCGGAGGCCTCGAAGCCGAGCGGGAGCGGCTCGTACGGGATGCCGTGGTCCAGGGCGTACTGGCGCAGCATGCCGAGCGCGTTCAGGACGTCCTTGAAGTTGAGTCCGGCGGCGTGGACCTGGACGGTGACCTCGTCCCCGGTGGGCTGCCGGTCCTCGACGGGGACCGGTCGGACGGCCGAGAACTGGCCGTACTCGGTGATCGTGAGTTCCGTGTTGACGTCCTCGCGTGTCCCGGGGGCGGGCGGGGAGAGCCGCTTCACATGCCGGATGCCGGACCGGTACGCGATCTGGTGCTCGCCGCCCGCGCCGTCACCGGCGAGCCACTCGTCGACGAGCGGCTGGAGGCCGGTTCCGTCGAGGTCGAGCAGGACGGTCCGCAGGGCCGGGTACTCGTTGAGCAGGACCGCGCCGAACCCCCACAGGGTGGCGGCGCCGAGGGCGTCCTGGGGCGTTGTGGCAGCGGTGTCACCGGGCAGCCACTGGGCCCGTTCGGTCACGAGCATGACCCGCGGGCCGCGGCCGGCGGCCGGGCCGGTGGCCGCGGCCACCAGCGCGAGCAGCTCGCGGAAGTTGCGCTCGGTCTCGGTGCGCAGCCGCTCCTCGCCCTCGGCCGAGGGCGCGGGCGTCCAGAACCAGCACAGGTCCGTGACGGCGCCGTCCTCGGCCAGCCGGGCGGCGGCACCGGCCGCGTCGGGGGCGTGCAGTGCCTCGATACCGGTGCCGGCGAGCCGGTCGGACAGGTCGTCCGGCAGACCGTTGCCCGGCCGGACGACGAGAACCCGGCGGCCCTCCAAGCCCGTTCGGGCGGACGGCAGCGACCGCTTGAGCCACCGCGGGCGCAGCAGCATGCGTTCGGCGGGGTCGGCCGGGGCGTCGGCGACACGCTTGAGGCGTACGCCCTTGACGACGAAGACCGTCCGGGTGCCCTCCAGGGCGACGAGGTCGGCGAGCAGCTCACCGGCCGGGTCGAGGTCGACCTGGATGAGGATGCGCAGATCGCCCTTGGGGTGCTTGAGCAGTTCGACGCCGTCGAAGCCGACGGGCAGATAGGTGCCGTCCAGGTCGACGGCGGCGCCGAGGGTCTGCATCGCGCAGTCCAGGACCGACGCGCGCAGGTGCTCGGCGGCGGGCGTGTCCAGGCCGCGCAGCTCACCGGTGGCGAGGCCGTCGGCGTACCGGTCGACACGCACGACGCGCCGGAACTCCGGTCCGTAGGGCAGGCCCAGCTCGGCATACCGTTCGTAGAGGTCCTCGCCGTGCTGCCGGGCCTGCGGCTCGCCCGGGTCGGCGGCCGCCTTCCGCAGCCGGTCCACGACCTCGCCGAGCTCCGCGGGTCCGGTGGGCGGGGCGCCGAGGGTGGCGGTGGCGTGGACGCGTTCGATCACACCGTCCCTGCCGTTCACGCGGCTGACGATCTCCACGGCGGCGGGCCCGTCGGCGCCCCCGGCGCCCTCGTGGGGACGCAGCCGGGTACGGATCTCGGCCGGCTCGTCCTCGCGCAGGAAGAGCGGTTCGTGGATGCGCAGGTCCTGGATCAGCCGGCCGGTCTCCCCGTGCACCGCGTCCTGGAGTGCCAGCACGACTTCGACGTACCCGGCCCCGGGGAACACCGCCTGGCCCATGACGACATGGTCGGCGAGATAGGCCGGGGAGTCCGGGGCGATCAGCGCGCTGAATTCGCGCTCCCCCGCCGCGCGACGGTCCTGGGCGGTGATGTCCCGGCCCAGCAGCGGGTGGTGGGCCGGTCCGGACGCGTGGCCGGCCCGGGTGCCCCGGAGGCGGGTCGAGGGCAGCGGGTGGCGCTTCTTCGCGAAGACGTAGCCCGGCAGCGGCACCGTCCGTCCGCCGCGCCCGGCGTGGTAGCCCGTCCAGGAGATGGGGAGTCCGGCCCGGTAGCACTGCGCGAGGGCGGTGCCCACGGTGGTGGCGCCGGTGTCGGACCTGGCCATGCTGGACACCCACAGGTGGGCGTCGGGGTCGCCGTTGTGCCGCCCCAGTCCGATCAGCGCGGCGGACGGGCCGACCTCGATGAGGACGTGCGGCCCGCGGGCCTGGACGCAGCGCATACCGGCGGCGAAGTCGACGGGCTCGCCGATGTGGCGGACCCAGTAATCGGGGGTGCCCACCTCGGCGAGCGTGGCCACCTCGCCGGTGAGGTTGGAGACGAAGCTCAGTTGCGGCTCGTGGAAGGCGATGTCGGCGATGGCCGCGCGGAACGCGTCGAACACCTCGGTCATCAGGGGCGAGTGGAAGGCGTGCGACACCGGCAGCCGCTTGACGTCGACGCCACGCGTCCGCAGGGTTTCCATGACCTCGGCGAGCGCGTCGCTGCCTCCGGAGATCACGCACTGGCGCGGGGAGTTGACGGCGCCGAGACCGAGGTCGGGGTACGCCTCCAGCAGCGGGGCGATCTCTTCCGCCGGTGCGAAGACGGCGGCCATGCCACCGGCCGCCGACACCGACTGCATGAGCCGGGCGCGGACGGAGACCAGCCGGACCGCGTCCTCGACCGAGAACAGGCCCGCGACCGCGGCCGCCGCGATCTCGCCGACGCTGTGCCCGAGCAGGATGCCGGGGCGCACCCCCCAGGACATCCAGAGCCGGGCCGTCGCGTACTCCAGGCAGAACAGCGCGGGCTGGGTGTAGAGGGTCCGGTTGAGTTCCTGCTCGCTGTCCGGCGCCTCGCCGAACATGATCTCCTTGATGGAGCGGCCGAGACGGTCGGCGAAGAGCCGGTCGCAGTCGTCGAGGTGACGGCGGAACTCGGGGTAGCGGTCGTAGAGGCCGCGCCCCATGCCGACGTACTGCGCGCCCTGCCCGCTGAAGAGGAACGCGGCCTCGGTGAAGCGGAGGTCCGGGGCGGCGGGGGCCTCGCCCGCCGACTGCCGGTCGAGCAGTCGCTCCAGGTCCTCGCGCGAGGAGACGTGCGCGGCCAGCCGGGCGGGCAGGTGGGCGCGGCCGAGGTTGGCGCTGCGGCAGAGGTCGGGGACGGCGAGGTCCGGGTGTGCGTCGAGGAAGCGGCGATAGGCCTCGGCCTGTGCCCGCAGTCCCCCGTGGTCCTTCGCGGAGAGGGTGAAGACGGCGGTGCCGTCGTCCGCCGCCGCAGGGGACGCCGTGGCGGGCGGCGCCTGTTCGAGGACGACGGAGGCGATGGTGCCAGCGAATCCGAAGGAGTTGACCACGGCACGCCGGGGCCCGTCGGCCCGCCAGTCGCGCAGCTGCGTCGGGACGGTCACGCGATAGCGGTCCCAGGGGATGTGGCGCGACGGCGTCTCCAGGTTGATGTGCGGGTAGATCACGCCTTCCTGGAGCTGGAGGACGACCTTGGCCACGCCGCCGACGCCCGCGGCGGCCTCCATGTGGCCGATGTTGGTCTTCACCGAGCCGACGGCCAGCGGTTCGCCGTCCGTGCGGGACGCGGCGAACACGGTGTTGATGGAGCCCAGCTCGATGGGGTCGCCCAGGGAGGTTCCGGTGCCGTGCGCCTCCACGTACTGGATGTCCGCGGGCTCCAGGTTGGCCGCGGTCAGGGCGTCGCGCATGAGGGCGACCTGTGCGGTGCCGTTGGGGACGGTCAGGCCGCCGCTCTCGCCGTCCTGGCGCACCGAGGAGCCGCGGACCAGTGCGAGCACGGTGTCGCCGTCGCGCCGGGCGTCGGAGTACCGCTTCAGGACGAGCATGCCGGAGCCCTCGCTGCGGCCGTAGCCGTCGGCGGAGTCGTCGAAGGTCTTGCAGCGGCCGTCGGGCGACAGCATTCCGGCGCGCGAGTAGACGATGTGGTTGCGCGGATGGTGGTTCACGTTCACGCCACCCGCGAGGGCGATGTCGCACTCGCCGCGGCGCAGTCCCTGGGCGGCGAGGTGCAGCGCCACCAATGAGGCGGAGCAGGCGGTGTCGACGCTCAGGCAGGGACCGCGCCAGCCGAGGAAGTAGGACAGGCGTCCGGCGGCGGCGCTGTGGGCGGTGCCGGCCGCGACATGGGCGTCGAGGTCCAGCGGGTCCAGTGCCTCGACATCGATCGCGAAGTCCATCTGTCCGACGCCCAGATACACGCCGCCGTTTCCACCGCGAAGGGCGGCCGGATCGATGTGCGCGGATTCCAGGGCACGCCAGGCTGATTCCAGGGCCCAGCGGTGCTGGGGATCCATGAAATCGGCTTCCTTCGGAGATATGTTGAAGAATTTTGAGTCGAATTCATCCATACCGGAGACGAATCCGCCGCCCGCCGCCACAGGGCGTCGGCCGGCCTCCTTCTCGGCGGCCTGCACGGCCTCCATGTCCCAACGGTCCTCGGGTACGGGGCCGGTTCCCGAGCGCCCCTCCCTGAGAAATGCGGAGAACTCCTCGGGGGTGTTGTTGTCCCCTGGGAGCCGAATGCCCATTCCGATGACGGCGATCGGCTCGTACTTCTCCAGAAGTAGGCTCCTCAGCAGGGCATCGGGGCGGGGCGAGGCCGTTTCGGTCACTGGTAGAGCTCCTTGAGAACGTCGTTGACCAGGTCTTTCGTGGAAACTTCCGCATCCTGCTGGGCCTTGGGGCCGGGCGCGGTGGCGGAGAAGAACTCGGATACCACCTCGGTGGTCAGGAATTCGACGAGATCCCCGACCGTCGGGTGATTGAACAGGAAGGCCGAATCGAGCGGCCGGCCCAGTTCCTGTTCGAGGCGCTGCCTGGTGTCGACGGCACCGAGCGAGGTCAGTCCGAGTTCGAAATAACTCACCTGGAGAGGCAGCACATCCTCCTCGCCCATCATCAGTTCACGCTTGAACTCCGCGACGACCAGTGATTCGAGAAGCGTCCGGCGTTCGGACGGCGGAGTGTCGAACAATTCCTGAAGCCAGGGGGTGCGCGAAGTCATGCTGCTCCTTTGTCGCGGATATTCGGTTCCGGTTGACCGCACTGGTCGCGGATGGAAGGATCGGGGCCTCTAAGTCCGGCATTGCACAAGGGAATTGAGGGCTGCGTCATGACGGGGACCATCGGGGAGCAGGACCTGGAGACCGCGGCCCGCCGCCGCGCCGAGGAGCTGTACGCCAAGGACCGCACCTGCGAACTGCTCGGCATCGACCTGCGGGACGCCGGGCCGGGGCGGGCGACCGTGGGCATGCGGGTCGCGGAGACCATGGTGAACGGCCACGGCACGGGGCACGGCGGCTTCCTCTTCCTGCTGGCCGACGCGGCCTTCGCCTTCGCCTGCAACACGCACGGCCCGGCGACCGTGGCCCAGGGGGCGCAGGTCACCTTCCTCCGCCCGGCCGAGGTGGGCGACGACCTGGTCGCGGAGGCCGTGGAGCGCAGCCGGTTCGGACGCAGCGGTGTGTACGACGTGACCGTGCGCCGTTCGGACGGGGTGCCGATCGCCGAGTTCCGGGGCCAGAGCCACACCCTCGGGGGCCGGCCGGTGCGGCCGGCCCCCGAGAGCGGTGAGTGAGTCCGTCACCTGGGCGACCACCGCGGGTCGCGGCCCAGCGACGCGAGCAGGCGGTCCTGCGCGCTCGCCGGGCCGGTGAGCCCGACCGCCGGGCGGAACGAGGCACCGGGGCGTTCCCGCGAAGGCCCGTCGGGCACCTCCTTGCGGGCGACCTCGGCGGCGGCGAGGACGAGGTCCTCGTCGTACGCCGCCGGGACGCCCAGCGAGGCCGCGACGTCCCAGCCGTGCACCACGTAGTCCACGAGGTGGAAGCCGACCGCGCGCGGGGCGGCGAACTTCATCGTCGGGTGGATCCATGGCAGGACGACCGTACGGTCCAGCATGCCGTCGGCCGCGAACGCGTCGAGGACCCGGTCGACGGAGTCGGCGTACGCGCGGCGGGGGTCGTCGAGCGGCGTCTCCTGCCAGACCGCCTCGTCGACCGGTCCGCCCTCGGCGGCCGCGGCGAAGCCGAGGTGCTGCGCGGTCATATGGGCGAGGAGGCGCCGCAGGGACCAGGTGCCGCACGGGGTGGGGTCGTCCCACTGGTCCTCGCGGGCCTGCGCGACGATCTCCGCGCTGCGCAGCACGGCCCGGCGGTCGAGTTCCTGGATCCCGCCCTGCGACGTGTCCGTGATCGTGTCCGTGTCGGTCATGGTCAGCCCTTCTCCACTGTGTTCTCCCGCCACCGGCGTCGGCCCGACTCGGGCAGCGTGGTGATGGGGTCGTAGAACGGATAACGACGCGTGAGCGCGTCCAGATCGTCCAGTTCTATACCCGTGCGGTAGTTCTTCGTCCACTGCGAGACGCCGAGTTCCCGGTCGTACTCGACGAGTTGGTGCACCCAGCGCTTGCCGACGTAGGGCACGTCGCAGACGATCCGCGGCGTCGCGTACCCGGGCAGGTAGCCCATGACGGCGTGCTGGAGCTCCTGGGCCTCCCAGACCGCGACGCGCCAGTGCTCGGCGTTCGGGATCATGTCGCACATGTAGAAGTAGTAGGGCAGGATGTTCGCCTCGCCCTGGAGGACCATGCACAGGTCCAGCAGCGCCTTCGGGGTGGTGTTGACCCCGCGCATCAGGACGCCCTGGTTGCGGATGTCCCGGACGCCCGTGTCGAGCACGGCCCGTGCCGTCTCGGCCACCAGCGGCGTCACCGACTGGACGTGGTTGACGTGTGTGTGCACGGCGAGGTTGACGGACCGTCGCGCGGCGGTCCGCGCGACCCGCTCCAGGCCTTCGAGCACCGCCCCCTGGAGCCAGTGCTGAGGCAGTCCGGCGAGGGCCTTGGTGGCCAGCCGGATGTCCCGGACACTCTCCAGGTCGAGCAGCCGCATCAGGAACGACTCCAGGCGCGGCCAGGGCACGTTGGCGACGTCGCCACCGGACACCACGACATCGCGTACGCCCGGGTTCCGCTTGAGGTAGTCGATCATCTGGTCCTGGCGGTCGGCGGGCCTGAGGGTCAGCCGCTGCTTCTCCACCTGCGGGGTGGAGCCGCCCACCAGGTCCATCCGTGTGCAGTGCCCGCAGTACTGGGGGCAGGTCGACACGAGCTCCGCCAGGACCTTGGTCGGATAGCGGTGGGTGAGTCCTTCGACCACCCACATCTCCGTCTCGTGCAGCGAGTCGCGTTCGGCGTAGGGGTGGCTCGGCCACTCCTTCTCCCGGTCGGAGGCGACGGGCAGCATGTAGCGGCGGATCGGGTCGGCGAGGAAGGCGTCCGTGAAGCCGGCCGCGTCGGCGGGGGCGTCGGGCACCATGGTGTTCAGCATCTGGGGGGTCAGCAGCATCGACATGGTGGCGAACTGCTCGTGGTCGGCTTCCAGGTCCTCGTAGAACCGGTCCTCCAGTAACGGACCCACCACCGCTGCCAGCTGTTTGGCGTTCTTCACGCAGTGGGCGCGCTGCCACTGCGCGTCGCGCCACTGCGCGGGCGTCACGTCCCGCCAGCCGGGCAGGCGGCGCCAGTCGGGTTCCACGGGGATCAGGCGCTCGTACTCGTAGGGCTGCTGCGCGGGCAGGCTGTGCGGGCCCGCTGACGTCAAGGTATTCATCAGATTCCTAGCTGATCGACAGCCGGGTGCGGTGCCGGTGCAGCACGCGCTCCACCAGCTCCTGCGAGGCACCCAGATAGTTGGCCGGGTCGAGCAGGTCCGACAGCCCGGGGCCGTCGGTGAACTTGTGCGCCGCGCCGACGAGCTCCGGGGACGCCGCGAGAGCGTCCTCGAAGGTGTGGCCCGGCCGGGTGGCCCTGCGCGCCGCTTCGGCGAGCAGGCTCTTGGCGGCGGCCTTGCCCAGCACGGGCGCAAGGACGGCGTTCAGTCTCTCGGAGACGACCGCGCCTCCGGTGAGACGCAGGTTGTCCAGCAGTTGGCCGGGGAACACCACGATGCCCTCGGCGAGTTCGGCCGCGGTGCGCGCGGCCCCTTCGGCGAGGCGCAGTGCCTCGCGCAGCGGCTGCCACTCCGACTGCCACCCCCCTGCGGAGCGTTCGTCCTCCGCGAGCAGGCTCTGCCCCAGCACGAGGGCCTGGGCGGGAGCCTGACGGGCCGCGGACACGAGCAGCGTGGCGAGCACGGGGTTGCGTTTCTGGGGCATGGCGGAGGACGCCCCGGTTCCCTCGGGTCCGGGTTCGGCCGCCTCGGCGACCTCGGTACGGGCCATGCCCAGGACGTCCGTCGCGAACTTGCCGAGGCCGCCGGTGACCGCGACGACGGCCCATCCGAGGTCGGCGACCGGGGTGCGGACCGTGTGCCAGGGCGCTTCGGGATCGCGCAGGCCGAGCTCGGCGGCGAACGCGGCGGAGAGTCCGGCGGCGTGCCCGGCGGGGTCGAGGCCGGCCAGGCGCGCGTACTCCAGGTAGGCGGCCAGGGTGCCCGCCGCGCCGCCCAGTTGGGCGGGCAGCGATTCCCGGACCCGGCGGACCCGGTCACCGGCGTCCAGCACCAGGGTGAGCCAGCCCGCCGCCTTGAGCCCGAGGGTGATCGGCACGGCGTGCTGGGTGAGGGTCCGGCCCGCCATCGGTGTGCCGGCGTGCTCGGCGGCGAGCCGGGCGAGCGCGTCCGCGACCCGGACGAGGTCCGCGTCGACCCGGTCCAGCGCGCGGGCGGCGAGCAGCATCGCGGCGGAGTCGAGGATGTCCTGGCTGGTGCCGCCCCGGTGCACGTACTCGGCCGCCACCGGATCGACCCGGCGCACCGCCTGCGTCAGTACGCGGACCAGCTCCACCACCGGGTTGGCGGACCCCCGGGCCAGCCGGGCGAGCCGGACCACCTCGACGGGCCGTGAGCGGATCGTCTCCTCGATGGGTCCGAGGGCCGAGGCGGGCACGACGCCGAGCCGCGCCTGGGCGCGGGCGAGTGCCAGCTCCGCCTCCAGCATGGCCGCGACCCACGCCCGGTCGCCGAGCGGGTCGCCGCCCGCGGCCCACACCGGGCTCAGCAGCCCCGCGTCGACCGCGCCAGCCGTCTCCTCGTCCGGGCGGGTCGTCTCCAAGGTCACTCTCCTTCCGCCGTCGTGCCGGGGGCCGTCGCCCCGATCGCGCCGGACCGGGTCCCGGAGGCCAGAGCGGCGCGGGCGATGGCGTCCGCGTCGCCGAGGATCACCGAGTCGGACCCGGGCCTGATGCCCGCAGCGGTCGCCCAGTGCACCGACTCGGTGGGAATCCCGAAGGCGAACCGGTGCGGATGGGCCTCGCCCCTCGCGTCCAGCACCCGGTAGGGCCTGCCGGTGACCGCGAGGCCGCCGGTGGCCAGGCCCTTTCCGCTCGGGTTCGGGATCGTGTACGCGCTCGCGGCGCCGGTGCTCATCAGCTGCCGCAGCAGCGGATCGTCCGTGGTGCGCACATCGACCTCGGGCAGCCGTGCCTCGATCAGGACGGTCGCCTCGTCCTCGGCGTCCGGGATCGCGGCGGACCGCACCAGGAACGCCTTGCGCCCGGCCGACGGGTGGACCGTCATCCCCGGCCCGGCCACCCGCAGCACCCCGGCCTCCATGAGCGCCACCATCTCCTCGATGCGGCTCGGCGGCGGGCCGATGGAGACGAACCCGTTCAGCGGTGTGTACCAGGAACGCAGATCGTCCCGGTACGAGTCGCCGGTGATGCCGGAGTGGTCGACGACCTGGCGGATCTCGTTGCGCAGGTCCCGCATCACGTCGAGGGCGGCCTTGAGCGGGCCGCGCACGTTTCCGCGCCGGGCCTCCGCGACGTCCTGACGCAGATGGCCGACGAGCCACGTGTCGTAGTCCTCCGTGCCGGCGAACGTCCGGCGGCCGTACGGCCTGGCGATCCGGTCCCAGTCCCAGCGCCGGGCGCCGTCGACCGCGTACCGGCTCAGCAGCCGTTCCTCGGTCTCCCCGCTCCCGCCGTCCCGGCAGAACTCCTCTAGGAAGACGTCACCGTCGTACCGGCCGAGGCTTTCCGAGATCAGGGTGTGGTAGTAGACCGCCCGGACCTCCCGGTCGACCAGCGGCCAGATGTCCCGGACGAAGCCGACGGGTTCGCCCGCCGCCCGCCGGGCACGCAGGCGGCCGATCGCGTCCGGGGTCAGGAACAGCGGATGGTGCCTTCCGGTGGCCCCCTTCTGGTTCTCGCCGCGCGAATGGAACGGGACGCCGCGCCGGGAGCCGGCCAGCAGCACGGGTTCCATGCCGCTGGGCCGGTACCGCAGCGCGCCGCCCGTGCTGTCGCGCACGAACGAGCCGCCGCGGCCCGCGGTGAGCAGACTCATGTAGTCGAAGAAATTGAGCCCCATGCCCCGCAGGGCGACCCGCTGCCCCGGCGCGATGCGGTCGAGATCGGCATCGGCCGGATTGCCCGTGGGCAGGTGGACGAGGCCGTGCTCGGCGGCGAAGGCGGCGAGCGCCCGCTCCTCGGCGCTGCGCGGCATGTCCACATGGCCCACGGCCAGCACGACCGCGTCGAGGCCGGTCAGCCGGGTGCCGTCGTCCAGACGGACGGTCTGGGTGGTGTCGTCCTCGTCGAGCACCTCCCGTGCGGTCGCGCCGTGCGACTCGACGGCGATGTGGTCGGGGGCCGTCCGTACCACCCGGTCGAGGACCCAGCCGAGGTAGCGCCCGAACAGCGCCCGCGTCGGATACGAGTCCGGGCCGAGACGCCGGCACTCCTCGTACACGTGCGGTGGACAGGGGACTTCCTGTTCGAGGCTCTCCAGGAGCCGCGCCCACTCGTACAGGCTCGGTCCGTCGGAGATCGGCCCCTCGCAGGTCACGCTCTCGTCGGTGAACAGGGTGACCTGCGAGGCGACGGTGTTCATGAGCAGCACGGACGGCTGGTCGGCCCGCCAGACACGCCCGCCGAGATGCAGATGGGGGTCGACGAGGTGCACGGTCAGGCGCTGCCGCGACGCGGCGGCGTTGGCACAGAGCCGCTCGACCACGGACAGCCCTCGGGGGCCGCCGCCCACCACGCACACCGTGAGGGTGTTGTGCTGCCGCACGCGGGTGGTCATCCCTGTACGCCGCCGGTGAAGAAGGTGGCCCACCGGGTGCGCAGCTCCCGCTTGAGGACCTTGCCGGTGACGCCGGTCGGGAAGCCGTCCGGGTCACCGGCGACGATCACGGCGGCCAGCGGCGTGAGGCCGGCGGCGGCCAGCTCCTTGTTGGCGCGCTCGCGCAGCTCGTCCGCGGAGGGCTCGACGGCACCCGGCTGCATCCTCACGACGGCGATGGGGACCTGCAGGGTGCCGTTCGCGGACGGCACGCCGACGACGGCGCAGTCCTGCACGAGGTCCCCGCAGTCGGCGAGCAGCACCTCCTCCGCGGGCAGGCTGTAGACCGGACCGTCCTCGGTGTCGATGACGTCCACGGTGCGGTCGAGGTGGTAGAAGTTCCCTTCCTCGTCCGTGCGGGCCACGTCGCCCGTCAGCCAGTAGCCGTCGAGCTCGAAACTGCGGGTCAGCTCGGGGTCGTTCCAGTAGCCCGGAGTGCGCGAGGGAGTCTTGACGGCCAGCAGCCCGACGGTGCCGACGGGCACTTCCCTGCCGTCGGTGCCGAGGACGGCCGCGGCCGTGACCGCCTCGGTGGGCTTGCCGACACAGCGGTCGTTGCGCTCGGTCTCGGGGGTGGTCACCTGCCCGAACAGGGCCATGCCCATCTCGGAGGAACCGAGGCCGTCGATGAACTGCGAGCCGGGCAGGGCCGCTTCGGCCTCGTGGTCGCGGGGCAGCAGCCACGGCTTGATGAGCCCGGCGGGCCGCTCGCCCAGCTGCACCAGGCGGCGTATGTGGCCGTAGTGGGCGCCGTCACCGGTGTTGAACCAGCTGTGCACCTTCGCCGCGCCACGGGTGGGCGGCGCACCGGTGGCCAGCTCGACGAACGTGCGCGGGAAGGACGCGACCATGGTCGGCTGGAAGGCCTCCATGACCGGCTCCACCGCGGCGCGCCGCCAGTCGCTCATGACGACGGTGGGCAGCCCGAGCAGGGTGGCGGTGAGGAAGTAGCTGAGCCCGCCGGCGTGCGTGTGCGGCATCAGGGACATCAGCCGGTCGTCGGACGAGGCGGGAAACCGCTCCATCCGGGGCTCCTTGCCGGCCCAGAACTGGTGGTGCGCGAGCATCGTCGACTTCGGGGTGCCGGTGGTGCCGGAGGAGTGGATGAGCGCGACGACCTCGTCGGCGGCGTGCTGGTGCGGGTAGCCGTCGGGCAGCGCGGCCCCCGGGTCGTCGAGCGGGTCGTACGCCTTGATCTCGGCGGCCGGGACGATGAAGCGCGGCCGGCGGCGGTTGGGGTCGGCGCGGTACGCGGCGACGAGCCGGGTCGGGTCGTCGGCGACCAGACCCACCGCGCCGACGTGGTCGATGTAGCGCAGTGCGGTGCGCTCCGGCATGGCGTTGTTGATAAGCGCCGGCACCGCACCCAGGGCGGTGAGCGCCAGGAAGTGCAGCAGCGGTTCGAGGCCCTCACCGACGTAGACGGCGACCGGCTCGCCCCGCTCCACCCCGTTGGCCCGGTACCAGTGGGCGTACCGGTCACGCAGGGCGGCGAGGTCGCGCAGGCTGTGCCCGCGCAGAACGACCTGGCCACGGTGGTCGGTGGTGTGGGTGAAGGCGTACGGGACGGTGCTGTTCGGGTTCGCCTCCAGCGCTTTCTGCAGGAAGTTGCCGGCGCCCAGAGTGGGGTCGGTCATGAACTGCTGCCGTACGGCGAGTGGGGCGACGGGGCTGATGGTCACGGTGGTCTCCAGGGAACGTCGGGTGGTCTCGTGGCGTGCGGGCCGGTGGCTGCCGGGCCTGGTCCGGCCGGACTGCCCCAGGGCCTGTCCGGCGGATCACGACCGGACGGGCCCTGTCGGCGAACGGCTCCTACGAGCCGGTGACCGCCTCGGCGGCGGCCCGTCGGCCCGATCGGATGGCGCCTTCCATGAGGCCGAAGAACTCGGTGCTGGTCTCGGTACCGGCCCAGTGGACGCGACCGTGCGGGCGGGTCAGTCCGGGACCGAGCGCGAGCCAGTCACCGGGGCCGAACAGGGCGGCGTAACAGCCGCGGCTGTAGGGGTCGTTGACCCAGTCGGTCACGTGGAAGCCGATCGGCTCGGGCAGGCCGGGGAACAGCCGGCCGGCCTGGGCGATCGCGGCGGCCCGCTGTTCGCCGGCGGGCAGCGCGGCGAACCGGCGGGCCTCCTCGCCGGTGACGAATCCGGTCAGCACGCCTGCGGAGCCGTCGGCGGGCGAGTCGTCGACGGTGGACAGCAACGGCCCGTCCGCGCTCACCGACCAGCCGGACAGCCCCTGCCGACGCCAGAGCGGGGACGGGTGGACGAGGTGGACCTTGACCGCGCAGCCGGGTCCGGTCCGTTCCCCCGACCGCGGGGCGGGCAGTCCGGGCGTGAAGTCGATCCGGTCGGCGAGGACCGGGGGCAGTGCGATGATCACCGCGTCGGCGCGGGTGGCACCGCTCGCGGAACGCACGGTCACACCGGTGTCGTCCTGCTCCACCGCGGTGACCGGCTCGGAGAGCCGCACCCGGTCGCCGAGCCCGTCGGCGAGAGCCTCGCTCAGCCGGTGGGCGCCGCCCTCGATCCGCCACTCCTGGGCGCCCCCGGCGAAGGCGTTGAGGTAGCGCAGCCCGCCTCCGGAACGCAGGTAGAAGGCCATGTGCAGGACGGACACGTCGGCCGGGGCCGCGGCCATCATCTCCCCCAGGAAGAGCGGGAAGAACAGCCGGCTGTCGGGGTGACGGAGGTTGGCGTCCGCCCACTCCGCGGCCGTCAGCGAGTCGAGGTGCGCGGCGTCCGGGCCGAGCCAGGGCGCATCGACGCGTACGGACCGGGTGACTTCGTCCAGCAGGTCGAACAACTCGCCCAGCGCCACACCGCTCAGCGGAGGGAAGCGCCCCTGGACGCTCTCCGCCGCGGCGGCGGCCCGGACGTCGAAGCGGCTGTCGCCCTCCATGACCGTGGGTTCGGTCTTGAGGTCGTGGCGGGCCATCAGCTCCAGCAGTTCGGTGTGCCGCTCCCCGAGGTAGGCGGCACCGGCGTCGGCCCATTCGCCGGGTGCGATCTCGATGCCGTGCGTCCTGCCGCCGACCCGGTCGCGGGCCTCCAGGACCTGGACGTCCACTCCGCGTCCGGCGAGATCGGCGGCCGCGGTGAGGCCGGCGATCCCGGCGCCCACGACGACGACGCTCATCGGGTCACGCTCGCGACGCGGTCGGCGAGCTCGGCCGGTGTGGGCGCCTCGATGAGGTCCTCGAAGCTCAGCTCCACGCCCTCCGCCCGCGCGACGGCGCTCAGCACCCGGGTGCCCAGGAGCGAGTCGCCTCCGGATGCGAAGAAGTCGGAGTCCACCGAGACGCTGTCGGTCTCCAGAACCCTTCGGAAGATGTCGACCATGTCGTCGCGACTCATCGATTGTCCTGTTCTGTAGGGCTGTTGTGGTGTTCCGTGCGTGCGGAGGCCGCGGCGGGCGTGTGCAGCCGATGGGTGCCGAGCCGGTCGATCTTTCCGCCGGCGGTGTGGACGAGTTCGGGGACGACGGTCACCCGGTGCGGGACGAGATGACCGGGCACGGTCGCGCGCAGATCGCGCAGCACCTCGCGGACGAGGGCGGCGGCGTCGGCGTCGGCGCGCTGCGGCACCACGTACGCGGTCACCGTCGTGCGATCCGCCGTCCTGGTGCCCACGACGGCGGCGGTGCCGACTTCCGGGTGGGCGGTGAGATGGGTCTCGATCTCGCCGGGGTCGACGCGGATGCCCCGTACCTTGATCTCGGCGTCGAGGCGGCCCTCGTGGACCAGGTGGCCGTCGGGCCGCCGGGAGACCCGGTCGCCGGTGCGGAACCAGCGGACGGGGCCGCCCGGGCCTTGGAGGGTCACGAAGCGTTCGGCGGTGGCCTCCGGGAGATTCCGGTAGCCCGTCGCCAACGCGGGTCCCGCGACGCTGAGTTCACCGTCCGGGCCGATGGCTTCGGTGACGTGCGGCAGCGGCTTGCCGATGGGGACGCCCCGCTCACCCCACCAGGCACCGGGGCCGGGGGCCTCGGGGCCGTGCAGGTCCACCGCGTGCGTGATCAGGGTGGTCTCGGTGCAGCCGTAGGTGTTGATCAGCCGGACCCGGTCGGTGGCCAGGGCACGCCACTGCGCGAGCCGGGCCGGACCGGCCGCCTCGCCGCCGATGACCACCGTCCGTACCCCGGCGGGCAGTTGCTCGTCGCTTTCCGCGAGGTGGCGGACGAGTTCGTGCCAGAAGGCGGTCGGCAGGTCGAGCAGGGTGACACCGGCCGCGTCGACGGCCCGGAGCAGCCGGGGTATCGAGCCGGTGTACGCCTCGTCGTGGAAGACGAGGGTGGCGCCCGTGGTGAGCGCGGGGAGTATCTCCTCCAGGCAGGTGTCCCAGTTCAGCGAGGCGAACTGCAGGACCCGGTCCGCCGGGGTGAGCGCGAAGAGCTCGCGGAGCGAGGCGACCGAGGCGGCAATGGCCTGCCTCGGGGTGAGGACGGGCTTGGGCCGGCCGGTGGATCCGGAGGTGAAGAGCGTGTACGCGGGCGCTTCCGCGTCCGCCGCCTCCGGAGCGGACGGGACGGGGTGCTCCTCGTCCGGTAAGGAGTGGGGATCGTCCGGCAGGGCGCGGAGACCGGGCAGTTCGACGGGCTCCCATCCCTCCGGGACAGGGGTGCCCGGCCGGGTGACGAGCACCTTGGCGCAGCCGGCGGCTTCGAGGAGTGCCCGCTGCCGCGCGACCGGGAAGGCCGGGTCCACCGGGCAGTAGGTCCCGCCCGCGGCCAGAACGCCCAGGAGGGCGACGACGGTGGCCGGGGAGCGGTCCGTCAGGACCCCCACGGGTCCGGGGGCGGGCCCCAGTTCCCGGGCCGTCGCACGGACCCCGCGCACCAGCTCCGCATAACTCAGTCCGTGCCCGCCGTATTCGACGGCACAATTGCCGGGATACCTACGGGCCACTTCCAGAAGAGCGGGAACAATACCCGCCATCAGAATTGCCCTTCATTCGACGGGACGCCGAGAAGGATATCGAGCCGCGAGTGAATCTTTTTTAAGTCGATCACCGAGCAAGGCATACTCATGAAGCTATCACCATAACCACTCGACGGGTCAAGGAGGACGGGCAACGTGGCCCACGTCACACGGAAATGGAGAATCCGGAACGGGGTTGTCCACCTTGGTTACATGCGGTAATAATTTAGCTAATCCACAAAGGAGGTCGACTGCACATGACGGATCCATTCCACTTGCGAATCGCCGTACGGGGTTACGAACTCGACACCCAGGGGCACCTGAACCAGGCCGTCTACCTGCAATATTGTGAGCATCTACGCTGGGAGAGCCTGCGCGCCGCCGGAATCTCGCATTCCAAACTGATCTCCACGCGAATAGGCCCCGCAGTCCTGGAGAACACCATGCGTTTCCATCGCGAACTGCGCGGCGGAGACGAAGTCGACGTCACCTGCAAGTGGATCTGGGGCGAAGGAAAAACATTCCGCGTCGAACAGGAAATCCGTCGGGCCGACGGTGTCCTAGCCTGCGATCTTTCGAGTGTCGCAGGACTCATCGACCTGGACAAGAGGAAAATGATATCCAACCCGGCCGAACATTTTGCCAAGCTGGCCGATCACCCGGAAATCATGGGTCTCTGATTTTCGCCTGAGATTCTCCCGGCAAGGCATCAGGGGGTATCCGCGGGAGCTCCGTCCCGAGTGCACTTCCGGATGCCCGGCCCGGGCCTGTCCGCGGATCAGGGCCGGACAGGCCCGGGCCCCCGGCCGTTCTCACTGCGGCTCCGGCGGCCCCTGCCGTGCCGGCTGGTGCTCCGCTTGGAGCCTGGACAGCGCGAGCACCGCCCGTCCGATGTCGACGCCCTTGCGGCCGAGCTCGTCGCCGTACCGCTCCAGCACTCCGTTCTCCCAGGCGAGCTCCGAGACGGGCATGCCCGACAGCCGCCGCAACGACTGGTCGTACCGGGCGAGTTCCACCCTGCGCAGCACCATCGAGATGATCTTCCCGTCCAGGTCGGCGAGCAGAGCGCGGACCTCCGGTTCCGCCATGGCCTCGGTGAGGTCTGCCGGTACTCCCAGCGCGGCGCTCACGTGTCCACCGCCTCGCCCCGTAAGAGCCCGCCCGCGGCGAGGGCCGCGACCATCGTCCGCGACTTGACCAGGGTCTCCTCGAACTCCGCGGCCGGATCGGACAGCGCGATCACCGCTCCGCCGACGCCGAACGACGTGCCCCGGCCGGTGGCGACGATCGTGCGGATGACGATGCTGAGGTCCGCGGCGCCGCTCAGCGAGAACCAGCCCAGGGCACCGGAGTACACCCCGCGCGCTCCCCCTTCGAGCCGGTCGATGATCTCCATGGTGCGCAGCTTGGGCGCACCGGTCATCGAGCCGCCGGGGAACGAGGCGCGGACGCAGTCCACCGCGGAGACGCCCACGCGCAGTGTGCCCCGGACGGTGCTCACCAGCTGGTGCACCGGCGGGTACGTCTCGACGTCGAAGAGCTTGGGAACGTGCACCGATCCGACCTCGCACACGGTGTTGAGGTCGTTGCGGAGCAGGTCCACGATCATCAGGTTCTCGGCGCGGTCCTTCTCGCTGGCCCGCAGGTCCTCGCGGAGTGCCCGGTCCTCTTCCGGGGTGACGCCGCGCGGCCGGGTGCCCTTGATCGGCTTCGACTCCGCGACCCGGTCCGTACCGATGGCCAGGAACCGTTCCGGGGAGGCGCTGAGCACGGCCACGCCGGGGAAGTCGAGCAGTGCGCCGTAGGGGACGGGGCTGATGTCGCGCATCCGGCGGTAGGTGGCCAGCGGGTCGATGACGGCGGGTGTGGAGACCATGTTGGTCAGGCAGATCTCGTACGACTCCCCGTCACGGATCTTGTCCAGGCACTGCCCGATCCGCGCCAGGTACCCCTGCTCGTCGTGGCGCTGCACGAGCGAGGCGCCGGTCTGCGCCGGCGCCTCGGTGAGCGGTGGGCGCACCTGGCCGGTTCCGGCGGGGAGCAGGGCGAGCCGGGAGGCCGTGGTGTCGAGCCATTTGGCCGCCTCCGGGTCCTCGGGCCCTTCGCCGAGGCACATCACGTACGTGCGGCGCCCGGTGTGGTCGACGACGACGGCGCGGTCGGCGAAGAGCAGCGCCGCGTCGGGGGTGGGCGCGGTGTGCGCGGCGCTCGCCCCGGCCTCGGCCTTGAGCTCGTAGCCGAGATAGCCGACGTATCCGAGGTTGAAGGAGAACGGCAGTCCGGTGTCGGCCGGCAGCGCGCGCCGCCGCAGCTCACCGTCGAGGTAGTCGAAGAAGTCGCCGGCCACGTGCTCGTCGGGGCGCCCGGCCCGTTCGACGCTCACCGTGCGGGTCCTGACCCGGTAGGTGACGTACTCGGCGAGCGGTCCGCTGCCGTCGCCGAGGAAGGAGAAGCGGGAGTTCCCGTCGGCGTGGGAGCCGCTGTCGAGCCAGAAGCTGTGCGGACGGCCGGCGAACAGCTCGGTGTACACGGCCTCCGTGTCGGGCAGCTGCTCCAGTTCGCGTACGTGCAACCGGTACGGGGGCACGGCCGGCGTCCCGGTCTCCGCGCGCTTCAGAGTCAGGTCCCGGAAGTTGGCGAGCAGTTCGCGGCCGTACTCGCTCGCTATGGACTCGGGATGGAACTGGACTCCCCAGAGGGGGCGGGTGCGGTGGCGGAGCCCCATGAGGATGCCGTCCTCGGTCCAGGCGACGCCCTCCAGTTCGTCGGAGAGTCCGGTGACGGTCAGGGAGTGGTACCGGACCACGGAGAACGGTGAGGGCAGCCCGGCGAACAGATCCTCGCCGTTGTGCCGGATCCGGGACAGCCGGCCGTGCATCGGCTCGGGGGCGTGATCGACGGTGCCCCCGAACAGGGCGGCCATGCCCTGATGGCCGAGGCAGACACCGAGGACGGGCAGCCCGGAGTCGCGGATCGCGCGGCTGCCGACGCCGAAGTCGCGCTCCCGGTCGGGGCGCCCGGGTCCGGGCGAGACCACGATGTTGTCGTAGTCGCCCAGATGCAGTGCGGACCAGTCGATGTCGTTGCGGACGACGACGGGCGGCTGTCCGTTCACTTCGCCGAGGAGCTGGTAGAGGTTGTAGGTGAACGAGTCGTAGTTGTCGACCAGGAGCGTGCGTACGGAACGGCTCATGACGCCGTGCCCCGGACCGGCCGGCCCCCGTCGGTGTCGGGCGCGTCGATCACCAGATCCTCGACCCGGCAGGTCTCCTCGATGATCAGGTCGTACAGCCGCCGCAGGAACGTCCCGTCGATTCCGTGCTCGGCTCCGTAGCGGGCGGCCCGCTCCTGCACGACACCGATCCGGTGCGGCTGCATCATCGGGACCCCGTGCTCCCGCTTGTGCTCCGCGATGCGTACGCACAGGTCGATCCGGCTCTTCAGGGTGTCGAGCAACGTCGCGTCGACGAGGTCTAGTTCGGCGCGCAGACTCTCCAGAGCGACTTCAGCGTTCGAGGTCGTCGTCATGCCACTGCCTTTCTGAATGTCGTGGTGCAACGGGGCGGTTCCCCCTGGGCACGGTGATCCTCCGAGCCGTTCGGACAGCTCGGTGCATCGGCCAGGAAGCGACCGGCCGCGTAGGTCGCGCAGGACGTCAGCGATGAGTGATGGATGGGCGAGCGGGGCTGCGGACAGGGTGCCGACCAGGGCGCGTTCTTCGAATGGGACCCACCCCGTGCGGTGATGCGCACGGCCCAGTACGGCCGGATCGGGGTGAGGTCGGTGACAGGCCGAGCTTGCCGTTGCCTGCGGCAGCGGCGCTCCGCGTGTGGTTGCCTTCGGACGAGGTCGCGGTGGCGGGATGCTCCCTCCGACTGGGTGCCAGGGATGTGCGGGAACTCGTGGCGACAGATCGCACGGCGCTCTTTCCTGCGGCCTGCCGACGTGGCGACTAGAGCAAAACACACGCCGGAGAGGCCACCAAACCTTTTAGCTGTGGCTAAAAGGATCTGTGTGCACGGGGGTCGGCGCAGGGCCCGCGGCGGCTCACAGGCTGCGGGCTCCCGTGCTCACGGCGCCCCGGACGAGGGCCTCCCCGGTCTCCGTGAGCGAGTGGATGACCCGCTGCCCGGACCGATGGCTCGTCACCAGATCACAGCCCCGCAGGACCGAGACGTGCTGGCTGATGGCTCCGGGTGTGACTTCGACCTGAGCGGCCAGCTCGCCGGTGGAGGCCGGCATGAGGAGCGCCTCCAGCACGGAGGCCCGGACACCGCCGAGGAGCGCCGCGAGCGAGCTGTGGCGGTCCTGCCCGTCGTGGTGCCAGATGTTCGCGGCCCCGGGTCTCGGGTACACGATCATCGACTGGAGCGGCGGCAGCATGGTGAGCACTTCCGGGCCGCAGAAGACACTCGGCACCAGGACGATGCCCTGGCCGCCGAGAGTCTCCTCGAACTGGTAGGCGCTGCGGACCGTGAGGCGGTCGTCGCGCCACCCGATCCGCTCGTTCAGGGCGGAGAAGACGGAGGCCGCCCCCGCGTTCTCCATCAGCCGCATCCGGGAACGCACGTCGGAGACGAGCCCGCCATACAGCCTCTGCCAGTACGGTTCAAGGGCCAGTTTCCAGTAGATCCGCAGAAGTTGCGTGATCTGTTCGATGGCCTTCTCGGGCTCGTCCAGCATCTTGCGGTGAAGTGACGCCGCCTCCCGGCGCCAGCCGGACGGTGTTCCGGTGTCCCCCAGCATCCAGGCCACCTCGTCGACGAAGTGGGCGGGTTCGGTGGCGCGGACCGCCTCCAGTTCGCTCTCCACGTCCGCCGGTGACCCGGCCGGCGCCGGGGTGAGGAAGTCCGGCACATAGCCGGTCGCCGGGATCACGGCCCGCAGAAGGCGCAGGTCGACCCCCTTCAGTCTGCCGAGGATGTCGTCCACCCAGGGCTGGTGCTGGCTTCTGCGCGAGGGACAGGCCAGTGTCCGGAAGCTGTAGACGGTCTCCCCCAGCGGAGACATCGAGAACCGCACCTTCGCGACATCGTCGGCGGTCGCGCTGTAGCTGATCAACGTTTCCCCGTCCCACCCATCGGTCCGGCGCCCTTGGTTAAGGGTGCTGGTGAACGGTAGGCCCGAGAAGATGCGCGCATGAAACCAAAACCGGACACCTGAACCAACGCGGCCGCAACGGAGCATGGCCCATCCGGAATGGAAGAGGCCGTCCGCCTACGCCCGTTCCGGCGAAAGCGGACGGCCTCAGCAAGTCCCGACCTGGATTCACGCCGGTCCGAACCGGAACAAATGAAGCGGTATTCCGGACACACTGAGTCCGATGCCCGACACGGAAGAAATCGGCCTTGAATCTGTCCGAAAATCGCGGCCTCGGGACGGGGTGCCGAGAGGTCCGGCCGCCCTCGGCCTAGTCGGTCCCGGCGAGTTCGGCCTCCCGGGCGAGGATCGCGTAGACGTACTCGCTGCCCCAGCCCCGGTCGTCGCGGTCGTTCTCGATCAAGTGCGCCTCCCGGCGCATCGAAAGCCGCTCGCAGATCCGTACGGAAGCCCCGTTGTCCGCATCGATACGGGCGAACAGCCGGTGCACGGATAGCTGCTGAAAGGCCAGGTCACGCAGGGCGAGCGCGGCCTCGGTGGCATAGCCCCGGCCCCCGTGGTCCGGGTGGAAGACCCACCCGATCTCGGCCTGCGCGGCGTGCGCGCCGGACAGCGAGACCATCACCTCGCCGATCACCCCGGGAGTGTCACGACGGCAGACCGCCAGCGTGAGGCTGTCTCCGTCCTCCTTCCAGTTGGTGCCCTGCCCGATGCGTTCGATGACCTCCGCGCAGCGCGCGCGATCACGCGGCGGCCGGTAGAGATACCTCGCCACCTCGGGCAGTCCTTGATATGCGTGCATATCGTCCAGGTCATTCTCCGCGAACAGACGGAGAACCAGCCGATCCGTTGTCAACGGCTGTGAGAAAACAGTCGTACTCATACCCATCCGGCTTCCTCGGAAATCCATGATTGACGTCCCATCATCAGCAACTTAGACTCCACTGCGCTACCTGACCAGGGGCATCTGCAAGCGGGGGAACGCTGTGTGATGCGGCGACATGGACGATGTGCCAGTCCTGGGCGCATGTGGGGGCTCACAGCACCCCACCGCCCACTTCTCACCGATCACCCTCGAGCGGCTCGGAACAGACGAATACGCGGCGCGGCAGTACCCGGGCCGCGGTCCGGTCGCACAACGATGTGCTCACCCACCGCACTTCACGCCCCGGTGGCAGGCGGCGTGCGCGCGGTGAAAGAACGGGTGACCGCGGTCGCCCGCGTCCGCAGGCCGCCCCGGCGGACGACGCCGGCAAGGCTCGCCGAGCCGGTTCACCGGCCGTCCCCTGCCCCGCGACCCCTGTCCCCCGAAACGGCGCCCAGCCCTCCGCCTCGTCGACCACCTACGTCCCGGGCGGCCCGGCCGGAGTGACCGCTCCAGGCACCACGACATCCGCATACGTCCCTTTCTCACGGTTGGCACGCGTCCGAGCGGCGTCGTGCCCTGCCCGAAGACACGAGGAGAATCATGCACGCAGGGCCACAGCAGACTGCCGTCGTCGTCGGCAACGGGGCGGTCGGCGCCTCGATCGCCTACGAGCTGAGCAGCCGCGGATTCCAGGTCACGCGCGTGGGCCGGGAGAACCGTCCGTACGCCGCCTCCCTCGCCGCCGGCGCGATGCTCGGCTGCTTCGGCGAGGTCACCACCTCGCTGCTGGCCAGTGACCACGGGCGGGCCAAGCTCGACATGGACCACCGGGCCCGCCGCTACTGGAACGAGTGGGACGAGCGGCTCAGTCAGGACTCGGGCGACTCCCGCACCCTCTTCAGCGCCGACGGGACGTTCGTCCTGCTCAACACGATGGGATCGGCGCCCGTCGACTCCGGCAACTACCGGGCCATCGAGGCGACGCTGCGGGAGTACGAGGAGCCGTACGAGACGGTCGACCCCGAGGAACTGGACTGGCTGGCGCCGAACGATCTCTCCCGTTCGCTTCGCGGCCTGCTCATCCCGGGTGAACGCGCCGTGGACTCGCACCGGTTGCTGGTCAAGCTCGATCAGGCGCTGGTGAAGGCGGGCGGCAAGATCGTCGATGCCGAGGCGCTGGGCGTCCGGGTGGCGAACGGCCGCGCGACCGGCGTCGAGCTGGTGGGCGGGGAGATCCTGGCCGCCGACCACGTCGTCGTGGCCGCCGGGGCCAAGTCCCTCACACTGCTGGACGAGGTGGCCGAGGCACGCGCCCAGATGCCCCCCATGGTGAGCGGTTACGGAGTCTCCGTACTGGTGGAGACCGAGGACCGCGCGCTGCCCTCGTCCGTGGTGCGCACCCCCAACCGGGCCTTCGCCTGCGGTCTGCACGCCGTGCCGCGCGCCGACGGGGTGCTCTACCTCGGGGCCACCAACATCATCTCCGAGCAGCCGCGCCGCTTCGCCGCGGTCGGGGACCTCCAGTTCCTGCTCGGCTGTGCCGTGGACCAGTTGCACACCGACCTCTCCGAGTCCTCGCTGCTGTCCGTGCAGGTCGGCAACCGGCCCGTGCCCGCCGACGGCTTCCCGCTGATCGGCGCGGCCGGGGCCGAGGGCCTGTGGCTGGCCACCGGCACCTACCGCGACGGACTGCACCAGTCGCCGCTGCTGGCCCGGCACATCGCCACCCTCATCGAGGGCGGCACCAGCGAGTACGACTTCCTGTCGTCCTTCTCCCCGGTGCGCGCTCCGCTGGCCGGCGGGACCCGTGAGCAGGTCGTGACGACGACGGTCGAGCACATGATGGCCACCGGCTACGAGTACCGGTGGAACGTCGCGCCCGAGTGGCCGCCGCGCATCGAGCGGCACCTGCGCCGTTTCTACGGGGCCCTGGTGGAGGAGCTGCACCCGTCCTTCACTCCCCCCGCCGAGCTCGTCGCCGCCATGACCGACGGCATCCGCGAGTCCCTCACGCGCTACTACGGGGCTTGGTCATGATGACGGCGGAGCAGTCGCGATCGGCCCTCGAAGCGGCCCGCACCCGCCTGACCGAGGCAGGGGTGTGGGACGTCGAAGGCGACCTGGACGCATTGCGCGAACGCTTCCTCGCCCCGGGGACACCCGCGGCACAGGCCCGCTTCGAGGCCGCCGTCGCGGAACGCTGCCGGCGCATCCCGCTCGGCCACATCATCGGTTCGGCCGGGTTCGACGGCCTGGAACTCCTCGTCGGCAGCGGCGTGTTCGTACCGCGGCACGAGAGCACCGCGCTGGTGGCCTGGGCGGCCGACGAGAAGACACTGCCGTACGAGGGCACCGCGCTCGACCTGTGCTCGGGCGTCGGGGCCCTCGGCCTCGCCCTGTCGCGGCGCCGCCCCGACGCGTCGGTGACGTGCGTGGAGCGCGACGACACCTGTCTGCAGTATCTGAACCGCAATGCGGCGCGGCACCGGGACGTGCTGGGCCCGGTCTCCGTGCACGCCGCCGACCTCACGCAGCCGGGCTGCCTCGACGCGTACCTCGGCAGGACCGACCTCGTCATGGCGAACCCGCCGTATGTCTCCCCCGATGTACGGCTGTTGCCCGAATGGTCCGAGCACCAGCCCCGGGCCGCCGTCTACAGCGGCGTGGACGGTCTCGATCTGATCCGCCGGATCGTGGTCCTCGCCGCCGCGGCGCTGCGTCCGGGCGGACATCTGGCGCTCGAACACGACCGGGCGCAGCCCGAGCAGGTGCGCGAGCTCCTGCACGGTGACTCCTTCGAGGAGATCACCACCTTCGTCGACACCGCAGGCGAGCCGCGGATCACCGTCGCCCGCCGCACCGGACAGGGAGGTACCGGGTGAGCACGGACCGAGCACCACAGAACTGGCTGACCACCCGCAGGGACCGCACGTCCTCGGCCCTGGACCAGTGCTTCGCCGAGGGGCTGACCGGGCACACCGTGGTCGCCCGCGACCGCAAGCGGGTCACCCTCCAGGACGGCACCACGGCCACGGAGTTCGTGTCGTGCTCCTACCTCGGGCTGGAGTCCCATCCCTCGCTGGGGGAGGCCGTGGTCGAGGCCGTCGGCCGCTTCGGGGTGCACCTGTCGTCCTCGCGCAACCGGATGCGGCCCTCCTACCTCCCCGAGCTGGAGGAGCTGCTGGCGCGCATCTATCCCGGCACCCGGCCCTGCGTGTTCACCTCCACCAGCAACGTCCACCTCGGCGTGCTGCCGCTCCTGGCCTCGGGGTCGCTGCCCAGCTATCCCGTACAGGGCGGACCTCATCTGTTCGTGGACCGCACCGCTCATGCCTCGATGCAGGTACTGCGGGGAATCTTCGCGCAGTTCGGGCCGGTCGACCGGTTCCGCTCGGAGGATTCCGCCTCGGTGGACCGGGCGCTGCAGCAGGCGACGGCGGAGGGGCGCACCCCCGTCCTCCTGGTGGACGGGGTCGGTTCGATGAACGGCCTCATCGCCGTGCACGACCTGGCGCAGCGGGCGGCGGCCGTCGGCGGCTATCTCTACGTCGACGACGCCCACGGCATCTCCATCGACGGTGCCGCGGGCTGCGGTTACGCCTTCGACGCACTGGGCGGCAAACTCCCCCACAACGTCGTCCTGGCCGGCTCGCTGTCCAAGGGCTTCGGCGGCTCGGGCGGCTTCCTCCTGGCCGCGTCCGACGAGGACGTCGCCGTCGTCAGGAAGCTCGCCAATCCGCTGGTCTTCGGCCATTCGGTGATGGTGCCGATGATGGCGGCCAATGTCGCGGCGGCCCGCATCCATCTCTCCCCCGAGATCGCCGGACTCCAGGCGGGGCTCTGGGCGAACGCCGCCCGGCTCGACGAACTGACCGGCGGGAAGCTGTCCAACGCGGGGCTCCGCACCCCGGTGCGCGGAGCGGTGTTCGGTACCGAGGAGGAGGGTCTGCGTGCCGTCCGGCGCCTCAAGGACCGCGGTGTGATCATGCTCCCCGCGTTCTACCCCACGGTGGCGCAGGGACAGTCCCTGCTGCGCTTCGCCCTCTCCGCACTGCACAGCGAGGAGGACCTGGTCCTTCTCGCGAACACTCTTGAGGAGAGCGGACACTACAGCGGCGGTCAGGAGCTCGACGGCCGTGACTGAACAATCCACTCCGCCGGCCGCGGCGGAGCGGCCCGGACCGCCCCGCCCGGGGCTGGGGCCACTGGTACGTCCCATCGCCGTGTCCCACTTCGTCACCCATCTCGGCGACGGTCTGTTCTATGTCTGCGCGGCGCTGTACTTCACCCGGGTGGTCGGCCTGGACGCGGTCACGTACGGGGCCGCGCTCACCGCGTCCTGGCTGCTGGCCATGGTGCTCAGCGTGCCTGTCGGGCATCTCGCCGACCGGTTCGAGTCCCGGACCGTGGCCACCACCCTGCTCGGGGTGGCCGGCCTGTCGGTCTGCGTGTACCTGGTGACGTCGAGCGTGCCGCTGTTCTTCGTGGGGGCCTGCCTGCTGGCGGTCTCCAGCCAGGGCACCCAGTCCGCCCGTTCCGCCCTGGTCTCCCGCTCGTTCCCCGCCGAGCAGGTCACCAGGGTGCGGGCGGTACTGATCTCGACCGCCAACGCGGGTCTGGCCGTGGGCGCGATGCTCGGCGCCCTCGTCATCTCCGTGGACACCGGCACCGCCTACCGGCTGGCGTTCGCGCTGGACGCGGCGACGTTCTTCCTCGCCGCCGTGCTGCTGCTCAAGGTCCCGGCGACGCTGCGCACGGTGCCCGGCCCCGTGGGCGACGCGGCAGCCGCGGCGGTCAAGGGCTCGCCGCTGCGGGTGTTCCGCGACCGGGGGTACGTGGCCGTCAGCGTCGTCAACCTGCTTCTGACGCTCCATGCGCCGCTGATCGATGTGGCGCTGCCCCTGTGGATCGTCCACGAGACACAGGCTCCCGAGTGGAGCATCGGCGCCGTCTTCGTCATCAACACGGCTCTGGTGGTGGTCCTGCAGTACCGGGTGTCGCAGGCCGTGACCAGCATCGACGCCGGCCTGCGCAGCCTGCGCATCGGCGGGGTGCTGCTGTTCGCGGGGATGGCGCTGTACTCCCTGTCCGGGCTGCCCTCGTCGCCCTGGGGAGCCGCCGGGCTGCTCGTGCTGGCGGTCTCGGTCCTCACCTTCGGGGAGATGCGGCAGACGTCCAGCATGAACGAGATCAGCTTCCGGCTCGTGCCCGACGGCAGATACGGCGAGTACCAGGGCTTCTTCGGCATGGGCTCCACCGTCGCCGAGGCGGTCGGTCCGCTCGCCCTCACCTGGCTCCTGCTGTCCCACGGCTCCTGGGGGTGGCTGGTGCTCGGCGCCGTCTTCCTCGTCGCGGCCCTGGCCATGCCGTACTGCGTCGCCCTGGCCCGACGCTCGACGCTGACAAGGGAGAACCTCCTGTGACACCGTCCGCGCCCCGCCCCGTGCTCCTGCTGCTCAGCGGCAGTCGCCGGGTCGTCGACAAGGCCCTGGGCCTCGGCCTCGATGTGGTGCACCTCCAGGCGCCCACCATGACCGACCCCTCGCTGGACCCGCTGTGCCTGCGCTCGCTCAGCATCGACCTGCTCGATGTGCCCGGCGTCCTGGCCGTCGCCCGCACGCTGCACGAGGAGTTCGGCTTCGCCGGAGTGTGCAGCAATCACGAACCCGCGTGCACGGCCGCCGAAGCGGTCGCCCTGGACCTGGGGCTGGTCGCACCGGGCACCGGCGTCGCCGCGCTGCTGCGCGACAAGGCCCGGACCCACGAGGTGCTCGACAAGGACCCCTCGCTGCGCACCCCCTGGGCCCGGCTGAACGGCCCCGAGGACGCGCTCCGGGTCGCGAGGAGCGCCGGGTGGCCGCTGATCCTCAAGCCCGTCGACGGCTCCGCCAGCCTGGGGGTGCTGAAGGTCGACGGCCCGGACGGACTCGACGAGGCGTGGCAGCGGGTGCAGGACACCCTGCGCAACGACCACCACTACCACGAGGTGTTGCCCGTGACCGGGTACCTCGTCGAACCCTTCGCCCCCGGCGAGGAGTTCAGCGTCGAGACGTTCAGCGTCGGCGGAGAGCACGAGGTACGGGCGGTGGTGCGCAAGCTCGTCGGCGGCTCGTTCGTCGAGACCGGCCACCTCGTCCCCGCCGGACTCGACGCCGGGCCGCACCGGGCCGTCGTCGACCGTGTCATCGCCTTCCTGGACCATGTCGGCCTGCGCGAGGGGCCCGCCCACACCGAGGTCATCGTCGGTGAGAAGGGCATCCATCTCGTCGAGTCCCACGCCCGTACCGGCGGCGACGAGATCCCCGCCCTCCTCACCCTGGTCACCGGGCGTGACGTGGAGGCCGACATGCTCGCCCATGCCTGCGGTGTGCCGCTGCCGCCCGCCGTACCACCGCTCGGGGCCACGGCCGTGAAGCGGTATCTGCTGGCGGACCGCACCGGCCGCGTCGGGGCGGTCGAGGGCGTGGCGGAGGCGGTCGCACTGCCGGGCGTGCACAGCGTCCGGATCTGGACGAGCCCGGGCGACGACGTACGCCCGGCGACGGCGAGTTGGGAGCGGCTGGGCGAGGTCGTCGCCGTGGGCTCCGACACCGCCGCGGCCACCGCGGCCGCCGAACAGGCCTGCCGGGCCATCACCCTACGGATGGAGGAACAGTGAGGCTCCTCACGGATCACACACTGCCACGACCGGAGCTGCTGGCCGTCCAGGCCGAGAACCTGGCGCTCATGCGCGACGCCGTGCGCCGCTCACGCACCTGTACGGCGCTGCATCCGTACGAGGGCTCCCTGACCCCCGAGGGGCTGCCGCAGGTCCCCCTCACCAGTCGCGACCGGCTCGCCGAGTGGAGTGTGGATCCCGGTACGCCGAACCGCATCACCGAGGGGGACATCCGCCTGGTGCTGCGTTCGAGCGGTTCGTCCGGCCGGGTACGGACCCTGCTGCACGACCGTCCCTTCAACGAGCGGGTGGAGGCGATCGGGGCGCGCGGCCTGTGCCTGGACGGGCTGGGGACCAACCCCTTCGTCCTCAACTCACTGGCTCCGGGCGACCTGTTCGGGGGATTCGGCTTCGCCGATGCGGTGCTCTCGCGCCGCGGCGCGGCGGTGCTCCCGGCCGGGACGTCCATGCCCGCGCATCATCTCGCCGAACTGATCACCGATCTCGACGTCGGCGCGATGGTCGGTCTGCCGGGTTACGTCGAGCGCCTGCTGGCCGAGATCCCGGCGGAGATGCACAAGCTGCGCACGCTGTACTACCTGGGAGAGCGGATGGCCTCACCGGCCGCCGAGGCGCTCGCCGCGGCCGGCTGCGCCGTGCGCTCCTTCGCGTACAGCACCACCGAGACCGGGCCCATCGGATACCAGTGCGGCCATCTCACCGGTACCGACCACCATGTGCACGAGGACCTGGTGATCGCCGAGGTCGTGGACGACGACGGCCGGCGGTTGCCGGACGGGGTCCCCGGCATGCTCGCGGTCACCGTGCTGGCCGACAGCGGCACCGCGCTGGTGCGCTATCTCGTCGGCGACCGTGCCTGTCTCCGGCCCTCCGAATGCCCCTGCGGCTCGACGGCCCAGGTACTGAGCATCGGTGCCCGCGACGACGTTTCGGCCAATCTGATCGGCACCCTGGTCACCCGCTCCATGTTCGACACCGCGCTCGGCCTGCCGTCGGACGCCCGCTACCAGGTCGGGTACGGCTCACAGCGGGGAATGCTGCGGCTGACCCTGCGCGGCGCCGCCCTGCGCGGTCTGACGGACGAGGCGGTACGGGCCGCCCTCGGCCGGCACCAGACCCTGCGCAAGGTCGTCGGATCAGCGATCTTCGCCGGCCTCACGGTGGACGCCGGGTCTACGCCGCGGATCACCGCCCGTGCCAAGGCCCCGTTCTTCTGGAGCGAGGAGGGCGGCGATGACCGCGCCTAGGCGGGTGCCGGACGAGGCCGAGGCGGCGAAGGTGCCCGGTCCCCTGCGTGACCGGCTCGACGACCTGGACCGCCGGCTGCTCGACCTCGTCGTCGGGCGGATGGAGCTCTGCCTGGACATCGCCAGGAGCAAGGCGGGGCACGGCATCCCCATGATGCAGCCCTCGCGCGTCGGGCTCGTCGTCGGCCGGGCCCGCGCCCACGCGGCCGCTCACGGTCTGCCCGAACACTGTCCGGGCGAGCTCTTCGAGTTGATCGTGGCCGGGACATGCGCCCAGGAGGGCATGCTGATGGCGGAGCTGAACGGAGCCGACGACCGGTGAAGACCCTCATCATCGACAACTTCGACTCCTTCACACTCAACATCGCGCAGTACCTGTACGAGGTGACCGGGGTGCAGCCGGTCGTGCTGCCCAACACCGTCGCCTACGACGCCCTGCCGCTCGACGAGTGCGGCGCCGTCGTTCTCTCCCCGGGCCCCGGACGGCCGTCGCGCAGGGCCGATTTCGGCGTCTGCCGCGAGATCGTCGAGCGTTGCGGGCTGCCGCTGCTCGGCGTCTGTCTGGGGCATCAGGGCATAGCCGAGTTCTTCGGCGCACGCACGAGCCACGCGCCCACGCCGGCGCACGGCGTCGTCGACACGGTCGCGCACCTGGGCACCGGCCTGTTCGCCGGACTGCCGCAGGACCTGCCGGTGGTGCGCTACCACTCGCTGGTCAGCACCGACCTGCCGGACACCCTGGAGTGCACCGCATGGACGCGGGACGGTCTCGTCATGGCCCTCGCGCACCGCTCCAGGCCGGTGTGGGGGGTGCAGTTCCACCCCGAGTCCATCGAGTCGGCCGGCGGCCACGAGATCCTCGCCAACTTCGTCGCACTCGCCGCCCGCCACCACCGCGGTGACGGCACGGCACCCGTCGACGGGGCAGCCGGCACCGCGGTGGACCTGCCGCCGTCCGTGGCGGCGTTCCAGAGGGCGGGCGGTGCGCTGCGGATGCGTCTGGAGACCGGGACCGTCACGGCCCCGGAGACCCCGGAGCTCTTCTTCCGGAACCATTACGCCGGGCGTCCGTACGCCTTCTGGCTCGACTCCGAGGGCAGCGAGCACCCGGGCTCCCGGTACTCCCTGATGGGTGCCTGGGGCGAGCGGGGCGATGTCGCTCTCGGCTACGACCTGGCGGGGCGCCGCCTCACCCTGCACGGACCCGACCGCACCGAGGAGGTCACCGGCGATGTCTTCACCCTCCTGGAGGAAATCGTCGACGCCGTGGAGGTCACCGCGCCCGCGGACTGGCAGCTGCCGTTCCGCGGCGGCCTGGTGGGATGGTTCGGTTACGAGCTGAAGGCGCTCACCGCCGGGGACGAGCGACACCCCTCGCCGCAGCCGGAGTCGTGGTTCCTCCACACCCGTGCCTTCACCGTCTTCGACCACCATCGCGGCCTCGCCCTCGCATGCCGCCTGGTCCCGGTGGACGACGGCGCCCCGCAGGCACCGGACCTCGCCCCGCCCCGGACGGCGAGGAGCGCGCCCGAACCTGGCGCGAGTGCCGCCCCGTACGCACCGGGACCGGTCCGCGAGCAGCTACTGAACCTGCGCGACGACCGCGGCACGTACATCGCGAAGATCAAGGAGAGCCAGCGCCTCATCACCGACGGCGAGAGCTACGAGATCTGCCTCACCAACCACGCCGAACTGCCCGGCGTGGGCGAGGGGCTGCCCGCGTACACACGCATGCGCGCGGTCAGCGCGGTGCCCGCCGGCGCCTATCTGCGCGCCGGTGACATCGAGGTGCTGTGCTCCTCGCCCGAGACCTTCCTGCGCGTGGACGAGAGCCGCATCGTGGAGTCACGGCCCATCAAGGGCACCCGCCCGCGGGGCGCGACGCCCGAGGAGGACGAGGCACTGCGGCGGGAACTGCTGTCCTCGGAGAAGGACCGCGCCGAGAACCTGATGATCGTCGACCTGGTCCGCCACGACCTCAACTCGGTGTGCGTACCGGGCAGTGTCCACGTCCCCCACGCCTTCTCCATCGAGAGCTACTCCTCTGTCCACCAGTTGGTGTCCACCGTCCGGGGACGGCTGCGGCGGACCGAGTCCGCGCTCTCGGCGGTACGCGCCTGCTTCCCGGGCGGCTCGATGACGGGCGCCCCCAAGAAGCGGACGATGGCGATCATCGACGAACTCGAAGGCACCGCGCGCGGCATCTACTCGGGCGCCCTGGGGTGGCTGTCGTTCTCGGGTGCGCTCGATCTGAACATCGTGATCCGTACGGCGGTGGTGCGTGACGGCACGGCCCGGTTCGGCGTCGGCGGCGCGATCACCGCGAAGTCCGACCCCGACGAGGAGTACGAGGAGACCCTGGTCAAGGCGAGCGTGCCCTACTTCGGGCTGCGCGGCTGGCAGCGGGAGGACAAGGCATGAACAACACGACCGCGACCGCTGCGGCGGCTCACCGGCGTACCGTGCTGCTGGGCGCGGCCGGCACGGTCGGCCGCTGGTACCGCACCCATCTGACCGGCGCCGGGGACACCGTGACCACCGCCGACCTCTCCACCGGCACGGACCACGACGAGGACGTGCGCACGCCCTCGGCGGGCCTGCGCTCGGCCGTCGCCGCCTCCGACGAGCTGGTGCTCGCCCTGCCCGAGGACGTCGCCGCGGCGTGCCTGCCGTGGCTGGCCGATCACGCCCGCCCCGAGGCGGTGATCGTGTCGACCTGCTCGGTCCAGCTTCCCCTGTTCGAGGCCGCGTCGGAGCTCGGTCTCGGCCCGCGACTGCGCGGGGTCAACCCGATGTTCTCGCCCACCCTGCCCTCCACGGGCCAGTCCGTGGTGGTGATCGCCCCTGGGTCCGCGACGGACGCGGACCCGCACGTCACCCGCATGTCGGCGCGTCTTCGCGCCGGTGCCATGGCGGTCTCCGTCATGAGCCCGTCCGACCACGACGCGGCGATGTCCGTGCTCCAGGCGCTGCCGCACGCCGCGATCCTCTCGTTCGTGGACGCGCTCCTGGCCGCACCGGTGGACGTGACCACCCTGATGCGGATCGCTCCGCCTCCGGCCCGCACCCTGGTGGCGCTGGCCTGCCGCATCCTGGCGGCCCCGCCCGAGATCTACTGGGACATCCAGCGCGCCAACGCGCAGGGCAGCGCCCGTCGCAAGGAGTTGCTGTCCTCGCTCCAGCGGCTCGACACCCTCGTCGACGCGGACCGGGCCGCCGGCTTCCACGCCGCTCTCGCCTCGGCGGCAGAGGGGCTGGGCCCCTACGCCGCCGAGGGCGCCCAGGAGTGCAAGGAACTGTTCGAGCTGATCCAGCGGCGCAGGACGGCACGGCGGACGGGTGCCGTCGCGGCGCCGGCCGTCGTACCCGCGTCGACCGGCGCCCGCCCCGAGCCCGAACCCGAACCCACCGAAGACCAGCCGGGAGACCGATGATGTCCGCAGCCACTCCGCCCCCAGCGAAGACCGAGCACCACCTCGCCGTCTTCGGTGACCTCTTCGACATCCCCGACCGGGCTCTCAAGACCCTCGGCGGCGGCGTCCGGATCACCTTGTTCGTCCCACGGTCGCGGCTGGCGGCCTGTGACGGCGTCGAGCACGCCCACGCGGTGATCGCCCTGGCCGACGACGCCGACGCGACGGCATGGACCGACGCCGTGCGGGCCGTGCACGCCGCGGTGCCGCTGACCCATGCCCTGGCCCTCGTCGACCACTTGGCGTACGAGGCGGCCGTGGCGACGGCGGCCATCGGCGTGCCCTTCCACGCGCCGGCGACCATGGAACGGGTGGCCGACAAGGCGCTGATGCGCCGGTCGCTCGACGAACGGGGCCTGTACCCCGTGCCGTTCCGTCTCGCCGCCGGCCTCGACGAGGCGCGCGCCGCCGTCGCCGGGATCGGGCTCCCCTGTGTCTTCAAGCCGGTGTCCGGCACGGGCAGCGCCGGCGCGGTCATGGTCCGCGACGAGAAGGACATGGCCGCGGCCTACCGCGAGGCGTCCGGACACGGCAAGGACGTACTGGTCGAACGGTTCATGACCGGTCCGCAGTTCAGCGTCGAGGCTCTCTCGGAGAACGGCCGGCATCTCGTACTGGCCATCACCCGCAAGTACTCGGACCCCGCCACCCTGGTGGAACTCGGCCATGTGATGCCGGCCCCCCTCTCCGAGGACGAGGCCGCCGCCGTGGCCCGGTGCGCCGAGGACGTCCTGGACGCCGTGGGCCTGACCTACGGCCCGAGCCACACCGAGGTGATCCTGGGCCCGGGAGGCCCGGTCCCGATCGAGACGCACGCCCGGGTCGGCGGCGACGACATCTGGCTCATGGTGCACGCCGCGACCGGCATCGACCTGGACACGGTCCAGCCCGACCAGGCCCTCGGGCGGAGCGTCCTCGACGAGGTGCGCTCCACCCTGCGGACGCACGCACCCCGACGCCCCTACCAGGCCGTGTGGTTCGGAGCGTCCCGCGAAGCGACCACCTTCACCGGCGCGGACCTGCCCGCCGGCGACCACGTCCAGGTCACCGCCCTGCGTACGAAGGGCGACCCGGTGCCACCGCTGGCCTCGACCAACGACCGTGTCGTGAAGGTGCGCGCAACCGGAACCACCGCAGAGGAGGCCCTGACCCTCGCCCGCGAAACAGCGGCCGAAGCCTGCGCGGCGCTTTCCCTGGACCTGTCCCTGACCGATCCCTCGCGCACGCTGTGACGGCACCCGGGAGGGGGTGATCACGCGGCCGTGAACTCCCCCGCCCCGGCGCGCTCCCCCGCGCCGGAGCCCGCTCCCTGACCCGGCCCGATCCACCTGAACCACCTGAACCAGACGTAAGACCCCGGGCGGGCCGTGAGGCCGATGTGCCTGTGACAGAACGAAGACGTCGCGGGGGACCGCCTGTGACTCGGTGCGAGATACAAATACTTCCGAACACACGCACCGCGCCATTCCTGGGGGAACACCGTGAAGTACACCCGCATCACCGCTCTCGCCGCCATCAGCGTCGCCGCCACCCTCTCGCTCACCGCCTGCAGCGGGGACGGCACCGGGACCGGCTCGTCCTCCAAGGGCGCCTCGTCCTCCTCGTCCTCGAACGACGGCACGCAGGCGGAGAACGGCGCCGGCACCGGCGGCTCGGAGGCCGGCAACGCGAAGACGGACTCCGGTGAGGACACCAAGGCAGAAGCAGCCGCGAACGCCGCGACGAAGACCAGCGGCAAGGTCACCTTCTGCAAGACGCGGGACCTCGCCATCGACGCCACGGACGCCGCACCCGACGAGGAATCCGGCCGGATCGACATCACCATGATCAACCGGGGCTCGACCACCTGCTCGGCAACCGGCTTCGCGGGCGTCGACATCAAGGACGCCGACAACACCTCGAACCCCATCGAACGCGGCCACGCCCAGCCGCGCATCACCACCCTGAAGCCCGGCGACGCCGCCGTCTTCAACCTGTCCTACGACATCGACAACACCGGCGGCAGCCTCTCGTCCCCGACCAACATCCTGGTGACGCCCCCCAACGAGACCCACACCATCAGCCTCAACTGGCCCGAGGGCGCAGGGGACATC
Organism: Streptomyces sp. NPDC048295; assembly: GCF_040652135.1. Classification (NCBI taxonomy): domain Bacteria; kingdom Bacillati; phylum Actinomycetota; class Actinomycetes; order Kitasatosporales; family Streptomycetaceae; genus Streptomyces; species Streptomyces sp. NPDC048295. Next base: position 239,028 of record NZ_JBEZLL010000011.1, read on the forward strand.
AAGGGCGCGTACACCGACGTCGAGGTCTACCCCACCCACACGACCGAGTAGGCACGGTGCGCACGGCCGCCCCCCGGCGGCCAACCACCCCGTCTTGCCGTGGACTTGGAGTCAGGCTTCGTCCCGGCCGATCGAGAAGGTCGCATCAGGGGCGGCGTGGTCGACGGGACCACCGAACCGCGTCGAGGCACGCGCCACGGCCTGCTCCGGTGTGAGGAAGCGGCCCACGTGCGTGACGATCAGCCGCCCGGCCCCGGCCGCGGCGGCCGTGTCACCGGCGTCCTCGGGCGTGTGGTGCACCTGTTCGCCCTCTGCCGGTGCCTGTGCGCTCTCGGCTTCGCACAACAGCACGTCGCACCCCGCGGCCAGCTCCGTGAGGCTCGGGCACGGTGCCGTGTCCCCGGAGTACACCAGCGACCTGTCCGCCACTTCGATGCGCACGGCGAAGGCCGGAATGCCATGCGAAACCGCCCGGCTGATCAGTCGGAGCGATCCGATGGCCACCTGGTGCCCGTCGTGCAACTCGGTGACGGAGAAGGCGGATTCGATCGGGCTGCGGGCCGGTGTGTTGGTGAGAAAACCGGCCAGCCGGTCGGCGATTCCGGGCGGGCCGTAGAGAGGGATCGGCGCCGGCAGACGGATGTCCGCGTACAGGGCGCCGTAGTAGGCGGTGAGCAGGTCCGCGCTGTGATCGGCGTGCAGATGCGAGATCCAGATCGCGTCGAGCTCGTCCAGTCGCACATGACGCTGGAGCGGACCGAGCGTCCCGCTGCCCGCGTCCACCCAGATGCGGGTGCCCCCGCCCGACACCAGATAACCGGAGCACGGATTGTCCGCACTCGGGTAGGGCGTCGCGCAGCCCAGGACCGTGAGGTTCAGAAGCTCGTCACTCATCACAAGATCCTAGGACACACGATCCACAGTCCCGGGGTGGGTGACCCCGGCGGGCGGGCCGGACACATCGCACCGCCCCGCACCCGCGGCGTGGTGTGGTGTCCGCGGAAACCCACAACGGACACGCGGTGTCCGGTCCCGTCGTACGTGCGGGCCGTCGTCGCGCCGGAGCCATCGGTGGCCGACGCCCTCCGGGACGGCATCGGCTCACTGCTCAGGAGGTGTACCGCGTGGTGCACACCGCGGTGATCCAGTACCCGCCGCCCGCATGGCTTATCGCACTGTTCTCCGCTTCGGTCTGACTGGCGCCACTGCCACCCCAGTAGCGACGGGTGTTCGGGTTGTAGGCCACGGCCCCGCAGCCGTTGGCGAACGTCACGAGGACCGTGCAGCTGCCGGGGCAGCTGTTCAGCGCGCCTTGCCGGGCAGCGCTCGCGGTTCTGTGGTCCCAGGCTCTGCCGTAGGCGCCGTTTCTCGCCACGGCAATGGCGCCGTAGTAGTTCGGCCGTGGAGCCGGCGCAGGTGGCGGGGCCGGGGCCTGCGTCGTTTCGGGGGCGGGATCGTCGGTCACCGGATCGGGGTCCGGAGTTTCCGTGGACGGATCGGGGTCCGGTTCCTCCGTCGACGGGTCCTCGGTCGCCGTGTCGACGGGGACGACGGGATCGACGGTGGGGTCGTCATCCGCCGGCTCGTCGGGCATGTACGGAGGGGCGGAGACAGTGGGGATCGCGGACGAGCCGGAGTCGTCGCCCGCCGTGCTGTGGCCGTGCGCGAGCGCGGACACCAGGATCACCGCCACGATGGCGGCGACGACACCCCCGGCGGTCCTGCCCGACGACTTTCCACCCGGGTTTCCCGCCGGGCCCGTTCGGGTCCCGGGGGATGTGGGTACCGCGGGCCGTACGGGGCGCGGCATTGCGGGCTGTACGGGGCGCCGCGCCGTGGGCTGTACATGGCGCGGCGCTGCTGGCCGTGCGGGGCGCGGGGCCGGCGGCTTCGGGGCCCTGACCTTGGTGCGCTTGCCCGGCTGCGTCCGTTTGCGCGCCTGTTCCAGTGGATGGAGCCACTCCGCCAGCGCCGGTCGCCGGGCCGGGTCGCTCTGCGTGCTGCGCTGCGCGAGGTCCGCCAGTTCGGGAGCGACGCCACGCAGCGGCCCCAGATCGGTACTGACCTGGTCCTGGTTGAAGATTCTCGCGGCGATCAGCCCGAACTTGTACGTGTCGGAGGCCGGCGTGGCCTTCGCCGACTCCGGGACGCTCCAGCCCGTGGTCTCGACCTGGGGCAGTACGTCCTGGGTGCGGTACCGCATCGAATCGCAGTCGATCAGCAGGACGCGGGGCGCGCCGTCCAGGGTGAACAGGACGTTCTTCGGCGAGAGGTCGCCCACCACGACGCCCCCCTTGTGCAGCCGGCTGAGCGTCGAGGCGAGGTCGGTGAGCAGGTCCAGCCTGGTGCGGTCGTCGAGCGTCAGCCCGATGGTCTGCAGGAATGTTTCCGGGTTGAGCAGGAACTCCAGGCCCTGCTGTTTGACCCCGCCGATCGCGGCGCTGTTCAACTCGAACTCGTTCCCCACGCGCTGCATGAGGAATCCGACCACGGTGGTGCCGGAGTTCGCCGGGAGCGGCAGCTGCGCGGGCGCACTGCCCGTGTAGACGACCGCGATCGGCCAGGCCAGCCGCTCGGACAGAAAGGACTGGTCGGCGGGGTCGAGGGTGGAGAGGGAGGCGGCGAGCGCCTGCAGCGCGGCGGGGTCCGGGCGCACCTGTGGCCGGTACTCCTTGTAGGCGAGCTGTCCGTTCAGCTTGCCCGGTGCCCGGGGCACCCCGTAGACGATGCCCTGCCCGCCGTCGCCGAGGCGGTGTGTCGCGTAGGGCCCGAGCTGGTCGGGCCGTACCCACGGGACCTTCACCGGAGGGCTCCCGGTGCCGTCTCGCGCGGCCACAACGCGATCAGGGTGCGGTCGTCCCCGAACGTCTCCCGGGAGAAGTCCAGCAGGTGCGCGAACCTCAACGGTGGTACGGGACTGCGGAGTTCGGATCGGAACAGGTGACCCACGGCCCCCTCGCCGTCACCGAGCGGATCCCCGAAACCGTCGGTGCCGACGAGCAGGACGGTGCCGGGTTCCAGGACGCAGGACACGGGGCGGACGACCGCCGGGACGAGGGGCAGCGGGTCCACCGCGGACGACAGGAGCCCGTCCGGCCCGGTCCGCTTGCCGCCGCCCATCGCGTGGAAGCGGTCGTGCCTGAGCTGCCACACGCCGGAGTCGCCCACCCAGACCGCGGTCACCTCCACCCCTCGTTCGGTGGGTGTGGCCGTGCCCGCGACCAGGGTCGTGCCCAGCAGCTCGGCCGTCTCCTGCACCCCTGCCTCCTCCTGCAGGTGCAGAAGACGGCGGGCCTGCTCGCGCAGTTGCCAGTGCACGGTGGACAGCAGCTTGTGCCAGTCGGCGACGAAGCCGCCCTCGTTCCGCACCTGGGACAGCATCTCGTCGACCGCGCTGCGGCACGCCAGCTGTGAGCCGATGTGCGGCTGGTGGGCCTCGGACACTCCGTCGGCGACGGCGAACACCACGGTGCCGGTGCCCTGGTCCCACGCGATCGCCGCGTCGTCCTCGCGCTGTGTGCCGTCGTGCCGGTGTTCGTAGCCGCGTACGGACGCCAGCCGTATGTCCAGTGCCGCCGTCGACCAGCCGTCGCAGACGGTGTCGGGACGGTAGGACATCCCCGTGGGCGGCACCGGGTCGAAGGCCACCACGGCTCGGTCCACGACGACAGGGCCCCACTGGTCCGCGGGGACGTCCGGCTGGTACGGGACACTGCCCGGGGGCCGGAGCGGCACCGGGGCGAAACCGTGTCCGGCCACGCCTGTCCCCCGGTCCCACGGCGCTTCGCCGGCCGTGCCGTCGGGCAGGTCACGGGGCGCGCCCCGTGAGGTCTCGCCGAACCGATGGTCCTCCGGGTTCTCCGGCGGCCGGGGTGCCGGTGCCGCCCGCGGCGGCATCGGCGGTGGCCCCGGTGGCGGTGGCACGTACCGGGCGGGTTCGCTCTGCGTCTCCCCCCGGCGGCGGTTGAAGCGCGGCACCATGTCAGATCACGTCGATCGCTACGGTGAAACCCTCCGGCTTGTCGACCTGCAGGTGCGGGGTCGACGAGTCGAGTGAGCGGCCGGAGGCGATCACACTCTTGGTGAGGGCGGCGCAGAACTTCGAGATGGCCGCGCCGACATCGATGCCCTTGTCCGCGACGAAGCCGAACTCCGCCCGCGTCGCGACCTTGTTGATGGTCTCCGCGTCCGCGTCGCCGATGCCGCAGGCGATGATGTTCGGCGCGGCGGGTGTCACCGAGCGGTCGGTGAGGCGGCGCAGTGTCTCCTGCCAGTTCTCCCCGCCGTTGGGAACACCGTCGCTGAGGAAGAAGACTGCGGGCCTGTGCACCTGGTAGCCCTGGCTCTTGAGGTCCTTGACGTCGACCGGGATGCGGCCCGCGAGGTCCTCGAACGCCGCGGCGTAGCTCGTCGATCCGCGGGTGTGCAGCTTCGGGAACTCGTTCGCGCCGCGCAGGTCCACCTGGTGCAGCCGCTCGATGACGTCGTCGGAGAATCCGAGTACCGAGAAGCGCACCTTGGCCGCGGCCATCGGCTCTCCGAGCAGCGCCTGGTGCAGTGACCGCAGCCCGTCGTTGAGATCGTCGATGTGCTCGTACATCGAGCCCGACTCGTCGGCCAGGACGTAGATGGGGAGCAGATGCCCCCGGTTGCTTTCCTTCATCGTCAGTGTGTCCGTCTCGTCTCGCTGTGACTGGCTGTTGTGTGCCGCACTCTCGGACTGGGAACCACGTGTTGTGCGGGACGCTTCGTGGCGAGCCACGGTTCCCCTCCGGCCGGGTCCGGAATCCGGCGGGCCGGCGGGCGCCGTCGCGCATCGGAGTGCCTCACCCCGTCAGCGTGCGGAGGAGCGGGGATTCACCGAGTCGGTGGGTCCGTCTCGTTCCCCTGTTCCAGCACACCAGGCGGGCTGGTCGCGGACCGGGCGGAATCGGGGCGGATGCCGACGGCCCCGTCGCCCGTGAGCGTGCGCGTGATCAGGTCGGCCGGAGCGGCCCGGCGCACGATGAGGTGGAGGTCCCAGTCGGCTCCACGGGCCAGTTCCGCCTCGACGGCCGCCCACAGGGCGTGAAGGCTCTGCTGGTACGACAGCCCGCCCCGTCCGGAACCGACCAGGGGCAGGCACACCGAACGCAGCGGCGGGTCGAAGCGGTCGCGTTCCTCGGCCAGCGTCGTCAGGGCCCGGGCCACCGCCCGGGTCACGTCGGCGGGCAGTACGTCGTAGTCGTTGGTCCCGGCCCGGGGCACGGCGACGGCCGCGTGGTAGATGCGGCGTACGCCCTGCTCCGCCAGGGCGCCGGAACCCGTGGCCGCCACGGTGCCGGGCAGCACCGGGCGTCCCGATGTGTGCTGACGCGCGGCCCACTCCCGCAGTTCGTCGCGGATGCCGTCCTCCACCAGGTCCCCGGTCAGGCCACGTCGCGCCCCGGCCCGGCGCAGCGAGGCCGATACCGACGACTTGTACGCCTCGGGCAGCGCGAAGTAGGTGTTGGCGGGCGAGACGATCACGTCCACGTCCCGCAGGAGATCGACGGGGTGGATGTGCAGGGTCACCGGTACCGTCCGGCCGGCCGCCCGCGCGAGGAGTGCGCGGTGGGTGCCCGGGGCCGGCTCGTCGGGCGGGACCTGCCCCGTCAACTGCACCAGCTGCACGATCTGTTCGGCGATCTGGTTCAGCACCATCGGCTCGTGGTACTTGCGGTGCCGCTCCACGCTGACGCCGTAGACCCCGGCGGCGCGCCTGCGCCGGTCGGCCCCCGGCCAGTCACGGGTGCCGGGCGTCAGGCCCAGCGTGTACGCGGCCGCCTCCTGGAGGCTGCCGCCGTCAAGCCGCGCCACCGCCTGCCGCAGCAGCTGTTCCACCGCGGAGGAGGGCGGCTGACCGGTCAGCGCCGCAGCGTGCGCGAGGGCCGGCAGCTCCAGCGAGCGCAGCCGGACGATCCCCGCGCGACGGAGCACCCCGAGGTCACGGACGACCGAGGCGTGGTCGGCCGACGCAGGGTCGGCCGGCCCGGGTCCGTCCGAGGTGTGACCGACCGGTTCGGATGGCATGGCTGTCCCGGATGGCATGACGACAAGGATCCTCCTTGTGACAAACCGCCACAAGCGGTCAGCCCGTCTCTCCCGGGACCACTGCCGCGCGCAGGGGTGCGAGCAGCCGGTTCGTCTCCGTGATCCCCGTCGGCGACCCCAGGTCGATCGCCCTCCTGCCGGGATCGGGCTTGAGCGGGTCCTCTCCGCAGCGGTCGCCGAACAGGACGACCGCGTGTCTCGGCCGGTGCCGTCGGGACTGCCACACCAGGCCCTGGGCTTCCGGGACTTGAGTGCGCAACTCGCTCGCCCAGCGCCGGGTCTGCGCGTACCCCGCACCCTCCGCTTCGAGGAGCCAGGAGTCCTGGCACACCGCGGCCAGGTCCTCCTCCGACAGCAACTGGATGAGCCGCAGCTCCACCCGGGTCCGCAGCAGGGTCAACGAGCGGCCCGCCACCCACGCGCGGGGCACCAGACGCAGGCCCGAGTCCGTGTCGAAGGCCAGCGACCGCAGCAGTACCTCGGCCAGCGCGGTGGCCGGTTCGGCTCCCGCGTACAGGAAGGGGTACGAGTCCTCGGGTGTGCCGTCGAAGCGGTTGCCGCCGAAGTGCGAGTCGGCGGCCACCGGGTTGAACCCCTCGGCGGGGCGTCTGCTGCTGTGGCAGCGCCACAACTCGGTTCCGGCGGGCAGGATGCACTGGTGCGGCGTCATCCGGTACGCCGTCGGCGGATGGCGGTCGGGCATCAGTCGCCCTCCAGCATCGCCGAGGCCGCACCGACCAACAGGTCCTCGGGCAGGGCCCCGAGCAGTGTCGCGGGCCGCCCGCCCAGCCACTCGTTGCTGCTCAGCCACCAGTCGGCCGCGCCCCACGGGTCCTGGTCCGCGAGGAGCAGCCGGTTGACCCGCCGGACGACGGGGATCGGCGCGGCGCCGTGACCGGCGAACTGGAATGCCGGGTAGCGGGGCCCGTCCACCGGATCGTCCAGCGCGATGAGCCCTTCCGTACTGGCGCAGCCGTCGCGCACCTCCCGCGCCGAGAACGACGGCTGTGCCAGCAGCCGTCGTTGCACGACCGCGATGATCCCCTCGGGGTCCGCGGGGAGTGCGGGTGCCGGGCCGCCGGACCTGGTGAGCCAGGTGTGCAGTTCCCGGGCCCTCTCCACCACCCGGGGGCAGGCCGTCGCCGGACCGGCCAGCCGGAGGCCGTCCAGCGCGGTACGCACCGGGTGTCCGGGCGGAAGGAAGTCCAGCAGCGCCAGCCGTACCCCTTGCACGGCTCTGCGCACTTCCCGTTCCGCCTGCTGCGGCGTGGCTGCGAGCGCGCCGAGCCTGGACACGAGCTCTTCGCGATCCGCGTCGTCGAGCGCACTGCGGATGTCGTCCCAGTGCAGGCGGACGAGATCGAGCAGTTCCTCCGGATTCACGTGGCCTCCTCCTTGGCGGCAGTGGTCGCCGGCAGCCCCGGATGTCCCTGGTGGGTGAAGGCGGCCCACACCGAAAGCCGGTCCAGGCCGGGCAGTTGGGCGTCGCGCGCCAGCGCGCCCCCGACACTGCCGGGAACCCTGCGCCGGGGGTCGAGCATCCACAGCTGCGCCGACCGCAGAGCGCTCGCCGGGGCCTGGCCTTCGACCGCCACGAAGTGGTGGAACACCGCCATCATCAGTGCCGAAGCACCGTCGGACGTCCTCCACCGCGACCCCACCACGTTCCGCGCGCCGCGCGCCACGAACGCCGTGGCCAGCGTCAGCGCCTCGTCGTGATCGCGGTTGCTCAGGTCCGTCTCGCAGGCGCTGAGCACGATCAGCGGCCCGGCTCGACGGGGTGGGGTGGCGGCGGTTCCGGCAGTGGCGGCAGCGCCTTCGGCGCCGTCGCCGGGGACGTCCAGGGCAGCCGCGCCTTCGGTGCCGTCGCCCGGGATGTCCAGCAGCCGGGTGACGGTCAGCATCCCCAGGTCCGGCAGAGCCCCCGGGCCGCCCCGCTCGGAGGGCCACGCCTCGCTGTCGCCGGGGAACGCCAGGCTGAGCGCCGACACCGTCGGCCGTGGCCCGGCGGACCCGTGGGACGCCACGTGCAGCAACGACGCCCGACCCAGTTCGGCGAGCAACTCGTCCGGTGTCCCGAGTGCTTGAAGCGTGGTGGGCGCCTCGTAGAACTCCCCGTAGAGCCGTGCCCCCGGATAGAACGCACGGTGCAGCGCACTGATCTCCCGCTCCGCGTGGGTGAGGTCCATCCGTGGATCGGCCACAAGGACCGCAGACGCGTCCACCGGGAGCCGGTCGCGGCCCACCGCCGCGAGGAACTGACTGCCCGACGCCGCATAGGTGACCACCAGGTCCTGGCAGGCGTAGCGGTATTCGCCCCGGTCACGATGGCGCGCGGCGTGCCACGGCACGACGCCGAGGTTCCCGCACGGCACCAGCACGAGGCGGAGGGGGCCGCGCCCGGCGGCGGGCCGCGCCGTGCTGCGCCCCGCGCGGGCGGCGAGGCGGGCTTCGAGCTGTTCGGTCAACGGTCCCATGACCGCGTACGAGGCCCAGTCGCACAGGCGGCCGAGAGCCCTCTCCCATCTGCGCTCCGACACCTCGCCGCCCACCCGGGAACGGGCCGCCGCAGCGTCCAGGTACTCCGCCAGAGGGCCGTTCGGCGTGGCGAGCAGCGACGGCAGGTCGAGCACCTCCGGCTCCATGTCCGGCCACAGGGCGATCGCCAGCCCGTGCGCCTCGCCCTGCCCGGGCAGCAGGTAGACCAGTACGTCTGCGTCGCCCGCCGCGACGCCCGCGCTGAGCGCGGCCGTGGACGGGGTGGCGAACAGTGTCATCCGGCTGTCGTGCCGCCGGTAGCCGAGCACTTCCAGGGTCCGTCGGCGCAGGCTGCCGGGAAGGAGCCTGCCATCCTCCGTGTGCGTCGCTCCTGTCTTCTTCCGCCAGGTGTCGGCGAGTTCCCGGTGCCCGCGCGCCGCAAGCAGTTCGGGAATTCCCGCGGCGGCCGAGGCGGCGTGCAGCACCAGTGCCCGGCCCAGCTCCAGGGCCGTCACCGCCGCCTCCGGACGGCCGCAGCCGATCGCCGTGCGGGCGGTCATCAGCGCCCGGTTGGCCGCGGACCGGGCCGCCTGCAGGCCGTGCTCGGAGCCGACCTGGAGAAGTACGTCGGCCGAGACGGCGTGCAGGGCGTCCAGCCCCGCGTTCGTGGCGGCGTGCACTTCCTCCGGGTTCTGCGTCCGGAAGAATCGCAGCCAGTACGCCGTGACGAGGTGCCACAGGGCGTCCGTCGCGAAAGCCGTTTCCCGGCCCTGCCGGGCGCGTTCACGTATCCGCTCCAGGCTCGCGATGGCCCGGTTCAGGTCGGTCGGGTCATCGGTGTGCTGGTACCGCTCCATCAGGGCGAGCGCCGTACGGAGCTCTTCGATCTGGCGCTGCATGGGCAGCGCCGGAGCCTCTCGGCCCGCCTGGTGCAGGCTCTCCTCGACCAGCGCCGGATCGCTCTCGTAGTGCCCGCGCAGGAGCTTCGCCTGCCTGCTGAGCTCACCCAGCTTCTCGTTCCAAGGCGGTGGTGCCGACCGTACGCATTCCTCCAGGAGCGCGAGCCCGCGCTCGATCTCCGACTCGTCCCCCAGCAGCGAGCCACGGGCCTGATACGCCTGGCTCAGCGCCAGCGGAACGAGAATCCAGGAGGAGTGGTCTCTGGGCACGGTCGTCCGGAGGCGCAGCAGTTCATACAGAACCGCGTCCAACTCGTCCACATCCTCGTCCCGTTCGCCGCGCCGGATCCGGGAGAGCAACGAGAGGAGCCGAATCGAGTTGAGGGCGTCGGCATCCGGGCCGGAAGCGGGAACTGCGTCCCCCGGGCCCGGGCCGGCCTTCATCTCCTCGGTCACGCGGTGCGCGAAGTCGTCGTCCTGGTAGCTGCCTCCGATGACGCCCGCGCCGTGCAGCAGCACGGAACGCATGGCTTTCATGGGGAGGTTCATCGGATGCCCCGGCGCCAGCCGGTCCGCGGCCTCGGCCATCCGGCGCACGGCCGTGTCCAGCAGCGTCGGATCTCCCGTCCCGATCGCCGCCGCTGCCGCGAGCATCGCGGCGGAGATCTCGGCGTCGGCCTCGCCGGAGACCTGACGGGTGGAACCGCCCTCTGCCGGCTCGTGCAGCAGATCGTCGCGGCCGGCCGCTGCTCCGGACGGCCGCGACGATCGCGTCCCGGGACCGTTCCGCAGCCCCATGGACTCGGCCAGCCCCATGGACTCCGCCAGCCCCCGGAGTTGGTCTCCGTACGGGAAGTCCTCAGGCATGGCGTCCGTCAGGCGCTGTTGCATCGTTTCGCTGACGCCGCCCGGCCGCAGCAACTCCTTGAGCAGAGGCATCATCGAAGCCAACTTGGCTACTTCCGAGCGCATTTGGGTCGGCATCGGCAGGTCCTGGACGTCGCCGAGAAGCACGGGCAGTTCGGCCATGCCGTCACGGCCGATCTGCGTCAGGTACCAGTTCAGGGCGGCCGGGAAGTCGGGGGCAAGGCCGATACCGCCGCCGAGTCGTGGTGGCGGCGCCATCAGGAGCAGCAGGCCCATCGCAGCGCACTGCCGCTCCCACTCGGGTGCCTGCGGCACCGCCTCACGGACTCCGCGCAGGTGCACGAGCGCCCGGCCCCGATCCTCAGGAGGGCCGTCATTCATGTGCCGCAGGGCGAGCAGGACCCCCAGCCGGGCCACCACGGCGCTGCGCCGCTGCTCGTCCGAGCCCAACAGTCTTTCCAGTTGCGTCAGTTCATCCAAGGTCCGGTCGAAGAAGGCCTGGTCGACGACAACCCCGCGCGGCGCCCTCGGCGGCACCCGGTGGAAGGGGATCAGCAGATCGGCCCGCCCGGCGGCGTCCCGCGCCCAGGCCCGTAGCCCCCGTGTCCCGCCGTTGCCGTGATCCATCGCGCCCCCGCTCCGCTCGTCCCGGTGTTCACAGAATGCCCGATCCCCCAGTCCCAGGAGGCCGGATCACGGGGAGCGGACCGAAGGCGACCTGGAAGCGACCGGCAACCGACCGGTTCAGCCGTCCTCACCAGGTCCCGGATCCGGGGGCGACGCGCAGGAACCCCCGGATGTCCCATGGGCCGCGTCATGACGGTGCTGCCGGCGGGCCCGGGCATGCCTTCCGAGGCCTCGCGAACCTTCTGGACCAGGGGAAGCCCACGCACCGGCGCTCCGATCCCATCGCCCCTCGGAGTCGACCCGCCCGCGAACGGACCGATCCGGCCGGCAGACGCCTTCGCGGACATGCGGCCGAATGGCACCCGCCCGTACGCGGCGGGCGTCTCCCCCGCACCCGGTCGAGGGCTTCCGGATCGCCGCCCCACGAGCCCTCGTTCACACCGAACGCCGATCCTCACCCTCCGCACCCAGATCGGCCCGCATGGCACGCCGCATCTCCCGCAGCCGGCCCCAGAGCGCGTCGATGTCCCTCTGCGCGGCGACGGGCGAGTCGCCGGGGCGCGGGACACCGTCGTCCATGCGCCTGAGACTGCCGTACACCGCGCCGAGCGCGTGGCTGACCTCGCCCGCAGGACCGAGCACGTTCTCCGGCAGCCGCATCTGGGCCTCCGCGTACACATCCCGGTGCAGATCCCGGGCGGCGGTGAGCCGCTGCCGCGCGGAACGCAGTTCGCCGTCGCGGCTCAGCGCGTGCAACTGGTCGGTGAGTGCGGCCAGATACTGCCGGGCGGCGGTGTTGAGAGCTACGTAGCAGGACCGCCGCTCCTCGGCCGCACTGCGCCGCTCCCGCAACTGCTCGGCACGCTCCTGCTCCCGCTGCCGACTGCGGTCCGCCGCGTGCTGCGTCAGCAGCGCGGAAAGCAGCGTCCCGACGACTCCGACGACCGCGACCAAAGGCGCGATCGCGCTATCGGAGTCCACGCGGCCTCGATCCGTGTCCCGTCATACCTCCAGCGAAGCAGCGACTCCCCGACGCGTGAAGCCCCGCCCCGAAGCCCGCCCACCCTGCGCCCGACAACCGCCCGCCTTCCGGTAACCGCGGGACCTGAACCCGATTCCGGCCTGTCCGACCCTCGCACCGGTCGCAGGAGGTGTGCACCGCCGCGACATAGGCGCCGCGCCGAGGCAGCCGGCTGGGCCACCCCTTACTCGCTCCACCACTCGCCGGCCAGGCGATGGGAACGACTCAAGCAACGAGGTCGCCCAGCCGGTCCAGGACGGCTTGCCGCTCCTCGGCGTCGTCGCTCCAGCCCCGTGCCCAGTCGAGCTCCGAGCAGCCCCGGCTCCATGCGGTAGCGGCAGTTCCTTCGCATGAGGCGGGCCGAAGGTTCGTTCGCCTTCCTTGGGACTGAAGGCCCGCGGCAGAGGCGGCGACAGTGAGCCTTTTCCAACCTCAGATTGAGGCGTGGTGCAGGACGAGGACAGCCTTCACGATGTCGGTGATGCGGTTGGTGCTGCAGCGGAGTTTTCGG